>CAKRUB010000015.1 GCA_934402375.1 uncultured Acetatifactor sp.
ATGTTTCAGATTCGCTTCAGACACACATAGTGTAAAAGAAAAAATGCTTCCAAGGAAAGTGTAGCATCCCCGAAGCATTTTTTCAACTGTTTTGTCCCTTATTTTTTACTGTCCATGAACCGCGGTGGAACCGCGTTCGCGTTGCTCATATTCTTGTAATAATTATACGCCGCCTTTGAAGAGGTTCTTCCCTCCTTGATGCCGGCACGGCGCTTCGCAAAGTACTGTTCCACAAGCTGCTTGTTTCTGGCTTCCTGCGCCTGAACTGCGACACTGAGGTCAGTGACCGCCGTCACCTTCTGCTGGAGCTCCCTGATCTGTGCGGTATACCGCTCACGGTTATTTTTCAACTCGTCGGCAAGCTTTGCGTACATCGTCTCAAACCCGGCATCAAGATGGTTTATCTCGTCTATCAGCCTTCCCTTCTCCTCGATTGCCGCGTCAAAGCCGTCGAGATCAATCGTCTCCTCCGAGAAAGCCTTCTCCTGCCGCTTATTATACTCCTGCACCTTCTGCAGGACCTCCAGTTTTTTATCCAGACTTTCCGATAAAATAGTCAGACTGTTCTCCATGAAAGGCTTCCTTTCTATTTGTTGTTGCTCTTCATGACTTCCTTCCATGTATCGCGCATTGCATGAAGGTGCTGGTTGACCTCCTCAAGAATTTCCTTGTCCTTCTTGATATTCGCCTCCACCAGTCTCTGGCTGAGGTAAGCATAGACACGCTCGAAGTCCTGCGCCACCTCATAGCTCATATCAAGCGTCTGGCGGAAATAGTCGATAATCCGCTCCACCTTCAGGATATTGTTGTTCGCCTTCTCAATGTCCTTCTGCTCAACAGCGATAATCGCCACATTGCAGAACTTGATGGCTCCGTCATAGAGCATCAGCGTCAGCTCTGCCGGAGAAGCCGTCAGAACCTTGCTGTTATTGTACTGCGCATATGCATTCGGTAATGCCATATTCCGTATCCGCCTTTCAGATTAGTAGGAGCCGCCCAGCAGGCTGGTAACGGCGCTGGTGCTCTGCTGCATCTTCGCCATGGCAGTCTCCATGGAAGCAAACTTGGCATACCACTTATCCTCGTAATCATTCAGCTTCTGCTCAAGCTCTTTGATCTTGGTGGTATAGTCATCATAGTCGCTCTTCATCTTCTTGTCATCATAGAAAGTGCCGAAGCTACGGTAGCCCTCGATCGAAGTCGACAGATCGTTCATCTTCGTGTAGACCTTCTGGGACAGCTGTGAGAAGAAGCTGATAACCGTATCCGGATCAGAAGCGATCATGCTCTTCAGCTTATCTGCATTTCCGGAAGTATCGGAGTCATCCGCATCGCCGTCGATATGATAAGCATTCTTCTCGTTCTTTGCAGCCGTAAAATAACTCAGGGTCTCAATACCGAAGTTTGTGAGATACATGGTCTTGCCATTGACCTCAATACCCTCGCGCATCTTCTTCTTGATCTCGTTGCTGACATTATAGACAGTGCTGTCACGGCGGAGCAGCGAATCTTTGATCTTCTGCTCATACTTCTCAATCTCGCTCTCGGACATATTCTGCTTCTCGTCATCGGAAAGAGGCTCGTAGTCCTTAAGCTGATCCGCGTTGTACACCTTATCCATCTCGTTGATGATGCTGTTGTACTCCTTCAGGAAATTCTTGATCATGTCATAGATGCCGTCCGTATCCTGCTGGGTCGTCACTGTGACATTCTCTCCGTTCGTCTCGCTCAATGCGGTAAAAGTCAGTCCGTTAATGGCAAAGACGTTGTCCTTGCTCTCAAACTCCGCTTTGTTCAGGGTAATCTTCGCATTCTGTCCGGTCACATAGGTTGCACCCTTCTCGCTGGAGCCCTCCGCTGGAATATTCAGTCCCAGCGCTTCCAGTACACCATCATCGTCAGAGGCCAGTGTGAAGTTACCATCCGCGCCGGAGCTCTTCGCACTGATGAAAAATCTCTGCTGTCCAGCATCAAAGTTTGCATTCAGTCCGGCTCCCTTAAGCTCTGTCAGAATATCCGAAATCGTTGTGTAAGCTGTCAGTTCAATATTCTTCTCCGTGCCGTCAGCCAGTGTCAGCTTCAGGTTCTTGGAAATGTCCTTTCCGTCCGCATCCTGATCAAAGGTCATCAGAGACTTCATTTTCGTCAAGGCATCCGGACTGGAGGTTCCCGCGCTCTCGAGCTTGGTTACTTTGTTTCCGGTCATATAAGCCGTCTTTGCGAGCTGATCCACGCTGAGGCTCTGTACACCCTCTACTGCACCCTCACCGGTAATTACGCTGACCGCGCTGGAATTCGACACCTTGGTCGTCTTCTTTGCGTAAGCACTGGTAAATCGCATATTGTTCAGGTATTTCGTCTGAAGGTTCTTCAACTTACTGTTCAGATCCTTCCAGATGTCCTGCTTCCACTGCAGCTTCGTCTGCTCATTCGTCGCTGTCGTAACCTTTGTCTTCTTCGCTTCTACCAACTGCTGGACAATGCTGTCAGTATCCATGCCGGACATCAGTCCGCTCAGTCTCATTGCCATAATATATCCTCCTTAACGTCTCTCATCTACCAGAATACCTGCCATATCCCAGATTCTGGCTATCATATCCAAAGTCTTCTCAGGCGGCAGCTCCTTGATGACTTCCTTGGTGCTCTTGTCGACGATCTTGATCGTGACACGGTTTGTCCCCTCATGTACACCGAAGATTGCTTCCGAATTGCCCATGGACTTATTCATCTGCTCCACAGCCTTGCGGATCTGCTCGTTGGAAGCCTGCTGCTCCTTCCCTGACTGCTCCTCATTGCCGAAAAGACTCTTCTCCTGTGAATTCTCCACAACATTCGTCGTCTTATCGACCTTGTCCGCAGCCTGTATGGCCTGTCTTCCTGCCTCTGTCTCATCTGTCTTTGACGGTATCGGGTTCTTCACTGCTGCACTTCCCTGTGCCTGTACCGTCATCATGCTCGAAATCGGTTCAACTGTCATTTTACTCCCTCCACTTCCGTATGAAATCCATTTCTACGTTACCGTTTCTAAACCATTTATCGGAAAGTCCCGGGAAAAAATTAACAGGGAAGCATAAATTTTTGCTTCCCTGCATCCATTTCATCTCAAAAACTATTCCGTTTTCCCCATCAGGTTTTTCAGAGCCTCCATGCCGTCAACACTGACCGCCTCTTTATTCGCATTCTGAATCTGTGCATATACCTCCTTGCGGTATACCGGCACCTCCCTCGGCGCCGTAATGCCGATCTTTACCTGATCACCCTTTACCTCAAGAATTGCAACTTCTATATTGTTGTTGATTACGATGGCTTCATTTTTCTTTCTGGATAATGCCAGCATATCATTCACCAGCCTTTCTTGCCTGCAGAATATCATAGACAGGGAATTTTACCGGATAATCGCTGTTCTCCACAATGACCTGACATGCCTTATGCTCGTCCACATTGATGACAAACGGTCCCTGAAGGTTTACACTCATCTTCGTAAGGTCGCTTGGGATTGTTGCCGTCACCAGCACAAGGATATTCTCCGCATTGATATGTCCCGCCGTAGCAAGCAGCTCGTCATTTACCTCAGGATCATAGTCGGGCTTCACGATCAGCGGATCCATAACCGGCATGGCAAACGCCGGCTCATCCAGTGACTGCAGGAAACGGATTCCCACGTTGACCCCCTTGTCCTCGTCATGGAGCAGCGCAAATCTCTTCAGATCCGGAAATCCGATAATTCCATTTTCAAAGGTGATGATCTTTTCATCCGCGATTTCAACTTCCCCGAAGTTCTTTGTATTGATCTTCATTTCCACACCTTACCTTTCCCTTATATAAAGTTCAGAAGTGTTGTCTGGCTGACCTTTCCGGTCGCCATCAATGCCGCCTGATAGGTCAGCTCAGCGCTCTTTAACTGTATTGCCACCTCAGTGATGTCAATATCCTCATTCTCACTCTTCAAGGTCTCAAAGGTCGTCTTCTGGTTCTGCATACGGCTCTTGACCAGCGAGAGCTTACTGCTTCTCGTGCCGCATTCGGTGATACAGAGACTTGCGTCGTCCAGATAGCCCTGAAATGAAGTAATTCCTCTCTCGAAAAGCTTCTGCTCCTTATCTTTTGCATAGGTCAGAGCCTTTTCCACCGCATCCAGCTGTTTCTGCAGCGTCTCAGCGTCGGTGCTGCCCTCCTCCGCCTTTTCCAGCAGCTTCGTCAGATTCGTCTGAACCGCCTCCAGATCAAGAACATCCTGCATGGCATTCACAAGGTCGTCCGCCTCTCTGCCGATGCCGTGCTGGAAGCACTGGTCTGCCGTTGAATTGACACGAATCGTCTGGTTCAGTCCCACATCATATTCAATATCCTGACGCTCTACGTTGTCTGTCAGATAGGATTTGTTATAAGTAATGGCATCCGCTGTTCCGGGATCGGATTCACAATAAAAATAATGCTGCGGTCTTAAGTCGCCCTTCTGCCAGCTCGACTTTTCGTAAGTCACACGGATCTCCGCCTCATTCTTGACCGTGGTATCGTCATCCTTCGTTCCCATCAGTGTCTTATATCGGTTCTCACCGAGAAGTATTTCTCCCGTCTCCGGCACATAGATGATGGAATTCGCATTATTTGCTGCCTGAGTATATGGATCATCATAGGAATGAACAAGCTGAATATCTCCTCCGGTCCATGTCTGTGTGTCACCATTTTCATCGATATAGCTGATGCTGGGGGTCACACCCGCCCTGTCACTGTAATCGGAGCAGCTGTCATATGCCAGCCGGAAGCGGTGCACCTCTACAGAGGTGACAGCTTCTTCATCCGTAGCCATGTCTGCGTCCGCGAAGTTCTTGGAATTTAAGTCCAGAAGGCTCTTTCCGTTTGCATTCTTTAAATTTACCTTGACAACAGAGTCAATGTCATCGCTGGTAAGCTGCTCTGTGATGGTATAATTCAGAGTTTCTTCCTTCTCAAAGCTCAGTGAAGTATCCGTCCTGTAGCCGGTGAAGACATATCTTCCGGCATAGTCAGAATCTCCCGTAGAGTATACCTCCTCGCCGAGTGCCTTAAGCTGCTCAAGGATGATCTGTCTGTCCTCGGTCTTCAGCGGACCGTTGGAGCCCTTTGTACACTGTGCGATCATATTCGTCATGATCTGTGAAAGATTCTTCAGCGCATCTTCGGTGACACTCAGCCAGCTCTCTGCATCCGGAATATTTTTGCTGTAATACTGTGTGATCTCTGTGACACTGCTGCGCAGTCTCAGTGCGCGGATTGCAACGACCGGATCGTCGGAAGGTCT
Source organism: uncultured Acetatifactor sp. (assembly GCA_934402375.1). Taxonomy (GTDB): domain Bacteria; phylum Bacillota; class Clostridia; order Lachnospirales; family Lachnospiraceae; genus Acetatifactor. The sequence goes on from CAKRUB010000015.1 coordinate 5,282, forward strand.
GTTGATCTTCTTCTGTGTCGACATCTGTGTGCTCAGCTTATCCTGATAGATCTTGTTGGTGTTAATGTTGGATAAGTTATTGCGCTGCATGATTTTATTTGTAATTCTCATAGTCTTCCTGCCTTTCCGTTCCGCCTGTCAGCAAGCCTATACGCCTGTCTCCAGAATCAGTCTGTCATAAATCTCCGTGAGTGTCTGAATCATCTTTGATGCCAGATTGTACCCATTCTGGTACTTTACAAGGTTGACAGCCTCCTCGTCCTCGTCCACGCCCGAAATGGAAATTCTCTGTGTGTCGATCGTTCCGGCAACATCCTTAAAGTTCTGGTAAAAGGTGTTTGCCCTCTGTGCATTCAGTGCAACATCCGACAGTACACACTGTAAAAATTCTGATGAGGAGCATCCCCTGAAGCTCATCTTTTCCTTGTTGATGGCAAGATCCTTGATGTCCTCCAGCAGATCATTCTGCTCAACACCGTCTCCCTTGTCATATCTGTTGGCAAGACGCCTGGGATCCAGCTCCATTGCACTGAGAACGCTGAAATTCATGGCAGTCAGCTGATAATAGCTGTCATCGGACACGCTGACCGTCATCTTTGTATTCTTTCTCGCCAGTTCCAGCGCCTCATCCTCTGTCAGCGTCGGATCATTTTCCATGTAAGACTTCTTCGCTTCCTCAACCTTTTCCAGATAGAGGTCGTAGCGATAGGCATCCTCAAATTCATACTGTTTATCATCCGTCGCATAGTCTCCGGTAAACAGCTTCACACCCGCATTGCCATTCGAATCATAACCGGCGGTCAGAATGTCGTTAAACTTCTGGGAAAAGGTTCTGACCCACTCATTCATCTGGCTCATATAGTAGGGAACACCCTGATAGGTGATGCTTGCGCCGATATTAGCAACCTTCCCCACCCTGTCGTTCGTCACGCGGGAGGGATTCTTCTGCTGATCTGACAGCACAAAGGTATAAGTATGTATCTCCTCGCCGTTGTCGTCATAACCGATCTGATAAGTCCATGAATCATAGTAAAATTCCTGATTCCCGAGGTTGATAATGCCGCCGTTGTCGGACAGCTTACACTTATTCAGATCCTGCAGATAGGATTGGGAAACCTGAATCGTGACGGTATCATTTGCACCGCCCGCTGTCGTTCCGGTATCGATAATCTTTCCTGTAAAGTTCTCAGCATTATTGCCGTCCCGCATCTCGATCAGACCTCTGAGTGCGCCGCCCATAGCCCCATTGTACAGGTTAAATCTCTGTCCATCCTCCCAGTAGACATTGTACAGACCGTCAATATCCGTCTGGTTGACCTTTTCGTAGCTCGTCCTTGCAACACATTCCAGACCATTGTACTCACTGTCATCCACAAGCGTCTGTCCACCCGCTATCCGCACAATGAAGCGGTTAGCTCCGGTCTCCCTGTCCGGCTGGTTCGGGTCGGTGATCGGAATTTCCTTCGTCTCCACATCGACCGCCTCTGAGAGCTGGTCGATCAGAAGCGTTCGCCTGTCGCGCAGCTCATTCGCCTTCACACCGGTCAGCTCTATCGTGTTGATCTGTTTATTCAGATTTGCGATCTCACCCGCAAGGGAATTGATCTCATCGACCTTGAGCTTAATCTCCTGGTTGACATCCTTCTGCAATTTCTGGAGGTTCGCCGCAACGCCGTTGAAATACTCCGCCAACGCTCCCGCATAACCTACAAACTGGGATTTTGCAGTGGCATCGTTCGGGTTCTTCATCAGTTCCTGAAGTCCCGTCGTCATCAGCTGGTCGAACACCGTCTTAAATCCGGCGTTCTTTCCGTTGTCGTCAAAATAATTCTCGATCTGGGTCATGTAATACTGCTTCTGGCCGTACTCGCCGACCTTCGCGTTGTTGTCCCAGTATCTTCCATCATAAAATTCATCGCGCACACGCTCGATTGCGATTGTCTCGACACCTGCGCCTGCACAGCCATAGGTCTGAAACACTCTCAGCGGATTTGCCGCCTGCTGCTTGACCTGTTGTCTGCTGTAGCCTTCTGTCTGGACATTGGCAATGTTGTTAGACGTCGTATTCAGTGCGGCATTGCTCGCCAGCAAGCCTGTATATGCAATATTTAATCCGAAAAACTGTGAGGGCATCTCTCTGCCTCCTTTGCTTAATGACCTAAACTGGTAATGAGATGCTCAAGCATCTCACTGATCACATTGATGTAACGGCTGGATGCATTATATGCATTCTGGAACTTGATCATATTTGACAGTTCCTCGTCCGAAGACACGCCGATCACCTGCTGTCTTGCGCTCTCCGCGGCCTCTACCGTCGTCTGCTGGTTAGTATAAATGCTGCAATAGACCGAACCGGAATTTGCCACCTGTGCGACAAGATCTGTGTAGTAGTCCACGAAGGTCGTCTTCTTTCTGACGTTCGGGTTCAGCGTATAAATCTCCTCGGTAAATGCCGCCTTCAGCGCCTCCGCTGTCTCTATGTCCTCCGAACCGTCCGGCAGTCTGAAGCCCAGCATCGCCGGCTCCTGCATCAGTGTCTGGTTGATTCTGAGGTTTTTGACGCTGTACAGCGAGTCCGGCTCATCCGCCACTTCCTCGTTCATCACCCACATTTCACCGCTCTTCGTCTGTGTGACACCGTTCTCATCGACATAGCTGATCGTGCCGTTCACCTTCCGGTAGCCGTCCGTCGTCACCTTCTCAAACATCTGGATCAGGCTTCCGTCTGCCATGCGCATATAGCCGCCGGGATCGGAGAAAACATAATTCGCTCCCTTGAGAACCGTTCCATCATCTAACGTGATATTCCCCGTCTGTTGTCCGGCTGCCTTGGCAAGAATCCCGTTGATCTTTGTCACGACATTGTGGATAAGCTGGTCAAACTCTGCCTCTATATTCATCAGCACCGACTGGGATATACTGTCGTAATCTCCCTCGATGTCCGTGTAATCCGCTCTGTGATCTCCCCTTGCAAGGAGCATGGATTTCAGCCCGCCAATATCCGTGTTCAGGTCGGACGAAATCTCCCTGTTGAAATTAAAGACCTCCGCGCCGTCTATATTGTACTCGCGGGTTCCGTCATCCAGCACGCGGTAGGTTGCGTTCTGCGGCCAGAACGGAGTATAAAAACCGGTATTCGTATCAACGTCCATTTCTATCTTATAGCAGGCGCCGCCCTTGACGAAATCCACACCCTCAATCTGGACAGAAACGCTTCCGTAGATGTCCTCGGCAAACGACATGCTGGCCATCTCCGACAGTTCATCCAGTATCTGGTTTCTGGCATCCCGCAGATCGTTGGCGTGTTCAATGCCTCCCGCCTCCACGGCACGGATTTTGTCATTCAGCTGTAAAATCTGTTCGCCGTATTCATTGATCTTGTCAACCTGTTTCTTTATCTGGACATTCAGATTATCCTGATAAGAAGTCAATCCGGCGTAAACCGTCGACGCGCGCTCCACAAACTCGGATGCTTTACGGACAAGCAGTCCCTGCGTCACAGAGCTTGCCGGATCCTTCGCCAACTCCTGTACCGATGTCCATAAGTCCTCAATTGTCGTCTGGAATGCCTCGCCGTTCATCTCTCCGAGCTGGCTCTCCACCTGCTCCAGAACCTCTGTGGACACTTCGTAGAACATACTGCGCCCCGATTCCTTGCGGTATGTCTTATCCAGAAAATAATCTCTGATCTGTTTTACCCGGGAATAAGTGACACCCTGACCGGTCTGCTTATTATTCACAGACTGGGGGTTCACGGAAAGCGTCACATAACGCCTTGCAGACTGCTGCACCTGCTGTCTTGTATAGCCGGTGGTATCGATATTAGATAAATTATGCGCTGTGGTATTCAGCGCATTCTGACTCGTCTGTAATCCGGATGCTCCAATGTATAAGCTGCCCATCAATGGCATAATATCACCTCTGTCATTACTGTTGTTACTGTTTTGCGTCAAAGCCGCCGCTGGCAACACCCATCGTGTCCCCGGTGTTGTACGCACTTCTGGTATAATTTGCCGTCTCCGGCGCCGCCTTGGACGCCTGCAGGAGATTCATCTCAAACTCCACCATTTCAAGTGCATTTCCCAGCAGTTCCTTGTTCTGTTCATTCGTCCGCTGCAATTCATGCACCGCGCTCTGTAATCTGTCGTGTGCCGCTGCCAGTCTCTGCTGTTCCGCAGGTCTTGCCGCAAGCATATCAATCATATTTCGGAGCTTCAGCTTCGTAACATCCCTGTTCAAAACATTGGCGATATCCGCAGTAACTTCCGTCCTTTTCTTTTCCAGATGGCTGATTCTGCCTACCGATTCCTGTTCATCATCCGTGATTTTCTGTAATGCCTCCAGATCACCGCTCACGATGATCGGAGTTTTCTTCTGAGACAGGCTCAGAAGTCCCTCATACTCTATGCCTTCCTGTTCTATTACCTCTATCAGGTTTTCCATTAAGCTGGCCACGGGACTTCTTACCTCATTTCCTCATACTTTTTCAGCAGCTTCTCTGCAAAGCTCTCATTGTCAACACTGTAGGTGCCGCTCTGGATCTTCGCTTTGATCGGTGCTGTCAATTCCTCTCTGATGTCGGGGCTGCCTGCCACTGCCGCTCTTGCAGTCTGGAAATCCTTCCCGAGATTGCTGATCTGCAGTTGATCCGCGTGAGATACGCTGCCCGACTTCCTTGCCTGATTTACCTTCTTCGTCTGGTAAAGCTGCTGTACCTGTGTATAAGCTTCAATACGCATCAAGGGTCCCTCCTTCTCGCTGAATTCTAATATCTTTATCGGCGGGCTTTGAAAATACTTTAGTGTGCACAGGAAATAAATTTCTTTTGCCAAATTTCTGCTGGACTTTTTTCCCGCTCTATTGTATGATGTCTTTATCAGTTTCCGATAAAAGGGAGTAGTCGGCAGACGTTATCTGTCACCGGACAGGGTTCGGGCAGTTAGCGGTTGCATTTTAGGCGTCAGTACGATATTCCGGGTGGATATCCGCTTAAGATTGAAATGACAAGACTTTTATTGCAGTGTTTCTCCTGCAATAAAAGTCTTTTTTGTTTTCTTTTTCATGGGCAACAGGCCTGTATAAACCCAGACAGGCATGGGCAAACATATATACTATTATACATAGGAGGGATTCACTATGGATTTTTTAGTAACCGGCTTATTAGCCATCACCTGGAAACAGGTCGTCATGTACCTGATCGGTATCATCCTGATCTGGCTTGCCATCAAAAAGGAGTATGAGCCGTCGCTGCTGCTTCCCATGGGCTTTGGCGCCATACTTGTCAATCTTCCCTTTACCGGCGTCATCAACCAGTACATGGAAGGTGTCGGCGAGGTAAACGGTATTCTCGAATGGCTCTTCCACATCGGCATCGAGGCATCCGAGGCACTGCCGATCCTGCTCTTCATCGGCATCGGCGCAATGATCGACTTCGGTCCGCTTCTGTCCTGTCCCATCATGTTCCTGTTTGGAGCTGCCGCACAGTTCGGTATCTTTGTCGCTCTCGTCATTGCGACACTGATGGGCTTCGACCTGAAGGATGCGGCTTCCATCGCCATCATCGGCGCCGCTGACGGACCGACCTCCATTCTGGTGTCCCAGATCTTCCACTCAAAATATATCGGGGCAATCGCGGTTGCCGCCTACTCCTACATGGCGCTGGTTCCCATTGTACAGCCCTTCGCCATCAAGCTGGTGACGACAAAGAAGGAGCGCCAGATCCGCATGACCTACCATCCCGGCGAGGTCTCCAAGGAGCTGCGCATCGCCTTCCCCATCGTCGTAACCTTTATCGTCGGACTGGTATCTCCTTCCTCCGTAGCGCTCGTTGGCTTCCTGATGTTCGGAAACCTCATACGCGAATGCGGTGTGCTAGGAACCATGTCTGAGACTGCCCAGAACACTCTGGCAAACCTGATCACGCTCTTCCTCGGCATCACAATCTCCTTCAGTATGCAGGCAGAGGCATTTGTACAGGTTGATACCCTGCTCATCATGGGTATCGGACTTCTCGCTTTCATCTTCGACAGCATTGGCGGTGTCCTCTTTGCAAAGATCATCAACCTGTTCTCAAAGACCAAGGTAAACCCGATGATCGGAGCAGCCGGCATCTCCGCTTTCCCGATGTCCTCCCGTGTCGTCCAGAAGCTCGCGCTGAAGGAAGACCCCCAGAACATCCTGATCATGCACGCAGCCGGCGCAAACGTGTCCGGTCAGATCGCCTCCGTCGTTGCCGGCGGTCTGATCATCAACCTGATCAGCTCCTACCTGTAAGCCGCGTGTAAACTCATACATTGCCATTCATACATTGATAGAAAGAAGGAAACTACTATGTGGGATAACGTAATTATTGCACTGAAGGTCATGGGACAGGGAATGCTCGGTATTTTCACTGCGATCCTCCTCATCATGATCACCATATACATTCTGCGGAGAATCCTCCGCACAAAGAAGCAGACGCCCGAAAAGGACGACTGACACCGACAAGCAAAACGGCGCATAGGGAAATCCCGTGCGCCGCTTTTTTACCGCTATCTTCCATCCTCTATTGTAATTCTGCTGCCTTCTCTGGTCTTCTCCACCCGGATCTGCTGCGGGATGCTCTCGATCAACTCCTCCCTGTGGCTGATCACGCCGACGAGCTTATTGCTCCCCGCCAGATGAATCAGAATATCCATGGCACTCTCGATTGACTTTCTGTCAAGCGTCCCAAAGCCCTCGTCAACGAAGAGCGCGTCCATCTGCACACCGCCCAGATGGGAGGAAACCGTGTCAGAGAGCCCGAGCGCAAGGCTCAGTGACGCCTTAAAGCTCTCCCCGCCGGAGAGATTGCCTACCGGTCGTCTGCGCCCGGTAAAGTGATCCAGCACCTCCAGGTCAAGAAAGGTATTGCTCCTCCTGCCGATGGAATCCTCCTGACGGAACAGCTCGTACTGTCCGTCGCTCATAGGGAGCAGACGCCTGTTCGCCGCCATGATGATATTGTCAAAGCCCGCCGCCTGCACATACTGCTCCAGCGTGATCTTTCCGTTGCCTGTATTTCCTTTGACGAGGCGGTACAGCCTTGTACAGACACCCCCCAGCTTCCCCGCGCTCTCAAACTCCGGCCAGAGTCCCGAAATTCTGCCGTACTTCTCCTCATTATTGCGGATGCGGTAACGGATCTCCGTCAGCCCGGCACTGATCTCCCCGGCAGCGCTCTCCAGCTTTTCCACCTCCGCTCTCAACAATTCAAGATCAATCCGGCTCTTTCCCGCCGCATCCTCCTCTGCCTGTCGCAGCTGTGCCGCATTTGTCTCCACACTCCGCTCGTAGTCCTGCAGCAGCTTCTCTGCCGCTGCAATCTGCTCCTCATCGGTGACAAAGCGCAGAAATTCCGCTGTATCGGCGAAATTCTGTTCCTTCCGTGCAACCTCAAACTCCGCCAGCAGGGAATGTTCCTCGTTCTGCTGCCCGGCAAGCGTCTCTGTCAGAAGTCTCACCGATGCGTCGCTGTCGTGTTCCGCCTTATCGGCAGTCTCCTTCCGCCGGCGCGCCGTCTGGATTGCCGCCGTCAGGGCTGCCGCCGCCTCTCTTGCGTCGTCCCGCGCCTTAGCCGCAGCCGTCCAGTCGGAATAGGCAAGCTCTTCCAGCGCTCCGCACAGCGCCGTTTTCTCAGCGAGCAGCCTGCCGTTCTCCTCCCTTTGCCGCGCGCAGTCCTCCTGCTTTCCGCGCAGCGCTTCCAGCCTCTCTCCCTGTAGGCTCTCCAGCTCTGCCGCAGCGGTCTCCAGCGCCCCACACTCCATCTCCAGCGCATTCTGTTCCAACATGTTCTCCTGAAGCCTGTCCTGCAGCTTAAGCTGCATTTCGCAGACCCGCTCCGCCAGCTTCGCAATCATTTGGGAGGTGTCGCTTTCCCCGCCGTCTCCATAGGACAATTTCGGATGACTCTCTTCATCCACGGATTCCGCCCCGCCCTCCGCGCAGAGCGGATGCTCCAGGCAGGCGCGCAGGTCGGCCGAAAACCGCTCCGCAAAGCCCTCGAGCGCCGTCCTCTCTCTCACCGCTCCGCTGTTTGCAGCCTCCTTCTCCCGCTGTGCCGCCTCCTCCTGTCCTTTCAGCTCCCGAATCCTCTCCTCCGTAATATCCGCATCCGGAAGCGCCGCCGGTTCCGGGTGGTGCAGTGCTCCGCAGACCGGACATTTCCTGCCCTCCTGCAAACCCTGCGCCAGAATGCCTGCCCGGCAGCTGTCAAGCAGTTCTTCCGCGTGTATACGCTCCTCCGCCGCCCCGCGGTATTTCTCCTGTGCTTTCAGGAAAAGCGTCTGCGCTGCGGAAAGCCGTTCCCGTCTCTCTTCATATGCGCTGCGTCTCTGCCCGGTCAGTTCCGCCATGCTTCGCCCGAGCGAGGTCAGTTCCTCCCCGAGCTGCCTCGCTGTCCGCAGTCTCTCCGGTCTGTCCTTCAGTTCCGCGCATTTTTCCTTTAAGAGCGCACTCCGTTCCCTCAGCGCATTTTCTTCCTCCCGTAGCTTTTCAGCCTGCTCCGCCAATGCAGCCGCATCCTTTTTCAGCAGGGAAAGCTCCCCTGTCAGCCTGTCACGCTGCTCGTAGCGCCCGGCATCCTCGTCGATTCTTTCCGCCCTCTGTCTCAGCTTCTCTGCCTCCGGCTCCCGCAATGCGGCTTCATCAAATGCCCTGCCCGCCGCTTCCGCATTTGCGTGTGCCTCTTCGAGCCGTTTTCTGCCGCTTTCCAATGTGGTCTTTGTCACCTCCACATCAGACCGCTTCTTCTGCCAGAGTTCATATGGCAGCTTGCAGACGCGCGTTGCAGCCCTCTGCCTTTCCAGCCGCTTCCCCAGCTCATCCATCTCCGCAGCGCGCAGCAGAAGCTGCTCACGCTCCACCGCAAGTGCTTTCTGTCTGTCTATCAGCGCATTGTTCGTCTCCGCGGTCACCAACAGCCTGCGTTTTTCCGCAAGCTCCGCTTCCACGGCTCCGAGTTTCTCCCCGCTCGCCGTCTCAGACGCATGATCCGCTTCCATGGTGCTCCTGATTGCGGTTTGCAGCTCATCAAGACTCCACAGCGCATAATCTTCCTTTTTCATCCGCTCCTGCAAATCACGCAGAGCGACGCTCTCCTCCCCCTCCCCCGGCATGACATCACGGAAATACTGGAGAATCGCCGCCTCTGTATTTTTCTTTCTGCCGACCGCCTCATCCATCCTTCTCTTTAGGCCAAACTCGATCTCCCGATACCCCCCGGTCATGAAAATCGTGCGCAGGATCTCCGTCCGCTCCTCCGTCTTCGCGTTGAGCAGATCCCAGAATTCCCCTTGTGCAATCATGGCTATCTGTTTGAACTGATGGCTGTCAATGTGCAGAAGCTCCTCAACAGCGCTGTCAACTTCCTTTTTGCCCTCTGTCGGCGCCTTGTCCTCACAGTACAGAACCGCCTTTTCGCTGACCGTTACAAAGCCTTCTCCGCGCTGCTTCCTGCGCTCATAGGACGGCTCCCTGCGGATGCGGTACTGTCTCCCCTGATGGGAAAAGGTAAACTCCACGAAGCATTCCGTTCCCTCTTTGGCATATTCGCTGCGCAGATTCTTCGTGTCGCGGTGGGAGCCGCTCGCCTCCCCATACAGCGCAAAGCAGATCGCGTCAAAAATCGTCGTCTTCCCCGCACCGGTGTCCCCCGCGATCAGAAACAGTCCTCTATCCTCAAAGCGCTCAAAATCGATCTCCGGCGTCCTGTCCGCATAGGGTCCGAACGCACTCATCACCAGCTTAATCGGCCGCATTTTCCACACCTGCCTCTCCCGCAACTTCCCGCATGATCTGCAGCTCCTCGCCGCTGATCTCACAGCCATACACCTGTGTATAAAAATCCGAGATCAGCTCCGAAAAGCTTTTTTCCCGGGCAATCTGTGCAATCGTAACCTGTTCGATCGCCCTTGTGTGGGAGTTGTCATAATCAATCCTGACCGTGTTCGGATAATACTGCTGGAAGATTCCCATGGCATCGTCTATGATGTCCTCGTCGGTCAATGTCACATAGATATAATCCTCCGGCGACTCGATATGGGCAGGATCCAGAAGCTGATCCCGCTTTCCCCGGATATGCCGCAGATCTCTGCAAGGCTTTAAAGGAAGCAGTCGGATGTCAACCTCTCCCTTCTCTTCGATCGTGACAAGTGAGACGGACTTCTCGCTCCCCGCCTCGTCCAGCGAATACTTCAATGGCGAACCTGAGTAGCGCACTTCCTCCCGTCCTACTCTCTGGGGCGAGTGGATGTGCCCGAGCGCAACGTAGTCGAAGGCGTCAAAGCATTCCGGGCTGATTTTCTCCACGAGTCCGACTGTCTGTGTCGCAGCGCCCTCCGACCCGGCAAGCACCGGATCAGCACCGCCCGCGACAAATTGATGCGCGACCAGCACGTTTCGCTCTCCGCTGTCTGGCTGTGCCCTGTCAAGAATGACCCTGACGGCATCCTCATAGGTCTCTATTTTCTCCTCGGGGAAAAAGTGCCTGACCTGCGATGCCTTCACAAAAGGCAGGAGGTAGACGTTCAGCCTGCCGAAAGCATCCTCGAGAACCTGTCTGTAGAGCACGCCCTCATATTTTGCGGCGATATGAATTCCGCTGTTTTGAAAGAGGGTGCTGCCGAAATGCAGGCGTTCATCGGAATCGTGGTTTCCGCTGATGAGCAGAACCTTGATCTTCCTCGCCGCCAATTCGCACAAAAAGTCGTCCAGAAGGGCGACCGCTTCCTCGCTCGGAACCGCTCTGTCGTACACGTCGCCTGCGACCAGGACGGCGTCCACGGTCTCCTGCTCCGCCAGTTCAACGATCTGTTTTAAAATATATTTCTGATCTTCAATCAGGCGGAAATCACCGAGGGTTCTGCCCAAGTGAAGGTCGCCGGTATGTAATAGTTTCAATCTTTGTACCTCTTTCTTGTTTGTCTGCAAGGGACGGTTTTCTCTGCATGGGACGTTGCACGGGACAGCACAGACCACCGCAGGCACGCTCTCGCTACCTTCCGCACGCAGCGGCACATAAGATGCTACAGTACAGCATCTAAGTGCCGGCGGCTCCAGAGTGCACTGCTTGTGGCCATGTGCAGTCCGCGCAACTGTTTGGGGAAATCTGTGGTCAGATGCAGCCTGTGCAACTGTTGACCGAAAATTCCTACGGGTTGCAGTTTATAGCGAGGCTATTTGAGCTTCTTTAGAAGAGTGCGCAGTTTTGCGATAGGAAGGGAGATTGCGCGGCGGAAGGGGCGGAGGAGAAGCCAGACTGCAGCGAGAAAGCGGTAGCCGGGATTTCCTGCCGGGAGATGTTTTCCGTTGCGGATGAATGCTGTCATGACGGCGCGAATCTGCTCCACGGCAATCGGCCCTTCCACCTTCGTCTGGTTATCTCCGACCATGTAAAAGCCGTCGCTCCGTTTTTTCCATATCCGGTGCAGGACTAAGATGCTGCCCTCCCTGCGGTAGAGCACGACATCCCCCCGGCGCAGCTCCGCCGGATCTGCTGCGCGGAGAATCACCTCGTCCCGCCCCGGCACAAGCAGCGGGTACATACTGTAGCCCTGCGGCCGGATCTGTATACTCTTCCCCTCTCTCAACGCCTCTTCAATATCTATCCGCTCCATCTCTCTCCCTTTCCGTTCCCGCTTCTTTCATCGTCCCTCTGGCTTTTTCCCCCGCCAACTGCTATACTAATCTCATAAACGCCCTTGCTCAAAATCATCTTATCAGGAGGACCTTTCCATGAAACAGCGCAACGAATACTTTAAGGCGGAAATCAACGGCGTACCATTTCTGCTCCCCTATGGGCAGTCGATTGCCGGGGCAGGCACCGTACTCCGCCTGAACCAGTCCGGCAGCCTGCTGTGGGACGGTCTCAGCCGTGGGCTTTCAGAGCGCGAGCTGCTCGCACTGCTTGCGAAGGAATATCAGGCATCCGAGGACGAGCTGCCACTTCTAAAGCACGATATGGAGCAGTTTTTTTCGCTGCTGACCGCACATGGTATTCTCACCGCACAGGCATCTTCCTCGGACTTATCTGCCGCCCAGGCGTTCTCCCCGGTATTGTCTGCTGCTGCCATAACGCCCTCCACGACTCACACCTTCCGGATCGGCACCGTCACCATATCCTGCACCGGGGCGGACGCCCTCTGCGAGCAGTATTTCAAGAACTTTTACTGCGCTCCGGCTGAACCCGATCTGCGCATCAACATCATCCGCCACGCACCCTTGCAGAAACGAAACGGAAACATAATACTGCGGACGAGTGAACTGATCCTGTGCGACTGCGGCGACAGCTATATCCTTCTGTTCTCCGGCGACTGGTTCATCCATGAGATGCATATCCGCAAGGACGGTTCTGCCGCTGACATTTACTGCAAGTTCTCCTGCCCGGAGGAGCATGCGGATATGCTCTTTCACGCGATCCGCTTTGCCTTTCTCCTCGCCGCCCAGAAAAAGGAGCTCTTTGTCATGCACTCCGCCTCACTGCTCTATAACGGGAAGGCATGGCTTTTCTCCGGCTGCTCCGGCACGGGGAAATCCACTCACACCGCCCTGTGGCAGCAGGCATTCGGTACGCCCCTGCTAAACGGCGACCTGAACCTCCTCGGCATCTCTGAAGGCACACCGGTCGTATACGGTCTGCCATGGTGCGGCACATCCGGCATCTACACGGAAAAGAGCTTTCCCCTCGGCGGCATTGTCTTCCTGAAACAGGCTCCGCACAACAAGGCTTCCGCTCTCTCCGGCGAGACTTCTGTTCTGGCGGTCCTGCAGCGGCTGATCTCTCCCGGCTGGACCGAAGCCCTCGCAAAAACCAACCTCGGCTTTGCCACAGAGCTGGGCGGTCTGATCCCGACCTTCTCTCTGGAATGCACAAAGGAGCCGGAAGCCGCAAGCGTTATGCGAGCCGCGATCGACAGCTTACCGGCAGCCAAAAAATAATCAGAAATTGTCCATCAGCTGACGGATTTCCTCCTCCGTCAGCACAACGCACTTCTTTTCCCTGATACCGTACACCCTCTGGCAGATGCCAAGCACAGTCGGCCGGTGTGTCGTCAGGATACAGGTTCTCGGGTAATCGTCCCGCATAATATTCTTCAAAACTTCGCGCTCCGTCGCCACGTCCAGCGCCGAAGTCGCCTCGTCCATGAGCAGGATCGGCGATTTCCGAAGCAATGCCCTCGCAATCGACAGCCTCTGTGACTGTCCCTCCGAAAAGCCTGTGCCGCGCTCTCCGATCGCGCTGTAAATGCCGTCCGGCAGCTTCTCCACAAAGCCCCACGCACAAGCCTGTCTCAGCACCTGTTCAATCTCCTCGTCCGTCGCATCCGGCTTGACAAAACGCATATTCTCCGCGATTGTCCCGGAAAACATGGTATTCCCCTGCGGGACATAGGAAAACAGCTCCCTTGCGGCGGGGGTGTTGCGCATTTTCTCCCCGGTCGCCTCCCCGGTAAAGAAGCTCTCCCCCTCCTGCGGATTCAGAAGTGCCAGCAGCAGGCGCAGCATCGTCGTCTTTCCCTCGCCGGACGGACCGACAAGCGCGACGATCTCATGCGGATGCGCCTCCAGTGCGGTATGCGAAAAAACCTCCGTGCCCGTGTGATAAGCATAGGTCAACTCTGAGCAGGCATAGCTGATTCCCCTGCTCCGGTTCTGTTCCAGAAAGCTATGTACCTTCTCCTCCTCCGAGAAGTCCTCCGACGGCATATCGAGAATGTCCATCAGCCTCCCCGCCGAGGTTGTGAGCGAGATTGCCGACGGTATCATGGAAACCAGCTGGTTCAGGCTTCCTGTAAGATTTCCTGACAGGGACAGGAACATCGTCATGGTTCCGTAGGTGATCGTTCCGCTCCAGACGCGATAGATTCCGAAGCCGTAGCAGCTGTAGGAAACGGCAAGTCCGACGATGGAGAGCAGCATCGAGGTTGCCATGGACATGCGCTGAAACTCCAGCCGCATGGAAAGATACTCCTGCTGCAGCTGTTTCAATCTCTCCGTGTAGAGTCGGATCAGGTTGAATGCCTTGATCGTCTGGATATTGGAAAATGCTTCCTGATTAAAACCGGACATCTTTGCATTCATCGCGGCGCTGCGTCCATTATTCTTCCGCATCCGCCGGAGCAATGTGCGCGACATAATCATACTCACCGGCATACCGAGCAGCGCCAGCAGGGCAAACATAGGGTCATTATAGAATACTAGCGCAAAGGTGCTGACAAACCGCACCGTGTTGATGATCAGATTCGGAATCCAGCTCAGAATTCCTGCTGAAATATTACCCGCATCCGAGCTCCATCTCGTCAGAAGATCGCCCGTGTGATAATTCTGTATGGATTCCAGATCGACGCAGAGCATCTTTCGAAAGACGTCCTGCTTGATCTCATTCTCCACACCGAGGCTGATCTTATTGGAAAAATAGCTGGAGAGCTGCGACACAAAGAGATTGCCTATGGAAAACCCGATGTAAAGGCAGAAGGTCTGCACTAAAAGTCCTGCCTGTTTTCCGGTGATGATGTCAACCATATCCCGGGAGATCAGGCTCGATATTAATGAAACCGCCGTTCCCGCCAGTCCCAGAACCGTATAGAAGATCATCTGCTTCCAATAATTGCGGGCATATCGGTAGATCCACACCGTCTCCCGCCAGACATCCTTCAGGGCGCCCTCCCTGATCCGTTTTGCATAATGCTTTATATCCGGCATTGTTCTCCCTATTCCTGTCGCCTTTCCGATATTTTATGGAGTCCTTGGACATACATCTCCAGAACCACTTAGAAAAAGCCGTTGTGCATACACACAACGGCTTTCTAAAATTTTAAATCCATCAGTCGGTAATCGTTACACCCGTAATAGCCAATCCCGCATCCGACGTAACTACCAGATCACCAAATCCGATGTTATCATTCGGATTCTGATGGTAACTTAACGCAACTTTCAGAGTCGTAGTACCATCTCCGTCATCACATCTAACTCCACCACTAACATAGGTAACCGACTGATTGAAAGATATCGTAAGCGTCTGAGCCTCCTTCGTGTGATCAGCAGCATGCACGCCGTTTACCTGAATTCGATAATCTCCACGTCCTGTCTGCGGTGTCTGGTGAATATGCGCATTCGCCGTATAACATCCGTCACCGCTCGCAAGGTAAACACCCTCAGACATCTGCTCTGTCTTAACTAACATCGGTCTTTCATAATTCATCATAATCTGCACCTCTCCCTCAAATACATATGAACTCTACAACTTACTGCCATTATTTTACCAAAACTTTACTTGGCTGTCAATTCTTTTGTGATAAAAGTCTGTCGATTATTTCGACAAAATCCAATTTATTGACTGTAAATTTTCCGATTTGATACCCGTTTTCCTCATTTGTCTGCTCATTTGCAAAAACTATTTCTTTTCCTGTCACCGGATCGCTCATCTGAAGCCAGACCGTGAAACTCCCGTCCTCGACCTCAGGCACCGGCAGCCGCACCGTGAAGACCGCCTCGCACTCCGTCCGGTTTCCTCCAGTCAGCCCAGAGAGGTCTGCCGGAAACTCCCTCTCGAAAACGCTCTCTCCATTCTCCGCACACAGGACAATCCTCATGTCACACGTTCGGTAAAGCGGCGCGAAGCCGATGTTCCTTATAGATACCGCCAGCTCCGCCGTCTCCTGTCCAGGCTCCTGCGACAGCTCCGCCCCGGAGATCAGCAGCCGGTAGCCGAGATGTCTCTCGATATAGGACAGTCCGTCCATGCCGTCAAAGCAGCCCCCCGTGTGCATCGTACCCGCCGCCCACTTTTCCAGAACCTTTCTGTCATAATTTTCATTCAGATATGTGACATGCATGATCCGCAGATCCGCGATCGCTGCCTCGAGGTCATTGAATGCGTTATCCACAATCACCTCGCCGCCGTTCGGGACTTTTCCACAAAGTTCCTCCTGAAATGCAAGCTCCTCCGCCCTCGTCCATGCGGCAGTCTCTCCCGCCTCCGTTCTCGTCTGCCCGCCATAGGTTCCGTAATCGCTCTCACTGCCCAGCATTCCGTCGTTGAACAGTCCGAGCCTCCGTGTCACCTCACTGTCAGTCGTCACAATGTCCGCAGTACCCGTGATCTTCCGCCACTGTGCCGGTGTACGCACCGCGAGGAAGGTCGTCTCATCCGTGCTCTTTAAAAGCTGCGCCGTCAGCCGTCTCATGGACTCCTGATCCGCATAGCGCGTTCCGTTCATCTCCCCCCAGTTTCCGATGAATAATCCCTGTAAGGTGAAGATGCAGTCCTTGTAGGTCTTTAAGATGTCTCCGAGCTGCTCCATGTGACCCGTGATAATTCCGATGTCCTGCGGCTCATACTGCTCGTTCTCCCCATACCAGTCATAGAGAAAACGGACGATCCAGCGCTTATCCGTCCCGGAAATCGCCTGTAACAGATTTTCGACATTTTCCAATGCCGCGCTGCTAAGCGCACCGCTGCGGTATTCCTGCAGATTGATCTGCAGCATGGCGAGTGTCGTTGCCGTGTCCTCCTTCATGCGCTCTGCAAGCTCCGCCGCATAGTCGACCGGCTCCTCCTTGATCCGGAAGCCGTAGATGGCATAAAAGCCCCTGTCCGGGTTTCTTAACTCTTTCACGGACTCCGTGAAGCGCACCGTCTCCGCCTGTATGCACCACTGAAAACGCTGTATAAGCTCTCTGCCGAAAAGCCAGAGCGTGCCAAGCGTCGCAAAAAGCATGAATGCTGTTAAAATTTTTCCCGCCGCTCTTCTCATTGCGCCTCCAACTGAAACAGACGATAGACATTCTGCCGGATCAGATAACAGACAAAGTCGTCGTCCTCATAATAGACTGCCGTCTCCTGCGGATACAGCTCCGAAAAACGTTCAAACCACAGATAAGCCTTCGACTCAAGAATCGTCCGGCTCTCCAGATTGGAGTAGTTCTGTGACAGCTTGGAATAGGTTCTAAGCGGTTCCGCTGCCGCTGTCCCGGAAATCTCGGACGCGCTGATCGCGTTGCCCTCACTGTAATTCGTGCTGTAATACTGCGTGTACTTTTCTTCTGCCAGCCATGCGGGACCGGTCTGGAAATGGCTCTGGGCATACCGGATCGGTTTCTTCTCCACATAGAGGAAAATATACTCTGTCGGAATGGTATAGTTCTCTCCCGTCGTTCTCTGTACGAACTGGAACAGCTCCTCGTGCCGCCCCTTCTCGATCACATGATAAAGCTCATCCGTGGGGGACACGATTGTATAGCTGTGCTCCGGGAAGCTTTCCATGATCTCATTCGTCACGCGCACCACCGAATTATAACGTGTCAGCTCATTGTAAAGATAGCCGTGATAGAAGCCAAGCTGCCTCGCCGCAACATAGATGCCGCCGACACCAAAAATCAGCATTACAGGCATGACCCTGCGCACCCCAGTCTGAGCGAGTGTTGCAAAAATAGCGTCCGCCGGAATGGCTATCACTGCGAGAATCAGCAGCTGCTCCGTCGAACACAGTCTCGAACCGGCAATCAGCTCCGGCAATCCCAGAAACGGCGCCGCGTAGAGTAGCATAAAGAAAGCCGACATCAGCACAAGCAGCGGATAGCCGTCAAAGAAGGTCAGAAATCTTCCACTCTTTAGCTTTCTGCGGAAGATCAGCGCCACCAGAGCCGTGATCAGCCGGTAGCAGAGCCAGAAGGCGAGCCCGAGCGCCGTAAACCCGACGATCCACGCCGCCCTCTCACTCCTGTACAGAGTGACGTAGCCGTAGCTGTACACCCCGGCAGACTTCTCCCTGATAATTTTCCAGATGCGCTTAAAAATTCCTCCAACCTGCGTCAATTTCTCCCGAAGCCGCTCCGTAAATCCCGGACTTACAGGCTGCTCCATCCCATCCTGTGATGCGAGGTCTCCCTGTCCGGTGACTGCGTTGTCTGGCATTCCCGTCGTCTCCCCCGGCATGGAAACCTGCCCCGACTCATCGGGAATAGGTGTCTCCGGGGTCTCCTGCTTCTTGATCTGGTTTGTTCGTCCCTCATTGGTGTCTGTTCCGTTGATGATATTGACCGCCCAGCCAATAGAACCCTGAAAGCCGATTCCCTCCGCCAGTGCGAGTCCCATCGGTGCAACCGCAATGAACAGCCCAGCCGACACCGCCGCGATCAGCGGCAGAAGCCGCTTCTTTCTGAAAAATGCCACGAAATAACAGCCCGCCACGACCAGACACAGAAAGAACGCCATCATGGTCGCATAAAAGTGTATGACGAGAGATGCCGCGAGAGACATCATGAACAAGAGTAAATTTTCGTTTGTGAAAAGATATTTGAGCTTCCTGCCGATGCCCTTCGGAATATCCGTAAAATCAGCCTTCAGGCAGCGCAGCAGAAATACCACACACAAAAACTCCGTATACAGTCCAAACTCCTGCGGCAACGTCCATTGCAGGCGGGACATACTGAAAATCTCATCTATGCAGACCAGATCAACCGTGAGGAACATTGCCAGCACGAGGATCGCCGTCCCACGCCACGCAAAGAACTCTTTCAGGAAGAGATAAGCAGAAACAAGAAACACCGCCACATGAATCCCTGCCAGAAAAAGCTGTGCGCTGTAAATGCTGATGCCGAACAGCACTCTGAGACTGTATATAAAGCAGTGCATCGCCTCTGGATAGATGCCCTCGTAAAAGGGAGTGCCCTCCAGCAGCCCATATATCCACGAGTGATGCCTGTACATATCGCCGAAGCCGTAAGAATGGTCGCAAAATGCGCCATAGGTAAAATAAATCATGCCGAACAGAACGACCACTGCGAGCACAATATACTCAATAATGTGCCCTCTCGCACTCTGCAGAAAAGCATCCTGCTTCTTCCTCTTCCAGCCCCGGAAACGGGTGCGCATATCCGACGCAAAGAGACGGATGCCATAGGTTCCCGTCACAAGCCGGATCACTGTCTGCCGCAACTCCTCCGTGACCCGGAACCGGTACAGCAGCACCCCGAAAAAGCTCCCATAGAACAATAACGCCACGAGCCAGCCGTGCAGAAGATGCAGCAGTCCCAGCACCAGCACTACCGTGTTGACCAGAACCACCTGCACCGTCACACAGAAGCAGAACCGGACACCCCGGCTCTTCCCCTTCAGGTAACCGCCGAACACAACGGAGGGCCAGATAAACATGACCGCTATATATGCAATAAGGACTTTGCCATATTCCAAAGCCCAGTACAATGTATCCATACTAATTCTCATGCCTTTCAGTAACCCGCAAACCCTGAACCGCAGGCACAAAGTTGCGTTTGAAAAATTTATTTTTATATTAGCGGAAAATATGCATTTTTTCCACAAGTCTGCCCCGTTTCGCCGCTTTTTTCAACACTGCGGAGCTTGAAACGCCCCTCAGATGGCGGTTGCGGTATAAAAAGCCCAAAAACATTCTGACCCAGTAAACCGGGTAGAGCACCCGCTGTCTTTTCGCCTTCGGATAGGTCAGCAGGGTCTGATGATGAAATTCACGCAAAAAGTCCGACATCCGGTTTCCCCGCAGGGCGACCATGCGCTCCTGACTTGACTTTCCGAATTCCTCCGCCTCCAGAATCTCGCTCAGAAACTCCTCCAGATCGGCAGGCTTGATCCTCCTGCTCTCTCCCGCCGTCAGAAAAGCCACTCTTTCCTCCGAAAGCCCGAGATAAGTGACGCAGAATGCCGTCACCATCCCGCAGAAGCCCTCCACGCCGTTTTCCCTGACCAGCCTGAGAAAGGTCTGTTCCTCCTCCGGCTGACAGCCACGCTCCCAGAAGACTACCCAGTCACAGAGAAGCTTTAAGCCAAAGCCTGAGCGCAGGAAATGCTGCAGCATGTGCAGAAGCAGATAAAATGCAAAGTACGGCTTCTCCGGCACAGGTAAGGTAATGCCCATGATCTCCTCCTCACAGCAGTGCCTGAAAAACTCTGCCTGACATTCCGCCAGTCTGTCGTTGATCCGCTGCTCGTCAAACGGCTCTGTCAGCGTCATATGCAGCTCAATATCGATCCGATCCGGGCTTACACAGACAACATGATGATTCGCATGCTGTTCGTCTGTCCGTCGGAACCCATGCTCTTCCAGACAGCGGCACGCCGCTTCCACTGCCTTCTCGTCCTTCAATAGCAGATCGACATCCCCCGACTTCCGCAGCTCCGGCACAGGATAATATTCCGCCGCGGCACAGCCCTTTAATACCATGGACGGGATTCCGCTGTCCGCCAGTGTCCTGACGACAAACCGGCTTAAGAACAGCAGATGGTAGCTCTGTTGCACCGTCTGGCGGCTCTTTGCCTTGATGTCCGCATTTATTGTACCATAAAGCAGCGGGAGCAGGGAATGCCTGTCGGCAAACTTCAAAAGCTCCTGCATTTTTTCCGGCTCCGGCATTCTGTCCGGCTTTTTACCGTGCAGTGCCGCATCCAGCAGCCCGCACAGCTCTCGTCCCATCTCCAGTTCCATTGGTTATTCCTCGCGCACTTTTCTCTTTTTCAATATCTTCTCCACGCTTCTGCGTGTTGTACGCCATTCCTCCGTGCGGTGATAGAGCAGCAGCCACAGCGCATTCGGCACCGCAACACAGATCAGAAGCCTGCACCCGATCTGTACGACGGGCGTTCCGTTCACAAAGGCACACAGTCTGTCCGTTATCCCCCACGCCACCGCGACAAAGAAGGTATAACAGGCATATTTTCCGAAGAACGGCAGCACCGGCGCCTTCAGGCCCTTGCGGTAGAGCACAAACGGCTCTATCCACACAGAGGTTGTCAGCGCAGAGAGCAGCGTTCCCAGAAAGACGCCGAAGACATCAAACTGCAGGACCAGAATAATAGAGAAGACCAGGTTGCCCCCCGCCTCCGCCAGCGCCTTATAGCGATCGTACCAGAAAAGTCCCATGGAGTCGCGGAAGGTGAGCGTCGCGCGGCGTGTGCCTGTCACAAAGAAATTAATACACAGGATCAGAACAATCCTTTTCTCAAAGACATAATTGGCGCCGAATGCCAGCTCCACAAACGGATTCAGCAGCTCATACAGACAGATCGCCGCAAAGCCGTACATCCATTGTCCGATGAAGAACGCCGTCTCGAACACCTTCCTCATCCTCTCTTTTCCGCCCATGACGCCGAGGTTACCGACGCTCGCCGTGATCCCCTGAAAGACCTGATCCAGCACCTGCCTGACCGAACCGATCAGCAGATAATAATTTGAGTAAATGCCGACGCTCGCAACGCCGACGAATGCGGAAATGAGAAGGTTATCCGTATTGTTCACCGCCACAAGTCCGAGCTTATGCATCATCATCGCCCGAATATTTTTAAAGATCTCCCTGCGCTCCTCCTGCGGAAGCTGCTCCCTGCAAGGCTCTTTCAGATAGGGGTAGAGCCTGTCAGCCTTCAGGGAAATCAAAATATTTGTCAGCACCGTGCAGAGAATCTTCAGCGCAAGAAACAGGATAAAGTTCCGCGTGACAACCAGCGCGACAATCTGCAGGACATCCTGCAATACCAGAAAAGCGGTCTGGTACAGCAGCACGACATAATTCTTCTGGTGCGCCTCAATCAATGTCCTCTTATAGACGAGCAGATATGACAGCACCGAATCCGCCAGATACATCAGGTAAATCAGCGTCAGATGCTCCACATCCGGCCGGCTCTTCATCAGCGTGTCCAGAAACGGCAGAAGCAGCATTCCCAGCGCAGCAACGCAGAGCGCCGTCCCACGGTAGAAGGTGCGGAACAGCCGCATGAGCTGCTGCTGCCTCAGATTATCCTTCTCTGCGATGGGACGGTACAGGGCGTAGGTAATCGCCGTCCCCACCCCCAGCTCCGTCAGCGAGAGCACGTTCAATATATCCGTAAACAGTCCGTTGACTCCGACGTAATTCTCATTCAGCATCCGCGTGAAGACCACGCGGGTGACAAAGCCCATCAGTATCGCCGTAATCCGCGAGATCACTGCCACGGAGGTATTGATCGCGGAATATTCAGTTCTGCTTCTCTCCATGGCTCTCTTCTCTCCTACCGCTCAAACGAGCTCTTCTCTGGTAATATCCTCTCAAATGCCTGCTGTATCTCCTGTTTTACCCTTTCAAAATCCGAAAAACCCACCGAATCGTTGATGCAGACGGTCGTCGCCCTTCTGCCCGTGATTGTCCGCAGCAATGTCTCATTTTCCGCATCAATATCAAAGTATCTGCAGAAGCGCGCCGCATTGCAGGGTTTGAAATCACCGCTCAGCTTCTGCCACTCCCGTAGCACATACTGGTTGATGTCCTCCCTGCTGCGGAAACGGTTTCTACACACCCCGTCCAGCCACTCCGGCTCAAGCTGCCAGACCGTCTCATAGGTAGACTTTAACAGCGCTGCCGGTCCGTGGACAGTGTAAAAGCCTGTGAAGCGTGGGAACGCCATCTCCAGCAGATTATAGCCAAAGTACAAAAGCGGATAGCCGGGATGGAAATATGCGCCGGGCTGCTTCTTCATATTTTCTCTCTTGTCAAAGTATTTTGCGAGCAGCATGGCATCATTCAGATAAATATAGGGCATGATGTCATCCTCGCGGTTTGCAACCACCGGCTGCAGCGCAAGCATATCCTTCGGCTTCCCATTCTCGAAAAAATCCGTATCCTTCACCGGACGGAGCAGAAACACATCATCATTAAAATACACAAACTGCTCCGAAATGCCCGGTATTCTGTGAAAGTTTAACTCTATGGGATTCGCGCTGAAGGTCGGAAGATATTCCTGCGGAATAAAATCCCTGTGGTTCACGACCGCGAGCTTCGGATTCGCTGTATCCAGCCATTCCGGCAGATGTCCCCATGTCACGAAATGGATGCGGCGCACCCACGGTGCAAAGCGCTCCACCCCCCGGAACCAGAAGCGCAGAAGCTCCCAGTCCCGGTATCTCGCATCACCGCTGCTCGCCGCTGACCGCCCCTTATTTCCTGCATAGACATCTCTCTCCCGCCGCCATGCGGGGTCTGCGCCGTCCACCCACGCAATCACAAAATCTATCTCCGCCATCCGTGTCCTCTCTCTTTCTCCTTAAGCTCTCCCAGCCGGAACCTTTCGTCCGCCCCGGCGTTTGCGAAACGGATCACCGCCCCATCCTTTTTCCTAAGGATTTCAAGTTCCAGCCTCCCCACGCCGGAGACCGCTGTCTGCATCGTCATGCTGTCATCCGGCGCAAGCTCTGTCAGATCCGCCGGAAGCTCCTGCCGTTCACCGCCAAAGACAAGGTACAAAACCAGCTCGTCACAGACGTTCGCAAAGCCTGTATTTGCAATCGTCACCGCAAGCTGTCCCTTCTTCCACCGCACATCCGTCACGACAAAGCAATAGCCCAGATGACTGCCGACATAATCATACAGTGTCTCGCCAGCCGCAAGCCTCTGCGCCTTCCAGTCCTCCAGTCTCGCCGGATCATAGATGCTGTTCAGATAAGTAATCTGCATCGCCTTGAGCCGGCTGATCGTCTCCTCCGGCGTGCTGTCCAGCCCGGAAACCGCTTCGCCGCCGCAGGGAATGCCGCCGCACCGCTCCCGGAGATAACTGATCTCATCCTCCCACCGCCACGCTTCTTCCCACAGGGTCTCTCCGCGAGCCTTGCTTCCAAAGGTGCCGAGATCGCTCTCCGACCCGAACAGCGCATCGTCATACAGCCCGGCGCGCACATCCTCCTCCAGCATTCTGAGCTGGCAGGGTCTGCGCACGGCGAGCCTCACCTTTCCCTCCGTCGCCTCCTGCCAGAGCTCTGCCATGTCGCTGATCTGTTCCGGTGAAAGAAAACGTGAGGAATGCATCTCGCCCCAGCTGCCGACAAAAAGTCCCTGCGCCACACAGATCTGTCCGGCATATTCCGCAGCAAGCGCACCGAAATACCGGATGTGCTCCTGCACCCGCGCAAAGCGCACCGGCTCCCGCTCCAGTCCGCGTCCCTCCGTGTCATAGCAGAACCGCAGGATCACTTCCCTGCCATGTGCCCTGAAGACCTCAAAGATCTTCCTGACATAATCCGCGGCTGACGAATCAGGCACTCCATCCCGGAAGTCGCTGATGTCAAGTCTGAGCAATGCAAGTGTCTCCCCCTCATAAAAGGGCAGCCAGCGAAGCTGTTCCTCATCAGGTCTGCCGACCCGGAAGGTGTAGATATGATACCAGCCCCTTCCGGGATTGACATTGATCTGCGTCTCACCCGTGCCAAACTCCGCCTTCTCCAGATACCGCTCAGCCCCTGTATTCCAAAACATCATCCTTCGCTCCAATGCCCTTATCAATTTTCAAAACCTTGACACGGAAGACCACTCCGATAATCGAAAATACCATCCGCACCATATAGACAAGCGGCTTCAGACCGGAGTGCATACTCTCGCCGCAGTCTCTGTGATGCATGACCGCCGGAATCTCCTCGACCTTAAACCCGAGAAGCAGCATCTGGATGATCATGTTGGCATCCGGGTACTTATCATCGAAATGCTTATATTTACTGTAGTACAGGAATGCCTTCCTGCTCAGACCCTGTAAGCCGGTCGTCGGATCAGCAATCCTTCTGCCCGTTGCCATCCGGATCAGCCAGCGGAACAGACTATAGGCAATCGTCCGCATATGCCCGACCGGATACTCGCCGCTTCCCTCCATAAACCGGGATGCCAGTACAATGTCGGGGTACCTCCCGTCCTCGCCCTGTGTCTTCAGCTGTTTATAAATTCTGGGAATATTGCATGCATCATGCTGTCCGTCCGCATCCATCTGAATGACATAGCGGTATTTTCTGCGGATCGCATACTTATAGCCAAGCTGCAATGCACTGCCGTAGCCAAGATTAAACACATGCGTTACCAGCGTATGTCCATGCGCCTTCACGACCCAGTTCGTGGAATCCGACGACGCATCATTCATGACGAGGACATCGGCAATCGAAGAAATCTCCGGGGTCTCCAGTTTTTCCAGAACAGCCTCTATATTCCGTTCTTCATTATATGCCGGAATAATAATCAGCACTTCCTTAGACTTTTTCACTTCCATAACAGCTCCTCAAGTAGTTTTTTCTGCTCCTCGCAGTCGATTCTTCTCGCTTCCGCCGCGCGCCCATAGGCAGCGCGTTTCTGCGGCTCATGGATCAGTTTCCGGATTGCCCTGCACACCGCCTCCGGCTCCAGTGCGCACACCGTGCCGTCCACGCCGTCCCTGACCTGTTCCCTGCTGCCCTCAGAGACAACGATTGCACAGCCGAGCGTCTGCGCCTCCTGCACGGCAATGCTCTTCCCCTCATAGCCGGTGGCATGGACGTACAGATCCGTCTGGGCATAATAGGGATAGGGATTGTCCGTCTCTCCCATGAGCAGGAAGTCCTCCTGCAAACCATAGGCGGCGATCTGTCGTTCGAGCCTTCCCCGCTCCGGTCCCTCCCCGAGCACATACCATCTGACTCTTTCGCCGGCGGCTTTCAGCAGCCGCATCGCCTCCACCGCGACAGGATAGGACTTCTGGCGGGTCAGTCTTCCGACCGTCAGAATACGGATTCCGTCAAAGTCGTCGTCAAACCCGCCGGAAAGCTTTGCTTTTCTCTTTATTTCCGTCTGGTCGATCACGTTCGGAAAGATTTTCGTCCGCGCTCCACATTCCGGGTAGACCTCCAGAAAACGCTGCTTTACATTTTCCCCGACCGGGAAAATGGCATCATACTTTAAGTAACAGTCCTTGTCCAGACTTCTGGTATAGCCCGACCTCCCGTAGTCGATGTGGATGAATGCCGCCTTGCGTTTCGCCTTCACATGATCTGCCACATAATAGGCGGAGCCTCCCTCGAGAAAGGCGATTGCGAGATCGTACTCCGCAGGAAGCCGCTGTGCCCCATCCGAAAGCACCCTCCAGAAGAGCTTATCCGGCTGAATGCGTCTCCGCCGCACCATACCGGCAAAGGCACTCACCAGATAAGGAAACAGTCTGATGCAATTACCTCTGCGGAACAGTGCGCGTAGAATCGTCTGATACATGGTCTTTCTGCCTTTTCCCTCGAGCACCGATTCGACATGGAAACGATGATTCTCCAGCTTTACCTCCTCCGGCAGAAGCGGAAGCAGCTCGCCCTGTTCTATCAGCACATAGAGGGAAAGCTCATATTTTTCCTCTGCGGTCAGGAGTCTCAACAGCTCCAGCAGCGCCGTCTCCGCCCCCGCCCGGCTGAAGGTATTAATCACGAAGAGTATTTTTTTCATCCGTCAAAATTCCTATCTCATGCAGTATTCTTTCATTCTCCTGATTTAAGAGCGACACCTGCATGGCAAGCTCCTGATTCTTCATCATCAGCACTGAGACCATCTTACTCAGCTTAAAGAGCATGAACAGAAGCAGCGAGCACACAAAGAACAGTAGCAGGAACGCCACATCATAGCCATGTCCGGCGGAAAAAGAGACAATTCCCGCGAGCAGGATCGCCAGCGAGACAAAGCCCCACAGGATTCCCATCGTCTCATTCAGCTTCTGGCGCACATATGCCCTGAAATCAAGCACCAGAAACAGAGCGCCGACTGCCATAAGCAGTATCCGTAATACCAAGATCATCTTCCATCTCTCCTTTATCTATCGTTTTGTCTTCGGTAAACCACACTGTCAGGCATCCTTCCCTTTCTGCCCGGGAAGAGCTCCCCATTGCAGAAGGTGTGGATATCCATGTTCCGTTCCACCCATCGCAGTCTGTAATAGGCGAGTGAAAACCCGAGAAAGCTTCCGATCACCAGTCCCATTCCAAACCATTTATAATCCCATGCGGTAGCAAAATAACTCATCACTCCAGTGACCGCGCAGAAGCTCGCCGTCGCCAGAAGCGCTCCGTTCAGGTCATTGAAATAGTACAGAAAAATAATCTCTGAATAAAAAAGGAACAAAATAAAATATCCGACCGCCAGACAAGGGTAGATCTGCATCACACGTCCGGAATAGCCGATTGCGGGAAGGAACATCACGCACAGCAGATATATGATAACCGAGATGATGAACTGGATGCGCACCAGATTCATCAGCTCGCCGGACAGCTGGCGGAACATTCTCCGCTTTGTATTCTGGATATCCTCCCATCTCCCGCCGATGACTGCCTCGGAATACGCCCGATAGCACTCGTGAAAGTACATTTCCACGCGGGATATAAAAATAATGGTTGCGGACACATTCGTGAACATGGCAAGACAGGTGGCAAGGTCATACGTCGGCGCAAACACGAAGGAATCCACGACGACCATTCTCAGGTCTGTGTTCCAGAACACAAAGTTATGGATATACAGCCCGAGCGAATACAGAAAATTGATCGCAACCAGCTTCCAGTACTTTTTAAAATACAGGAGCACCATACGGTAACGGTTACTGTTCCTGCGGAAATAGCGCTTTACCGTCGCCAGCTCCAGAACCGCCGTGATAAAGAAGCCGCAGGTCAGCGCGAGAAGCATACTGTAGACAATTTCCCTGTGGCATACCTTGACCAGAAGCAGGGAGATTCCGAACGCCGATGCCATGCCTGCAAGAAAGTAAACCGAAATTTTCTGGTAATCCTTACAGATCGACAGATACAACATGGAGTAAAATACAAACACCAGCGAGATATAACCACAGAAGCCGGTGAACACAAAGATCAGGTTCACCTTCCCCACCACATGCTCCCAGACACAGAAGGGAATGCCCAGAAGACAGCTCAATAAAATATTCAGGAGCAGCCCGATGTCAAAGCACGGCATAATATCCTCGTAGCGCTCCTCGTAGATGACGTCCGACATGTACCGCGAAAGCACCGCGTTAAAGGGGGCTGCCGTAAGCAGGGAAAAAATAAAGATATACAGCAGCGTGCCCGAAAACAAGCCTCTTCTGGCGTAACCGACGCTGTCATAGCCGAGGACAATACCCATCAGCAGAACCGTCCCGATTACCAGAAACATGGGCGCGATTGTGACCACCGTACTGTACACAAATCCCGCAAGATGCGCCAGAATCGTCCGTCTTCCGTATATTCTCTGTAGCTTGATGCCTATTCCTGCCATAAATTCTCTCCAATGCAATACAAAAGCTTTTACCAGTCAATATCCTCGAACTGCCAGTATATGTCCCGGTAGGTCTGTTCCATATCTTCTATCTTATACTTTGCCATGACACGGCGGTAGCCCGCCTCGCCCATCTGTTCGCGCCTCATGGGATGCTTTGCGAGATTCACCATCGCATCCGCAATCTCCTCCACGTTCATGATGTGCGTCAGGATGCCCGCCTCACCGAAATCGTCCGACTCGCCGTAGATCAGTCCCCGGCAGTTCCCCACATCCGTTGCAATCGCCGGAATGTGAGCCGCATATCCCTCCAGAATCGTCAGCGGCTGTCCCTCACTGATGCTTGTCAGTATCGTCATGTCAATCCCGCCGAGATAGTCCGTCACATTGATACGTCCCGTAAATTCAATATCCGTCAGATGCATCAGCTCGACCATCTCGAAGCACTCCCGCGCGTACTCCTCATCCTCATCCGTAGGTCCCATGATCCAGAGCTTCAGGTTCGGCACCTGTCTCTTCGCGTAGTCAAATGCACGGATCAGCGTCTTGATGTCCTTGATGGGCGTGACACGCGCAACCGCACCCACATGAATCATATCGGGCGACATATTCTCCGGCCGGGAAAGCCCCTGAAACCGTCCCGTGTTCACCCCATTCGGCGTAATCCGCAGCTTTTCCTCCGGGCAGCCCAGCTCTATCTGTAATTCCCTCGCATGTGCATAGAGACTTGTCACGATGTCAGCTTCATTATACGCCAGCTGGGACATCTTGCGGAACTGGTCAATCCAGATATTTTTATAAATTCCTTCCACCCATGCGGCGCGGATCAGCTCTTCCTCGCGCTCTCTGGTATAGATACCATGCTCGGAGATCAGCAGATCGCACCCAAACCGCCTCTTCGCCATACAGCCTAAGATTCCCGCATATCCCGTCGCCACACAATGATAGACA
The DNA here is from genome assembly GCA_934402375.1 of uncultured Acetatifactor sp. GTDB lineage: Bacteria > Bacillota > Clostridia > Lachnospirales > Lachnospiraceae > Acetatifactor. The sequence goes on from CAKRUB010000015.1 coordinate 34,277, forward strand.
TCCGCTTCTGGCAGCTTCATCCGCAGCGTCAGAAACAGCGGCAGATACATGGATCGCATCGTCCAGAGGAAGTCTGAGAATACAATCTCCGAGTAATGCAGCCTGTAGCATTCCTGTACCGCGTGGAGAAAATCTGCGCCCATCAGCAGATCATTCAGCAGGAACTCCTTCTCTGAAAACATGTCAAAGAGGGTGTCCCAGTCGACCTGCTGGTTCACAAGAAGACTTCTCAGCGCATCGTATTCCGCCTGGCTCAGCTTTAAGCGTTTTCTGTGCTGTGTGCGCCTGTCCTTCCAGTCATAATCCTGCAGATACAGCTCCCGCACCTCGACAACATTCTCCGGCAGCTCATAAACGAATTTTCCACGCATAGAGCGGTTGGCGACGATCGCCAGAACCACAAACTGATAATCCGGAAAGGTTCTTATCATACTGTGTATCCAGCTCGATACCCCTCCGACAACATACGGATAGCAGCCCTCCGCAACAATACAGATCTTCATGCCTCATCACCACTTTTCTTCTTTTTCTACCTGAATAGATACTTCCGGCTCTGCGGCGCGGATCAGATAGACATCCGTCTCCACCCCGGTCACGCTGCCACCCTCTATGCTCTTCACCTTTTCGCCGCTCAACCGCAGCAGGAAATATGCTTCACTGTCAAAATGCTCTATCGTCAGAAAAATCGTATCACCGTTTCTCTCCGAAGTATAGTCTAATGTCAGGAAACGCCGGATTCTGTCGTCGCTCCCGGCAAGTGTCGTCTCCTCAAAGGCATCATACGGCTTCCAGTAGGTCACAAGGTTTGCCGCGATCCTCTTAGACAGCGTGTGCCACGAATCCTCCTCGCTCTCCGGGTAGGTCACGCGCTCCAGATCGAGCACAATCGTGGAATAGCCCAGCGCCGTCTCCACGCACCTCAGCCTGAAATCATCCATAAACGTATGCGTCACGCCGTTTCCCGTAGCATATTGCGCGGTCAGATTCTCCCCGATGTAGCCCACAATCGGGTATTCTCCACCCTGATTCTGAACCGCCGCCGTCCGGATGGAACCGGGCAATGCCGCTGCATCCTCCTCTGACAGCTGCGCGGCATCCTTTATCACCATCGAAAGAAAGCTGTACTCCGGAGCATATTCCTCCCAGAAGCCGGCATCTTCCCGCAGCTTATCCGCGATGGACGGAGCTGTTCCGGACGCTGCCGAAAGTCCTGCCTCGATGTCCTCCTCATGAAACAGCTTAAGATAGAAGGAAACCTGCTCCCCTGAAAGCTCTTCCTCTTCGTCATACCGGAATCTCGGTGTCATCATACAGGTCATCTTCGACTTCGTGCGGTTCGATGTCGAAATGAGCGAAGGCCATACAATGTCCTGATAGACCGCGGAGGGTGACTGGCTGTAGTACCGGCTCATCTCCTCCCTGTTCTCCTCCGAGAAGACCGGATAGCCCGCAACCACCAGATTCTGCGCATTGACGACCGGATACAGCTCATATTCCGAGCACTCCGCCAGAAACGCCGCCAGAATACCGATTCCCGCCTGCTCCGTCAGGAAATCGCCATTGACGCAGAATACTCTCGCCTCCGAAAAGCTCTTTCTCCAGAGAATCGCCGGAAGGACGCTGTTCTTCGTGGATTCCTCATCCGTCCCGACCAGGAAAAATTTCTGGGCGATGCCATCGGCGACCGCCTCCTGATAAGTGTCATCCGTCAGCATACCGACCATATAGGTCTTCGTTGCCTTTCCGGTCACATACCAGGGAATTCCGATCGCCATGTCCTGTCGCTCAAAATCTCCTTCACTCTGTGCCTCATAGATTGCTTCTCCGCCCAGCAGGAAGCCAGGAAACAGATGCATTCCCGACAGGATGACCTCCTGTCTGTACGCCTGATAAATACCCATCAATTCCTGTAAACCGGTGCTGCCTGCAATAAAGTCGTAGGCGGGAAGGCGGGCAAAAATCAGGTTCGTTCCCTGCTCCGCAAGCCCCCGCAGAGCCTCGACCTCGCTCTCATCCCTGACACATTCGCCGTCTATCACCACGGTTTTTCCCTGCACCTGCAAGCCGTCCAGCTCTCCAACTGCTCCCACACAGCGCAGATTTCTCTTGCTGTAGCTGCAGTAGGATCTCACAACGCCGGTCACGCGCGCGTCTCCGCTGACACAGAACAGCTCCGGCTCACCTTCCTCCGGCACAAAGCAGTCCGCGGAGGTCAGCGCCGTACCGGTGGTTCCGGCATATGCATTGCTCTCATATTCATTTAGCTGCTCCTTCATGATGCCCGAAAACTGGAACATAAAGAACAGGATCAGGAACATCATTGTTATCGCTATATAATTTCTGCGGGATACCATAAGCTTCCTTTCTGTCACCGCCGGTTATTGGAAGGTACGGATCAGCTCCAGTGTCTCTCTGTCGATCACAATATCCGAACTCTTTAATTCCTCCAGCTTTGCAAAAAACTCTTCCTTCTTTCCCTGTGTGAAGTACAGCTTCAGATAACAGGTGTAGGTTGACAGCTCCCTCGGGTAAAGCTCTCCACTCTCATCACACCAGTGCTTCATCCTCGTGTAGTCCCGAAGCTCCAGCAGCAGACCGCAGAGCCACTCGATATACTGCGGCGTCATTTCCTCTGCATTCCTGTCGCAGAGCAGGGCACAGGCGTCCTCAAACATATCGACGAAGTTTTTCTGCTCCGCCTTGTGGAAGACCTTCTGCACGAGAATGCCATGCATATAGTTAATCAGCTCCACCGCCGCCGGAATGGCATTTGCCGTATCCTCCAGCATCCGGTTATACAGCTTCTGGGAATGCTCCCGGAAATCGTTCAGCGCATCTCTCAGCACCGTCGCCGCATAATGTGCGGTCTCGGAATCCTCACTGTTCAGAGCAAGGGCGATCGACGCGAGGGAATCCTGTACATCCCCTCTCACGACGTTCATGATCAGCGTCCGCAGGCTGTCCTTGTCGGATACGGCAAGCGCCTCCTCGATTGGCACGACATTTCCCTCGTTTTCCGTATCGCCGCGCCGGTTCATGCGGACACGCTCCTTGCTGAAAATAACGTCATCCAGATCGACCGCAGTGCGGAACAACAGATGATAAACACCCTCGCTCATGAGCAGAAACATCGGTCCCACGACCGGTGTGAGCAGCATGATGACAGACCATATCCTGCCCTTGACCTTCTGTCCCTCACGCTCCTTCACCTGCGTTTCATTCCTGACTTCATAACCGATTACAAACAGGGTATTCAGGACTAGAATCACCACAAAGCTCCACTCCAGTGCGCTCATAGGCTGACCTCCTCCGTGATCCGGCAGCTAAAGCCACCGTCACGGAAACGCTGCAGCACGATAGCCGCATCCTTCGGGCGGGTATTTGCAAGCAGGGCGTAAACAGTTCCCTCCTGTAGTTCTCCAAGGAAATCGCTCTGACGCATCTGCGCCCCGAGATGTTTTCCAGCCTCCTCCAGACTTACCTCTCCCAGCTCGACCTCGATCAGTGTACACTCTGTCAGCTGTTTTTCACTGGCATTCAGATATGCCGCAACAAGGGAGCGGAATGCCTCCTTCTCCAGAATGTTTGTGCCCGGAATATATCTCTGGTATTGCAGCGCTGACATATAACGGTTCGCGCGCAGCACGGCATTCTGGATCAGATTACCGATGACGGACAACATGTTTGCCTGACCGAGGGTCATGCGCTCCCACGGGATGCCCCAGACCATCAGGATCAGCTGCATCTCGTCCTCCGAATAGATGGCGTCTGCCATGAGGGGATAGCGCTCATCCATGCTCTTGTTTATGTAGACCTTGCGCTCCGAAAGCGGTTCATAAAGCTCCTTCATTTCCCGGTAATTGATGGAATTGCCAAGCTCTCTCGCCTTGTCGGAGGTCGCGGAAAACAATCTTGCATAGGAGCGGTTCGCCACCGTATAGATTGCCACATCCTTGCTGCCCATCAGCTTTGCAAGCACCTCTGCCGCATAGAACAGCACCTCGCTCGATTCATATTTATCAAGGCTTGCCGTGATCTCATAGAGTCTTCCAAAGCTGTCGTTCTGGTTAATAATCTGGCTGGACAGAATCTCCTTTACCTTGACATTGCTGGTATTGATGTCTGAAATATCCTCGATCTGCTTTGAGAGATAGCTTGCCTCGTTCTTTTTCTCCTCCTCCATGACCTTCAGCCGGTCACGCAGATAGCCGACCACCAGACCGAGAATCAGCAGCTGGGCAATCCATATGTAGGTATTAAAATCCAGTATGACCTCAAAACCGCTGCGGTGGTACATCTGCCGGAAGCAATAGCCCGCGACAGCAAGCAGACAGGAAAAGGTCGCCTGCTGTTGCCCGTAGATGATGGCAAACAAAAGCACATATAATAGATAAAAATCGATGTTCTGAAAATATTCCCTGCCGACCGCACGATTGTTCAGCATGAAAAAAGGGATAAAACAAACAAGATTTTCGGCAAAGGGCAGCAGTGCGGACACCATGTCCTTCGTCCGTGTTCCGAGAAGTCTCAGGAAGCTCCTCTTCCTTGCATCCGTGCGCACATAATCCGAAGCATGCCTGCTGATGTAAGCCGCCGCCTCGCCGATGCCAACCTCTGGCTTCTGATAGATGCGGATGCCGAATTCCTCCTCAAAGAGGGTATTCGACAAAACCGGCTCCATTCTCTGCCGCTGCGGCGCATCGACCAGCTTCACGTCCTTGAGCGCCCCGGCAATGTACTCCGCGATCGTCCTCTGCGAAAGCGGCTCTCCCGAAGAGATCTGGTACAGCCCCTGCCTCGTCTCCTTCGCCGCAATGACATAATAGATAAATTCGACTGCGTCCCTATAATGCAGCAGTGCCATCCGCTGCGCCTCATCCACCTGAATCTCGCCGGTCTCCAGCCCTTCGATGATCATGCGGGCACAAGCGTTCTTTGTCTCCCCCGCATCCTTCGGCACACCGTAGAGATGATCCAGACGCAATACAACCGTATCCTTCCCCATGCGGCGGTAGCTGCAGCAGATATCCTCGCCGGCGGCAATCGCCTGTGCCTTGTCGGTATGCACCGTGCACGGCATGTCGTCGGTAATCTCCTCCGCATATTCCCCCTGAAAGACCTCCTCCGAAGAAAGATAAATAAACCTCCCCTTGCCCAGTGCGATATGCGCCGTGAGCAGATTAAACACACCTGCCGTGTAAGTAACTGGGCGGCTCTGTCTCTTATCCCAATGATAATTCGTGTCAAATGCCCCCATAAACACCGTCACATCGGGCTGAATGCTGTCAACCACCTCACGGATACAGCTGTCGTCGTAGGCAAAATGATAGGTCTCAAACACCTTCCCCACAGACTTTGCGGTCTTCGGCTCCTCCGTCAGCCGGAATACGCGATGTCCCTCTTTTTTTAATTTGTCGACCAATAGCTTCGTAAAACGGCTGCTGCCGCCAACCAGTAAAATATTCATATGTTATTCAATCCCCTGCACTCTTAATTGACCGATGAAATCTTTCACATCCGCCTCAGCCTCAGCCAGTCCAATTCCGTAGAACTGCCGAAGCGTCTCAGCGATTTCCCCTATCGTCTTTCCCGCCGAATACTCCTTCCAGATCAGCGCCCCACACTGATTCAGCATAAGCGGTTTCTCAAAGGGCAAGCCCTTCTGTTCCATGTTGATCAGCCAGTAATCTCCGGCTGCCTCACGGAGCTGATAACTTTTCCGATTCAAATTTCTTTCCCCTCACATAGCTTATTCGACAATGCCAAATGTATTACGCACAAAATTAAAGATAATTAAAAATAGTATACCATATTTTTCTCTTTCGGACAACTCTGCGGGCGCAATTTTCAAAAAAGCCCTGCAAGTCATTCCGACCCGCAAGGCTCATTTGTAATGTCATATTCGTCCAGAAAATGATGTCGCACGCACTTTTGCTTATAGGCGACGACCGTGTCCAGATTCACGTTTTCCACACTCAGCGGTTGATTGCCTTGGTAAAATTGCACCAGATGCTCTTCCGGAACTTCTTCCGCAGGCTCAGCTCCACATCATGACAGACATCGTCCGCCTCCTGCCGCTTCATCTCCCGCATCAGCCATTCCATGTAGCCGCCCCGCAGACTGTAAGCCTCATAGCCCGCCCGTTCCAGCTCCGCCGCGGTGTCCAGACTGATCCGCCCCCTCGCACAGCAAAGCACGAGCTTTTTATCCCTTCCGTCGGGCAGTTGCTCCGCCAGTGCCTCCCCGGTCAGCTCCCGCTCCGGTATGGCGACCGCCCCCGGAATACTGCCGTAGGCAAGCTCCTGCTCGGCCCGCATATCGATCAGCAGATAACTGTCCGCGTCCCATTTTTCCAGTTCATCCAATGTTACTTCCATATATTTCTCGTGCCTTTCTAAGCCATGTAATTTCACCTAACAGTTGCACAGAATGTACCTGACCACAAGCAGTGCACTCTGAAGCCGCTGGCACTTAGATGCTGTACTATAGCATCTTATGTGCCGTTGCGTGCGGAAGGTAGCGAAAGCGTGCCTGCGGTGGTCTGTACATTCTGCGCAACGTCACTTGCAAGATTTCATTCAGTTTTCATGGTTATCCTGCAGCGCTTCCTTCAGCGTCCTCCACCCCAGCACCGCACACTTCACCCGCGCAGGCATGTGCGAAATATCCTGCAAAACACCTGCTTCCTCGAGGTTCTCGATCTCCTCCGGGGTCGCCGTTCCTTTAATCATGCGGAAAAAGCTCTCCCCCTTCTCCAATGCCTCCTTCACAGGCATACCGACGATCATTCCGAGCATGATGTCCGTCGATGCCTGCGAGATGGCACAGCCGTCACCCGTGAACGCGCCATCCGTGATGACGCCGTCCTTCACCTTCAATTTCAGAAAAATATCGTCGCCGCAGCTGGGATTCACACCCTCCAGTACAATATCCGCATCCTCCAGCTCATGCTTGAACTCCGGGTGGATATTGTGTTCTGTCAGAATTTCATTATAAAAGCGGTTATCTGCCATAGCCCATGCGCTCCCTTACCTTTGCTACGCTCTCAAGAAGCCTGTCTGCCTCCTGCATCGTATTATAAAACATAAAGCTCGCCCTTGTCGTGGAATTGACACCGAGGAATTTCAGCAGTGGCTGGGCACAGTGATGCCCCGCCCTGACCGAAATGCCGTCGGCACAGAGAATTTCGCTCACATCATGCGGGTGCACCTGATCGATGGTAAACGTGACAATACCGGTATGCTCCTCCGGCTTCTCCGAGCCGAGCACATGCACATGGGGAAGCTCCCTCATGCCCCGCATGACATGCTCCGTCAGCTTCCGCTCCTGCTCCTCCATCGCCGGATACCCGATCCGTTCGATAAAGCGGATCGCCTCCGCAAGCCCCGCCGCACCGGCGGCATTCACCGTTCCCGCCTCGAACTTATGCGGAAGCTCCGCAAACGTGGCGCTCTCGCGCGTCACATATTCAATCATCTCACCGCCGCTCAGGAAGGGCGGCATCTCCTCCAGCAGCTCCCTCCTGCCGTAAAGCACGCCGATTCCCATCGGTCCGAACAGCTTATGCCCGGAAAACGCGAAGAAATCGACACCCAGCTCCTGCACATTGATCTCCATGTGCGGCGTGCTCTGTGCACCGTCCACAAGGACGACCGCACCCTTCTCATGCGCCAGTGCGGCGATCTCCTTGACAGGATTGACGATTCCGAGCACGTTCGACACCTGCGTGACGGCGACGAGCTTTGTCCTGTCGGTGATCTGCTCCGCGATGCTTTCCGGATTCAGATGTCCGTCCGGCGCGCACTCCATAAATTTCAGGATAGCACCGGTCTCTCTCGACACCATCTGCCATGGGAGAAGATTGCTGTGATGCTCCATGATGGATACAAGAATTTCATCCCCCGCCTTCAGCCGGTCCAGTCCGTAGCTGTAAGCGACCAGATTGATACCCTCCGTCGTATTCCTTGTGAAGATAATCTCCTCCGTCGTCTCCGCGTGTAAAAAGGCACGGACGGTCTCTCTCGCCGCCTCATAGATCTCTGTCGCCTCGACGCTCAGCGGATAAAACCCCCGCAGGGGGTTCGCGTTGTGGTTCAGGTAAAAGTCGCGCTCCGCGTCGAGCACGCACTGCGGTCTCTGGGAGGTCGCAGCACTGTCCAGATAGACCGTTCTCTCCTGTGTCAGCAGTGGAAATTCCTTTCGATAGTCAAGTACGTTCACGGTACTAAAGCACCTCCTCCAAGCCCGTCTGAATCCAATTCTTTGCTGTTTCCTCCGGGATGAGATGCGCGAGCCGGTCAATGGCAGCCCTCGCCATCATATCCTCCGCCGCCTCTCTTCCGATGCCGCGGCTCTCGAAGTAAAACAACGTCTCCTCGTCCAGCTGTCCGATCGTCGCCCCATGGCTTCCCGAAACCGTCTCCTCGCTGCAAAGGATGACGGGGATCGTCCTGTTCCTGACATCCTCGCCCAGCATCAGCACGGTCTCCGTCTCTGCGCCGTCAGCGCCCGCCGAACCTCTCTTAAAGTCGATCGTCCCACGGAAGGTCTTCTGCGCTTCGTCGCGCAGCGCACCGTCCGCCCGGATATTCGACACGGTCTCTTCTCCATAGTGGTTCACGACCATGTTCAGGTCAAGCACCTGCCTGTTCTGCGCCAGATAGCCGAGCTGGGCGTCAAAGCCCGCCTGCCATCCGACGAGATCAACCAACGTCTCAGCGTAGGTGTCGCCCTCCCCCAGAAAGACCTGATACAGCTCCAGCCTTCCGCTTTCCGCAACCGTACCCTTGATACGGTTGACGAGAACCGCAGCCTTCGGCGTGTGAAGCACCTGCACAAGCCTGACCTTTGCATCCTCTGCGACCTTCACCTCCGTCACGGTCTCCAGATGTTCGCCGGGCTGGTAGGACATGCAGATCACTCTCTCCGTCCCCGGCTCCGTCTCAATCCTGATTTCCTTTTCCGCGTAGTCCTCCCCGGTCACTGTCAGAAAGAACGGTTCGTCCGCAGACGGCTCGAGGGAAACCGACTCTCTGCTTCCCTCCGCGTTCCATGTCAGCGTCGCCTCATTCAGATTCAGCCAGTACCATGTCTTTGACGGCAGGCTGTTGATTTTTCTCTCTATCTGTTTCATATGTTTCCCCATTTCTGCGCACGTTCTTTGCGCAGATTGAAAAATTTTATTTTTCAATCTTTCCTCCCGGACATTATCCGATACTGCCCTTCATTTCCAGACAGATCAGGTTATTCATCTCAATGGCGTACTCCATCGGCAGCTCCTTGGAGACATTGTCCGCAAAGCCGCTGACGATCAGCGCCCGCGCCTCCTCCTCGCTTAAGCCCCGCGACATGAGATAGAACACCGCATCGTCACTGATACTGCCGATTCGCGCCTCATGGCCGATGGCAGCGTCTTTCGTCCTGACATCCATCGCCGGAATCGTGTCCGACCGCGACTCTGAATCGAGCATTAGGGACTGGCAGGACACCGCCGACTTGGAACCCTTTGCGTTCTTGTTCACGACAACACTGCTGCGGAAGGTGCTGATGCCGCCGCCCTTGCTGATGGAGCGGGTATTCATGTATGAGCTGGTGTCAGGCGCCGCATGGACTACCTTCGCGCCCGTGTCCAGATTCTGTCCCGCCGCCGCAAAGGTCACGCCGGTAAACTCCATCTTCGCTCCCTTTCCCCGCAGAATGCTCATCGGGTACAGATAACTGACATGGGAACCGAACGAGCCGGACACCCACTCGATGACGCCGCCCTCGTCGACTAAGGCTCTCTTCGTGTTGAGATTGTACATATTCTTCGACCAGTTCTCGATCGTCGAGTAGCGCAGCTTCGCGTTCTTTTTAACGAATAGCTCCACGCATCCGGCATGGAGGTTCGCCACATTGTATTTCGGCGCGGAGCAGCCCTCGATAAAATGAAGGTTTGCGCCCTCATCCACAATGATCAGCGTATGCTCAAACTGTCCCGCTCCCTTGGCATTCAACCGGAAATAGGACTGCAGGGGAATGGAGACATCCACGCCCTTCGGCACATAGACGAAGGAGCCGCCCGACCAGACTGCACCGTGCAGCGCTGCGAATTTATGATCCTTCGGTGTCACGAGCTTCATGAAATATTCCTTCACCATATCGGCGTACTCGCCGTTCAGGGCACTCTCCATATCAAGATAGACGACACCCTGTGCCGCAACCTCATCCCGTACATTGTGATATACCAACTCCGAGTCATACTGCGCTCCGACACCCGCGAGGGACTTCCGCTCCGCCTGCGGGATGCCCAGACGCTCGAAGGTTTCCTTGATGTCCGTCGGCACATTCTCCCAGTCGTTTTTCATTTCCGTATGAGGGCGGACATAGGTTGCAATGTGGTCGATGTCCAGCCCCTCTATCGAAGGCCCCCAGTCCGGCACCTGCATCTCTCTGTAGATCTGCAGGGATTGCTGTCTGAACTCGCGCATCCACTCCGGGTCGTGCTTCTCTCTCGAAATCTGGTCTACAATCCCGGGGGTCAGCCCCTCCTCAATCCGGAACGCATCCTTCTCCTCATCCCTGATGTCATAGACACTGCGGTCTATATCCTCCACATATGTTTTCTCACTCATAATGCTCTCCGTTTCTATGCATGGCGGTTCTTTTACGCTTCGACAATGTTTTCAAAACCTCTTTCGTTGACTGTGTCTACAAGCGAAGCGTCGCCCTCCCTGACGATGACTCCGTTCTCCATGATGTGCGTCACATCCACATGAAGTGCCTCCAGAATCTTCGTGCTGTGGGTAATGATCAGCAGGCTTCCCTTGCAGCGCTCCTGATAAAGCCTGATTCCATTGGATACGGTTCTGACCGCATCCACATCCAGCCCGGAATCCGTCTCATCCAGTATCGCCAGCGAAGGCTCCAGCATCAGAAGCTGTAAGATCTCTGCCTTCTTCTTCTCGCCGCCGGAAAAGCCAACGTTCAGGTCTCTCTCCGCATAGGACTCGTCCATTGACAGGAGCTTCATTGTCTCGAGGAGCTTTTTCTGATATTCAAACAGGCGCATCCGCTTTCCCGTCTTATATTCCAGCGCACTGCGGATGAATGCCGACAGAGTAACGCCCGGAACCTCGAGCGGATTCTGGAAGGAGAGGAAGATTCCCTTCTTCGCGCGCTCATTGACGGCGAACCCGGTGATATTCTCGCCCTCAAAAAGCAATTCTCCCTCCGTCACCTCGTAGCGGGGATTTCCCGCAATTGCGTATCCGAGTGTGGACTTTCCGGTTCCGTTGGGACCCATCAGCACATGAACCTCTCCTCGTCCGACGTTCAGATTGACGCCGTGCAGAATTTCCTTATCACCGACATTCACATGTAAATCTTTTACTTCCAACAAAATATTATCCATTGCTCTGCGCTCCTTTTTTTCATGGCTGTTTCTTTAAAATCGTTCACTGCTGCCCACAGCAATGCTCCCGGCTCATATGCCCCTCCGCCACAAGCTCCGCGAGGGTATGCTTGTCCAGATATTCATCGATCACATCCGCCAGTCCCTTCCAGAACGGAAGTGTGAAGCAGCGATCCGATCTGGTACACTTCGGCTCCGTGTCGCACAGGCACGCAACCGGCGCCATGTCGCCCTCCACCGCCCGCAGGATGTCTCCGACCCGGTACTTCTCCGGCTCCTTCACCAGCCGGTAACCGCCGGTCTTCCCCGAAGAGCTGTCCACCAGCTGTGCCTTTGAGAGCGTTGTCATAATGCTCTCCAGATACTTTCTGGAGATTTCCTGCCGCTCTGCGATCTCCTTAAGCGAAACATATTCCCCATCGCAGCACTCCGCAAGGTCAATCATGACCCGCAGCGCATACCGCCCTCTGGTCGAAATCATCATAGTCGTTCACGCCCTTTTCTCCTATCTCTCAAGTAGGAATTATATCTACAAATTCCCACCTTGTCAATAGGAATTTCCAGCGCGTTTTTCGACATTCTTATTGCTCCCTCATGATGTGGAATCATTTCGCGTATAAAGTCCGCGTTGATGTCATTGCAGGCAGGTGTACTCCCCATCTGTGTGAACATCGTAACCATGATGTCATCCATTCTCCTGTTGTAATCGCGCAGCTCGAATCGGGTATTTTTATGCAGACTGCAGCACTTCAGGGCAGCCTCCATGTTCCGGATGCTCTCAGTCTGCTCCGTAATAATCCTCTTTGCAATATCCTGCAAGGGGATACATGTTGTATATTTGAGAAGGTTCTTAGACATTTCGATTGCCGCCCTGTGGTGCGGGATCATCTGAACGATAAAATTATGAGATATGCTGTCTGTCAGCTCCGCTTCGGTCATCCTCTCGATCATGCAATCCAGAACCGCACGGTAAGCTTCCAGATATTTCTTTGTCACATCGCTGATTGCTCTGTCTGACATGCTACTTCACTCCCTTCTGCCATAAATTATGCAGAAGGGAGTTTATGCGTGACGCATATGCTGCGTCTATCTGCGGTCAACAACGAATATTTTGTCATTTACATCTGACCAAAGAGATCTGTCATCATGAAAGGTCTCTCTTTTTGTAGATCAGTATGGCTGCGGCAAGGCCGCCTGCAATCAACACACCGGCAAGCAGAATGCTGAATACTTCCGGATGTTCTCCCGCAAAGATATCAGCAGCATTACAGTAGTAAAAAGGTGTCAACAGCTTCAATTTGTCCAATGCCGGAACCACATTTGCCATCAGATTCATCACATAGAAGAGCAGCGCTATACCGATCGCTGCACCGGTCAGTTTTTTCCTTGTAACCGCCGAAATCAGGAAGCAGATCGTTCCAATCTCTATACTCATCAGCAGTGTCAGGGAATGATATTCTGCCAGTTTTCCGGGCTGTGGAATATCCTTCATAATCGCAAAACCGGTCAAAATCAGAATTACATTAATCATATGGAATTGGATGATGGTCGCCAGCAGTGCGCCATATTTTTCCACAATAATGCGCAATCTGCCAAAAGGCAGCGTGTTAAGGAACTCACTCGTGTGTCCTTCCTCCTCCTTGGAGACCATGGACACACCAAGCATTGCTGAAAACATAGCTGCACCGAGAGACAGAATGATCGATATTTCGATTGCATAATATCCCTCCAGTGTTCCCATATTCATTTTATCCATGCCAAGTGCTACTGAGAAATCCCCCAGATTGGAATACATTTCCGCCATATCCGTCATGGACTCCTTTATACTGTCAAACAAAAGCAGACAACCCGAGCAGATCAATCCCACGCACATCCCCCAAATCCATGTCATCTTCTGCCCCAGCTTACATTCCTGTCCCAATAATACCATAATCATCACCATGCCTTTCCGTAATCTGCTTAAGACCGCAGACACGCTATTCTTTCATTCCATGCTTCCCATGTTTTAATGGATCACATATAAAAATGCATAAACACATCTTCCAGCGACGGTTCCTCCAACAACATATCTTCCACCTTGAAGGAACGGAGCGTTTTCAACAGGAATGCAATTTCTCCCTGATAGGCAAAATGCATTTCTCTGCCCGAAAGTCTATAATCGGCAACTCCCTGCATATTTTTGATCGCATCCTCGCACATTTGAATTTCCTGTTCTGCGATAACCAGCCTGACCTGCCTGATATTTGTATGTATCAGATTATCGACAGTGTCTGAAGCAACTAATTTTCCTTCTCTGATAATCCCCACATGTTTACAATACTTTCTGACCTCTGGCAGGACATGGGAGGACAGGAAGCAGGTCACCCCTTCCCTATTTCTCTCCAGCAGCAATTCAAAAAAGACTTCCTGAATCAAAGGGTCCAGTCCCGAGGTCGGCTCGTCAAAAATCAACAGCTCCGGGTTATGCTGAAGAGCGCACACAATGCTGATCTTCTTACGGTTTCCCAACGACAGCTCGGAGACTCTTTTATTCACATCTACCCCTAAGCGTGCAATCAGACCTTTTGCCTCCGCATCGCAGTCCATACCTCTCATTTTTGCCGCATAGCGTATGACCTCTCCTGCGCGCATAGAGGGATAAAACATTGTTTCCGACGGCATATATCCCGTCTGGCGCAGAATCTCCCTCTGCTCCTCGCCTGTCTTTTTCCCGAGCACAAATGCCTCGCCTGACTTCGGATAAATCATTCCCAGCAGTGTGCGGATTGTTGTAGACTTTCCTGCACCGTTGGGTCCTAAGTAACCGAAAATATCTCCTTTTTCAACTTTGAGGTTCACATCACGGACTCCTCTGTTTTTCCCATATGTTTTGGTCAGATTTCTTGTTTCGATTGCATATTCCATCTTAGCGCCCATACCTTCTTCCTATTTTGACTGAAATTCTTTCAACATATCATTGAGCTTTTCCGTGTCTACAGTACGCTTGATTTTATTAATCCATATCGCACTGGCATACATAAGCAGCACATACAGGGCAAACAAAAATGTCACGACCGGCTTTCTGTCAAACCAGGCAAAGAAATAGCTTACCCCTGTAAACAAAAGCATTCCGACAAGCATGTGCCCCCATACTCCGGCACTCAGCCGCTCCGCTTCATCAAAATTTCCAAGCAGGTACACCTGAATATAGCAGATTACATATGCTGAGACTATCGTCTCGATCAGGCACAGGATACTCACTTCAAAACGCCCCTGAATCCAGAGATAGCAGCATTGGAAAAACAGAAGGGCAAAGAAATACAGACAAGCCTTGTATTCTATTCCGATTTCTTTTCCTAAATATCCAACAAATTTCTCATTCTTCCAAAACATATTCCTATCTCCTTCCCCTGTCCAGAGCTTCCCTGATATTTCCGGCATACTTTCTGGATATCAGTATCTGCTCCTGGTTATTCATCGTGGCAAGTAATTTTGCCCCCGGAATGCTTTGCAGAAAAGCTACCTTATAGAGATTCATCAGCATGGTTCTTGAACATCTCACCAGCCCGAGCACTCCATACCGTCCCGCAAGTTCTTCCAGTTTCTCCCGCAAACGGTATACCTCCTGTTCCAGATAGGCATAGGTAATTCCATCCACGCTTTCAAAATATAAAACCTCCTCTGCCGAGAACACCACCATCTGCTCTCCCCTCTCAGAGATACCGGTTAATCTGGTATTTTGCAGGGACAGCTTATGTAACAATTCCGAAAGCTCAGGTGTCATATCTTTATAATTTACAATAATTTCTTCTTCGCCGGTCTGAATTTTGTTTAGCGTGACTTTCATGCCGTTTTTGACTCCATTCTGTATCTCCATTGCCTGTTAAATCATTTCTCAGTACTGATTGACTTTATTGTATCAGACTTTACGATGATAGCAATGCCACAAGAGCCAGAATGCATCTGGCCGCAGACAGAATACACCATAGTATAGTCTGGGACTCGTCTACGGCTTAATCTGAACCGAATCTAATATCTGCATCGCCTGTTCTCCGTACTCATCCCACCAGTCTTCCACAGAGTTCGTTGTTACGACAACATTGTTATTCTTCCCCAGAAAGACAATGAAGGACCATCTGTCGGAGCCGTCGTAATAGCCTGCTCTTGCCTTGTCTCCCGCAAGCTCTGTTTCAACCTCCTCCAGCCCTGTTCCGCATACGCCGAAGCTTGAAATATAGGACAGCACGACCGCTCCCTCCGTGACACTTTTCGGGTAAAAGGAAATGCTTCCCTCCGGATATAGGTCGTATGTCCAGCCGTCTGGTAGTTCCACGGACAGTTCACCGCCGGGGCTTTTTACCTCTGCTCTGGTTCCCCCCTGCTGTTCTGGCTTGCTCTCTCCGTCTATTATTCCTCCTGTTACATTCTCTCCAGTATCTGACGGTATGTCCTCCGGCACTTCCGGATAAATCGTCTCCGTGCTCTCCGCCGGAGCCTGTGCACCGCAGGCAGTCATCACTGACAGCATCAGTAGCACGATAATACAAAATATCTTTTTCATGATTTCCCACACTCCTTCCTTAAACTTATAGACGAATTATGTTCCTAGAAGTTGCTTTCAGTTTGCAAAAAAAGTCACTACAAGCAATTTTGTAGTGACCCTTTCTCTTTTTATGAATTTATCTCATTCACAATCTTTCAACCATCGCCTCAGAATGAACTGCCAGTCCATCCCATCCTGCATTACCCTTAAAACCGTTACTATCTTCTTTACATCATCAACAACGTAAAAGAACAAATATGTACAATATGGTTTTAGATATATATCATATCCCCTATACCGAAACCCGACTGTATTAAATCCCGTTGGTAACGTTTTTAATCCTTCCGTAGCTTCCTTCATCTTTTTAGTAAAATTTTCTCCAAGTTCACGATATTTGAAAGTGTCTAAAATATATCTTTTCATCTTTCTCATATCATCTCTGCTACTAAAGGTATACTCGATTCTGTATTCATTTATTTTCATGATGCACTTACTTAAATTGCATCAAGCTCTGCCCACATTTCCTCTTCTGAAATGACTTTACCCTGCTCCATATCATCTATGGCCTCATCCAGCTTAGAAAACAAGACATTCATCGCATCATCTATGGTGTATGCACTTTTTGTTACTTGAACTGCTTCCATAACTATCATCCTTTCTAATTGGATTGCCTCTCATATCTTATAGTATAACACAGTCGGGTTTATTCTACTATAATTATTTCAAAATTTCTTTTTAGGAGCCGGAGTCCTCCTTCTTTGACCGTTGCTCTGCCATAACGTCCATGCTATAATTCAAATTACAGGAGGCACTTCATATGAAATTAAAACGTTTAATCTAGCTCCATGCGGTTCTTGTATCGGCAATGCGTGTGGAGCGTAACTCATGTTGCCGCATTTCATTACTGAATAATACAGAATCCGCATTCTAACCAAAATTAGAATAAGGGAGTGTTCAGAATGAAATATGAAAATGCAGATAAAATTTTTCCCGAGAAATTGCTGCTTGAAATCAGACAATTCATGCCGGAAGGATATGTATATATCCCACCCCAGCGAAGCAGAAAGAAATGGGGGGTAAATATGTTGTATGAAAATATTTTAAACGGAATTACAGATCAGGCAAAAGAAATATTCGGCGAGGAGCTTGTAGGCATATCATTTTGAATCTGTGCAGGGTGGCCGCTTTCCTCAAGGATAACCTGGTTCTTTCCAAAAAACAGGGAGGCGACTGGGGTTTACAAAATCTTGCTCCGAGGTTCCATACACTGATCTCCGAAGCCTTGCAGTGCTACGCCTCCGGCGAAGATATGAAAGCAGACCCGGGTGAAGCGAAAGCCTTTGCCGACGATATGCTGCCAATGATAGAAAATCTAAGGGCGAATCTTCACTGATTCACCCCCAAATTAGATTCTACCATTAAAATTCGATTGTCAGCCCCACCTTGAGCTGCTTCACCATATCTCCCAGCTCCTCCTTGAGAACCCCAAAGGATTTTGCGCCGGTGCAATGTCCGGTGTAAACCTCCTTCACCCCTGTCTCGCGGATTCGCCTTGCGAGAGTGGTGACTTCCTCCCGGCTTTTGCCGAAAATGTGGAAGCCTCCGACCAGCATGGCAACCGGCTTGTCAAATGCGCGGGCTGCCTCATTGATGATGTTATCCGCACCGCCATGACAGCAGCTGTTAAACACCACCAGCCCCTTGTCCGTGTCAAAGACAAGGCTCTGCTCGTGCGAAAAGTCATCCGGCATCCATCTGCGCCCATTCTTCACATACATGTGGTTTGCTCTGCCAACCTTTTCCAGTTCCGGCGTATCATGCGGAATCAGATATACTCGATCGCAGAGCTTGTACTTCCCCTCGACCTGAACGATTCTGTCCGAATAATCCTGAAGAATGTTTCTGGGGATTCCAACATATTTACGCACAAACCATTTCTTGAAATAACAATTCTCGCCTGTCGGCTTTCTCAGATAAAATTTCGCCTTGGAATTAACTCCAAAGAAGGGGCGCATACCGTCTGCATGATCATAATGTGCATGAGACAGGACTGCGTAATCCACATCCGCAAGCGCCAGCCCCATTTTCTCCGCATTCTGTATAAAGAGGGGCGACGCTCCCGTGTCGAGCAGAATTTTCTTATCATCTGCC
Source organism: uncultured Acetatifactor sp. (assembly GCA_934402375.1). Taxonomy (GTDB): domain Bacteria; phylum Bacillota; class Clostridia; order Lachnospirales; family Lachnospiraceae; genus Acetatifactor. Next base: position 52,342 of record CAKRUB010000015.1, read on the forward strand.
TCAATATAAATGCTTAAGCCCCATTCACCTTTCATACCGTCAAAACCAATATTGTCTACCAAAATCCTTGCTTTCATATTTTCCTCATTTCTATAGGTATATGCATAACCCATAAAAGCCAGATAACAGTTGTGCAAGATGTACATGACCACAAGCAGCGCACTCTGGAGCCGCCGGCACTTACATGGCGTATTTTGACAGGCACCACGTCTTTCGGTGCCTTTTATGCTGCCGCTCCGAGCGGAAGGTAGCGAGAGCGTGCCTGCGGTGGTCTGTACATCCTGCGCAACGTCACTTGCTCTTCCACTTGCCCTTCTCCGTTACGCATGGGAAAATACCGGAAACAGCAGCTTCTGCTCCGCAAAATCCTTCATGCCGTCTCCCATATAGTAGAGCACATAATCTTCCCCTCCGTCGTAGGGAGTTACTGTAAACCCATCCTTTTCATCCCCGCAGGGCGTGAATCCCAGCAGAACCTCGTCAAACGCAAAAGGCACCCTGCATAGCACTTCCTTTACGCCGACATGCTTTGCACTGATAATACTCTGCAGCCGCAGCTTGGTCTCCTCAAGCTCCATGACAGCAAAGCTGTCCAGCTCCGCGCAGTAATACACGTCTTCCATTCCTGCCGTGTAAAAGGTCTGAAGTCCGAAGCGGTTCGTCTGATCCAATGCTGCGTTGACCGCCGCTGTGCGAAGCAGTTCCAGATACTTGTCTTTCAATGCACGGTCCTGCCCGTCCACGGGCTGGAAGGTCGCCGTCTTGCTGTCGTCTGTAACCCTGCCCTCCCGCAGAAACTGCGCCGTCTGTTCCTTCGTCAGGGAACACTGACATTCCATCGTCCTCTGGAATCCGAGCTTCTCATAAAACCCGGTCGCCTCAAGATTTGCGAACAGATAGATTGCATCTGCCTGATCCTTATATTCTTCCAGCACCTTCCGCATCAGCTGCGCCGCATAGCCCTTCCGGCGATGCTCCTTTGCCGTCATAACCGTACCGATCTGAATATAATGCTTCTTCTGTCCATTCTGTTCAAAGTACATCTGATTCACAGATACATTCGCAACCAGCTTTCCGTCCTCCTCATAGGAATACGGAATATACTCGCCTGTGTAATACCCTCCCGTGACCCAGCTCTCAAAATCAAAGTAAAAGGTCTCTCTGGTCAGAGCATTCAGTTCCCCCCTCAGAGTTGCATCGCCCATATAATCCTTGACAAATCTCATTTTCTCGTCCTTCTCCCCTGCCGGAAGCCTTTTCGCCTCACGCTCCGCTTTCCTGCGGCTTTTTTCCTCTTCCTTCTGCTGCCGCTGCTCCTCTTCCTGTTCCTGCTTCAGGCGCTTCTTTTCCTGCTTTTCCAGTGTCTTTTCCCGCTGCCGTACCTGCTTCGCTGCCGCCTTCTCAATCTCTGTAATATAACGGTCTGCTTTCCTGCAATTTTTTCTGTCAGCCCGATAGGGATCATATAGAAAATAGGAAACTGCACCGAGCATCAGTATGACAACACCTGCCACGGTACACACATTCACCAGAAAATCGTATTCCTGATATCCAATCTCATAGCATGTAAAGATGGCAAGCATGATCGGAAACAGCAAAATGTACAGCCCCTTCGTCAGAACGTTGAGCAATGCGACCTGCTTTCTGCCATTGGAGAGCAGCGCTCCCTCTATCGCGGTATACAGTGCCATAAAAAGACTGATATTCGAGCCGAAACCGTGAAGCACTCCGCAGATTGCGAACAGCACCAGCGACAGGAAGAACATCGCGAAGGCAATTCCCTGATACAATGCATTCTTATATTCCTGCATGCCCTCCAGCTTGTCCTCGCTGATTCCGTGCATCCTGTACACATCCCCGCGGATGCGCTGCTCCAGCTGCTCATTGTACTGGCGCTCTTCTCTCGTTTCCCGAAGGGAATCCTCCACAGATAAGCTCATTCGGTCTATGTATTCCTGTTCCTGACGGACACGTTTTCCCCGCTGCTTTTCCAGCTCACTTTGCCGCTCAGCTTCGTTCTGCAGTTTCATGACCTTTCCCGCGCGGGGCGTTGCAGCACTGTCACCAGCACTACCCTGCTCCACGACTTCAATCTTATTCTCTGCGTCTTCCATCTTCATTCCTCTTTTCTAATCCCGCATAAAAAGCTCCCGATGCGCATCAAAAAACTCAAAGTACAGCTTCGTGTTCTCCAACTCCCACCAATTCCGAACCGCCGCCGGGCAAGCATCCAGATCATAGACCCTCGCCCCCTTCATCGCCAACAGAAACGGCGAATGCGTTGCAATAATAAACTGGCATTCCTCGACATATGCCTTCTGTTCCAGAATTTTCACCAGTTCCAGCTGGAGCCTCGGTGACAGGCTGTTCTCCGGCTCATCCAGACAGTACAGGGTGCGATCCCTGAACTTAGACTGAAAATAGAGCAATGCCGTCTCCCCATTGCTGTTCCCCGCCATCTCCGTTCCCGCAAAGCGATTGATAAACTGCCGTCTGGACTGCGTCTTTCTCCTCGCCTGCACCTGCATCCGCAGCTCCTCCATGTCGTCCATGCTGTTTACCTTAACCATGCCCAGCATAAACTTCAGCCTTGTATACTCTTCCTTTGCTGCAGCCCGGTTTTCACTGATTTCGTCGTTATTCGTCCGCATTGTCAGCATATAGTCAAAGACATCATCGCTGGTAATGATCCTGCTGCCATTGGGAATGCGCAGCGGGTCTCCCTCCTCGTCGCTTCCCAAGAATGCCTGACATGCCTCCATATACCGTGCAAAGGTCTCGCCTGTGTTGTACGGTGCGATCCGCTTTAGCTGCAGCTTATTCGCTATGAGATTCAGCAAGGTGCTCTTTCCGGAACCGTTGCCTCCATAAAATATTGTCACAGTGGAGAAATCGATCTGTGTCAGCTTTTTCCGGGGAAATATGCCGCAGGGATAGGGATTGTCCACATAGGCAAACCGTCCGCCGTTTTCCATGCCCTGCTCCTGTAAAATACTCTCCTCCTGCGCGGCGTCCGGAATAAGAAAATTCGTCAGATAGAGATTTAACCCGACGGAGCAGCCTTTCGGTTCCTGTTCAGATTTCCACAACGCTTTCTGTTCTGCCCCGGGTATTGAATCACTTTCCTCCTCATCCTCCTGTATCTGGCTTTCTCCATATTCCATATAAGGGCGATCCGCATATAACATCTGAAGTACCATGCCCTGTCTGGAAAGAATCTCCTCCTTATCACTGCTGGTCTTCAGAACAGACAGCATTTCTCCTGCATATTCCTCCTGCAATCTTTCATTCATGGACGCCACCGGCTTTAAAACGGCCTCCACAGCTGCATTGTCAAGCATCCCATCCTTCCTGAATTTCTGCAGCAGTCTCACGAGTCGATGTAAGTTCTCTATCTCCATCTCAGACCTCATTTCCGGATAAATACAACTCATATTGTCATATATAAATCAGCTGTTACTCATACTTAATATAACAAATTCTCCTGCAATCTTCAAATACATTTTATACATGATCCACTGTATCTGTCAGTCCCTCGGAAAACTTACCACAAAGGCTTCCCTATATTTTCCCCAGACCGTTAAATACTCTTCCTCTGTGATTTCTCTCATATCGCCGTTCTCTTCCATATAACAGGACATATTCGCGTCGTCATCGTATTCCTCATAAATGCTTTCCACTATCTTCATATCGCCGTCCTGCCAATCGATTTCATAGCGATGCATGCCATGCCTTCCCGCCTCATAGATACCTGTTTTATCATATGTGATGGGATAGGCAGTTCCCGAAGTGGCGACCTGCCCGATCTGTTTTATCATCCCATCAATCGGATAATACACATCACACTGCATCGTTGCCCGATCTCCCGAAATGTCATCGAAGGTCATATCTTCCGACGTGACAAGCAGCACCGGAAGCGGCGCATTTGTCTCTATAATTGCAAACAGCTCATTCTCCTTCAAATTTCTGATTGCTTCACCGTAAACATCCACATACTCACTGCTTGTAGCCCCACCCGCAGCTGCTATATTTTCCTGATATTCTCTTGAAGGCTTTGTCAGAATGCAGACAGCAACAATGATGCAGACTAGCACCAGAACCAGCCAGCCGACGGCAATACTCCGCTTCGAAATTCTTAAGGAATTCTCTTTCATACTCAATGTTCCTCCGCCTGGTCAATCATCCTGCGAATTTCCTCCGCCTCCGCCTGCGTCAGCTTCCTATTCTGCGTGAACGCTGCGATAAACGCTGGAAGGGAACCCGCAAAAGTGTCCTCCACATACTGTCTGCTCTGTCTGGAATAGAATTCTTCCCTCGAGATGACGGCTGTAACCAACCCGTTTTCATTCCGAAACAGTCCCTTATCGATCAGCCTTCTCAGCACATTATGGGCAGTAGTACGCTTCCAGTTAAATTCCGCCGCAGTCATTTTTACCAGTTCTGAGGATGTCACCGGTTCATGTTTCCATATCATGTCTGCATATCTTGCCTCGATCACACCTAATTGAATTTCCATACTTAGCCTCATTTCTGCGCACACTCTTTGCGCATAGCAAGTTTGTGTCAAGTGCGCGCAGACACAAATCTCGTGATTGAAAAATTTTTGCGCAAAAGACCACAAACAGTAGTCTTAGTTATAATCTACTGTTTGTGGTCTCACTTGTCAAGAAATTTCCGAAAGACTGATTAATGTCTATAAATTTTTATGTTTACATTTTTGCAACCTTAAATTTCTGGATCAATCCACGCAGACTCTCAGCTTCATTGCTCATTTCCTGGCTGGCAGCTGCGCATTCCTCGGATGTTGCCGAGTTCGTCTGTACAACATCATTGATCTGCCCAATACCCTGATTGATCTGATAGATTTCTGTAGTCTGTGTCTCCAGTGTATCCGCAATGTTGGCAACTTCTTCTGTAATGTTCTTAGAGCTTTCAGCCACTTCCTCCAGCTTGGCAGCCGTCTGTCCCGCAATCACCATACCCTTTTCCACTGCTTTAACAGAAGTCTCAATCAGCAGCGAGGATTCCTTCGCAGCCTGTGCACTCTGGTCAGCCAGCACATTTACCTGGTTCGCTACAACCGCAAAGCCTCTTCCTGCTTCGCCGGCTCTTGCCGCCTCAATCGAAGCGTTTAATGCCAACAGATTCGTCTGTGCAGCGATCTCATTAATCGTCGCAATGATCTTGTCGATCTCTTTCGATGCCACGCTGATTTCATTCATGGAATCAACCATCTCACGCATCTTACTGTTACTGTCTAAAATGGAATTGCCGAGTTCATCCACTCTTCCGCTGATCTCTTTTGCTGTCTTGGAATTCTGCGCTACCTGCTCAGACACATTTTCAACGGTCGCGGTAAGCTCTTCCACAACGGCCGCCTGATTGGTCGCTCCATCTGCAAGATCGCTTGAGCTTGATGCCACCTGCTCCGCTCCTTCAAAAACTTCATCAGACACATGCTGGATTCCCTTGACCGTGTCTGCCATGCTTTTTTCAAACGCCATGAAGGAATTTAAAATGCCAATAAAATCGCCTCTCCATTCCACCTGCGGCTGGACGTCGAAATCGCCTTCCGAGAACTGTTTCATTGCACGGTCAATGTCATCCACATAAGATCCCAGAATACGGATGGACTTACGCATACTGTGTGCCAGTCTTCCGATCTCATCCTCCGAATGGTATTCGAGCGTGCTGTGCAGATTGCCCTCCGTAAGTTCCTGTGCAACATTCTCGATCTGATGCAGGGGAACCAAAATTGTCTCCATAACTCTTTCGGCAGTTTTCCTTGCCAGAAGAACCGCTAAGATCAGACAGATGACAACAACGCCAATTCCGGCAATGGCAAGGATTACCGTAATTCTGACTGCCCGGTTACGTGCCTGATCTGTCACATCATCCAGCTTCTTACCGATCTCTACCGTCTTATCCAGTGCTGGAGTACACTCGTTAATAATTGCAGCGGTTGCCTCGTCTATCTTACCACTCTTAATCTGTTCCATAATGGAATAGCCGATATTTCCCCATTCTGTCATGGAATCTGAATATTCCTGATAAAGCTCAGCCGAAACCGTTCCTGTGCCCTTCAATGCCTTCAATTCGGTGTCAACCTCTGCGAGCTGCTCTTCTACATTCTGTTCATAGCTGTCATAGGTGGACTTGTCACTGTTCAATGCCATTTCTCTGATATTTCTGGCAGCGGAATTGACATTTAACCTGCAGATTTTCACGGCAGTATCTGCCTGCTGTACTCTTTCAACATAATTCAACATGTTCGCAAACAGCACTCCAATGATCACCACAGAGAGCGCACCGGATATCAGCATCATCTTGATAACCTTTCTGTAGCCATAATTAATTCTTTCCTTCAAATGCATTTTTTCCAACGGCATATCTCATTTCCCCTTCTCTTAATTTGTAAAAATTGGTATATATTTTTTATATAGCAAAAAATTTTACTGCTGTCAATCGGGTTTACATATATATTTTATAATACACAAAATGACTCGGATTTTTCAAGTTTGTAGGGTTGATTGTTTTCCTTTTACATTCCATTATTTTTGTACACAATTTCTATATCTCCGTCCACAAATCCCACACCTACACCGCTTCTGCCCCTCAGCGTCTCCGCATACTTTCCGTTTTCCAGATAAGACTTCAATGCAAAAATAGAGTCTTCTAAAACACGCTCCCACCCAGACTCACTCCTCCACATCAGAGGTTCAATTCTGGTGCCAAAATCTGTGATTTCGCCACAGGACCAGTCCTCATCATCCTCATCGAAGCTTTCTGTGCCAACCAGCTCCATAGACCAGTCGCAATCTCCATCTTCATATAAATTAAAGCAGAACCCAGCCACTTCATTCGGAATATCCTGTTTTAGAACTTCGTCTAACCAATCTTGCACGCTGTTATACATATCTTACCTCGCTTCCCCTGTTTTACATATTATATCACACTTTTAAAGTCACTTTCCCACTTAACCTGTTACGCTCTGCGAACATTCCATAGAGCTACATCTATCAGAAATATACCATTAAGATTTCACGGAAACAATAAAATCATATAAAACAACACTTTAATTGCTGCACTTCAATACAGGCAGCGTATCCTTAACTCGACCAGATTATTTCTATTTCCTATGTATCTCCGTTCGTCTGTATCAGGCAGAATGTTCCACAATGTCTCTGATTTTCAGCTTGATATCTATCTTCTGGCTGTAACCTATCATTCACATATCCCACCGAACAATTCAGTTCTGCACTCAGTCCAATGGACATGCCCTACCCCAAATGACATTTAGCATTCACCAATATCCGATGCCGTGTTATTCAAAATATTCATCTATATAATTCCGTAAGACTGATACATTAATCGGTGCTTCTGATGTCTCGTGCAATATTAGCAGATTCTTACCCAGCAAATACCCATTCTGTTCATAAATATCCAGTTTATTCAAACTTGAGTTATAGTAATTTGTCTTATCCATCATTCCGAAATGTTCTAACAGGTAGACCTGTCTGGTTCTTATATTCAAAATCATAAAATCAGGCCTGAATATCCTTTTCTGTTTTCCCACTGTCAATTCTACGGGATATTCATACCTATATGGAATGTTATGTGCCGCTAATTCATCTGCAATTATTTTTTCTGACTTAGAACGAACTTTTTCACCTTTTATTGTTGTAAAATATACTTTACCTTCCTCCCATCGCTCTGACGCCTCATATTTCACTGCCGTCCACTTTTCCACGAACTCATCCAAGGGCGGTTGTATCGGAGTAACAATCTGTCTTCGACCATAGCATAAATTTTGATAGCCTTTATCCAATTCTGCATTGCAATAACGAGACACATATTTCTCAATTAATTTAAGCTTTGCCGATAAAAAGTCCTTCATTTTAAGATAATACTCTACTTGCGCTATAATTTTTATTTTCCCCAATTCTTTCTTACTAACATATTTGCCATCTATAAAATATTGTGCTGAATTATGTGTCTTTCCGCATTTTAATTTTACATTGTGATCCACCTCGTGATATTTCTGAATGAACTCTTCCATCTTCTCGATTTGTTCTTCAAGCTTCTTTTTCTCACATATTAGCATTCTTTCTATATCCAATATATCCCCCATTTCTTCCAGACAGTTAAGACGCTCCTGTCGGCTCAGCGTTTTCCTTCACTAGAGCGGAAGGCTCCCGGCTGGCGGCGCTCTCTTTCCTATCTCCGCGCCGTTTTCCTTCTCTAGGCAGGAAACCTTCCGGCTGGCGACGCTCTCTTTCCTATCTCCACGCCGTTTTCCTTCTCTAGGCAGGAAACCTTACGACTGGCGGCGCTCTCTTTCCTATCTCCGCGCCGTTTTCCTTCTCTAGGCAGGAAACCTTCCGGCTGGCGACGCTCTCTTTCCTATCTCC
>CAKRUB010000016.1 GCA_934402375.1 uncultured Acetatifactor sp.
CACGCGTCGTGAATGCCGCGTCGCTGTACCAGCCATCGAAGTTATAACCCGTCTTGCTTGCATCCGCCAACGTCACTACGGTTCCGTAGGTATAGCCGGTCGGATTGGTAGTGTCATTTGTTCCTCCGTCCAGTTCATAATTAATGTTATAGGTTGCCAGACTGAATTTAGGATATAACTTCACTGTACCGGTCTGCGTATTCAAAATGGATTCCACTTTTGTCGTAAATTCCGGTTCACTGTACCAGCCTTCAAAATTGTGACCGGTCTTGCTTGCAGGCTCCAGCGACGCCACTCCGACTCCCTCAAGGTAGGTCGTAGGGTTCGTTGCCGCGTTTGTCTCGTCGGCATTCAGGTTATAATGAATATTACTCTGGATATACATAACTGCCTGAAGCCTAACCTCGGTGGCATAACCGCCGGAGGTATAGATAGACGGAATCTTCCACTCCTTAAACAGCGCTTCCTTCGATGCGTCTCCACCGGCCGCAGAATAGGTCTTCACTATTCCCTTATAATATGTCTCACCGTCAAACGTCTGTGCATCCGTATCCAGCGTGTCCGTCATGAGGGTATTGCCGTTTTCATCACGGTACTCAATCGTGCTGTACTTAAGGTCAAGAGCTCCGTACTGCATATAGAGCACATCTCCGGGGACAATGCTTCCACCCGCAGAAAGCTCATAACTCTCTACATAGGTATTTTTCATTTTATATTCCGCCGCATATGCCGTCATCGGCAGAATATTGTACAGCAGCAGAACCGCTGCCATGCACAACACCCAAAATCGTTTCTTTCTCTTTTTCAGTTCTCTGTTCATTCTACTCTCCTTCTGACTTATTTCCCTGCAATAATATATCCCAAATGGCGTAAACCATCCCGAACCGTTCTCAGCTTTGATTCTCTTCCATATTCACATCTGCGGAGCGTCACCGGCATCTGTGATATGCGGAGCCCGTGCGCGGCGGCCTCGGCAATCATCTCCGTGGCAAACTCCATGCCTGCCGTGTGAAAAGCAAGCTCCTCGATCGCACTGCGCGAAAGCCCTCTGAGCCCGCAGTGAAAATCATAGACCTCTGTATGGAACCGCGCCCTTGCGCACCATGACAGGAAGCGGACGCCCCATCTGTGCGACCATGACATGCTTCCCGGCTCCATGCCGCCCGCGTAGCGGTTTCCGATTACCATGTCGCACTCTCCTTCCGCCAGCAGGCGGTACATCTCCTCCAGATGGAGGAAATCATAGGTGGTATCGCAGTCCCCGATAATGACCACGTTTCCGGTGCTGGCTGCCAGCCCCGCCCTGATTGCATTTCCATAGCCCGGGCTGCTCTCGGTAATCACCCTCGCCCCGTGCTGCTCCGCAAGCCTTGCCGAAGCGTCAACGGAACCATTGTCTACCACAAGCACTTCGCCCTTTAGCCGGTATTTCTCCAGAAAGGCCCCCGCCTCATCCACGCAGAAGCCGATCGTCGCCTCCTCATTTCGGCAGGGCATGACGATTGACAGCTCCAGACCTTCTTTTTCCGGTCTTTGCACGCTCCACCCACCTCCATTCCGTCAGCTCCTCCAAGATCAGCACAACCGCAAGGACTGTCGCCATCTGCGCTCTGTAGGTAAAGAAAAAGTGCAGATAAGAGTGATTGTGGAGCACGATATATCTGACATAGGGAACCAGCCCGACAAGCGCATACAGCAAGATCCATTCCTTACAGATCTGCTTTCTATGATAGACATAGGCTACATAAATTACAGCCAAAAGCAATGCAGCCCCAGCAATCTTCCCGGCGACACCGTATTCAAGCGGGAACAGACAGCCGATATTTCTCGTCACTGCTCCCGTTATGTATTTCCAAAAACTGATGCCGATGTCCCCGCCAAGTCTCTCCTCGATGTGCCCCGACACATAGGGCAGCACATTCTCCCCGAGCACGACGGATGCCGTCACCCATTTCATCCCCCACATACCGACATAGCCGCAGCCCCATGCAAGGACAGGCTTACCGGCACGCTTTAGCAGCGTGGGAAATGTCTGCGCCGCCTTCTTCTGTCTGTCAAGCCACAGGATCAGCAGCAGCGGAACCAGCATCGTGAGCGTCTCCGTGGTGAGGAAATCCAGATAGTTCGTCACCATTCCCCCGACCAGAAACAGAAAGCCCAGACGGTTCTGTTTCCCATTGAGTGCCAGCTTCACTGCGACGATTGACATCAATAGCATCAACAGATAAGCCCATGTATATTCCAGCGAAAGCGGAACATACCACACTGCTGTCAGAACCAGCCCGGCAGCCACACCGATCGCCGGTGCAAACGCCCGGTTCCTTACCAGAAGCACAAGCAGCAGGACTGCCAGTATCGCCAGAAGCACCGCGTTCAGCACATAAATCTCCCGCAGTTCAAAAACCGTCAGCAGCGGCCGCACGATTGCATTGGAGCCGTGCCAGTAGCGCAGATATTGCCGGTTCGGTTCATAGTCGTACGTCACGGCGTCGAGCAGATTGTCGTTTTCGTTCTGGTACTCGGTAAAGTAATAGGAAGACCACATGACAGAGGTAAGCGGCTGCCGGTCGCTGTACTGGTAGGCAATCGCCAGCAGGATAGAATCCGCATAGCGGTCGATCTTGCTGCCCTCAACTCCCTCCGCAACCGTTCCGAAAAGCTCTCCACTGCACAGATATTCCGCAGACTCACGCACGTTCGCCCTGATTGCAGAGCGGGGAAGCCTTGCCGCAAGAACCAGCATCCCCAGCATAACCATCAGCGCAATCACAAAGACTGCTATATACTTCCATCCTCTTTTCAATGCCTGCATATCATTCCTGTGCTTTCCGGTTCTATTTTAGGATGTTTCCTAACAAATACCGTAAAGCCAAGGGTTTCACGGCTTTTTTACATTAAAAATAATGTACCCCAGGGAGACCCGTTTTGTCAATGTGCAAAAAAAATTTTACATGTCTTCCGGAATGCGTTACACTGGAGGTATCGGGTACCAGACGAAATAGAGAATCAGACGCTTAAAAAGGAGACTGTATATGAAAGAGCAGCTTTATACCATCCCCCTGAATGATGCCATAGATGCTGGCGACGAATGTCCCTTCTGCTTCATCGAGAGAAGCATCGAGCATGACCTTCTGGATTTTGTTCTCGGCAGCAGCGCTTCCTACATGGAGGCAGACATCCGGGAAATGACCGACAAGGCGGGCTTCTGCCGCCCCCACTTCCAGAAAATGTTCGACTACGGCAACACGCTCGGCAACGCATGGATTCTCAAGACGCATTATCTTAGAATGATCCGCGAGATGAATGCGGAATTCAAGAGCTTCCGCCCCGGTAAAACCTCCCTGAAGGATAAATTCCGCAAGAGCACGGAGAGCGGAAACGCCATCGCCTCATGGGTGCGCCGGAAGGAGGAGTCCTGCTACATCTGCAACCAGTTCCGGGAGACCTATGACCGCTATATGGACACCTTCTTCTACCTCTGGAAGCAGGATGACGATTTCCGGGAAAAGGTGCGGAAGAGCAAGGGCTTCTGCCTGACACACTTCGGGGATCTGTGCAGCGCCTCCGACGCCAAGCTGGGCGACAGGGAGCGGGAGGACTTCTATCACTGTGTCCTGCCTCTCATGGAGCAGAATATGGAGCGACTCGCAGAGGATGTCGCATGGATGGTGGAAAAATTCGACTACCGCAACAAGGATGCCGACTGGAAGAACTCCAGGGATGCCATACAGCGCGGTATGCAGAAACTAAAAGGCGGTTATCCCGCCGATGGCCCTTATCGCCCCGGCAAGTAACCGCCCGTACCCTTCGCTGCGCTCTGCCTCACTGCGGGGCGCAGACAAGCTCTCTCATCATATCCAGATAATCACAGATCTCTTCATAAAGCATTTCCGGCTGGAAGGAAGCGTCCTGAAAACGCTCCGTCATCAGCCCCTTGATCGTAAAGTCCAGCATCTTCCGCAGCTTCTCCCCGTCTACCTTTCCGGAAAAACAGCTGTAATCCACCTGCGCATTGATCATCCGGTATACCTCCTCGAGCGCTCCCCGCTTCTCCTCTATTGCCAGAAGCGCCTCGCTGACATCCTCCGACATCGAGCGGTTCAGGAACTGCTGCATATAGGGGTAGCCTCTCATTGCGTGCATACGGGCACATTCGGTCTGCTTCATGACCGCAAACAGATCGCGTTCCGCCGGATCGACCGTTGACCGCAGCTCCAGCGTCATATATCTCACACTGTAATCATAGATAAACTGATATACACCGATTTTGCTCCCGAAGTAATGGAAAAGGAGTCCCTTGCTGATCGCTGCTTCCCTGACAATATCGTCCGTGCTTGCATGGCGGTAGCCCTGAAGCGCAAATATTTTCAGCGCCGCGTTGATCATTCTGTCCTGTTTTTCTTTTTTCAAATCAAAGAACTTGCCGTTCATAAATCCTGCTCCTGTTCCACTCAGATGTTTCTATAGTATCATAATTTCCTTCCGATAGAAACCATAAAATTTTCCTAAAATTGTACATATTCCCTTTTCAATTCCGCAGAATAGTATTAAAATTATCATAACTTAAACCGAACCGAAAGGAGTAACCTATGGCAAAGAAATTTAAAAAAGTTCTTCTTTTCGCTGCGGCAATAGGTACCGTTGCAGCTGCAGCACACTACTATCTGCAAAAAAAGAATGCAGCCGACACCCCTGCTGAGGATGAGGACTACGACGACTTCAGCGAAGAACTCGATGAAGACGCAACCAAATCGCACAGCTATGTGCCCCTGACCCCGGAATCAAAGACTGAGAACGAGAAGCCTGAGGAAAAAACTGACAGCTTCACTCCTCTTAAGGATACCGTGGAACAGACTGTTGAAAAGGCAGAGGACGCGATCGAAAACGTAGAGGAATTCTTCGATGAAGAAGATGCCTCCGACGAAGAGCCTCCTTTGAAGGACAATTAACTTCCAAAAGCCCCTCACCCTTGTGAGAGGCTTTTTCCTTTATTTCAACCAGACCTCCCTGAGTCTGGCGACGCCCTCTCTGATCTGCTCATGACTCAATGCGCCAAATCCCAGCAGAACAGCTGCATTTCCCTTCCTTCCAGAGATCTCTCCATTCTCCATTCCCTCCGACATCCCGTAGACCCGCACGCCCACGGCTGCCGCTGTATTCACCAGCTCCGTCTCGCTGAGATTCTTTCCCTTTGCCGTCAGTACAAGGTGCAGACCCGCGTTTTCTCCCGTCACCCTGAACCGGCTTCGGAACGGCCGCAGTTCCTCCAGAAGGAGCTCATGCTTGGCGCGGTAGAGCTTTCTCATCCGGTTCAGATGACGCTCGAAATACCCCTCCCGGATAAACTCATTCAGAATACTCTGGTCGATTCTCGACACGGTACAGGAATAGAATGCCAGCTCCTGCTGATATTTTTCCAGCAACGACTTGGGCAGCACCATGAAGCTGATACGGATCGCCGGTGCAATCGCCTTGGAAAAGCTGCCGAGATAGATGACGCTTCCGTGCTCGTCGTTCGCCTGCAGGGCAGGTATCGGCTTCCCGTGATAGCGGAACTCACTGTCGTAGTCGTCTTCGATAATATATCTGTCAGGCTGTCTGTCCGCCCACCTTAAAAGCTCAAGTCTTCTTCCGATCGGCATGATCGTACCGGACGGGAACTGATGCGAGGGCATGGCATAGACAGCATTTACGCCCTCCCGCTCGAGAGGCTCTGTCTTCATGCCGCTGTCATCCCGCTCAACCGTAATCACCCTGTAGGAGAAGGACTGAAAGATCTGATAGGAGCGGAAATAGGTAGGATTTTCCATTGCAATGCAGATATCACGCCCCAGCAGCTTCTCCAGCAGCATCAGCAGATAATCATTTCCCGCTCCGACGACAATCTGCTCCGGATCGCAGTTCACTCCCCTCGAGGAATGAAGGTAACGTCCTATCGTTTCCCTCAGCTCGTAGTCACCCTGCGGTTCTCCCCTTGCGAAAAGCTCACTGTTCGCGTCCGTCAGGATATTTTTCGTAATCTTCTTCCAGACACCGAAGGGGAATCCCGTCATATCGATCTCATGGGGAGAAAAGTCATAGAGATATTCCGCAGCCTTCGTCCGCGGCTTCAAAGCCACTTCCGCCGCACTCCGCCGCTTTCCTCCGCCGGTGTCCATCCGCGCGAACTCCTCCATCGTACAGACAAAATATCCCTTATAGGGTCTCGCCTCAATGTAGCCCTCGTCCTGAAGCTGCGCGTAGGCATAATCCACCGTGCTTCTGGCGACCTGTAAATTTTCTGCCAGAGAACGAGTGGAGGGAAGCCTCTCACCCTCCTGAAGCTTCCCATCCGAAATTTCCTTCTTGATATATTCATAGATCTGCTCATACAGGCAGATGCCGCTGCCACTTTGCAGACGGATCGTCATTTCATACATAGTCGCTCTCCCGGCATTCCGCTATAGGGGCTATGCCTGTCAGTGTCCGTTCGCCTTGATTTCCGCAACGATCTGATCCTTCAGGTCTCTCGCCTTCTCCTTTGTGCGCGAGTTCGCCATCGTTGAGGTCAGAATGGAAGAAATCAGTCTGCTTGCGATGTCGTACTTCTTGAATCTTGCCGCCAGAACTGCCAGCAGATAGTCGATCGTGATCTCGTCCATGCCGCACATCGGAAAGCTCTCCGTCTGTCTCGCCTCCGCAAAGCCCTTGTAAGCATTTTGCAGATACTCGTCCTCCTGCTTTGTCAGTTCCCCGATCAGCTTAAGATCCTGACTTCCTTTCTCCTGAAGGCTCTCTCTCCAGCCGCGCATCAGCCAGCCGCTCTTTAAACAGATATAAGCCTTCTCACTCGCCTTTGCCTTCTTTACCACCGCGCAGGCAAGTGCAATCTTATACCGCTCATAAGCCTGCTCATAGCTGTAAACCTCGTCATTATACTGGGTAAGGCGTACATTCGCACTGATCTTTTCCCGGATCAGCTTTGCCTGAGAACTGCCGATGTTCGGGAAATATCTGCTCAGCGCCGCATAGCCGCAATGAGGACACAGCTCCACATCATATTTCATGGAATCGATTCCCTCGTACCTTGCCCGCAGATCCATGTCCGTGCCGATCAGCTTCGCCTTTCCTGTCTTCATGATCTTCGCCGTAAATTCCTTCTCGCAGACCGGGCAGTT
Organism: uncultured Acetatifactor sp.; assembly: GCA_934402375.1. Taxonomy (GTDB): domain Bacteria; phylum Bacillota; class Clostridia; order Lachnospirales; family Lachnospiraceae; genus Acetatifactor. The sequence goes on from CAKRUB010000016.1 coordinate 7,158, forward strand.
AAAGCTCTTCTCATAGATCAGATCCTTCTCCTCTATCTTCAGAGGCGCTGCGACCGCTTTCTTTTTCTCTTCCTTCTCCTCCTCCGCAAAGAGGTCTACTCCCTCGAGACCCCCGAGACCAATTCCGCCAAGACCGGATAAAATACTCATATCAGACCCTTCCCTTCTTATCAATCCTTTTTCTGCAGGACAAACGAACTCTTCAACGATACAATCCGGTTAAACACAAGCTTTTCCGCCGTCGAATCCTTTGCATCCACACAGAAGAAGCCCTGTCTGACAAACTGGAACCTGTCATACGGCTTCGCCTCCGCAAATGCCGGCTCGAGATAGCACTGCTTCACCGTCAGTGAATTCGGGTTGAGGTACAGCTCGCCCTCTTCATTATAAATGGAGCCCTTCTCATCCGCCACCGTCTCGTCGATCAGATTTTCATAGAGACGAACCTCTGCCTGAACTGCTGTCTTTGCGGCAACCCAGTGGATCGTGCCCTTGACCTTTCTTCCGTCGGGGCTGTTTCCTCCTCTGGATGCCGGATCATAGGTGCAGTGCACCTCCGTGACGTTTCCGTCGGCATCCTTCACGCAGCCCGTGCAGGTCACGAAATAAGCATTCATGAGACGAACCTCGTTGCCGGGGAACATACGGAAATATTTCTTCGGAGGCTCCTCCATGAAGTCCTCTCTCTCGATATACAGCTCTCTGCCGAAGGGAATCTCCCTCGTGCCGAGCGCCTCATTCTCCGGGTTGTTCACACCGGGCAGCATCTCGGTCTGATCCTCCGGATAGTTGTCGATTACGAGCTTAACCGGGTCAACCACCGCCATATAGCGTGGTGCCTTCGCCTTTAAATCCTCTCTGATACAATACTCCAGTGCCGCGTAGTCCGCAATGGAGTTTGCCTTCGATACGCCGCACATCTCCACAAACATCTTGATGGATTCCGGCGTAAAGCCACGGCGTCTGAGCGCAGCAATGGAAACCAGTCGCGGATCATCCCAGCCGTCCACGATACCGGTCTGCACCAGCTTTTTAATATATCTCTTTCCGGTCACGACATTTTTCAGATACAGCTTTGCAAACTCGATCTGCTTCGGCGGATGAGGGTACTCCAGCTCCCTGACAACCCAGTCGTAGAGAGGTCTGTGATCCTCGAACTCCATCGTACAGATGGAATGCGTAATTCCTTCGATTGCATCCTCAATCGGATGAGCAAAATCGTACATCGGATAGATACACCAGGTATCACCGGTATTGTGGTGGTGCATATGTGCAACGCGGTAAATGACCGGATCACGCATGTTGATGTTCGGAGAAGCCATGTCGATGCGTGCCCGCAGAACCTTCTCGCCGTCGGCATATTTTCCCGCCTTCATATCTTCAAATATCTGCAGGTTCTCTTCCATGGAGCGCTCCCTGCCGGGATCGTCCTTTCCCGGCTCTGTGAAGGAACCTCTGTACTCCTTGATCTGCTCGGCAGAGAGATCGGAGACATATGCCTTTCCCTTTCTGATCAGCTTTAACGCCGCCTCATACATCTGTCCGAAATAGTTCGACGCAAAGAAAAGCCTGTCCTCCCAGTCGGCGCCAAGCCACTGGATGTCCGCCTTGATGGACTCTACAAACTCGATGTCCTCCTTGGTCGGGTTAGTGTCGTCAAAACGCATATTGAACTTGCCGTTGTACTTCTGTGCCAGTCCGTAATTTAAAAGAATGCTCTTAGCGTGCCCGATGTGCAGATAGCCGTTCGGCTCCGGCGGAAACCGGGTATGCACGGTATCATAGACACCTTCTGCCAGATCCTTGTCAATAATCATTTCGATAAAATTTTTTGATTCTGTTTCACCCATATCATCTTTCCTTGCCTTTCCAAGCCTTTTCCTAATGATAGCACAATCCCGCACGGATTATCAAGTAGTTCAATCGAAAAGGGAGCCATGACTACGCTTCGTCATAGCTCCTGAGAAAGAGATCCTTTTCTACTATATAAATATCGTGGGGATCGTCGCAGCGGACAGCGAGGAAATCCCCGGGTCTGCCCAGCATATACCGATTCTTATCCCATGTCGTGAATACCTTCACGCCCTTTTCCAGCGGCCTGGCATGGATGTGTACCTCGCCGGAGGGAAGACATCCGTGCGCATAATCCGTCAGCAGCATATCCTGTCCGTTGATCCGGTTCTTGATGACGGGGACATACTCCGTGCTGTGAATGTATTCGCTTCTGTCATGCGTCTCGTCCAGAACCGTGTAAGATTTCAGGAACCGCTCCCGACGCTTCGGGTAAACATCCCCCTTCACGCCGATCATGATGTACAGGTCATCCTCGATCGTCATGTCGATGTCGCCGTCCAGTGTACGGATGGTGATGGGCGTACCGACCGGCAGCACCTCCGCCGCATGGACATACGCCACGGGAATCTTTTTCTTCACATACTTTTTCATCGTGCCGAGATCAGCCGTGTATTCGCCCGCATAGATAATCTCAAAGCTGTCGAAATACTGCGTCATGCGGTTGTTGAAATAGCCCTCCGTGTGCAGCGTCGGATAATGCTCCTCATACAGCTTCAGGCTGATAAAGCCGCCCGCCTTCTCGTAATGACCGCCGCCCGAGCCGATTCCCTCCGCCAGAAATGCCGCAAGCTCGCTCGCGTTGACCTCCTTGATACAGCTTCTGACAGAGAACTTATAGCCGTCGTTGACCGTGTTATACACAACGCAGGTCTTGATGGCATCGACCTGTAACAGGAAATCGCTGATCAGACCGAGGATGTTCGGGTCGCAGGGCTGCGCTTTGATGACTGCAAACTCGTAATCGTCATTATAGCTGTAGCGGATCAGCGCGATTCCGGCGATCTCCAGCTCCTCCAGCGACAGGTTGGAGTTGCGGAACAGGGTGATCAGGCTCTTATCGAATTTAAGCGCCTCTCGCATATCCATATCCAGCGGGTTAAACAACTCCGAAAACTGGTTGGTGTCCGTGTACAATCCGTAATACAGCGCCGTTCCGAGAATTTCGTCGCTGTCCACATCAAAGCTTTCTTCCTTGAGCAGCTTCCAGACCAGTGTGGCGCAGCTTCCCAGATTCGGTGTGATAATGCTCGGCGGAACCGAATCCTTTTCCTGCTGGTGATGGTCGATAATGACGACGTGATCCGCCGTGATTCCGGTCACATTTCCGGAGCCATACTGGCAGTCCACAGTGATGAGCAGGCCGTCCACATGAAGGGTCTCTCCTCTCTCCAGCCCCACATATTCGATTGGCAGATTCAGCTTCTCCACCATCAGCCGCAGGTTTGACTTATGGATTTTGTTGCTTCCGCTGTAGACGAGCCGCACCGTTTTTCCCCTGCTCTTAAAATAGCAGTACAGACCATACCCGGAGGCGATCGCGTCCGCATCCGGGTTGTCATGGCACTGGATCATTATCGGGTCATACGCTTCAAGTTCTGACAATCTCATAGGATTTTCCTCTTCTGAACGATTAATGGTGGAACAGTCTGATTCCGGTGAATGCCATCACCATATTGTACTTGTCACAGCACTCGATCACGGCATCATCTCTCACAGAGCCTCCGGGCTGTGCAATGTACTTCACACCGCTCTTATGCGCACGCTCGATATTGTCGGAGAATGGGAAAAAGGCATCGGAGCCGAGCGTCACATCCTGCATTCCGTCGAGCCATGCCCGCTTCTCCTCCCTTGTAAAGACAGGAGGCTTCACCTTAAATACCTGCTCCCATGCGCCGTCCGCCAGAACATCCATATATTCGTCACCGATATAGACGTCAATGGCATTGTCTCTGTTTGCCCTTCCGAGACCGTCTACAAACTGCAAACTCATTACCTGCGGTGACTGGCGCAGAAACCAGTTGTCCGCCTTCTGTCCGGCAAGTCTCGTACAATGGATACGGGACTGCTGTCCGGCACCGATACCGATCGCCTGACCGCCCTTGACATAGCAGACGGAGTTGGACTGTGTGTACTTCAGCGTGATCAGGGATATTTTCATATCGATCAGGGCTTCCGCCGGGATCGTCTTGTTCACCGTCACAATATTTGACAGAAGGTCGCCGTTGATGTCGAGCTCATTTCTGCCCTGTTCAAACGTAATGCCGAAAACCTGTTTCTTCTCTGTCGGTGCGGGGACATATGCCGGATCGATCTGGATCACGTTGTAATTTCCGTTCTTCTTGGATTTCAGCAGCTCCAGCGCCTCCTCGGTATAACCGGGCGCGATCACGCCGTCCGAAACCTCTCTCTTAATCAGTCTCGCAGTGTCCTTGTCACAGACATCGGACAGCGCAATGAAATCGCCAAAGGAGGACATTCTGTCCGCACCTCTCGCCCTCGCGTAAGCACAGGCAAGGGGAGACAGCTCGCCAAGGTCATCCACCCAGTAAATCTTCGCCAGCGTCTCATCGAGCGGAAGTCCCACTGCCGCGCCTGCGGGGGAGACATGCTTGAAGGAAGTCGCCGCGGGAAGCCCTGTCGCTTCCTTCAGCTCCTTTACCAGCTGCCAGCCGTTGAAGGCGTCAAGGAAATTAATGTAGCCGGGTCTTCCGTTCAGCACTGTCACCGGAAGTTCGCTGCCGTCCTCCATATAGATCCTCGAGGGCTTCTGATTAGGATTACATCCGTATTTCAATTCAAATTCTTTCATCCGTTCCGTCTCCTTCTGTTGGAATTTATTTATTTTTATTCACGATTCTTGTCTCATAGCTTCCGTCTTCGACATTGATATACCGTACAAACAGGGAAACCTTGTTATCCGCGTTCAGGCTGTTCCAGACCATGTCGGTAAAGCTGTCGATGTCGCCGGAAATTTCAACGCGCTTCGGCTCACCCTCGAAGCTCGGCAGCGGATTTCCGTCGTGCATGTAGGTGTGGATGAACCTTCCCTCGCCCGCTGCCGGATTCTGGTAGGCAAAGGTATTGCGGATACAGCAGGACGGATCGCCGTTATTGCTCTTAAGGATGGACATTGCGTAGTTATAGCTGCCGCCCTCGATGTGCATGATGCCTGAAATCCTTGGCGTGTAGTTCGGTGCATCCGGCTCGAACTCACGACATCTCAGGGATTGCTCAAAGGTAAGCTGCTTATCCATTCCGTCATAGATCGTGTCCGTCTGGTCGCCGTTCGTCACAATTGTCTTATTCCCCAGCACACGCACCGGCGCATAGATGATCAGGCTGGGATCCTCCAGCTTCGAGGGATCGAATGCCTGTGTGCGGATTCCCTCTCCCTCTGTCACAAAGACACGGTTGCGGCTGTTGGAGCTTCTGCCCATGATAAAATATGCCGTAACCGCAAATTTTGCGTCTGCCGACCGTCCGATGACGATTCCTCTTCCGGGGTACTCGTTGTTCTTCAGTTCCTGATCCAGTTTCAACATAGAAAAACCTCCTTAAAAGATAAAACCACCTGAGCATCACAATAACAGGTGGTGCCCAGGCGGTCGGCTTTTGCATTTACTGCACTCCCCATGGGTACTCCCATTTCCGCCAGTCATGCAGCTACTATCTTCATCTTACACATTCCTCCCGCGAAATGCAAGCTCTTTCGCAGTATTTCGCCTCAAAATCCTCACATTTCATCGGACGGTCAAAATAATATCCCTGAATATACTTCACTTTCATATTTCGTACAACCTGATACTGCGCTTCCGTCTCGATTCCCTCCACGCAGATATTGACGCCGAGCGTCTCCGCAAGCTCTGCCACCATCTTGACGAAGGACTGCGAATACGCATCATCCGCAAGCTCCTTGACAAAGCTCTGGTCGACCTTGATCATGTCGAACGGAATCTCTCTGATATGGTTCAGCGAGGAGTAACCGGTTCCGAAATCGTCCAACGCGATCTTGACACCGAGCGCCTTGATGCTGTCGAGTATCTTCTTCATTCTCTCCATATCGTTGATCGCAAGACTCTCCGTCACCTCAAGCGTCAGGTATCTCGGCTCGATTCCGGTCTCTTTGATCACCTTCTCTACAACCTCAACCACATCCGCCTGCAACAGCTGAACCACAGACAGGTTGACATTCACCTTGTATGGATAGCCGGCATCATTCCATTTCCGGCAGCACGCACAGGCTTCCTTGAGAACATAATTGCCAATCGGATTAATCAGCCCGAGATACTCTGCCAGCGGAATAAATTCTGCGGGCGGAATAAAGCCGAGCTTTGCGCTGTTCCAGCGGATCAGAGCCTCTGCCCCCGCACACGCCACGCCGTCCTGCACATCAATGATCGGCTGATAATAAACCTCAAATTCCTTATAGCCGTCCACTGTGGCGTCACGCATATTCTTTTCCATGTCGAGTCGTCTGCCCGACGCGGAATTAATGCCCTCGTTATATCTCGCCACGCGGTTCTTGCCACTCTTCTTCGCCTCGTACATGGCAATGTCAGCCTTCTTGATCAGATCGGCGACGGAATCGCCGAAGTCAGGGAAGGTGACAATCCCCATACTCATCGTGCAATAATAATCCGTGTCCTTTAAGAACCATGGCTTCGCAAATATCTGGCGGATGTCCTCCTCAATCCTGTCAAAGCGTCTGTACTGCTCCGGCGGAATGACAATGACGAACTCATCCCCGCCCATGCGGTAGCAGTTGTTCTGTATTCCCTCGATTCTCTGCAGGGAATGCGAGATTGCCTTCAACAGGACATCGCCGTACTGATGGCCGAGTCCGTCGTTGATATGCTTGAAGTCGTCCAGATCCAGATAGCACAGCGCGCCGACCTCATTCGTCTTTTTCGCCTGATCGATCTGCCTTGCAAGGTCGCGCTCACAGCACATTCTGTTGTACAATCCGGTCAGGAAGTCCGTGTATGCCTGCTGCTCAATCTTCCGCTGATAGAGCTTTTTATCCGTAATATCATAGAGCGAATAGATGACAGCCTCCCTGCCGTCTACCCACGAAATCTCCTTGAAGGTCAGATCATACCATCTCTCGCGCTCCAGATGATAGATTTCATACAGTCCGCTGTCATTGCCGGAGCTGACCCCTCTCTGGAGCAGACCGGCAAACTTGTTCTCCTTCAGTTCCTTCGCGAAGGTATTCTGCAGCTTCCGGTTCGCAAACAGCCGGTCTCCGGTATTCTTATCCGTCACATAGATGGCGCATCCGACATTGTCCAGTATCGTCTCCAGCGCCTCGTAGGAGCTTGTCAGCGAATTTTTCTGGATTCTTCTCGTCAGAATACTCTGTAATATCTTGACTGCATCCGCCGTAAACTTTATTTCCTGCATATTCCATGTCATACGCTGCCTGCTGTGGTTCAGTGCCAGCACCATGGAACCCTTGTTGTCCTTGCTGATGATCGGAAAGATCATGACCGCGCAAAGTCCGAGCGCCCCGATCTCTTCCCTGAGCTCTCCCTCCAGTCCGTCCGAGGAGAGAACCAGCGGCTTATCCGTGCGGAGAAACTTCGGGATCGGAAGATTGCTTGTCTTATCATAAATGGAAACAACTCCGTGCGCACACCACTCACAGAGCACATCCATGCTCTCGCCGTCCTTATGAAGCTGAAAAATCTGAGCGGAATCCACCTGCAGCTGCTTCCCGAGAATGCCGAGCCATCTGTCCATGACTACTTCAATCCGGTCCTCACTGTCCAGCTGCTGCACAATCTCCGTCGTCGCCTCAATCGTGTGTAAATTCCTGCTCATCTCGCGCTCCGCGTATCGGCTCCGGCGGCTCTCAAGCTCCGCGCTGAAGCAGGACATTTTATTTGTAAAAAGCGTGCTGCTCGCATCTCTCAGCAGATCCAGCACGTCAAGGAAGGTCTGTTCATCCCTTCCGTCCTCCGCAAAGCTGAACACGACCCAGCATACGACCGTATGGGAATCTACCCTCACCGCACTTGCCGCAATGCGGTCGCCTTCCTCCAGCTCCTCTATCGCCTGATCCTCAAGGGAGCCTTCCTCGACCCTGTCGATCGCATTCTTCACCTGTGCAAGAGTCGCATAGGTCTTTGCCTTCTCCCGCTTGTCCTCCGAACCGGAAAGGCTGGTAATCTGCTGCCCCATACAGTCCAGACAATAAGCACAGATGCCGGTCGCGCGACAAAACTCCTCCTGTAAACGCTGCAATTCATCCCTGTCTATTAATTCTAATGCCACATTTGTTTGCACGGCATACCTCCACTCATTACATCATTCCCCCTATAAAATAATATTTATATTGTACCATATTTTCATTTGGTACACAACTCCCCACCAAAAAAGAAGACGCCCATTCCTCCCGGAACAGACGTCTTCCGCCTTTTATTCGTCTACACTGTAGTTCGGTGCTTCTTTTGTGATATGGATGTCATGAGGATGGCTCTCCTTGAGGGAAGCGGCGGAAATCTTTACGAATCTGCCGGTTTCCATCAGCTCGGGAATGTTGTGTGCTCCGCAGTAGCCCATACCGGAGCGCAGTCCGCCGAGAAGCTGGAACACAGTATCCTCCACGTTGCCCTTGTAAGCGACACGTCCCTCAACACCTTCGGGAACAAGCTTTCTCGCGTTCTCCTGGAAGTAACGATCCTTACTTCCGTTCTCCATTGCTGCGATGGAACCCATGCCGCGATAAACCTTATATTTTCTTCCCTGGAACAGCTCGTAGTCCCCGGGGCTCTCCTCGCAGCCCGCAAACATGCTGCCCATCATGCAGACGCTGCCGCCTGCGGCGATTGCCTTGGTAATGTCTCCGGAATACTTGATACCACCATCGGCGATAATCGGAATACCGTACTCCTTGGCAACGCTGTAGCAGTCCATAATCGCGGAAATCTGAGGAACACCGATGCCTGCAACGACACGGGTCGTACAGATGGAGCCGGGTCCGATACCTACCTTGACGGCATCCGCACCGTTCTCGATCAGAGCCTTCGTCGCCGCTCCCGTCGCAACATTTCCGGCAACGACCTGCAGATCGGGGTACTTGTCCTTTATCATCTTAAGACAGGTCAGAACATTCTGTGAATGTCCGTGTGCACAGTCAAGCACAACCACATCCACCTTGGCGTCCACCAGTGCGGCCACACGCTCCAGCACATTTGCCGTGATGCCGACGCCCGCTCCGCAGAGCAGTCTTCCCTGATCGTCCTTTGCAGCCAGAGGATACTTGATTGTCTTCTCAATGTCCTTGATGGTAATCAAACCCTTGAGGTTAAAGTCCTTGTCCACGATCGGAAGCTTTTCCTTTCTCGCAGCCGCAAGGATTTTCTTTGCCTCCTCAAGGGTAATTCCCTCCTGTGCCGTGATCAGGCCTTCACTTGTCATGGACTCCTTGATCTTCTTGGTAAAGTCTGTCTCAAACTTCAGATCGCGGTTTGTGATGATGCCGACCAGCTTGCGCCCCTCTGTGATCGGCACGCCGGAAATGCGGAACTTGCTCATCAGCGCATCTGCATCCGCCAGTGTATGTTCAGGGGTGAGAGAGAAGGGATCGGTGATGACTCCGTTTTCAGAACGCTTAACCTTGTCAACCTCTTCAGCCTGTGCCTCGATGGACATATTTTTATGGATGATACCGATACCGCCCTGTCTAGCCATGGCAATCGCCATGCGATGCTCCGTAACGGTATCCATTCCCGCACTCATCATAGGAATGTTCAGCTTGATCTTCTTCGTCAGCCAGGTAGAAATGTCTACCTGATTCGGTACTACCTGTGAATATGCCGGTACCAGCAGCACATCGTCAAAGGTAATTCCCTCACCGATAATCTGTCCCATTGTTAATCCTCCTGTTTTTTTATTTACCCTATAAAATAGCAGAACTCAAAATTAAAGTCAATCGGAAAATTCCGTTTGTCAGTCGCTGAACACCTTTCTCGGGGCAACATTCTTCATGACCTTGATCAACTCGGGGCTGGGACTTAAGATCAGCTTTTCGCCTCCCTCATAGTACAGGACATAGCGCAGATCGGGCTGCTCTTCATAGCCGATGCTGTAATCCTTGTCCTTCGTCTGACGGTTCCTGAAATTGTCCAGATGATAGCTCTTGATCGGTGCGAGGATTTCCATTCTGTCGAGCTGGTATACCGCCACTCTCTTTCTCTTCGTCTTCGCCATGACTTTGTCGATCGTCAGCTCCTTGTCCAGATACAGATACTCATACTCCAGATCCGTGTACATGCCGACAAAATACGCTCCCACACCGGCGGCGATCGCAAGCAGCAGGATGATAATATTCATCGTCAGAAGCATCAGTACCGCCAGCACCACAGCCAGCATAATCAGCACATATTTAAAAAACTTTCCCAGCATGGGTGTCTTCGCCTTTACAAGGCATTCTACATAAGCGTCACTCATTTTTTCCTCCAAATATTCCGGCTTCCCGGATGATGAAATACATATAGTTATGATAGCTCAAGTTCCTGTAAGTTGCAAGCGTACTTTCCCGATTACGACCTTTTTTATCCTTTTTTTAGATTCTTGTTATCGCTGTTTCATTGACATTGTTTTTTACTGCTCGTATGATAAACATATATTTATTAACAAAACGAAAGAAGGTTTTCTATCATGCCGGTAATGGATGAATTCAAAGAAGAACGGGCTGCCATGAAAAACGGCACCCCGAAAGAAAAACTCGCCTATTTTTTTGACTATTATAAATGGTACGTCATCATCGGCGTCATCGCGGTGATTTTCGTTGTCACCCTCATTCATCAGGTGGCTACCCGCAAGGATACCGCCTTTTACGCCCTGATGCTCAACGTCTCCGCCTACAATTACATGGACGCCTCCGAAAACACTGCTGCCTTCGCGGAATACGCCGGAATCGACACAAAGGAATATGATGTGCAGTACGATACCACCGTACAGATCGGCACGGAAGCCGGCGACGACTACAACTCCAGTCAGAAGCTCATGGTCTATATCGCTGCCGGTGAGCTGGATGTCATGGTCTCCGACGCCGACTCCCTTGCACATTACGCCTACTTAGGCGATTTCTATGATCTGCGCGACTTTCTCTCCGCTGAGCAGCTGGAAAAGTACGCGGATTCCTTCTATTATATCGACGGTGCCGTAAAAGACGAAATACAGTCTGCAAGTGAGAACGGTGATCTCGATTATCAGCCTGTATATGGTGACCCGCATCATCCCGAGGACATGACAGATCCGATTCCGACCGGACTGTTCCTCGGAGAGAACTGTTCCCTCCTCAAGGACTATTACTTCCGCGGGGAAGACCCGTCCGTCAGCGTATTTATCAACACGACGCGCCCTGAGATGACTTCTAAATTTATTGATTTTCTGATGCAGTAAGGAGTTCCTTCAACAGCTTATTCACACTTGCGGGATCGGCTTTCCCTTTCATCGCCTTCATCGTCTGGCCGACAAGGAAGCCGATCGCTCTGTCTTTACCGTTCCGGTAATCCTCCACAGACTGCGGGTTCGCCGCTATAACCTCCTCCACCGTCTTTCGGAGTGCACCCTCGTCGCTCACCATCTTAAGCCCCTTTTCCTCCACATAGGCTTCCGGGTCAACATCTTCCGTAAACATTGCCTCAAAGACCTCCTTCGCCACCGTGGAGTTGATCGCCCTGCTGTCCGTCAGTGCAATCAGCTTCGCAAGATGAGCCGGAGAGAAGGTGATGTCCTCGGGATCAAGCTCCCTCTCCTTCAATATCCGCAGCGTTTCCACCATCAGCCAGTTGGAGACCTTTTTCGGCTGTGCGCCCAGCGCAACCGTGCTCTCGAAGATGTCCGCCATATGCTTTGAGCCGGTGATGATCTCGATGTCATAATCCGGCAGATCGAAGGTCTCTCTGTAACGCTTCATCTTCTCCGTCCGGAATTCAGGCTGCCTGCCTCTGATCTCCTCGAGGAATTCATCGCTGATGCTGATCGGCGTCAGATCGGGATCAGGGAAGTAGCGGTAATCCTGCGCATCCTCCTTTGAACGCATCGCATAGGACGTCTCCTTCGCATCATCCCAGCGTCTTGTCTCCTGAACAACCTTCTCCCCTGCCTCCAGCAGATCGATCTGGCGGTTTCTCTCGCCCTCTATCGCCCTCGCAATCGAGCGGAAGGAATTCAGGTTCTTCATCTCCGTTCTGGTTCCGAAGACTTCAGTGCCTACCTCGCGCACGGACAGGTTGACATCCGCCCTCATGGAGCCCTCCTGCAGCTTGCAGTCGCTCGCCCCGAGGTATTGGATGATGAGCCGCAGCTTCTCCAGATAAGCGATGACCTCCTCCGCACTTCTCATGTCCGGCTCCGACACAATTTCGATCAGGGGCACACCCGAGCGGTTGTAATCCACAAGCGTGCAGTCCTCCCACTCATCATGGATGAGCTTTCCGGCATCCTCCTCCATATGAATCTCGTGGATACCGATCTTCTTCGCTCCCTGCTCTGTCTCGATCTCCACATATCCGTTTCGGCAGATCGGCAGATAGAGCTGCGATATCTGGTAATTCTGCGGGTTGTCGGGATAAAAATAGTTCTTACGGTCAAATTTGCAGTAACGCGTGATCGCGCAGTTCGTCGCAAGTCCGACGGCGACGGCATGCTCCAGAACTCTCTTGTTCAGCACAGGAAGGGAACCGGGCATTCCGGTACACACCGGACAGGTGTGGGAGTTAGGTCTCCCACCGAACGCAGTGGAACAGCCGCAGAATATCTTCGTCTTTGTCGCAAGCTCCACATGTACCTCCAGACCGATGACGGTTTCGTATTCTTTCATCACTGCTCCTCCTTCCTCAACTGTTCATAGGTGTATGCAATGCGGATCAGCTTCTCTTCCTGAAAGCAGTCACCGATGAGCTGAAGCCCGATCGGCAATCCCGCTGCATCGCTTCCGCAGGGAACGCTGATGCCCGGCAGTCCCGCAAGGTTTACGGAAATGGTATAGATGTCACCGAGATACATCTTCATCGGGTCGGTCAGGCTCTCCCCCAGCTTTGGCGCCGTTGTCGGCGCAACCGGACCTAGGATACAGTCATATTTTGCAAATGCCTCGTCGAACGCCTTCTTGATCATCGCCTTGACCTTGAGCGCTTTCAGGTAATAGGCGTCATAGTAACCGGAGCTTAAGACAAAGCTGCCCAGCATAATGCGGCGCTTGACCTCCGCCCCAAAGCCCTCGGAACGGGTCTTCTTATACATCTTGTGCAGCCCCTCCGCCGCGCCGACCCTGAGACCGTATTTGATCCCGTCAAAGCGCTCCAGATTCGAGCTTGCCTCCGCTGCAGCGATGGTATAGTAGGTAGGAATGGCGTACTCCACAAGGCTTAAGTCAAATTCCTCCACCACAGCGCCGTTTGCCTCCAGAAGCTTAGCGGCACTTCTGACGGCTGCTGCCACCTCCGGGTTCAGTCCCTCCGTGAAGTAATCTCTCGGAATGCCAATGCGCATTCCCTGCACATCCTTTACCAGTGCATCCGTAAAGTGCGTGTCCTCCCTTTTCAGGGATGTGGAATCCTTTTCGTCATGTGATGCGATCGCCTCGAGAACCGTCGCGCAGTCCTCAACCGTTTTCGCCAGCGGCCCGATCTGATCCAGCGAGGAGCCGTAGGCAATCAGCCCGTAACGTGAGACGGTTCCGTAGGTCGGCTTCATGCCCACAACGCCGCAGTAGGATGCCGGCTGCCGGATAGAACCGCCGGTATCGGAGCCAAGTGCGAAAAAGCATTCCTCCGCCGCCACCGCCGCTGCCGAACCGCCGGAGGAACCGCCCGGTACATGCTCCGGGTCACGGGGATTTTTCGTCGCCCCATAGGCAGAGGTCTCCGTCGTGGAGCCCATCGCAAATTCATCCATGTTCGTCTTGCCGATCAGCACCGCTCCCGCCTGCTCCAGCCGCAGAACCGCCTCCGCGCTGAAGGTCGGAATAAAGTTTCCCAGAATTTTCGAGGAGCAGGTTGTCAGCATCCCTTCCGTGCACATATTGTCCTTGATTGCAACGGGAACCCCCGCGAGGGGACCGGTCAGCTCCCCCGCCTCGATTTTCGCCTGAACCTCCGCCGCCCTTTGCAGCGCGCCCTCTCTGTCGATCGTCACATAGCAGTTGTACGCAGGCTCTGTCTTCTCTATCTGTTCAAGCACAGCCTCCATCGCCTCAGTCGCCGTCGTTTTCCCGCTCCTGATCGCCCTCGAAAGCTCCACCGCGCTCAATCCTAAAAGCTCTGTCTTCTCCATCATCCGTTTCAGCCTCCTCAGTCAAAGGTTCGGGGAACGACAAACATATTGTCTTTCTCCTCCGGTGCATTCTGCAAGGTCTTCGCACTTTCATCCCCATTTATGACAACATCCTCGCGGAACACATTCTGCACCGGGAAAATGTGTGACATGGGTTCCACACCCGCCGTGTCCAGCTCATTCAGCTTGTCAATGTAGTCCAGCATCCTTCCCATATCCTTCTTGGCAGCCTCCCTCTCGTCCTCCGAGAGCTCCAGTTTTGCAAGAATGCCGACATACTCTATCGTCTCGTCAGTGATTATATTTGCCATCGAAGCCCATCCCCTTTCTAATCTCTAACCTTGATGTGTACCTCACGTAGCTGTTGCTCCGTCACTTCGTTCGGCGCTCCGCACATCAGATCCTGCGCGGAACCGCTCATCGGGAAGGCAATTACCTCTCTGATATTCTCCTCCCCGCGAAGCAGCATCAGCATACGATCCACACCGGGAGCCATACCCGCGTGAGGCGGTGCTCCGAACTGGAACGCCTGATAGAGCGCCCCGAACTTCGCTTTCAGCGTCTCCTCGTCGTAGCCAGCCAGTGCGAACGCCTTGACCATAATGCCGAGATCATGGTTGCGGACAGCGCCGGAGGACAGCTCAATGCCGTTGCAGACGATGTCGTACTGATAGGCAAGAATGTCCAGCGGGTTCTGGGTTTCCAGCGCCTCAAGCCCGCCCTGCGGCATGGAGAAGGGATTGTGGGTAAACCCGAGCTGCTTCGTCTCCGGGTCAAGCTCATACATCGGAAAGTCATTGACATAGCAGAAGCGGAACGCATTCTTTTCCGTCAGCCCGAGCTTTTCACCCAGCTCATTCCGTATCTTTCCGGCGTAGTAGCACGCCTTATCCTCCTTGTCGGCAATGAAGAAAATCGTGTCTCCCGTCTCAAGTCCCGCCAGCTCGCGCAGCTCCGGCTTCAACTCCTCCGGGATGAACTTATCAATAGGCCCCTTGTAGGAGAGATCCTCCGCAACCTCCAGATAACCGAGACCGCCCATTCCTAGTCCGGTGGCGAAGGAAAGCAGCTTTTCATGGAAGCCTTTGCTCATCTCCGCATGTACCTTGATTGCGCGGACACATCTTCCCACAAACGGCCGGAAGGTGCATTTCTGGAAGAAATCGGTGAGATCCATGATCCGGAGCGGATTGCGGAGATCGGGCTTATCGCAGCCGAACTCCAGCATCGCCTGTCGGTAGCTGATCACGGGATACGGCGCCTGCGTCACCTCCGCGCCCTCCGGTGCAAACTTTGCGAATGTAGCGGAAAGAACCTCCTCGCCAACCCGGAATACATCCTCCTGTGTCGCAAAGCTCATCTCGAAATCGAGCTGATAAAACTCTCCGGGAGAACGGTCTGCTCTCGCGTCCTCGTCGCGGAAGCAGGGTGCGATCTGGAAATACTTATCGATGCCGGATGCCATCAGCAGCTGCTTATACTGCTGGGGTGCCTGCGGCAGTGCATAAAATTTGCCCTTATACTTTCTGGACGGTACAATATAATCTCGCGCGCCCTCCGGTGAGGATGCACAGAGAATCGGTGTCTGAATCTCGACAAAGCCGAGCTCTGTCATCTTCTGTCTCAGGAATGCAATGACCTGTGAGCGGAAGAGAATATTGTCACGCACCTTCGCGTTCCTCAGGTCGAGATAGCGGTACTTGAGTCTTATATCCTCCCTTGTCTCCTTCGAGGTCATGATCTCAAAGGGAAGCTGCTGGTATACTTTTCCAAGAATTGTGATTTCCTGTGCCTCAAGCTCGATCGTTCCCGTGGGAATCTTAGGGTTGTAGGTCTCCTCATCGCGCTTTTCCACCGGTCCCTGTATTGTCACGCAGGTTTCCTTTGTAAGTCCCGCGAGCAGCCCCTCCCTGCGGATAACGACCTGCAGGACGCCGTACATATCTCTGAGATCCAGAAAGGATACTCCCCCGTGATCGCGGATATTTTCAATCCATCCCGCAACGCGCAGCGTCTGACCGATATGCTGTTCACCGATCTCTTTTACCGTAATGTCTCTGAAACAGTTTTTCATTTTCCTTCCATTTCCTTTCCCTCACCCTTAAGGTGGAATGCGCATCCCCGGCCGTCTGTTTCTGCAATAAAAAACGCCCCGGGGACACAGTTGTCTGCATCCCGGGACGAATAATGAACGCTGGTCACGTCATATCCGCGGTACCACCCGCATTGACTGCCGTACCTTCCAACAAAGGTATTTCCCGGCAAATCCACTCTTGTACTTAACGCGCACACACGTCTTGCCCTAATAAGAATTTCCGTTCAGACAAGCTGCTCCGGAGCGTTCCCTGTATCGGCTTTCGCTGACAGCGCTTTCAGTCGGTGACGCCGTCTTCCTGTCGTTTCCCCCGATAAGAGTCTCCTTCATGGCATTTCCTATAAACTTGCTAGTAATATTAGCACACTCTTTAACACTTTGCAATACTGAATTTTGCTTTTTTTAGAGGCAATTTTTTACAGGCTTTTTATCCTGTCCACGGCTTCCACCGTATTCTCATAGCTTCCGAATGCCGTCAGGCGGAAATAGGTCTCACCGCTCGGGCCGAAGCCTGATCCGGGCGTTCCGACAACGTTCACCTTCTCCAGCAGATAGTCAAAGAACTCCCAGCTTGTCATGCCGTCGGGCGCCTTCAGCCAGATGTAGGGCGCATTGACGCCGCCGGACACGGTGTAACCCGCCTCCTTCAAGCCGTTGTAGATATAGTGCGCATTGTTCATGTAATAGGCAACCTGCTCCTTCAGCTGGCGCTTGCCCTCCTCGGAATAGACCGCCTCTCCGGCGCGCTGTACAATATAGGGCGCTCCGTTATACTTCGTTCCATGTCTTCTCGCCCAGAGGGAGTGGAGCGAAACCTCTCCACACTTCAGTTCCTTCGGGATCACGGTAAAACCGAGACGCACACCGGTAAAGCCTGCGTTCTTCGAGAAGGAACGAAGCTCGATTGCGCAGGTTCTCGCGCCCTCACACTCGTAGATGCTGTGCGGGACATCCGCCTCGGAGATATATGCCTCGTAGGCGGCATCATAGATAATGACAGCGCCTACCCTGTTCGCATAGTCCACCCATTCCTGCAGCTGTGTCTTTGTAATCGTGGCGCCGGTAGGGTTATTCGGGAAGCACAGATAGATCAGGTCAGGTGTCTCCTTCGGCAGCTCCGGTGCGAAGCCGTTTTCCGCCGTACACGGCATATAGATGACATCGCTCCATGTCTCTTTCACCTTGTCATAGGTTCCGGTTCTGCCCGCCATGACGTTGGAATCCACATACACGGGATAGACAGGGTCGCAGACAGCAATTTTATTGTCAAGGCTGAATATCTCCTGAATATTGCTGGAATCGCATTTTGCGCCGTCGGAGACAAAAATCTCATCCGCGGAAATATCGCAGCCGCGCGCCTTGTAATCATTCTCCGCAATGGCATTTCTAAGGAACTCATAACCGAGATCCGGCGCATAGCCGTGGAAGGTCTCGGCATGTCCCATCTCGTCCACCGCCTTGTGCAGCGCCTCAATGATCGTCGGGGCAAGCGGCTGTGTGACGTCTCCGATTCCGAGACGTATGATCTTCTTGTCAGGATGTGCCGCGCTGTAGGCGCTGACCTTTTTGCCAATCGTCGAGAAAAGATAGCTTCCCGGCAGTTTCAGATAATTTTCATTTACTCGAAACATAGTTTTCCCCTTTTCTGCGCACATTCTTTGCGCATAGCGAGTTTGTGTCAAGTGCGCGCAGACACAAATCTCGTGATTGAAAAATTTTATTTTTCAATCTCTATCTCTCCTTCAAATACTGTAGTCGCAGGGCCTGTCATATAAACGACATTTTCCTCTCTGTCCCACTCAATGATCAGTTCGCCGCCGAGCAGTTTAACCGTGATCCGATCATCGGTCAGTCCGTTCAGTACGCATGCCACCGCTGTCGCGCAGCAGCCGGTGCCACAGGCAAGGGTCTCCCCCGTTCCACGCTCCCACACTCTCATAAAGACATTCTGCCTGTCAAGAATCTCCACAAACTCCGTGTTCACGCGCTCCGGGAAACGGACATGGTTTTCAAACAAGGGACCAATCTGCTCCAGTTTCATGTCCGCCACGCCATCCGCAAAGACGACCGCATGGGGATTTCCCATGGAAACACAGGTCATCCGGTACTCCCTATCCTCGACATAGATCGGCTCGTTAATGACATTCTCACCGTCCGCCAGCACCGGAATCCGGGACGGTTCCAGAATCGGGCTTCCCATATTGACGCGGACTCTTGTCACAACGCCTCTGTCCGACGGGCTTTTTCTCTCCACAGTCAGCTCCAGATATTTTACGCTGCCAGCGCTGACGACACTAATTCTTTCAGAGTCGGTCAGTCCCTTATCATACACAAACTTGGCGACACAGCGGATGCCGTTCCCGCACATCTGCGCCCTCGTACCGTCCGCGTTGTACATCTCCATCTCGAAATCCGCTTCCTCTGACGGATTGATAAAGATCACACCATCTCCGCCGATGCCAAAATGTCTGTCGCTTAAGCTGCGCACGATTTCCGGCTTCTTCTCCTGCGGAACGTGCTCCGTGAAGCCGTTGACATATACATAGTCGTTTCCACAGCCCTGCATTTTCGTAAATTTCATGTTCATTACCACATCGTTCCCCTTTACTGTTTCATCATGGACAGCACCATCATTGCCGTCTCAACCATATTTGTCCCGCTGTCCATGCTGCATTTCTGCAAATATCTGTGCGCTTCCTCCTCTGTCATATGGTTTCTGCCCATCAGAAGCTCCTTCGCCTCCTTGATGGCATTCTCCTCCTCCGCGCTCCGCACCTTCGGCTTTAAACGCGCCTTTCTCCTTCTGCGCTCGATTCCCTCCGTCATCATGCTGACCGTGTTGACAAGATCACCGACCTTCAACGGCATGGAAAGGCACATGATGCCGCTTCCGCCGCACTGGCTGAGCAGATGATCAGATGCCATGAGCAGCATCTCAAAGCCCGGGGGCAGACATTCGTGGAGTTCCGAGTAAACCATATCCATCAGCTTGTAGCTGCAGATGACAATGCCGTCATTCAAGCCGTCCGCCTGGCTGATCGCCTGCGCCCCGGTCGTACAGATGGCAGTCACCTTGAAGCCGTTGCGCACAAGAACGTTTTTCATTCCCTTCGCGTCGTCCAGCTTTGGCAAAACTACAATAATACTCGTCATTTGTCCACCTCCTTATCCAAAGCTTTTTTGAATAAAGAGATGTCTTAATATCTATAGAGATATTCTCCGATTTCCCACTCAGATACATGCGCACGGTACTTCTGCCATTCGTTTTCCTTGGCAGCAATATAATTATGTGCAATATGCTCCCCGAGAACGTCAAGGATCAGCGGATCCTTCTTCAGCTCCTCCACAGCCTCGATCAGGGTTCCCGGCAGATTCTCAATGCCGAGCGCCTTCCGCTCCGCCTCCGTCATGTTGTAGATATTGCAGTCCACGCTCTTTGGCGGCTCGATCCGCTTTTCGATTCCGTCCAGCCCGGCGCTCAGGCATACCGCAAGCGTCAGGTAAGGATTTGCCGCGGAATCCGGGCTCCGCAGCTCGATTCTGGTTCCGGTTCCTCTCTCCGCCGGAATACGGATGAGCGGGCTTCTGTTTGTCGCGCTCCATGCAATGTAGACCGGTGCAGCAAAGCCAGGCACAAGTCTCTTATAAGAATTTACAAGCGGGTTTGTCACGGCAGCCATTCCCTTGATATGCTTCATGATGCCGCCGATGAACCAGTACGCCTCCCTGCTGAGTCCGTTCGGATCGTTTTTGTCCTCGAAAATATTTTTTCCGTCCTTGAACAGGGACATATTGATATGCATCCCCGAACCATTGACACCATACTTCGGCTTCGGCATGAAGGTAGCGTGCAGTCCGTGGCGCTTTGCAATCGTGCGCACCGCCAGCTTAAAGGTCATGATATTGTCCGCCGTTGTAAGCGCTTCATCATACCGGAAGTCAATTTCATGCTGTGCGGGCGACATCTCGTGATGGGATGCCTCGATGATCAGTCCCATATCCTCCAGCGTCATGACAATATCACGCCTTGCATTCTCTCCCTCGTCAAGCGGTCCGATGTCAAAATAGCTCGCCTGCTCGCGCGTCTCCGTCGTTGGCATTGCATTCTCATCCGTGTTAAACAGGAAGAACTCGCATTCAGGCCCGACATCGAAGGTATATCCCAGCTCCTCCGCTTTTCGGATGGCGCGCTTCAATACCATTCGCGGGTCTCCGTCAAACGGAGTTCCGTCAGGGCGGTAAATGTCACAGATCATTCTCGCAACCTTGCCCTGCTGGGGTCTCCACGGGAAGATTTCCAGTGTAGAAAGATCTGGATACAGATACATGTCTGATTCCTCGATTCCCACAAAGCCGTCGATTGCAGAGCCGTCAAAGGTACACTTGTTGTCCAATGCCGTCTCCAGATGGTTCGCTGTAATTGCAATATTTTTCAGATTGCCGAACATGTCGGTAAACTGTAGACGTATAAACTCCACGTCCTCTTCTTCCACAAGTCGTAAAATGTCCTCTCTCGAATAATTTCTCATGGCGCGACCTCCATTTTCCCTTAACGTATAAAAAATGGGCAGTCCTATCCCACATAGAACGCCCTTGTCCTGAACACATCATAGCAATGTCACCGCCCGCTTGTCAACAAGAATGTTTGTAACGGTTCAGCCACGCATATTCTCCTCCCCACCCACATACATTTTATAAAGAAAATGTATCACTGAAAAATAAGGGGAATAGAAATGAGTGCAAAAACAAAAATCGTCGTACTTCACATGAAGGAGCTGATCTATACCGCCATCTTCGCGGCTCTGGGCATCCTGTTTGTCGTCCTGCTTGTCATGATGTTCCTGCCTGACAGGGAAGCCTCATCTGCCCCGGAAAACGAATCCGTAGCCACCGGCTCCGATGCGGTCTACATACCCGGCATTTATACCACCGAGCTTGTACTCGGCAGCCAGACCATCGATGTCGAGGTCATCGTCGATAAGGCATCCATCTCCTCCATCCGCATGGTGAACCTGAACGATGCCGTCACGACAATGTACCCCTTGCTGGAGCCGACCTTTGATACGATCTGCGAACAGGTATACGAACGGCAGACTCTGGAGGGCATCACTTATTCTTCGGACAGCAAGTACACCTCTCTGGTGCTTCTCGAGGCAATCCAGAACTCTTTAAGCAAGGCTGCTGCGCCCGCTGGAGAATAAAGAAGTCCACAAAATAAGGGCTGTGTAAGATGTGTCTGCGTTGATCGACACATCCTGCACAACCCTTTTCTTTTCAACCCTGTTTTCAGCTTTTTGATTTCAGCTTTTCTGCTTCCTCGAGCCATATTCTCGCGCAGGCATCCGACGGCATCCGCAGATCCCCTCTTGGCGAAAGCGCAACGCTTCCCACCTTCGGACCATCCGGCAAACAGGAACGCTTGAACTGCTGGGCAAAAAATCTTCTGTAAAAGGTCTTCAGCCACTTCAATATCTCTGCCTCATCATGCAGTCCCCGGAACGCCAGCTTTGCCACGCGATACACCTTTGCGGGCGGGAAGCCGCAGCGCAGCATATAATACAGGAAGAAGTCGTGCAGTTCATAAGGGCCGACAATATCCTCCGTCTTCTGTGCGATCTGCCCGTCGGACGGCGGCAGAAGCTCCGGGCTCACCGGTGTCGCCAGCACATCCTCCAACAGCTCCGTCAGTTCCTTATTCTCACACTTTTCCGCATAGTATTTCACAAGATGCCTTACCAGCGTCTTCGGCACACCGGCGTTCACACCGTACATGGACATATGATCCCCATTATAGGTTGCCCAGCCAAGCGCCAGCTCTGACATATCGCCTGTCCCGATGACAAGCGCATTGGTCTGGTTCGCAATATCCATCAGCACCTGTGTGCGCTCTCTGGCCTGTCCGTTTTCATAGGTCACATCATGGATGCAGCTGTCATGACCGATATCCTCAAAATGCTTGGTAACAGAAGCTCTGATGTCCACCTCGCGCAGCGTCACACCGAGTATGAGTGCCAGCTTGCAGGCATTCTCATACGTTCTGTCCGTTGTGCCAAAGCACGGCATTGTGACTGCCGTGATTCCTTCCCGGTCAAGCTGTAAGAGATCAAAGGTACGGACTGTGACAAGAAGCGCAAGAGTGGAATCCAGACCTCCCGAAATACCGATCACGGCATTTTTCAGACCGGTGTGTTCATATCTCTTTTTTAATCCATAGGACTGAATCGACAGAATCTCCTCGCAGCGCTGCTTCCGCATTTCCTCGTCACAGGGCACAAAGGGCATACTGCCGAAGGTACGCTCCAGAGACGTCTCCTCCACCTTTAATGCAAACGGCACAATGACATAGGCGGCATCCGGCTGTCTGCCGAAGGTTCCCATTCTCCTTCTCTCGGATATAAGTCTCTGGATGTCCAGATCGGCATACACCGTCTCGCAGCGGAAACGCTTCGCCTGTGCCAGTATTGTCCCGTTCTCCGCAATCAGATTATGTCCGCCGAAGACCAAATCCTGCGTGGATTCGCCTTCCCCGGAGGATGTATAGATATATCCGCAGATCAGCCTTGCACTCGCGGATTTTACCAGGAGCTGTCTGTACTCATCCTTGCCCACTGTCTCGTTGGAGGCGGAAAGATTAGCGATCACCGTCGCCCCCTTGAGCGCGTGTCTCGTCCCGGGCGGATTTGTAACCCATAGATCCTCGCAGATCTCACAGCCGACCGTAAGTCCGTGCATTGTCTCACACTGAAAAAGAATATTTGTGCCAAAGGGGATTTCTTTTCCGACAAACGAAAAGGCAGCCGGCTCCTCGTTCCCTTCCGCAAAGTGGCGTCCCTCATAAAACTCGGCATAGGAGGGGATGTTCGCCTTCGGTATCATGCCGAGAAGCTCTCCGCCCTGCATAACCGCGGCGACGTTGTACAGTCTGCCGTCACGCTCAATGGGGAGTCCGACCATCACAAGCACATCCTTATTTCTCGTCGCCTCCACAATATACTGAAGCTGCTCCGCCGCCTTCTCCAACAGAAGCTGCTGTAAAAAAAGCTCTCCACAGGTATATCCCGTGAGACACAGTTCGGGAAATACAATGATTTTCGCTCCATGCTCATAAGCCCTCTCCAGCTCCGCCCGGATTACAGCCGCGTTATAGACAGGGTCTGCAACCCTGATCTTCGGCGTTACCGCCGCCACCTTGATAAATCCCTGTTTCATCCACTACCCCGCTATTTACTCTTCCGATATAGCTCCTTCAGTTCGTCCACACTGAATTTATAATGGGAACCGCAGAAATAGCAGTTCACCTCAATCTCGTTCCCTTCCTCGATCATATCCTTAATTTCCTGCTTGCCAAGGCTGATAAGCACCTTTTCGATCTTCTTCCGGTTACAGTCACACGCAAAGACCGCCGGCACGGTATCGTTGATCTCCGGCGCGAGTCCGTCCAGCAGGGCTTCCAGCATCTGCTCCGGCGTTTTTCCAGCATCCAGCATTGCCGTCACCGAATGGATCTGACTTAAATTCTGCTCCAGTTTATCGATAATGGCATCGTCGGCAAACGGCATGAGCTGGATGATAAATCCGCCTGCCTGTTTTACCGTATTGTCCTTATTCATCAGCACACCAAGTCCCACAGAGGAGGGAACCTGTTCGGAGGTTGCAAAGTAATAGGTCAGATCCTCCGCGATCTCACTCGTCTGTAGTAAAGTCTGCCCAACATAGGGCTCTTTTAATCCCATATCCTTGATTACACTCAGCGTTCCCTTGCCGACGGCACCGGCAACATCGAGCTTTCCGACGGCATTTGCCGGCAAAATGACATCCGCCACATTGGCATAGCCCTTCGCCCTTCCCTGGGAATCCGCCGTCACGGTCAGACCGCCCATCGGTCCGTCACCCTTGATCTGCAAGGTAAGAATATCCCTCTCGCCCTTTAACATCGTTCCCATCATCACGCCCGCGCTCAGAAGCCTTCCCAGCGCTGCGGTCACAACCGGACTGGTATTATGTGCCTGCCTCGCTGTCTCTACCATCTCTCTTGTCGTACAGGCAAACGCCCTGATCTGGGCATCCGCTGCCGTCGCACGCACAATGTAATCACTCATGACTTTTTCCTCTTTCTCTTGCAACTACATAGATTCTCTCGCTCTCCGGGGTTACATCAGCCCCGGTGTCAGCATCCTTCATTTCAAGCACGGTCATACCTGCCTTCTCCACCAGCCTCCGCATCTGCTCCGCTGTATAGCCGCGCTGCAGATGTGTCTCCGTGAACTGCCGGAACAAGTTTCCTTCCTCCCGTATGAACAGCGTCAGATCATACTCGTTGATCTCTTCCTCCGGGTCATACAGATTCTCCCAGATAAAGCTGCAGTCTTCACGGTTCTCAGCGATGGTCGTGTCTCCTATGACCTCACGATATTTATGATCTGTATTGAAATCAAAGATAAAGATTCCTCCGGGATACAGGAAATTATTCACCAGAGAGAAGACTGTCTCCAGCTCTTCCTCCTCCAGAATATAATTCAGAGAATCGCAGACACTGAAAACCGTGCCGACTGTGCTGTAAAGCTCCAGCTCCCTCATGTCCTGCTGTAAATAAAGAATCTCAGAACCGCTCTTCTCCTTCTTATCCGCCGCTATGCCGAGCATCGCATCCGAAGCATCCACCCCGATCATGTCATAGCCCCTCGCATACATCAGTTCTGCAAGCGTTCCGGTGCCGCATCCGAGGTCAACGACCAGATTGCGCTCGGATGCGAGCACATCCTCCGCGTCCCTCTCCGGCTTCGACACACCATACTTTCTGATGCATTCGTCCAGCCGCTCACACCAAAGCTCATAGGGTGTGTTATCCATGAATTCATCATACACACTTGCAAAATCCGTATAAATTTCTGTCGTATTTTTCATAGAACACCTCTGTACTTAACTGAAGATTGCTCCCAACGCGCCAAACAGCCCCATGCTGGCAAGCGCCATGATAATACCTGCAAGCAGCACTCCACCGAGCACCGCAAGCACACTTGACTTAAAGTCCATATCCAGAAGGCTTGCCGCCAGTGTTCCCGTCCATGCTCCGGTTCCGGGCAGCGGTATTCCAACAAACAAAAGCAGCGCCACAAACAGTCCTCTTCCCGCCTTCTCCTGCAGCTTCTGCCCGCCCTTATGCCCTTTTTCCAGACAGAAAGTAAAAAATTTTCCAATCACGGGTTTATCAGCTCCCCATTCCAGAACCTTTCTGGCAAAGAAAAAGATAAAGGGCACCGGAAGCATGTTGCCGATGATGCAGACAATGTAGCTTGGAAGCATTGGCAGATTCATGCCGCCCGCCATGAGTAAGGCTCCTCTCAGTTCGATAATAGGCACCATTGAGACAAGAAAAAGGATCAGATACTGTTTTAACATAGTTTTACTCCACTTCAATTATTTTTATAAGGTTATACAGCTCCGTTTCGCGGAACGCATTTACTTCCGCAGGTAATTCCTCAGGAAGTTTATCAGCCGCTCCATCTGTTCATCCGTTCCGATGGTGATCCGCAAGGAATTGTTAATCCTGGGCTTATTCCAGTAGCGCACATAGATGTCCGCTTCGCGCAGTGCCTGAAATAACTCCGCCGCCGGTACTTTTTCATGGGACGCAAAGATAAAATTGGCTCTGGAATCAGGAAACCGGAAGCCAAGCTTCTTCAGTTCCTTCTTCACGTGTTCTCTGGTCGCAATGATTTTAGCCGTTGTCTTCTTAAAATATGCATCGTCTCTGACCGCCTCGACTCCGAGCACCTGCGCCGGCAGATTCATAGTATAAGAGTTGAATGAAAACTTTACATCATTTAAGTAGCTGATCAGCTTCTCGTTTCCAATGCAGAAGCCGATCCGCAGACCTGCCATGGCGCGTGACTTTGAAAAGGTCTGAACCACCAGCAGATTATCATACTTCTCAAGGAGCGGAAGCGCACTCTTTCCTCCAAAGTCCACATATGCCTCATCCACAATGACAACGACATCCCGGTTCGCCGCAATAATCTCTTCTACAGTCTCAAGACTCTCAAAGACTCCTGTGGGCGCATTGGGATTCGGGAAAATGATTCCCCCATTAGGCTGCTTATAATCCTCCGGGCGAATCTGCCAGTTTTCATCCAGAGCACAGGTCTTGTACGGAATCCGGTAAAGCTCTGCCCATACGTCGTAAAAGGAATAGGTCACATCGGGAAACAGGATGGGGCTGCCGCTGTTAAAAAAGGTCATAAATGCCATCGACAATACGTCATCCGAGCCGACTCCCACAAAAACCTGCTCCGGTTTCACCTGATAATATTCCGCAAGTGCATCCACAAGCGGTGTTGTCTTTGAGTCAGGATACAGCCGCAATGCACCGCAGTCCAGCTCTTCCGCCAATTTCTCAACACCGGGAGCCGGCGGATATGGGCACTCATTTGTATTCAGCTTGATCATATTCGGTCTGTTCGGCTGCTCCCCTGCCACATACGGAACTACCTTCCTGACGTTGTCTTCCCACTGCATTATTTATTTTCCTCCGTCCTTCGCCTTAATTCTTCCCTGTACACTTCCGCCTGTGCCGGATTCCCCAATGCCTCATAGCACCGGATCAGTCCATCCAGACTTAACCGTCCGCCCGCATGAAGATTCAGAATCGGCTGTGTCTCATACACGGCGTTATAGTACCACACCGCCGCCTCCTCAAAATCTCCGCCTTCCTCGTAAAAGCAGCCCATCTCAAAGCAGATCTCGGAATTGGCTTCTTCCGCCAGTATTTTAGAAGTATATTTAAAAAACTGTACCGTATTTCCATTCAATCTCGCCGCATGTGCGACAATACAGCACGCCTCGGCTATCTCGTCACTGTCTCTTGTTCCGTCCGCAGCCGACGCGACAAAGAAATCCAACGCACCGGCGAAGTCTGCCTTCCCGCCCGCCATCAGAAGTTCTCTTGCATACATCGTATGTAGCCGTTTCGGCAGCCGGTAGCCTTCCTCACAATGGCGCCGGAAATTCGCCAGATCCCGTCCCGCATGGCTTTCCTCCGGCAGATGACAGATAACAATGTCGCTGTCATATACAACAGGCATCAGACGCACCGTCTCATGAATCGGTGCCTCCCACACAAACCCGCGCAGACGCTTAAACAACTTCGGCCGGTATTCCTCGTCAAAATTGTACACCGTAGAAAATTGCAGTTGATTCGCGTATTTCATCTGAACGATCTCAACCTCTGGCAGCAGAGTCGCCTTTAATTCCAGAAATCGCTTCCGATTCTCCGCATCCAGCACTTCATCCGCATCCGCAGAATATATATATTCCTGCGTTGCCTTGGAAAATGCAAAATTCCTCGCCGCGCTGAAATCATCTATCCAGACATAGTCGTAGACCTTCTCCGTATATTCGGAGGCAATCTGCTTTGTGTTGTCCGTGGAACCTGTATCCACGATCACAATTTCATCCACCAGATCCGCTACACTGTCGAGACATCTCTTCAGTATCTTTTCTTCATTTTTAACGATCATACACAGGGAAATCGTAATCACTCTGCCGTTCTCTTCTTTCCGTTTTATGTGCGAACATTTACATGATACCAAAGCAAAGTCCAGAACGCAAGCGTTATATAAGGTAGGAACGGCACGGGACGCTTTAAATTTCCGTTGCGCGCAATATTGCATCTGACGCCCTGCACAATGGCAAGAAAAGCAAACGCAATCAGCATATGAAAGAGATATTCCGCCAGCAGCATTCCAACCGCTGTCTCCGCCACCGCGCATACGCTGAATGCATAGCAGTCCGCCCTTCCGTACATTTTTGAGAAGAAGAGCAGTTGCAAAGCAATAAAGAACAATAATTGTATCAGATTCATTGCCGAAATATTGTCCCTGTTTCCGGCGAGCAGCAGCAACGCTGCCGCTCCGCCTATCCACCATGTAAAATTGTACACCTCGCAGCTTTTACAGTCTGTGGCACAGGCAAACAAAAGACTCGCCGCGAGTACAAACCATAACAGCTCTGTCATCTCAGTCGTGTGCGGAACTCATCCAGCACACTGCCTCCTTCCGATGTCACCTTCATGACAGGTCTGTCCTCCGCCATGGCGTTCTGTTTATATGCCCGGACAATTATCTGATAATCTCCGTCCGGCAGATCGTACAGGGGTATCATAAATTGCACCTCTTCCTCCTGTCCGTATTCCCTGTCCACCCCAGTATAGGAAAACACGATTATCTCCCTCAGGCGTTCATCCAGTTCGCGCATTGCCTCCGGAAACGTGACCTCCACCCTGTCAGCGTAGCCGTAGGTCGTAACGTACAGCATTCCACTTTCGCCACGCTTAAACAACGGATCATGCGGCTCAAGAATTCTCTCGATCCTCGTCTCTAAAGCAAATTCCGTTATTTCATAGTTTATCTCTGTAACATTTCCCACGTTATCGACCGCATAGCCTGTCACCGTAAAATCTCCCGAAAAAAGCGGCTCTGCCTTTGTGATGTCAAGCGTGATCACACCACCTACCGGATAAAAGGTCTGTTCGCTGAAATTATCCTTATTCATGACCTTCAGGTAAAAGTCAGCCACCCCGGAAAGCTCATCCGACGCCGTGACACTCACTGTCACTTTCTCCTCCGTTCGGATAATTTCCTCTCTGTTTTCCAACACCTCCATTCCCACAAGAACCGGACCGGCACAGTCACCGATCAGTGTGATCCCGTTTGCTGCATCCTCTGAAGCATCGGAGTAATAAATCTCTTCTCCGCCCGCCTTTGTGTAGACTGCCCCCACCCCGGGAACAACACTGATATATTTGCCGTGCATTCCGCGATCCAGCGTAAATTTCTGCTCCGCTTCAAGCTGTCTGCCCCGGTCAGAGCGCCTTGTCATGGAATACGGATACAGCCTTAAAGCCGTCGCACCGCTGACCGCATAGCGCAGCCTGTCCGCACTGATCTCCACAGCTGCGGACACATCCGCCGCGGATGGTGTGTAAATCTGGTTCTCTCCGGCAGAATCCGCACGTCCGCGGATTTCCGTCTTATAGAGTGTGTAGTTCAGCTGGTAATCGCTTGTCGGCTGTCCGTCCATGTAGGCGCTGTTCGTGAGATGGATCGGTGTGCTGCCGTCGCAGCGCACAAAGTAAGTCTTCGGCTCCGCAGCCGCAAAGACGTTCTCTCCGTTTCCGATCTGAAGCTGCCTTGTATACACCTTCCATCGAACACTTCCGGCATCGATCCTGATATGTGTCGTCGCGCTGATATTACCGGCAACATCCACCGCCGCAAGATGAAGATATTGAGTCCATTCCTTTACATCAATCGTGAGAGAAGCGGTGGCTGCGGTCGCTGCCAGAAATGCCGCTCCCGCCCCGGCGCGGGTTCCCGGCTGCGCATCGAGCACATAATAATAACCCTTCACTCCCGACACCAGCGTATTCTTTGTAATGTTTGACCGGCACAGCAGCGCCGTCGAGCCTTGCAGATAGGTTTCCGCCTGATGGTAATAGTCCGTACCGTTGTCTGACGGTTTCTGCCATGTGACCGTTATCTTTCCGGTTCCTGCGGGCTGCTGCTCCACGCTGCCTCCGTCAACGGCATCCGGCGCGGCAAGATCTGTCGCCTTTACCTTTTTCATCTCATGCTCCTCCGTGTAGCCGACCATCTCCGAACGCAGCGTCACCGTGCCGTGTCCTGCCCGGTTCCCGGCTGTCATATCAGAACTGAGCACAGCCGTCCGGTTCACATAGCTGCTCCCGCCGTAGGCTGGCTTGGAGGAGATCAGCTCCCCTTCCTCATAGCCGCACACGATTCCCGAATAGGTGTAGGAAACATCACCGATTCCATTCGTCACCCAGGAAGTATTTGTGGTGAATGTGATGTCCTGGGCGATATAGATGCCCTTGACATCCTCTGCCACATCAAAGGAAAAGCTGCCCTCCAGCTTATAACCGGCATCCACCCCATAGTATTCCGTCTCGCCCGTAAGCCCGTTTGTACCCTGCCATGCCTCATGCTGGTTGACCGTCAGCGTTCCGGTAAAATTTGCCAGACTGACCTTGTAACGGTCATATTTCACATCATGGTCAGCCCATTCCCTGTGATCCGTCACAATATAACTCTCCGAAAATTTTGCCGCCGTCTCCGGCTGCACCTGTTTTGTGGTAACGCTGCCGTTCTCATGGATGAAATACACCTTTATTGTGGAGGAATGGGAAATTCCATCCCCACCCCACATGCTGCCGCCGTAGGGAAACGTCAGCGTCCCGGAAAACGGCGTCGCCAGATAGGTCGATGTATTTCCGACCTGTATGTGCTGTGTCAGGGTATTGGGCGTCCAGTTGGTAAGCTCCGCTCTATCCGCATTGGCTGTAACCTGCGGTGTCTGGGTTCCTCCGCTTTCGCTGTACTGGCTTTTATTGACAAGGGTGGCATAGAAAGAGGCTCCAGCCTTGACCGTTCCCTTCCGGTAACAGCCAGCTTCATGCGTGTGTCTGACCTCCTCACCGGCATTGCCGCCTTTATAGCCGCCACCGCCGCCCGCTGCCCCGGAACCGCCGGCTCCGTCAGCCGTCAGAGACGCCGAGCTGCCACCGGCTCCGCCATTTCCCATAGTGGAAGCTGCCCCACCGCCACCGGCAACGGCAATCAGTCCTTTTTTGTCCGAGCTCACTGTCGTCTTTCCACCGCCATTTCCGAACTTAGAGCCGGTACCGCCGCCGTTATAGCCATCCTTGCCGCCGACCATGACCGTCAGCTTCTCGCCTTTCGCCAGCCATACCTTCAGTGTAACGCTACCACCCTTTCCTCCGGTGCGCGTCCCATAATCACTTCCCTGAGCGCCGGAAAGAGAAAGTGTATAAATGCCGGAATAAGGAACAACATATACCTCCTTGCTCCCGGTACGTCCAAAGCTCCGGCTGACACTTATAGTACTGCCGACGTCGTCAACGGCGGTGATCCGTTTTGCATCCGTCATGCCGGAATTGCGGCTCTGGTAGAGCAGATAGGTCTTCCCCTGTCCGTCCGGCTGCCACCATGCAAGATCGACTGCACCGCTGCCGCCGTAGACGGAATAATTGTCCGTCGATTGCAGAACAAGCTCCACCCACTGCGCATAGAGCGTCAGGTCTTTTGCCGGAGTAATGCTGTCCCCCGCGCCTCCCGCCGGGTACTGGAACGCTGCGTCATAGTACCAGCCGCCGAAGGAATAGCCGGAACGAACCGGCTGCGGAAGCGTGATACTGTTCGGCGCGTAGATTGCGCGAAGCGTGTCAACGTGGGCATTGGGGGCAAGGAACCAATATCTATTCTGTGAAGGATAGAATCTACCCTCAAAGCTCGGAATCATGCTCCATTCGACAAAGTACAGCTGACTATAAATGTCATTGATCGGATTACCACCGTTACACTCAAACGCTACCTTGTATCCTGCTGGTGGATTCAGCAATGTGGGTTCTAATTTATATGCTGTCTGATACTTTTGTGTAACTGTTGTAATTCCACGCTTTCCGGCATAACTTCCACCATTCGGATCGATCTGAAGTGTGTTCTCTGTTTCCTCCCACTGTGCATACAGGGTAATCGTTCCCGTTAAATCGCTCTGGTCTCCGTTCCAGTTTTCAGACGTCAGGTTGAAAATTTCTGCCCCATCCGCATAGGATGTGCCGCTGCCATCAGGATTTGTATTCCAGCTAACAAACCGGTAGCCATTTCTCCGGTAATCATTGACAGAGAGATGCGTGATCGGCGTTACCGTCTGACCCTCATACACGGTACTGTTGTTGTACATATGGATGCTGTTTTCCATGTATCCTCCATTGCCATAGTCTTCACCTGTAAGATTTTTGTCGTAGACCACACGATAGCGATTCACAGAAATGTCTTTACAATCATGCTTATTAAGTACAACACCCTGTTCAAGATTGCTGCAGAAAGGACAAAGG
The DNA here is from genome assembly GCA_934402375.1 of uncultured Acetatifactor sp. Taxonomy (GTDB): domain Bacteria; phylum Bacillota; class Clostridia; order Lachnospirales; family Lachnospiraceae; genus Acetatifactor. The sequence continues at coordinate 39,326 of CAKRUB010000016.1, forward strand.
TAATAATAATGCCACAGATGATTTACATCCTCTGATAACTGCACATAATCAATACTCTTCGCTGCATCCCGGTTCATGTAGATCAGGCAGTCGGTAATCCTTTCCCCACAGTCCGCACAATACGCAAGCCAACCGGAATAATGCTTCCTAAAACAGTTATTCCGAGCGAAAGATACTCCGTGGTATTGTGTTACAAGTGCTCCGTCCTTGTTCGGCGGATAAGCATTGTGGATACACTGTCCCTCTGCCCACTCCACCCGCCAGCAACCAACCGGCACAATGCCGGTTCGCGGCTTAGCATAATAATGCTCTCCGGTCTCCAGCGCCCGGAGACTCGATTCGATTCCGGTGGATACCGTCTCCCCATACCGATACCACTGTATATTTTTATCTCCGGCATTGGTCGTCCATGCCTCTCCATCCGGCGAAAAGGTAACATACGGACTGTTATAGATTGTCTTTGCCGCCTCTGTTGGAAGTGCCGGAAAGAACAGTATCATCAACAGAAATCCAAGTACCGCATAATACTTTCTTTTTTTCTTCACTGTGCATCCCCCCTTTTCTTTGATAGGCAGAAAAAAGCCCGAACAATTTTGTTCGGACTTTTCAAGTGTTTCCGTATTTTGTTGAATATCAACTGTATTACTTAGTTATATCTCTTCATATAGCATCTGCTGCATTCCTGATAAGGAATATCATATTCCTCTCCCATTTCATAATTGAACCCCTTCTTTACGCGATCTATCCAGTCATGATTCTCTGGATTAATTGTTCCTGTCTCCTTAATCTTCTCCCCACAACGTTTACAGATATATTCCGTAATGTCCGGGTACAGACAGGTTGCCTCCTGAATTTTATTAGGATTGCTGTAGTCCAGATCATGACCGGGTGCCGGAACTCCTATGTCTGTCTCAACACATTTTCCGCAAACTGCGCAATAGATGTCGTATGTTCCGAAAGAGGTACATGTAGCTTCAAATCCTCCAAAGCTCACCCTGTAATCAGTTGCCCGATGTCCCTTCGGTGCATCGCTGTTCGCAACCTTAGACTTCTCATACCCGCATACGCTGCAATATGTCCTGTCCTGACCGTATTCGGTACAGGTCGCCGGTACCGTCTCCGTCACATAGGAATGATCGGTTTTCGCAAGACTCTCCGTTTTGGTTTTGCCGCAGGACGTACAGGTATAGGTCTTCACGCCCTCGCTGCTACAGGTCGCCGCCTGTGTCACGCTGCCGCCATCCCATGTACAGCTATGTACCTGTACCGGAGGATCTGTCACGGCCGGAGCCGGTGTTACTGCCGGGGCTTCTGTTGCCTCCGGCTGCTTTGTCGCTTCCGATGTCGCAGTTGGCGCTGCTGTCATCTCCGGCTGCTTTGTCGCTTCCGGTGTCGCGGTCGGGGCTGCTGTCTTCTCCGGCTTCTTCGTTGCTTTCGGTGTCGCCGTCGGCGCTGCTGTCGTCTCTGGCTGCTTCGTTGCTTCCGGCGTCGCGGTCGGCGCTTCCGTTGCCTCCGGCTGCCTCGTCGCTACCGGCGTCGCCGTCACTTCCCGGGACGCGACCGTCTCAGCATTCGATGTTTTCTCCGGCTCTGTTGTCGACTGTTCTTCCCTCGTCTGCGTAGCCGATGATTCCGTCGTCTCTGTCATCGCAGTTTTCTGATCGTCTTCCTTAGATGCCACTGTCTGTTGCTTAGTGTGCTCTGCCCCCGACGCTCTCCTTGTCGCACCGTATATAGCCATTCCTCCGCAAATCAGCAAAAGAACGACCAATACAATACTTATTACTTTCTTTTTCATCTATAAACCCTCCAAGTTTCCCTGTCCATCCATCGGTTCGCGTCACTCAAAAATATCTTTTATATCTCATAATATTCTCACATATTTTCTTTTCTCATTATACAGTATGCCTATAGTTTTTTACAAGCGTTTTTGTTTATGCTTTGTCCGTTTTCTATGAAATTTTCAATGTACAGTGAGTTTTTCTTGAGATTTACTAGAAAAATTGAGGATGAAAAAATATTTTATAGATAATACAAAAATATGTTTTTTTTTGCTTGCAATTTTGTTTCTGCTGTGTTATACTTATCTGCGTAAGTGGCATTAGGTTGTATCCTTGTGTTGTCCTGTTCACATAATCGTCTGTCCGCACAACAGCCGGTTATTGCATGTCGAACAAAATGTGCTTTCAAGCGGACTACTCTTCTGCTTAGCACAGCCTCTCCCTTCTCAGGGGACAACCAATCCACGTTTTCCTTAATAAGTTTTATCGGCAATCTTTTACGACCCGCAGCGTGCCGGAAGCAAGCTCTGCATAAAAGGCTTCTACATCCGCTTTATCCAGATAGATATTGATACGCTGGGCCGCTGTTACCGTGTCTCCATTTGCGATCCGCTTTCCTGTCTGGTCAAAAACCTCCTGCACGTATATATTCTCCCATATCAATACCGCTCCGACATTCACATCATCTACCGCATCTGCTTCGCTTTCTGCCGCCTTGGAGTCCGTAATCTTATAGATATGAATCCTGTCCCCGGCACGCAGTACCCCTCCTACAACCTGATAGAGATCATCAGCCTTGAAACCTGCAATGACAGGATTCTGCATTTCTCCAAGCACCTCATCCATGCTCTCAAACATTTCACCTGTCAGAAGTACCCCCGGTGCAATGTCAAACACCGCCGCCAGACCGGTTACCTGTTCCGGGCTGCTCAATGCACTCTCTGGAATACAAGTTTTATCCAAAAGCTTTTCTTCAAAATAAAGTGTCTGATTCTCTTTCGTAATCAACTGACCTCTTGGTATTTCCTTGACTGCAATATAAATTTGCCCCCGCTCATATTTTGTCAACGTACTCTTTTCCAGCTGCAGCATAACTGTAAAAACTGCAATTGCCGCAATCAATGCTACAATAATCCCTCCTCTTTTCCACCTGTCCGTCTTAATTTCTCCCGTGCTTTTTCTCTTTTTCATCTTAGTCCCCATCCCTTTCAGTATAGTTTCCCAACAATATCCACCAGCTTTCCTTTTACAGCCGGAACTACAATTCCGAATACTCCCTTGATCTGATATGAAATCTCGCTATATATTCCTGTATGTTCCACCGGAATCCCGTTCGGGGCAGTTTCCTGCCCCAGAATTCCCTGCCAACTATTCAACGATCCGTCGGCATTGACACTGCTTACTTCAACCGTATTCTGGACCACGTTGTACACGAGAAACCGCTCCACACAAACCGGACCGCTAATCAATCCTTTATTTGGACATTCCCACACATCATTTAGATTCAGATTGCCCTTGATTGCAGTAAGATACAGTGCATATGCGTTTTCCGGAGACGCTATCAGAAGGTTGTGCGAAATACCGTATTCTTCCACATCCACCACTGCCGCTGCAAGGTTAGACGCTGCAAGAGCATCCTCCATATATTGCGACGAGGCTCTGAATACCTCCATCTGCATACAAGCGCTTAAAAATACCCCAATAAACAATAAAACTCCCACGCCTGCCGTCCATCCGATTTGTCCGCTCTCAGTACTTCGCAGTGGACACTCTCTTTTCCTCAAAAGCATAATTTTCCTCAAGTTTCCCCCTTATATGCAACGTAATCGCTTCCCCATAACCAACACGCACAATCGTCGTCCCCTCCAGACTGATGTCCGATACTCCTGCCTCAGCAAGTTCTTTATTGAGCGCAAGCCTGTCCGATTCCGTGAGCACTCCCTCTGTCTCCATTCTGAGAATATACTTGCGGGCAATCTGGTTTACTTCGGCTTTATCGTTGATCAGTCTGATACTGTCGATATAAGAAACCAGCAGGATTGTCATCAACAGGATGCACACTCCTGCTGCCATAAGATCTCCTATATTTCCCTCTTCCTTCTTCACGGTGCCACTCCTGTCAAAATCTGCTGTGCCTTGACCGTCATGGATTCCACCAGCGTCTTAATAAAGGTGGTAAGGCTGTCTTTCATGACAACACACAGCAGAAGCGCTATAATGCACAGTCCAACCGTCACCAAAATGCCGTCAATTCCCTTCTCCTTCTTCAGTGCCTTCTCACGCACCACATTCCCTAACCATCTCATTCCAACCATAATCTTTTCCATTCTTTTTTTCTCCTTTTCTTAATTTGTAATTTTTCTGTTTCTCTTTTCCCTATTTCTTATTGCCCTATATCTTCTTACTTTGTCTTTTATTACTTTTTTACTTTGTTTCTTATCCTTATATTTTTAGTTCATTGCGATCCCCACCTCCCAGCTAGCAGTTGCCCGAAATGCACCTGACCACAAGCAGTGCACTCTGGAGCCGCCGGTGCTTAGTCTCCGTACTATGGAGACTTATGCACCGCTGCGTGCGGAAGGTAGCGAGAGCGTGCCTGCGGTGGTCTGTGCATTCTGGGCAACGTCACTCTTGTATGTACCGTCCCTCTTGCACGCACCGTCCCTCTTGCAGCACACCGTCCCTCTTGTGCGCAACGCCCCAGCCCTAAAACCCCGCCGCCGTACTGAACATATACCTCACGCACAAATACAGCGCCGCCCCCAGCACGATCGTCAGCACCCCGAGCTGAACAAAAGTCAGCTTCCTGTCCAGCGCCGCCTTCCTGCGTTCCAGAACTGCCTCCTCCATGTCCTTGATCTGCTCCCCGATGTCACGCAGGAGTTCAACAGCCTGTCCGGATTCCAACGCCTGCAGGATCGTTATGCAAAGAGTGTCCACATAGGGGTTATTGAACTTTCCCTGAAATTTTCCCAAAGACTCCACAATATCCGCCTTCAGGACAATGTCTCCCGCCAGATCCAGCAGCGCCTGTCTGAGCCGCTTTTCCTGAACACTTCCGTAGCACTCTGCCAGCGCATCCGTAATATATACTCCTGCCGTGATCTGAATATCCAACGCGTGGTATACCAGCTTCAGTTCAGGCAGTAAAGCCTCGTTATCCCTCTTGTTCAGGAATGGAAGTAATCCTGCCGGCAAAATACTCAGCATGGCAAACGCTAAAAGCGCGTAGAAGCTGCCCCATCTGATAAATACCGTAAAGCCCAGTGCACCAAGGATGAGGCTCACAGCTATGAATCGCACCGGCTCCACCTTTCTCCCATAATGAAAGGGCGCTCCGTTCTCTGTAAGCCACCTGTCAATTCTTTGATAGAGCGGACTGGAACGGCTGCTTTTCCTGAGAAACCCTGCGATCTCCTGATATGTCCGCAGCAATCTGTCCATCTGACGTTCTCTGCTGCCCAGCATTCCAAGCGCCGTAAACACGAGCACCGCGGTCAGCAGCGACACAATATGCATTGTCAGTCTTATCTGTTCTTCTTCCACTGCCTCTGCCTCCCTGTCAGTTCGCCCAAGCTGCGCCGGTAAGCCGTCCCACCGTCAGAAGTACAACAACCGACATTGCCGCCAGAAACACAAGACTGATCATGGATTCCTGAAGCATCGTCCTGCGCTGCTGCGCCATGCGCAGATACTCCCGCAGGCTTCTGCGGCTGCTGTCTACCAGTGCGGAAAAATCCGCACAATACCGCACGCTGATCTCCATACTCCTTGCCAGTTCCTTGAATTTCGGATGCTCCAGCTGTTCTCCCATGGTCAGCAGAGCCATCGGGACATCCCCTGTCGTTGCCGCCTCATAGCTGCATGCATCCAGCACACTTCCCAGCGGTTCCTCCATGTACCGGCTGATCTGTTCAAAAATCCCTGTGATCTCACCGGACGCAATGCTGTAGTTCGCAAGGAAATCCAAAAGCTTTGAAAGATTTTCCTCTGTTCTCTGATAATTTCTTCTGCGAAGGATTTCCAGAAAGCTCCTCTCCGTCCCCAGAAGCAGAAGGGTCAGCACTGTTGCCAGCCACATGTTTCCGATCGTTGCCACCGTCACAAAAACTCCCGCCATACAGACCATGTTTCCCATGATCCACCACTCCGCCGTGAGCTTCGGATACCGGCGGCGAAGTCCACTGTAACGCAACAGCTTTTCGCATGTATGCCAGCGCGAATGCTTCTCCTGCAAGGTCAGCAGTCTCTGCCGGTCAGCAAGGCTTCTCTGCCTCGCCGCCTCATTGATCCCGCTGCGCGTCCTCTTCAATAACCCGGAAAGGTACTCTAATGTACGCAATTCCCTGAACAGCAAATAAAAGCCTATAACCAAAAGTGCAAAAACAACAAATTTCATTCCTCACTCCTCCCGTAAATCTTGTGATATACCAACCGTTTTCCGTTCTCATCCCAGCCCCTGCATTCAAAGATCTCCTTCACGCGGTAATGCTCCATGAAAATCACAGTCTTGAAGCAGTCAAGCATTTTCATCAGTTCGTCCCGCGAATATCTGCTCTGCGCCATACAGTAATCCACCAGCTTTGACGTAGCCTTTTCCGCAGACGGCGCATGAATCGTCGCCGCACAGACCTGTCCTGTGTATGCCGCATTCAGCAGATAAATTGCCTCCGCACCCTTGACCTCTCCAATGATAAAGAAGTCCACGTCCATCGTAAGCCCGGCGATACTGATATGCTCCAGATCATAGTTGACCTGCTGTTCTCCCGTGCCCGGCAGTGAATGGAGAAACATCATGTCTGGATGAAACATTGTTGTCAGTTCATCCGCCTGCTGGGCGACGAGCACCGCACAGTCATCCGGCAGCGTCTCCTTCAGTGCATTAAGCAGTGTCGTCTTTCCCGACGAATTCCCGCCGCAGATAAGCGTGGACGACTCACGGAACCGGCTGATCAGCAGCTCTGCCGTGTCCCTGTCCAGCATCTCCTGTTCAATTAAATCTCTGATCTGTGGAAAAGCTCTTGGAATCTTTCTGATACAAAGATATGGTTCGTCATAGGTGTTTACCAATGGCATGGAAACCGTAAAGCGCAGGATATAATCCGGGTGGCTCTCGTTATCGGTAAACCTTTGAATGGCATTCAGATTTGAAATATTTACCTGATTTCTTGTTGCAATGTAGTCGATAAACTGTCTGTACTCCTTCGGCGAGGCAAATGCTGTGGCTGCCGCCATCCGCCTTCCCTTTTTCTTCACGCGGATATTGTTATAGCTCACAACCCTGATGTCTGAGACATTCTTATCGTCAATCAGCGGCGAAAGTCTGGAATAGCCAAAGATATACTCTTCAAACTCCTTTAAGAGCACAGTGTCGTCTTCCGCGGATCGATGATAATACTCTGCAATATACCCTGCCGCCTCCTCCAGAAAGGTCTCCTTTGACATCTGACCCTTCTTCATCTGCATCAGTGACTGCTGTTTTCTTGCAGTGTATTCTTCCACAAGTGTCTGCAGCAGACTCTCCGATGCATCATATTCAGTTTTTATTTTCGCTCCCTCCTTTTTTGCGCAGTCAAAAAAACACCGTGCACTGTATCTCCATAACTGCATGTCTGTTCTGCGATTTCGGCTGAAACAGCCTCGTACGAAAAATAAAATGTAAGAAGAACCTGATTCCCGACACGACCGTTCGGGTGATTCTTAATGTAACGCAATAAAAGCAAATTGTCAATACCCAAAATGAAATTTCTTACATTGCTGTTGTGATTTTTGGTGAAGGATGGTATACTAACCTTAATCTAAAGCAGAAAGCGTCCGAATGGACATCAATATCATGATTGGGAAACAATCATGATATACTAAGCAAAGATAGGCACTATGAAAGAGAGGTAGTTCATTATGTTTATTGTATTGGCAGGAGGACTGCTTATTGTCATTGTTGTTGCTGTTGTCGCAGCGGTTGTATCCGCCGTCTGCTCTGCCGTAGCAGTAGAATCTGATCCGCAGGAGTAAATAGTCAGGGGAATGACTGTGAAATCATTCCCCATTCTTTTCAGCCTGTATCTTCGCTGCCAGTTCTTCCAGATACATCCAGCGTTCCATCTTCGTCTCCAGCTCTTTTTCCGCCGCTTCCTTTTCTGCGGTCAGCTCCCCAAGCTTTACAAAGTCCTTTGCATGTTTGAGCATATCCGCGTCACACCTTGAAATTTTTTCTTCAAGTGCAGCAATATCCTTTTCTATCGTCTCATAGTCCTTCTGCTCCTGATAGGAAAACTTCAGCTTCTGCTTCTGACCCGCCTTCCAGTTCTTTCCCTTTGCGTCCGAACCGGCGTCGCTTGCACCCTTGCTCCGTTCCACCTTTTCGGCAGACTCCTGCTCCGCGCGCTTCCGGTTTGCATAATCGGTATAGCCTCCCTCATGCTGCACAAAAATCCCATCCGACTCCATGGCGAAAATGCGCTGCACGGTTCTATCCAGAAAATACCTGTCATGCGACACCACGATGACAATGCCCTGAAACTGATCCAGATAATCCTCTAGCGTTCTCAGCGTCGCAATGTCAAGATCGTTGGTCGGCTCGTCAAGAATCAGCACATTCGGTGCACCCATAAGCACCTTTAAAAGATACAGCCGCCTTCTCTCGCCGCCAGAGAGCTTTCCGAGCAGTCCATATTGATCCTCTCCCGCAAACAAAAAGCGCTCCAGCATCTTCGCCGCGCTGACCTTTCCCTCCGGCGTATCCACAAATTCCGCAACGTCGCGGATATAGTCAATCACGCGCTGTCCGGGTTTCATCTCGTCCCCGATTTCCTGTGCGTAATAGCCGATCTTCACAGTCTGTCCGAGCTCGATATGACCGCTGTCCGGCTTGATCTCCCCGATGATCATCTTCATAAGCGTAGATTTTCCGCTGCCGTTCGGTCCTATGAAACCGACGCGGTCATTCTTCCCAAACAGATAGGTGAAATCGCGTATCAGCACCTTGCCACCATATGCCTTGCTGATATGCTCCAGCTCCACAGTCGTCCTGCCAAGCCGTGTCACAGCGGACGCCATCTCGACCCTGCCGTCCTTCTCCGGGGCTTTCCTGCCCTGCAGCTCCTCGAACCTGTCCAGGCGTGCCTTCTGCTTGGTCGATCTCGCCCTCGCTCCCCGCCTGACCCATGCCAGTTCATTGCGCAGGATGCTCTGGCGCTTCCGCTCGCTCGCCTCCGCCATCTCCTCGCGCTCCATCTTCAATTCCAGATAGCCCTCATAATTCGCTTCATAGGAGTAGATGCTGCCCTTATCGATCTCGATAATACGGTTGGTCACGCTGTCGAGGAAATACCTGTCATGTGTCACCATGATGACGGCGCCCTTGCGCTTTTTCAGCACATCCTCCAGCCAGTCGCTCATCGCATTGTCCAGATGGTTTGTCGGCTCATCCAGTACAAGAATCTCCGCTGGGGACAGTAGCACGGACACCAGCGCCAGACGCTTGCGCTGCCCACCGGAAAGCTGCCCGCAGGGCTGTCCGAAGTCCGTAACTCCCAGCCTTGTCAGCATTGATTTCGCATCCGCCTCGATATAGCCCGCATTGTTCTCCGTCCTGTTGCCGCGCAGAACGGCCTCCAGAACCGTCTCCTCATCATCGAACTGTGGGTTCTGCGGCAGGAAACGGATCATGCAGTGATTGGCAGTTATGATCTTTCCCGCATCCGGCTCCTCAAGCCCGGCGATCATTTTCAACAGCGTCGATTTGCCGGTTCCGTTGATGCCGATGATCCCGGCTTTCTCGCCCTCCTGCAAATAAAAGCTCGCATTGGAAAACAATTTGCGCTCTCCGTATGCCTTGGTAATATTGTCAACTGTCAAAATATTCATGACTTCCTCCAGCCTAAACCGTCCTTTTCTTTATTCCAGCGCGCCGTACGTCACCATGCGCAGCTTTCTCACAAGCGGTGTCGTCCCCGCGCCGCAGCGCTGGATAAAGTACAGGAATACCAGATCCTCCGTGCTGTCCATGCACACATAATTTCCTGTCCAGCCGTCCCAGCCAAACTCTCCCACGGACGCATTGCTGCCTGCCTCACTGTCATTCTCAAGCACCCGCATCAGACAGCCGTAACCATAACCCTTCAGGCTGTCCCAGTCCAGCGATACTCTCTGCTGTACAGTCAGATGGTTGTGCGTCATAAATTCCACCGTCTTACGCCCCAGAATCTGCCTTCCGCCATAGCTGCCCTTCCGGGCAAGCATCTGTGCAAAATGGGAATAGTCGTCCAACGTGGAGACCAGACCCGCTCCGCCGGATTCAAACGCCACGTCCGCGCTGTAATACTCGCCAAGATGACTGCCCGTATGCGGAACGAGCACGCCTCCCTCCACCGGCTCATAGTGCTGGGCAAAGCGTCCGCGCTTATCCTCCGGCACAAAGAAGCCAGTGTCCGGCATATTTAACGGCTCAAAAATCTCCCGTCTCAGAAATTCCCCGTAGGGCACAGCCGCGATTTTCTCTACAACTCCACCGAGAACATCCGCCGAAAAGCCGTACATCCACCTCTCACCCGGCTGAAACACCAGCGGAACACCGGCTATCCCACGCATATATTCCTGTGTGTCAACCCTTTCCCCCTGCATCCTGCGGCAGACGAGTCCTTCCACAACCGCCTGCATCCGTCTGCCCGGCTCTGTCGTTTCATCCGGGTAGGTAATGCCCGAGGTCATGTTCAACAGATCAAAGATCGTCACCTCGCGCGCTGCCGGAAGCTCTCTTCCGCTCTTTTCGTCCCACACGCGCTGTCCCGCAAAGCAGGGCAGATAGTGCGATACCGGTTCTGTCACATCGAGTTCGCCGCGCTCCGCCAAAAGCATGACAGCCGCAGCCGTGATCGGCTTTGACATGGAATACAGCCGGATAATCGTGTCGCGCTGCATCGGGAGTCCCCGCTCCGCATCCGCAAAGCCGAACGCATTGTAATACAACTCTTTTCCTCCCTGTATCACTAGCGCACTCGCGCCCTTGACGCTTCCGCTCTCCACCTCGCGGCGGATCAGTCCGTCCATGATCTCCCTATAATTTTCCCGCATACCTCAGTCTCCTATCTATTTTTCAGGCACTAATCTCATTTTCAAAACTGTTTTCAGTATAGCGTACTCTCCCATGCGATGCAAGACGAAAAGAACCGCGCACCTTTCGGCACGCGGCTCCACAACGTTCCAGCTCTATATTTCTACCTATATACTTCTGGCAATCAGATTTCCACTTCCAGATGCAGCACACTGCATGCGGGAGCCGTGAACTTCACCTTGCAGCCGTCCACAGCAACAGCGGTAAATTCCGCAGTATGTACCTCATCCGGCGTCTCAAAGGTATTATGCGCTTTCATGTCACCAGTCAGTACCTCTGCCTTTACGGACTTCACCGGAGTCTCGGCAAAGACAGCTTCAATGTCTGCCGCATCCGTCAGGGAAGCGTTTGTCAGCGTGAGATGAAGCTTTCCATCCTTGCCCAGTGAAACGGACTCAGACAGATTCGGGATTCTGCAATCCTCCTCGATACCGATCTCCTCGGTCTCTACGGAAGACTCCAGCAGTTCAGCGTCCTGATGATATTTGTAGAGGTTAAATGCATGCCAGGTAGGTGTCTTTAACATCTTCTCCCCGTCTGTCAGGATCACTGCCTGAAGCACATTTACCATCTGCGCAATGTTTGCCATCTTGACACGGTCACAGTTCTTGTTGAAGAGGTTCAGATTGATACCTGCAACCAGTGCATCTCTCATGGTACTCTGCTGATACAGGAAGCCGGGATTCGTTCCGGGCTCTACATCATACCAGGTTCCCCACTCATCGATGACCATACCGATCTTCTTTTCCGGGTCATACTGATCCATGATCGCACCGTGGCGGTAGATCAGATCCTTCATCTTCAGAGTCGCCTTCAGCGTGCGGTACCATGACTTCTCATCAAAGTCCAGCGCCGAGCCCTTCTTTCCCCAGTCGCCTGTGGGAAGCGTGTAATAATGAAGGGACATCCCGTTCATAAAGCCCCAGCCATGGTCAAATGTCGTCTCCAGCACCTTATCCGTCCAGTGATAATCGTCTGCGTTAGCGCCACAGGCAATCTTGGAAATCGGTTTGCTGGAATTATAGTTGCGGACATAGGTCTGGTATCTGCGGTACATATCTCCGTAGAATTCAGGTCTCATGTTTCCGCCGCAGCCCCAGTTCTCGTTGCCCACTCCGAAATAATCTACTGTCCAGGGCTCCTCATGACCGTTTGCCTTTCTCAGGTCAGCCATCGGGGAAACACCCTCAAAGGTCATATATTCCACCCACTCGCTCATCTCCTGAACGGTGCCGCTGCCGAGATTTCCGTTGATATAGGTCTTGCAGCCCAGCTGTCTGCACAGCTCCATAAATTCATGCGTACCGAAGCTGTTGTCCTCCACAACACCGCCCCAGTGCGTATTGATCATCTTCTTGCGTCCCTCCTTGGGACCAATGCCGTCCTTCCAGTGATATTCGTCCGCAAAGCAGCCGCCCGGCCAGCGCAGCACAGGAACCTTAATCTCCTTCAGCGCCTCGACAACATCCGTCCGCATACCGTTTACGTTGGGAATGTCAGAGTTTTCTCCCACATAAATTCCCTCGTAGATACATCTTCCGAGATGCTCCGAGAAATGTCCCTGCAGTTCAGGATTGATGTGTCCTTTCTTTACCTTCGGATTCACATACAGTTTCGCCATGTTTTGCCCTCTCTTTTATTCAATACTTAATGAACTATTTAAGTTTGTGTTTACATTTTCAGTCTAGCTCTTTGTTGTCAAAAAGTCAAATAGAAACGTATTAGCAGTTTATACAAATTTTTCAGCCCTTTTTGTCACTATTCATCATATTTAATTTTAGTTCATTTTGTACTTCACTAATCATTTCAGAAATGCTATACTCAGATACGAAAAAATAAACGGTATGTCTGCCGTTTAGAAATGAGGTATGTCTATGCTCTACTTGTCTTCTCTGGATGAAGCGCAGGAAATTATCAGGGCGCTGAGCGCTCCCATGCGAATGGAGATCATGAAGATCATTTACGCTACCCCCGGAGTCAGCATGAATTATCTTGCAAAAACTCTCGGGCTGACGAACAGCGCTGTCTCCATGCATGTCAGCAAGCTCGTCGCCGCCGGACTCGTACAGATCCAGACAAGCTCCGGCAAACGCGGAACCATGAAGCTGGTCAGTCCCTGCCATGACCGCATTGTCATCGATATGCTCCCCGAGCTTCCGAAGGAGGAAGAGCATTTCTATCTGGATGACATAAAAATCGGATATTTTATCGCCTGCAACGTCACTCCGACCTGCGGTCTTTCCACCCCGGAGCACCTGATCGGCGCAATGGACGACATCAATGCCTTTACCTTCCCGGAGCACTTTGATGCCGGAATCCTCTGGTTTACCAGCGGTTATGTGGAATATGGACTTCCAAATCATCTCCAGGCAGGGCAGCGTCTGCGCGAGCTGCAGATCTCCTTTGAGATTTCCTCGGAATATCCCGGCTTCAATAAGGATTACCCCTCCGACATTCATTTTTCGTTAAACCAGACCCCTCTCGGTGTATGGGTGAGTCCCGGGGATTACGGCGACCGCAAGGGACACATCTCCCCGGCGTGGTGGCCCGGAAGTCTCAACCAGTACGGTCTGCTCAAGACCCTGATCATCAACGCGAGGGGCACCTATATGGATGGCGGGCTCAGACTCTCCGATGTCACGCTCGACGATCTGGACATCGACTACAACAGCCGTCTGATCTTCCGCATCGCCGTCCCGCAGGATACAGCCAACTGCGGCGGCTGTACCCTGTTCGGTGAGCGTTTCGGAGACTACAATCAGGCGATCCGTGTCAAGGCTCTGTACGAGTGATGTCTACAATTCTCGTCGCAACCTTTTCGCCGAATACTGTGTCGTGCTCGACAAGCAGCATGGTCGGCTGATATTTCAGGATCAGCTGTTCCAGCTGCATACGCGAAAACACATCGATAAAGTTCAACGGCTCATCCCAGATATAAAGATGTGCCGGGGTCAGCAGGCTTGTCGCCAGCAGAACCTTTTTCTTCTGTCCCTCGGAATATTCCTCCATCCTCTTGTCAAACTGCGTCCGCTCGAAATCAAGCTGACGCAGCAGCGCCTTCAGCATGCTTTCATCCAGACCGTGCATCCTTGCATAATCCTTCAGCACGCCGGACAGCCCGGAGGTATCCTGATTGACATAGGAGATACGCAGTCCCGCCGGGATCTCCAGTCTTCCACTGATTTCAGCATTGCCGGCATTGCCCAACACCGCTTTGATAAAGCTGGACTTTCCACAGCCGTTCGCCCCGCGCAGCAGGACACGCTCTCCCCTGTGAAGCTCGAACCGGAAATTCTGCAGCACCGTCTTTCCCTCATACCGCAGTCCGAAATCCTGCGCCACAATATATAGCTCCTTATGAAATTCCTGCGGCATCAGCTTGAGATCCACCGGGTTCTCAATATCCTTCAACAGCCCTTCCTTTTCCGCGATTTCGTCATTGATTCTGCGCTCCGTGTTCTTTACGCGCTTCTGCATTGCCTTTGTCTTTGCGCCGATGTATGCCCGCGTATGGATATACCTGTCCGGCTCTTTCAGCGGATCATACCCGATCTTCGTCTTTTCGTTTTTGTCCGCCCATCTGTCTATGCGGTCCGCAGCCACCCTCAGCTTGCCGATCTCCTTCAGATGCTTTTCGTTCTCGGCGCGGTTAAAATTATCCGTTCTCTCCTTATTTTCCCACCAGCTCGAAAAGTTGCCCTTCTCTACGCCGATCGACTTCCGGTTCAATACGAGAACGTGATCAATGCAGGCATCCAGAAGCTCTCTGTCATGTGAAACGAGAATGAATCCCTTTTTCGATCGGAGATACTCCTTTACCACCTGTCTTGCCTCAATGTCAAGATGATTCGTCGGCTCATCGACCAGCAGGAAGAAATTCTCCTGCGAGAACAGAAGCGCCAGCATGGCCTTCGTCCTTTCCCCATGGCTCAGGGTGCAAAAGGGTCTGTACAGGCATTCGGCATCCAGCTCCAGCTGATCCAGCTCCCGGAGCACCTTCCAGATTTCGCAGCCGGGACGCAGCTGCTCAAACAGCTCCGCCGCCGAAAGCTCCTCCTGTTCTTTTTCCATTTCATAGGGGAAATAGTCAAACGCTACTGACGCCCTGATGCTCCCCTGAAATTCCTGCTTTCCCTGCAAAAGACGCAGAAACGTTGTCTTTCCTTTGCCGTTTCTGCCGATGAAACCGAGCTTCCAGTCCGTATCGAGCTGGAACGAAACATTCTCAAAAATATTGTCATAGCTGCCCTCATAGCTGAAGGTCAGATTTGATACTGTAATTTGTGACATAGAATTCCCTCCTTTTTTGTTGCCAAAAAGAGAGAGACTATACCATTACATCTATAGAAAAATGGGCACAAAAATAAGGCGGATGTACGGCATAATCCACTTTTGGCAACATGAAAAACAAAGATCGCGCCTTTCCGGCATCCATCCCCGCTGCTTAACCGTTTCATGTTCTCAAAAGTTGACTATCTCCGCACTCCAGCCTCCGCGCTATGTCTGTATTTTCAGCGTCGTCACCCCTGCATAGCCTGTAGGTTTCCACGTTGCAGACCACAATTACATGTCCGCGTTACTGTTCACTCCGTTCACAGCAACACGCTTCGCGATGCACACAAAATGCATTTTCAATGCATTTTGGCGCCTGCAAGTCTCGCAAAATTGCATTTCATGCAATTTTGACTTCGCGGAATATGGACTGTGAACAGTAATATATCCGCACTGCCGCCGAATCTTTTCATATAATATACCATAATCTTTCATTTTGTGCTATACTCTTTTTAAAGAAATTTTAGACGTTTTCCAAAGCCATCAAATTTTGAATAACAGTTGTGCAGGATGCACATGACCGCAAGCAGCGCACTCTGGAGCCGCCGGTGCTTACATGGCGTACTTTGGCATGTTATGCACCGTTGCGTGCGGAAGGTAGCGAAAGCGTGCCTGCGGTGGTCTGTGCATCATGTGCAACGTCACTTGCGCAATAAACACCTAAACGAATTATGCAAAGCGAGGATTTTTATGAGAATCAAGGATGCTGTTTCCAATTTGCAGAAAAGCCACCCGGAGGACCCGCTTCATACGCTTTCTACCTCCTGGGGGGAGAAAATCATAAAGGATGACACGGAGTCCGTCTGGCAGGAATACCCAAGACCCCAGCTGGAACGCGACAATTACCGTATGCTCAACGGGAAATGGAGCTGCTGGTTCGCTCCGGTTGCTGACGATCAGCTCATGCCTATGAAGGGAGAAATTCTGGTTCCCTTTTCTCCCGAAGCCCTGCTCTCCGGCGTCGACAGACAGCTGCAGCCAGATGAATATCTATGGTACGAGCGCTCCGTCAGCTTTACCGCAGATGAACTGGCACGCAAGGTCAAAGGTCAACGCTGTATTCTGCACTTCGGAGCCGTAGATCAGCAGGCGGTAGTCTATTGCAACGGTCGGGAAGCAGTTTCCCACACCGGCGGTTATCTCCCCTTCGAGGCGGACATTACAAATGAGGTCTCCGACGAACCGATGCTTCTACAGGTGCGCGTCCGCGACGTAAGCGACACCTCATGGTATACCCGCGGAAAGCAGACCTTAAAGCGGGGCGGTATGTTCTACACTGCCCAGAGCGGTATCTGGCAGAGCGTCTGGTACGAGTGGGTGCCGGAAAATTATATCCGTGCGATGAAAATTACCCCGGATGCCGACCACGGCGCCGTCTCCATTGAACTATGCTCGGAAAAAGAATTTTCTTCAATCTCCTGTACCGTATATAAGGCGACAACAAACTTTGTGGCATCCGCAGACGCTGTAGCCCATTCCCTCCCCGGCGAGCGCACCATCGCCCTGATCGGAGTGTCCGTACAGCGCGAGTCCTCCTCGCCGAATACCCTGCGGCTGGTTCTCCCTGAGGATGCCGTTCAGCTCTGGACACCGGAACAGCCCTACCTCTACAGCTTTACCATCATTGCGGACAATGACCGGATTCACGGCTACTTCGCACTGCGCAGCTTCACGGTCGAGCCCGATGAAAACGGTACTCCCCGGTTCTGCCTGAACCACACGCCGTATTTTCTTCACGGACTGCTGGATCAGGGCTACTGGCCGGACGGACTGATGACTGCCCCCTGCGACGAGGCATTTATCTATGACATTGAACTGGCGAAAAAGTCAGGCTTCAATATGCTGCGCAAGCACATCAAGGTGGAGCCGATGCGCTGGTATTACCATTGCGACCGTCTCGGAATGATCGTCTGGCAGGATATGGTAAACGGCGGTACCGCTTACCACATGCCCCTGCTATGCTATCTTCCCACCATTTTCCCCAACATCGGAATCCACACGCGCGATTCGCATTACAAGCTCTTCTCTCGCGCGGAAGAGGAAGGACGTCTGGCATGGGAGCAGGAATGCATGGATATGATAGAGCATCTGTACAGCGTACCGTCCATTGCCGTCTGGGTTCCCTTCAACGAGGGCTGGGGACAGTTTGATGCTGCCAGAATTGCAGCAAACGTGAAAGAAAAAGATCCCACCCGTCCGGTCGATCACGCCAGCGGCTGGTTCGACCAGAAGGCCGGCGATTTCAAGAGCAATCACAATTACTTCCGCACGCTGAAGGTGAAGTCCGACAAAAAACGTGCCTTTGTCATCAGCGAGTATGGCGGCTATGCCTGCCATATCCCCGGTCATTCCTCCGTAGACCGGATCTACGGCTATCGCAAATATGCCAATCCGGAGGAATTGACTACAGCTTACAAGCAGTTGCTTGAAAAACAGCTCTTCCCGCTGGTTGACAAGGGCTTGAGCGGCGCCGTATATACGCAGCTTTCCGATGTGGAAGAGGAAGTGAACGGTCTGGTAACCTATGACCGGAAGATTGTTAAAATCGAGTAGGAGGCGGTGACTAGCCGCCGTCCTCTCACACCACCGTGCGTACCGTTCGGTACACGGCGGTTTCA
>CAKRUB010000017.1 GCA_934402375.1 uncultured Acetatifactor sp.
GGGCATTGATATTGAAGGAAAACAACAATCTCAATGATGACGAACTGATTGAGTCTATCTGCTGTGATCTTCGGTACAGTACGCACTGTATTTCCTGAGAACTTCTGGAAAGGTAGTAGGAAGATTCTCTTTTTCATAATTACGCAAAGTTGACAAAGGAATATTTGTTCGTTGAGAGAAATCTTTTCTACTAAAGCCGGCTTTTTTTCTACATGCTACTAATCTTTCTGAAATTGTTTGTTGTGTCATATCATATGACCTTCCTTTACTAGTTACTCGCTTTTTGCAAGCGGCACTAGCTATACAGAATTTCTTTTAGTTTGAAGGTCAGATTCTTTTATTCACTATGGTTTTAAATTTTTATATTCAGCCCGTGTGTCTACCCCTATATTCTAAGGAGATTAAGTGGGTTTTGTTTCAGTGAAAAAATAGGGATTAAAATGGATTAAATTGCGAGGAAACAGAAGCACAAATGGAAAGAATACAAATTGTATGTGATTGAATTTTATGGGTACTATGTTAATTACATATAAATAAATATTAAAAATATAGAAACGTACCACCATCCCAAAATTAGACCTAATGTGAAGGTCTGGATGGTGGTACAAAGAAAACGAGTATCTTTTAATTAATTATCTGTTTTTTGCATGTCATCCAAAGCGTATTCAATACACTGAATGACAACTTTATTAAAGGAAATTGAATTCTGATTAGCAAGTTCTTGAACTTTATCTATCAGAACTTTTGGCAGACGCAACGACTTATTCTCATATTCGATATAATCTTTTTTTATTATAAACATACATACACCTCTTTCATATTTAAGATTGTAATATGAAAAGGAGCGTGGTAAAATGTTAGAAATGTATTATATAATGTATTATATACCATATTATATAATGCATTATACAACAAGGAAATAAAATAACACGAAGGGAGAAGATGAAATGAAAAAGAAAGTAAGTGCCAAATTATTGGCTGCATTGTTGGCAACCTCCACTATTCTAAGCGGATGTGGGGCACAGGAAACAATCAGTATGCAAACAAGCAGTATGGAGGAAAGTGTAAAGGGCGAGAAACCGGATACTGTCGAAATAACGGATATTCAGTGGATTATGAAAGATGGTGCTGAGTTCTGGCACAAGTACGGAAGCCAGAGTGATGAGGGTTTTGCTATTGATGAGGGAATGATAGTCGGAAAGGTGGTATATTCCGACGGAAATGAGATGGAAATCGAACCCGAAAGCGTAACAGGCACGTTGATGGGGTACGGAAATAGCTGTAAGATAAATATTACCTATCGGGACAGGGTGTATGCGGTGACATCCTTGAATCCGTGGGGAGATAGCGAGGATCCAGATGCGTTGGCGGCAGCTAATAGTGGCAGACAGGTACTTATACCGAGTGGTTCGGGTAGTGACGGTGTATCGGGCAGCGTGGTGCTGAACCCCGAAGGTACTGAGACAGTATCTAATACTGAAACGTCTGATTCTACTCAGGGTACTATGTATAGTATAGCGGATTGCCCGGAATTAACCAATCTTGATTGGGATGAATTCAATAAAGTTGTAGAAGAAGATCATACATTAGGTTATGTAGCGGATCTGTTTTCTATTATCGGCGCTGACCCTCGGGTAGATTGGTCTGAGGTTAATGATCATTTTAATGAGTACTACGGTGGTAGCGAGGGTGTCTGGAGTTTTTACGCTGATATGTATTGGTCTTATTATTTTGGCCGCGATGATCGTATGGGATGGTTGAACACTTTGAGTATTGAACCTTATGGTACGAGACTTGAGGAAAATTATAAATATTATGATGAATTGTATGATAAGGTTTACGCTGAGGCTTATGCTGATAAGATAGCAGAGAGAAACGATGTGTTAAAAGGGTATCCATCTTATGTAGACATGTTGATAGGTGAAGGGTATAAGACTTGTGGAGATGACTTAGATGCTCTCGCTCGGTACACTGCTATGTTGGTAGAGGGGTATTTGAATTCTGAGGATGAGTTCACCTATATTGATGGTTCTTCAGTTATGGAAGATTTAAAATTAGATTACGGTGGAGCTTTTCGTTGTATTGATGATCAGGTTCTTAGTTCTTGTGTTGTTGTAGATGGAGAAGACATAGTTGATGCTGATTTTTCTAAGTATATAACTTTTCATGATGCGGTTCAGGGGTATCTTGGGGATAAGGCTTCTTATGCAGAACTTGTACATTATGATATAGATAAGGTCAGAAATTTCAAGTGGGGGGACGATATATCGTCTATATACAAGTATTAATATAGGAATGGTAGTCTTTGGAATTGCCTTTCCATCATTCTAAATATTAAGGAGGTCATTTATGAGTCACGTATTTAAATACATGAAGCTGTATCTTGACGGAATCACTTGGGGTCTTTCATCTACTGAAAACTATATTATTAACTTTCCAGACAACGAGTCAGTAAAAGATGGTAGTAAGCGAATCTACGCTGACGAGGTACGGAGGTTACTTGTTGAGCTATTGACTGACTACTATCCTTTAGAGGGGATTCTGAGTCTTCCAGTGAGGTCGCCGAGCTTATGGGTACTTGGTACTGGGTAAGAAATCATAGGAAGACTCCAGATGGTGGAATGTAATTACAGATCGGTGTATTCAGGTTGAATACAGTTTTGAATACAGTGAATAGATGATGTGCTTTCCTCCTTGATTTTACTGACTTTTTTGCCTTGAGGAATATCCGATTCCCGTCAGCAGCTCTGTGAAAAGTCCTTGATTTCAAGGGCTTTTTTGTTTTCCTAAGGTTTTTGTATAAGATAAAGCTACCGATAGACGGTTAGCCCACATAATGTCAGATTAACAAAGGTAATCGTTCACCTTGCAAGACTGATGGCGATTACCTTTGCGGCTTATTGTTATTCTTACTTCCTATTGAATATCCGAGTCCGAAAGCCGTCAGACATAATCCGATAACAGCAATCAGCCCTTCAAGTGCAAGGATGAACAAAAATTTATGGAAAAATACGTTGTTATAAAAGAGTTGAAAGAGGTTTTGAGCACGGACATGGACTTTTGTGAGGGCATTGTGCTAAAATAGCAGTTGCAAAAATAGAATTATAAACTTTGAACCGGAGTGATGCACCATGACGAAAGACCTTACCAGAGGGCAGATAACGCCGCTACTGGTTAAATTTACAATACCTTTGATTCTGGGTAATTTTTTCCAGCTCACCTACAATGCTGTGGATTCGATCATTGTCGGAAAATTTGTAGGGAAGGAAGCGCTCGCCGCAGTGGGAATCTGTAACCCGATCACGACCCTTATCATTTTGTTCCTGAATGGGCTGTGCATGGGAGCAAGCATTCTGATGGGAAATTATTTCGGAGGCAGAAAGACGGAGCTGCTGAATCGCCAGATCAGCACCACCATGATTTCGGGAACCGTTTTTTCGATTGTGCTTACGCTGATTGTCATGGCGTTTGCAAGACCGGTTCTTATGCTGGTACAGGTCGATCATTCGATCATGGATATTACGGTACAATATCTCAGAATTATTACCCTTGGACTTCTGTTTACTTTTTTATACAATTTTCTCTCAAGCACGCTGAGAGCATTGGGAGACAGCGCCACGCCGCTGTATTTTCTGATGATCAGCGCAGTGCTCAACATATTCGGAGACCTCTTTTTTGTCATTGTTCTAAAAGCGGGAAGCAACGGATGCGCATGGGCTACGGTAATCAGTGAGGGGCTTTGCTGCCTTTTGTGCATCGTCTATATTAAGTGCCGGGTTCCGATGCTGTGTCTTGGGAAAAAATGGTTTGTGTTTGACCGTGCCCTTCTGAAAAAAACGATAAGCTACGGCTGGGCATCAGCCATGCAGCAGGCAACGGTGCAGCTTGGAAAGATTGGGATTCAGGCAATCGTCAATACCATGGGAGTTTCTGTGTCCGCGGCGTTTGCAGTGGTAAACAGAATAGATGATTATGCCTACATCCCGGAGCAGAATATCGCGCACGGTATGACGGCTTTCATGGCACAGAATAAGGGAGCCGGCAGAGAGGACAGGGTGGACAGAGGCTTTAAGTCGGGGATGTTTCTGGAAACAGGGTACGGCATACTTATTTTCATTGTCTGTTTTGCGTTCGCGTCACCGCTTATGCGGCTTTTTGTGTCCGATGCGGAGGTAATAGGGCACGGCGTGGCTTATCTTCGACTTATATCGGCGATGTATCTTTTGCCCGCAGTGACGAACGGACTTCAGGGATATTTCAGGGGAGTCGGTGACTTGAAGGTTACATTGCTTTCCAGCTTTATCAATATGGGCGTGCGGGTGCTTGCGGCAATTCCGCTGGTTTTCGTCCTTGATATGGGCATCGAGGCGCTGCCGCTGTCGTATCTTGCGGGCTGGATTGGTATGCTGATAACGGAAGTGCCATTGCTCCTTCATTATCGCAGAGTAAGAAAAGGTGATTAAATAGTATATTCTACTTGCATAAATAAATTCTTTGTGGTACTATATTTCTATAAAGCATATTTCATCTATTGAAATTCAGAGTATTCGATCTATGATTCTTTCTTTATAATTTCAGAAATTCATGCTTTAAATCCAAACACTGTAAGCAGGAGTTTCTGGAAGAGGAACTTCCTGTAAAATGAAAAAAGGAGGTTCTATGGGGAAGGACGGAAGGATTCTCCAGTGGCACCCGGCGTTTTATGCGGGAGTGCGGCTTGAACTGGAGAAGGAGGCGGGAGATCTCGCCTTTGACAATGAGCACCAGCTGGGGACGAAGCCCAGAGAGATTGACGTGCTGATCATCAAGAAGGCAGCGGACTATCAGGTGCAGAAAAATATCGGCAGGATATTCCGGCGGTACAACATTGTGGAGTATAAGAGCCCCGGAGATTATCTGAGCATCAATGACTTTTACATGGGCTGTGCCTATGTCTGCCTGTATAAGGTGGACACAGCGATGGAGGATGAGCGAAAGATAGGAGAGCTTACCCTGACATTTGCGGCGGCGAGGTATCCGAGGAAGCTGATTGCGCATCTGACGAAGGAGCGCGGGTACAGCGTGGAGGAAGCGGAACAGGGGATATACTATGTGAGGGGAGCATTTGTGCCAATCCAGATACTGGTGCTCTCAAGATTGTCGGAAAAGGAAAATCTGTGGCTGCGGGTACTGTCCAATGAGTTGAAGGAAAAAGAAATCGCGGGGCGTGCGTTGGCGGAGTACAGAAAGCACCAGAATAATGGGCTGTACAGCAGCGTGATTGACATCATGATTCGTGCGAACCGGAAGAGGTTTGTGAAGGAGGGAAGCGGAATGAGTGAAGAATTTGAAAGCCTGTTAAATGAGAAGCTCGCAATACGGGAGGAGCGGGGGCGGAGTATCGGTCTCCGTGAAGGAGAACTCAAGGGAAAGCGTGAGGGAAGGCTTGAAGGACAAATCGAGGGAAAGCGTACAACTGCCGCGAATCTGAAGAAAATCAACATGCCCGTTGAGCAGATCGCGCAGATTGTTGAGGAGAGCCTTGAGACAGTGGAGCAGTGGTTGGCGGGGGCATCATAAGGGAGAAAATGAAAACAGGGTGTAGTATCGGCTTTTGAAGGTTGAGCGGATACTACACCTTTTTATAATTTAATGATCTAATCGGAATCAATATAGCGGATGATATCTCCCGGTGTGCACTCCAGTACAAAACAGATTCGTGCAAGAACATCCGCGTCTATTTTTTCTACACTTCCTTTATACCATTTATCGACTACCTCGAATCGTGCATTGATAGCTCGCGCCAAGGCGTTCCGGCTAATTCCCCTGTCATCCATAATGGTTCTTATATCTATTATAATTTTACCGTATTGACTAATTGTATATATTTCGTTTTTCATTGATATACCCCATCTTTAATACTAGCTGAAAAGTAACTACTTGACGAACCTCATGCTGATAGTTACTATATACATAGTAAAACATACAATTATCAAATAACCGGATAAGGAGATTGAGATATGAAAATGGCAGTTTGTGACGACGATGAGCTGTTTCTTGAACGGATAAAGAACATGCTCCAAACCTATCCAGAGGTCAGCGCTTGCGATACCTATAATGATATAAACGCACTGTTTGACAAAATCGACGTGGGAATGAGATATGACCTGGTCTTTATGGATGTTGAATGGAAGACGCAGAAGGAAGATGGGATTCAATATGCGGCCCGCCTTTCGGCACAATATCCGGATATGCAGATTATCTTTGTCACGGCTTATAATGACAGATTTTCACAGAAAATATTCTGGCAGCCAGTGAATCTATGCGGTTATCTTGTAAAACCGGTGTCCGAGGAAAATCTGTCAGTGCTGTTAAAAAAGGCGGAGAGCAACTGTCTGGCGAACAGAAGCAACACTCTGATCGTCCAATATAAAGGCACCGCGGAAAGGATATCCTGCAACAGTATTTTATACTTGGAGAGCAGAGCCCACCAGATATGGATCTATACACTGACGGGAACAATCATGGTCTATGAAAAACTGGATGAATATGAGAAGTGTTTAAAGGATGGTTTCCTTCGCGCGCATAAAAGTTATCTTGTCAATATGCAGTATATCAGGCGGATTGATCGAAAGGGTGTTATTTTGCAAAACGGTGTCATTTTGCCTGTCAGCAAGTCCCGTTTTCAGGGGGCAAGAGAGAGCTATTTTCACTTTATGAGAACGGAACTACAGACGATTTGAAACAGGTGGTACATATTTTGAAAAAAATACAGTTTATCAGAACCGGTTGGGGCTTTGGCTTTGTATTGCTCAGCCAGATATGGCTTGTAATTGCTACCAACGCAATCTCGGAAAAAATGTGGATGAGTATAGCGGTGTGTGCCGCGACGGACGGCTTTTATATATGGATCATATGGAGACAAAAAAGAATCCGCAAAATCCGATCGGAACTGCAAAAGACGGAAACTGCATGGAGGATTGAGCAGGAACATTATCAGCAGATTGAGACGAGAAGAGCGGAACTTGCAAAGATAAGGCGAGAGATAACAGATTATTTTTCTGTGATGGAAGAATATATGCAGGATGCAAAGTATGACAGAATGGATATCCTGCTTGACCGACTGGTGGAGTATGTTGCTGCCACAAAGGAATATATTTACTGCGGTGATCCTATCGTCAATGCGATCCTTTCGGAAAATGAGAAGAAATGCAGGGAGATGCATATTGAGCTTTCGTATGAATTCGGAATTCCCAGCCCATTGCAGATGAATCCCGTCGCTGTCTGCAGCATGTTTTCAAATCTGATGCGAAATGCGATAGCAGCGGCAGAGGAAAGCAGCAGGGAAACTTCGGGAGCATTTGTTGACATAAAGGCAATCACCAGAGGGGACTACCTTCATATTGTGGTAAAAAACAGTTATCTGTCAACGGCGAAAAAGAGGGACAGACGGGGATATGGCAGAGAAATTCTGCGTGAGCTTGCCGACAGGTACCATGGGGAAATGAAGACGGAGGCGGACGGAAAAATATATAAGGTCTATTTTACTGCAGAGAACAGAGAGGAACAACAAGATGTTTCATTTAGTTAATTACAGCCTGTGGATGATGATGCTTGCTGTTGA
The DNA here is from genome assembly GCA_934402375.1 of uncultured Acetatifactor sp. Taxonomy (GTDB): domain Bacteria; phylum Bacillota; class Clostridia; order Lachnospirales; family Lachnospiraceae; genus Acetatifactor. Next base: position 7,604 of record CAKRUB010000017.1, read on the forward strand.
CAGCATCATAACAGGTTATGCCTTTGAACCGAAGAGGAAGGATATGTCCAGATGGAAATGTATTGTGGGCATGATGCTGTCAGAGTTTCCGCCGATGATGTTCAAACTGGTGGCAGGACAGCATGAAATGTGGAGATTGGCAGGTCTGGGGATGATGGTGGGGTTTGTTCTCTGCTATATGCATTTTTTCATGGCAGGATACTTTTGGGAAAAAGCATTGTTCCGGCTGATGATTGTTGCATGTATGTTTGTCGCGGAGATCGTGGCGCAGTTGATTCTGTATCAGGATATGCGCACCCACCCGGACGAGCTTGTCTTTGGCACTCCGCTGATGACGGTGTTGAATACCTGTATCTTTGTCATGGCATGCTTTTTCTGTGTGATCTGCCTGATAATAAAAAGAGGATGGAACGGCAGACCAACTTATCGCACGGGGGCTTTCTATGCATTCTGCCTTTTTCCCATCAGTCAGATTTTGTTGATGATTGAATTGAATACACGTCTTTATAAGGGGAGAACCTTTGAAACGCACTTTGCGGCGGGGGCAGTTCTTTTCATTGTGTTTGCGGATGTGTTCTTCATCTATGCGCTGTTGAGACAACAGGAAATGTATGAGCTGGAGGAGAGACTGTGCAAGCTGGAGGAGGCATATGCCGTCGAGCAGAATCATTACCGCGAAATAGAGAGCAGAAATGAGGAGCTTGCAAAGATCCGCCATGATCTGAATGAACATCTGATCATAATGAAAGAACTCCTGCGGAGGAGAGAGTATGAGCAGATAAGGAAAATGCTGAGTACGCTGAAGGAAAGGGTGCAGGAAACGCAGGAGAAGGAAAAAACTTGAAGGACTGTGTCATTTTTGCTCCTTTTTTGGCTGTTTTTGGCGAAGCGGTTGAAGCGATAGATACAGCTTATAAAATAGCAATATGCGGATAGCTGCACAATATGCGGATAGCTGCACAATATGCGGATAGCTGCATATGAAAACGCAGCAAAAGTTAAAATTGTGAGAGGGACAAAATGAAGAAACAGATTCTGTATTTTAATTTTGAGGACAAAATATTTGAGTACCCACTGCCGGCATTAAATAACCGGAGACACAGCTTTGATCTGTCGGCATATACATCCTATCCCTGTGTCATCAGCTTTGAAGTGTGGGATGACATCTGGTTCATAAAGAGAACAGATAATTATGAAGTGGCGGTTGACGGCTATGAGTATAATACCATCCGGCTGGATACAGGGCTGCTGCTTCATATCCGGTTAAAAAATCAGGATGAAATATTTACAGTCATGGTTCTGGATCAAAGTATGGAGATTACGGAATTCAGAAAGTACAGCATGGCGGGGAAAAACGAGGTGACAATCGGCGCCGATCCGGCATCCGATATTTTTATTTCCGAGGAGTATGTGAGCCGTAAGCATGCCGTCATTATAAGGAAGCCGGACGGCATGTACATTAAGGACAGCAGTAAAAACGGTACTTTTCTGAACGGCCAACGCCTGCTGAGCACAATGAAGCTCAAATGCTTTGATGAAATTTACATATTGGGAGTAAAGCTTGTCTGTTTGGGAGACATGATCGCGGTCAATCATCTGGCATCTGTTTCCGCCGGACTGCCGGAAGTGGACAGTGTGACACGGTCGTTTTCGGTGGGTGACGTGGTGGAGGAGCAGACAGATATTGACGGCTATTTTACAAGGGCACCCCGGAATATGGAGCCGCTTGTTGAGTCGGCGGTGGAAATTGAAGCGCCGCCCTCTAACCAGAAGCAGAAGCAACAGCCGCTCCTGTTTATTCTCGGACCTTCGGTAACGATGCCTCTGCCCATCATGCTGTCAGTCTTATTCAACATGTACAGTAATTCCGGTGGAACAGGGATTTCCATGTATTTTGGAACGCTGATCTCTGTGTTTGCGTCTGCGTTTGTCGGGGCAATGTGGGCGATTGCCCATCAGCAGTACAACAAAAAAGAAGCACGGGAGGCAGAAAAGTTCAGAGTTCAGGGATATAAAAAGTACATCAGCCAGAATGAACAGCTGCTTGAGGCAAGACACAAATATAACAAACAGCTTCTGGAACAGCAATATCTGAGTACGGCGGAGCTGTTGCGCGTACCGGAAGAAAACCATGCTCTTTTGTGGAACAGAAATGTGAACCACAAAGATTTTCTCACGATCAGACTGGGAAAGGGACAGATCGAATTTCCCGGTAAGATTGCGATCCCGAAGGATCGTTTTTCCCTCACGGAGGACGAACTGGCGAGTCTGCCTTATGAGCTGTATAACAAATTCCATTACATGAAGGATGCGGTGTCGACAATTAATCTACGCGAAAACAAATTGATCGGCGTGGTGGGAGAGCCGGACAGGGTGATGCAGCTTGCACAGGTGATCGCCATTCAGACCGCTGCGCTGCATTGCTACACGGATGTAAAAATGGCGTTTTTGTACAATCAGCATGAGCGTGAGCAGGCGGAATGGATGAAATGGCTTCCACACACCTTCTCAAGCGATAAAAAAGTCAGATACATGGCGGCGGACAGCTACTCTTACCAGAATGTTCTTTTTGAACTCACGGGCGAGCTGAGAAACCGTGAGGAAAAGATGGAGAAGGACGGCGGCAATGCGCAGCTTCTGCCTCATTTTATTGTATTTAGTACGGAAAAGGAGATTCTGGAAAAAGAGGCGATTTACTCCTATATGATTAATTCGCGGGATTACGGCTTTACCTTTATCCTTCTCTATGGAGAAATGGACAGACTGCCCAACGAATGTACCCGTATCATACAGTGTGACGACAGCTACACGGGAGTGTTCGCATTGAACAAAAACAAGAATGCGACGAACGAGATTATCTTCGATACTGTCCGGACGTTCGAGGCAGAGCAGTTTGCAAGGAAGCTAAGTGGTATTTATGTGAATGAGAATTCCGGCGGTGAGATTCCGACCATGATCGATTTTATGGAAATGATGCAGATTGGCTGTGCGGAACAGTGGGATCTGATTAAGCATTACAAGGAAAACAGAGCCTATGAGAGCATCCGGGCGCTGATGGGACTGACGCACGGAAATAAGCCGATGTATCTCGATATTCATGAAAAAAAGCATGGTCCGCACGGATTGGTTGCCGGTACGACGGGTTCCGGAAAAAGTGAGACTATCATGACCCTTATCCTGTCGCTGGCAATGAATTATCATCCCGATGAGGTCGCGTTCGTGCTGATTGACTATAAGGGCGGCGGAATGGCGGCTCCATTTATCGGAATGCCGCATACGGCGGGGACGATTACCAACATCGGAAACAGTGACGAGACAGAAAGTATTGACGTGAACCAGACGAGGAGAGCGCTGATTTCCATCAAAAGCGAGATCAGGCGCCGCCAGAAGATTTTTAATAAATATAAGGTAAACCATATTGATTCGTACATCCGGCTGTACAGGGATGAACAGGCGGAGGAGCCTGTGCCGCATCTTATTATTATTTCCGATGAGTTTGCGGAGCTGAAAAAGGAGCAGCCGGAATTTATCAAGGAGCTGGTAAGTGCTGCCAGAGTGGGAAGAAGTCTCGGAATCCATCTGATTCTGGCGACACAGAAGCCTGCGGGTGTGGTTGACGATGAGATATGGAGCAATTCGAGGTTTAAGATATGTCTGCGCGTTCAGGATAAGCAGGACAGTATCGGCATGCTGAAGAGACCGGAGGCAGCAGCTCTGACCGGAACAGGACGCGCGTATCTTCAGATAGGAAATGATGAGATTTTTGAAATGTTTCAGTCCGGCTATGCGGGGGCGGCATACGAGCCTAAGGAGGAGATTGAGCTGTCGCAGCACAACGAGGTTTCCATGATTGGTCTGGACGGAGGCCACCTTGTGACTCCGAGAAAAAAGAAGAATCCGTGGGCATCCAGCCAGCTGAAGGCATGTATTCATTACATTTCCAGAATTGCGGCGAAAAACCATATCCATCCTGCGAAACCCCTCTGGATGCCGCCGTTGCCGGAAATGCTTTATCTGGAAGATGTGGAGGCGAAATACCCGTTGCCGGGGGATGGAATCTGTGCGGTCTACGGACTGGTGGATCAGCCTGAACTGCAGAAGCAATATCCGGCAACTATTGACTTTATGTCAACCGCGAACCTGTTGATCATAGGAAATATCGGAATGGGAAAGACGACATTGCTCCAGACGATTCTGTTCTCGCTGGCAACGCGGTACAGTACGGAGGATGTCACAATCTACTGCATGGATTTCTCCAGCAGAACCTTTAAGATATTCAAACGGCTTCCCCACTGCGGAGGCGTTGCATTCCCGGAGGAGGATGAAGCAGTACGCAGGATGATCAGTCTGATCTCTGAGATGATGGATGAGAGGCGTCATACCTTTGAGGAGGCGGGAGTAGGAAGCTATCGCGAATACCGTACAATCAACAGGATTCCGTTGATCCTGCTCTGCATCGATAACTATGCAATGTTCAAGGAACTGTATGACGAAGAACGGCTGACGCTGCTGCTCAGAGAAGGCTCAAAGTACGGCATTCAGGTTGTCGTGACAGCAAACGGCGTCAATGACCTGAATTACAGAATCCGGCAGAATTTTTCGGACATTATCCCGCTGTATCTGGGTGAGAAGGGAAAATATCTCGATGCGTTCGGCGTAACACCCGAATTCCTGCCCGGAAATTATAAAGGGCGCGGACTTCTGCGTGCGGACAGCGTTGTGGAATTTCAGACGGCGCTGGCGGTACATGCCCAAAATGAGGTTGAGCGCAACCACATGATCGTTGAGCTGTTCAAGCGGATGGCGGAAAAGAATGAAGCCGTATCGGTAAAACATGTCAGAACGATACCGAAGGAAGAGAGCTTCGAGAACTTTGCTTTGAAGCCGGAATTCACAGACTGTATTCCGCTGGGATACAATGTGGCTGATGTGAAACCTGAAGGTATTTCATTCGAGGATTTTTTCTGCTACACCGTCTGTGCAACGACGACAAAGTCCGTGCGCGCTTTTTCGGAGAATTTATTATATGCCTGCGAGCGCCTGAACATAGAAACGGTTCAGGTTTCCGCGGAAAGACGGGAGGGAGCGGGTCAGGTTTACCTCGGAGAATATGAAGCGATTGTAGAGTTTGAAAAGAGCCTGAAACAGGAATTCGCGGCAAGAAGCCTGTTTGCGAAAGAACAATGCGTCGGACTGACGGAGAAAGAAAAGCTGGCAAAGGTAACGGAGCATTTCGGAAGAAAGGTTGTTCTGATTGAGAGTCTGGCGGATTTTGCGGAAACCCTGTACGAAAATTATGGTGATAAGGAAAAGCCTGCTCCGCTGATGGAGTTCCTCCTGAAAAATGGGCAGGGGCTTGGTATCTATTTCTTTTCGTTCGTGGAGAATGGCAAATGGGGAGCCTATGCGGAATATGCGGTGTACAAAATTTTCACGGGATACCGCAAGGGAATCTGCTTCGGAGGAAAGCTGGATCAACAGAAAATCCTTGACTTTGATCTGCTGGAGCTGCCCTTGCGTAAACTGATGAAGCCTACTGATTACAATGTCGGCAGCTTTGTGCAGGATAATAAACTTAAACAGATCTATATGCCGTTGAAGGGAGGGAAAGAGGCATGAAGTATGAGTGGAACACTGACAATCTTGCCGCATTGGCAAAAAGCATGGAACAGTCAAGGGAAAACGTAGACAGGCAGAGAGCGATTCTGGAGAACTGCATCAAAGTAAGTGAAGCAACCTTTCAGGGAGAAGCAGGAGAGGCATTCTTGAGAAATCTTCAGAGTGATCTGGAAAAGATGAAGGAACTCAGTTCGCTGCTGGATATACAGAGCAGAAAGCTCAGACTGGTTGCGGAAAAATATTACGGAAACTGTGAAGAGAGCCTGCAGGCAAAGGTTCAGGAGCTTCTGGCGACCCCATAAGGCAGGAAAGGAAGGACGGAAATGGCACAGAAAATTAAACTGGATGAAGGCGCGGCAATGGAACTGATACAGAAGCTGAATTCGGTGAGAAGCGCAATGGATACGGTAGAGAGCGGACTCAGGGCTGTCAAGACAGTGTCCCGGATGGGATGGAGCGGGAAAGCACTCGGGCAGTTTAAAGAAAACTGTCTCAAGCTCCGGCAGAAGGCGGCGGACATCAATTCCTGTCTGGATAAGGATGTACAGGGACTTTACGATGCTGCGGGGATATTCAGGGAGACAGAGACAAAGAATGTCAAGCTGACGCAGGAGCTGAGCACCGACAATATTTTTGTGTAAAGGAGTAGAAGATGGCAGACATTGATTTGAACAGAGATGCGCTGAATCAGTCCCGGGAGGAACTGGAGCAGGCGAAAACGATCATACATTTGCAGTGCAATACGTTGAAGGAGGCGGCGGACATCCTCGAGTCCGGCTGGCGGAGCAAGTCATCGGTACAGCTTCAGGAACTGGTGAATGAGACACAGTCCGAACTTCGCAAGGTGGGAGATGCCATGGGAAGCTGCGCGGGAGAGCTGTATAAGCTGATGCTTAAGATGCAGCTTGCAGACAGGATTTCTGAGGTCGGCGCTATGGTCTTCGGTGGCGGCAATGGTGACAACGGCGGCGGTTCCAGATAACGGAGGGTAAGTGATGGGTGATTTTCATGCAGAGGTAGTAGAGCTTCAAAGGGCACAGGCGCTTCTTAAATTGGCGGAAAGAAAATTGTCGGACTGGTCTCCGATTATTACAAGAGCGTATCACCGGCTCGATAATCAGCAGAATGCTACTGTTACAAATGTACGCGGGGCGATTGTCGGCTGGGGCAGAATCTATGACGCACAGTGGGAGCGGATACAGAAGATGATCTCCTATATCGACACTGCCATGGCTGAGATGGAACAGGCGGAGGAGCAGGCGTATAAGGAATTGGCGGATGCGGAGATCCGGGAGGACAAGAAAGAGAGTGGGAATACAATATCCCAGAAACCGGGACAAAGTGCAGGCACTAACAATAGCGGAGGCGCAACACAGAATGAAGGCTCTGCAATAAAGAATAGCACAGTGCAGCATAAGTATTATTATAATTTGGGTGAATGGCAAGCAGGGAAGGGGGTTAATAATGCAGAGGCAGCATGCCTGACATGCACATGGACAATGATTCTGAATGGGCTGGGTGTAAATGTGACTCCGATGGACATATACCGGCTGAACGGTAATACTGTTTTTCTGAATAATGCGAAGGTGATGCAGCAATACGGATTGGTAAAGGAAACGATACCTGTAGCAAATGAATCGGGTGAGACGACTAAGAGATTGCTGTACGAAGCGTTGCAAAAGAACCCGCAGGGGGTAGCACTGCGAAATAAAGCAGATACACATTCTATCTATGTTTATCTCAATGCGCAAGGAGAGATTGTGTTCAATGACCCGGGGTTATCGTATGGTGAGGGAATAAAAAATATTGAGAGATGCCTGCAGTTTTCGGGCTGGAATGATATTAAGGCAATTACAATTCTGAACTTTAAGTAGACGTGCGGAGCCGGAACGTGACAACAGGGAAGGAGTAAGAGCGATGGACAAAATTTTATTGGAAATTTCCTGCCCGGCAACGTCGAAGAAATATGATTTCTGGGTTTCAAAGCAAATGAACATTGCCAGAGTCAAGAAAAAGATGATGTCGGAAATCAGAGAATACGAGAAAAACGATATGATTTTTAATGAGGAAGACCGGGTGATGCTGTTTTGTGAAAAGGGAATTGCCTTGCAGAATGAATCGGCTTCGTTGGAACAAAGCGGAGTGAGAAGCGGCGATTGCCTGATGCTGGTCTGATACATAGGTGCATGATTGTCACGGTACAGATGCTGTAACCGCGACGTGCAAATAAAAAAAAGAAAAGGAGATTTAGTTATGGCAAGTATGGAGATTACCCCGAGCATGATGAATCAGGTCGCAATGGACATCAGAACCAAGATCGATGAGTGGCGTTCCACGGTAAAGCAGATTTATCAGCTTCAGGCAGAGCTGGACGCTATGTGGGAGGGCAATGCAAGCGACGAGTTCAACAGACAGTTTCAGGAGGATCAGCCGAAGTTTGATAACCTTGCAAGAATGATGGACGAGTATCAGCAGGCGATTGTTACGATTGCCGACAATTATGTGCAGGGAGACACAGAGGCAAAGTCATACATTTCAAGAAGGTAGGAGGAAGAGAACATGGCAGATTACAGATTAAAGGTATCTACGGAAGAGGTTAGAACAAAGGCTCAGCAGATCAGTGTCCAGAGGGGAAGTCTGGAGAACCTGCTCTCTGAATTCAAGACAAAGGTCGCTTCTCTGGAAAACTGCTGGAAGAGTGATTCCGGAGTAGACTATGGTGTCCAGTTCCAGAATGTCTCAAAGAATGTGAACGGCGCGTTGGAGACGCTCCAGAAGCATGTCAATAATCTTCTGGATGCAGCGAACAGCTATGAGCAGCTCGAATCAAATCAGGTAAAGAAAGCGCAGAATCTGTCTACAGACAACATTTTCTAAAAATAAGTGCCGGAAGGATTGCAATCTTTCCGGCACTCCTAAGGACTTTAAGATGACAGGTGAAGTCTTTAGGAATGCCGGGAAAGAGTAAGGGGATATAAAATGAACAGATGCTATAAATGTATGAAGGAATACGATGAAGATTTTGACATGTGTCCGTACTGCGGATATGAGAAGAATGCTCCTGCGGATAAGCTTTACTTTCTTTCTCCGGGAGTGGTGCTGGCGGACCGCTATGAGATCGGTGTGTCGATCGGCAGCGGCGGCTTCGGCATTATGTATAAGGCATGGGACAGAGTGCTGGAGAAGGTGGTAGCGGTAAAGGAATATTATCCGATGGGACTGGTAAACCGTGCGCCGGGGCAGCAGCATCTCACCATTTATTCGGGCAACGGCAGAAAAGAATTTTTCCATGGGAAGACGAGATTCCTTGAAGAAGCAAAGAATATGGCAAAGTTTGATAATCACCCGAATATTGTCAGTGTTTTTGACTTCTTTGAGGAGAACAATACGGCGTACTTTGTCATGGAGTTTTTGCAGGGAACCGACTATAAGCAGTATATCGCGGAGCAGGGGGGAACGGTTCCTCTGGAATTTGCAGTTGAAATAACCAGAACGGTTCTGAAGGCGTTGGAAGAAGTTCACAGGCATGGAATTGTGCATCGGGACATCAGCCCGGATAATGTTTTTTTATGTCAGGATGGAAAAATTAAGCTGATTGACTTCGGCACGGCGCGCTTTTCTTCGACGGAGGAGGAATTGCGGTCTGTCGAGGTGAAATGGGAGTTTGCGCCGCCGGAGCAATACCAGAAGAAGAGCAGGCAGGGGCCGTGGACGGATATCTATGCGGTCGGGGCAATGCTCTATAAAGCAGTTACCGGAGTGGAGGTGCAGTCTTCACAGGACAGAGTGGAGAATGACCAGTTGGTTCCGCCGATGCAGCTTTGCAAGGATATGGATGTCAGGCTGAATAATATTATTCTGCGTGCGATGGCATTGCAGCCGGAGCTGCGGTTCCAGACGGCGGAGGAATTTATTGCCGCGCTGGACTCTGACGGTAAGATCAGAAATGCAAAGGAGGAACTGCGGCAGCGGAAAATACGGAGGCTGGTTTCGATAGCAAGCATTGCCGTGTGCGTCAGCATCGGTGCGCTGATCTGCAGCAAAGTAATGAACCAGAGGAAAGAGGACGCGGCTGTGCTTGCTGAGACGGCGGTCACGTTCTGGATACCGGGGGACGACACCGAAAATCAGAGTGCTTTCGCCGGTGCATTGACAGAGTTCCGAGAGGTATATCCACAGGTTTCACTTGAGATTACCTATATCCCCGAGGAAGAGTATGCGTCAAGGCTGGAGGAAGCGCTGGCGGAGGATAAACTGCCGACTCTGTTTGAAAGCTCTCCGATAGAGGTGGCAGGTGAAAAGAAGCTGGCGGCAGTGACGGGGGTATTTAAGTATCTGGACACGGACAGATATTTGTTCATGGATCAATATAAGAAATACTTTCCGTCCGAAAACCAGATACCGTTAGCGTTCACGGCACCGGCCATCTATCTGAACAATATTCTGAATGCGGACACTGCTGTCGAAGAACTGGTGGCGGACGGAGATTATCTGGTGCTGGAGGAAGATCTGCTGACCTTCTATAACATTTTTACGGAAGAGGGAGCGGTGACGGATTATGCAAGCTTGCCTGAGTCGTTTTCGGATAGGGAGAAAGTGCAGAATTGCTGTACGGATGCAGAGGCGTTTTTGGAAAATGAGGCAACCTGCCTGATTGCCGACACCTCTTTGAACAACCGGATCGAACAGGTTATGGCGGGATATTACAGCGTGACATTCCCCGAGGCGGATCATCTGGTGGGAAGATTCGAGGACTGTTACAGCATCAGCGCGGCAGCCTCACAGGACGAAAAGGCAGCAGCGATTCAGGTACTCGTATATCTGCTGTCAGAGACAGCGCAGGATGCGAGGTATGTGCAGACAGGAGATTATCTGCCGTTAAATCGAGCGATGTACGAAACCTATGTTGATGTAAACACTGCTTTTGAGGAGCTGCAAAATGAATTTCCCAATATGCTGATGCCGGGAGAAAGGCAGATACAGGTTGACAGGCTGTTGGAGGAAACATTACAGGAGGATAAATAAATGCACAGATGTCTCGGTTGTATGGAGGAATATCAGGACGAATTTCACATGTGTCCCCTATGCGGGTATGAGGAGGGAACACCGCCGCAGGAGCCTTATCATATGCTGCCCGGTACAATCCTGAGCGGCAAATATCTCGTGGGAAAGGTTCTTGGCTTTGGCGGCTTCGGCGTTACCTATATCGGATATGACAGGAAGCTCGAACGAAAGGTGGCGATCAAGGAATATCTGCCGGGTGAGTATTCGACGAGAATGCCTGGGACGACGGAGGTTCTGACCCATGGTGAAGAAAAAGCAGAGCAGTTCCAGAAGGGGCTGAGCAAGTTTGTGGAAGAGGCTAAAATCCTTGCAAAAATGCAGGACTGCAACGGCGTCGTAAAAATCTATGACAGCTTTATGGAAAATTCCACTGCCTATATTGTGATGGAATATATGGAGGGAATGGAGCTTGCCGAGTATCTGAAGGAGAAAGGAAGACTTTCCGTCGAGGAGGCAAAGGAGATTCTGCATCCGATCCTGATCGCCTTAAAGGAGATTCATGCACAGGGAATCATGCACCGGGATATTGCGCCCAACAATATATACCTACTGAATGATGGCAGGGTAAAGCTGTATGATTTCGGCGCCTCCCGCTATGTATCGTCCTCACACAGTAAGAGCCTTTCCGTCATTGTGAAACCCGGGTTCGCTCCGGCAGAGCAGTACAGCAGCCGTGGGGAACAGGGGCCGTGGACGGACGTTTATTCGTTGGCGGCGACCTTTTATAATATGATCACAGGAATTGTACCGGAGGATGCGCTGGATCGTATTGAGAAGGAGGAGCTTCAGAAGCCGTCAAAGCTCGGGGTAAACATTAAGAAGAACGAAGAAAATGCGCTGATGAATGCGTTGAACATCAAGGCGGAGGATCGCACAAGGGATATAGAGACGCTGGAAAAGGAATTGTACCATGATGCCAAGGTGAAGCTGCATTTTGTACATCTGAAAAAGGCGGATGTGGGAAAGTGGCCGCTCTGGACGAAGCTGCTGGTGGCGGCGGCACTGCTCGCAGTATCGGTATTTGCAGGACTGCTGGTGACGGGTGTAATTGATTACTCCTACATGGTGCCTGAGTTTGTGGAATTGCCTGAGGGAAAGACAAGGGTTCCAAATCTTGTCAATCAGGACATTGCAACAGCAGAGACGCTTATGGCTGAGGCAAAGCTGATTGTACAGATTATCGACAAACAGAACTCAGAATACATACCGGAGGGAAAGGTTCTGACACAGAGCGTCAGCAAGGGAAAAATTGTTTCGGACAGTGACATCGTGGAAATTGTGATCAGTGCCGGACGCGAGATTGTCTATATGTGTGACATCGTCGGACTGACAAGGGATGAAGCATTGGACAAGCTGTTTGAACTTGGACTCTCTGCAGATTTACAGGAGGAATACAGTTCCTATGCTGCGGGAGTTGTAATGGCTCAGAGCGTGGCTGCGGGAGGAGAACTGTTCAGAGGCGATCACGTTACGGTGACGGTATCGAAGGGTGTAGATAGTTACATTGATGCGACGCGGGAGGTAGAGATCCCGGATATGACGGGGCTGACGATGGAGGAGGCTCTGAAGCTCGCGGAAAACTATGGTCTTTATGTTCATAACGGCGGAACGAGGACAGGAACCGGAAAGGCGGGAACGGTAGCCGAGCAGCAGCCGAAGGCAGGAACGATGGCAAAGCAGGGTGATACGATCGAACTGGTTGTCTATGCGGAACAGACTGTGATCAGAATGCCGGACGTACAGTACAAGGAAGAAGCAGAGGCTGTAAACACCTTGCAGGCATTGGGACTGAAGGTAACGGTTGAGTATGAGGAAAGCAGCAGTGTTGCAAAGGGTAAGGTTATCAGGCAGAGCATAGGTGCGAAGGAAGAGGTGAAGGAAGGCGCACAGGTAACGCTGACAGTCAGTCTCGGTACGAAAGAGATCAACGAAAGAGTAGAGGCATCCGGATCACAGAGCCAGCCGACTCCGACCAGGCAGCCTGAGTCGGCAAATCAGCCGGAGCAGAACACTGAACAGACAAGTCAGCCGGGACAGACCACGCAGCCCAAGCCGACAAATCAGCCGACACCAACACCGGAGCCAGTTGACTATACATGGTCTGGCTGGGTAGATACTTTGCCCGCGGGGGTTGACAAGTCAAAGTATGAAATCGAGACCAAGCAGCTATATCGGTTCAGGGATAAAACGACGATGAGCTCCGCCAACGCTTCCGAGGATGGCTGGGAACTGTATGATACCACAACGACTAAGGGCGGATATGGCGCATGGAGCGGCTGGAGTGTTGAAAAACCAGCCGAAAAGGAGGACAGGGAGATCGAAAGTAAGAAGCAGTATTCATATTCGGATTATCAGACGGCAACGCAGAATGATAATAAGAATATGGTGGGCTGGACGTTGGATGAGTCGAAGACCAAGGCGTTTTATGAAGATGACTATGGTAGCTGGAGTGAGTGGAGTCCAACGGCAGTTTCTAGTTCAAATAACAGAAATGTAAAAACAAGAGAAACATATTGTTCTAGTACTAAAACATTTAAGAGTGCAAATACAAAGACACTAGAAGGCTATGAATATGTGAACAGAACGGAGACGGTTGGAACAGAGCAATATGCAGGAGAAACCCCAGTAGCGGCGGTTGAAAATGACCAATATAAAATAACTGTGAGGACAGAAACTAGAACGAAAGAGGTTTATGACCGTACAGAATACTATTATGGATGTTACCAATATCGTACTAATGGAGGGGTTAAAGCATACACTCCGCGTAGAGACGATTGGCGTAGTTACATTAATTGTGCTGGAAGCTATATAACCGAATACGGCAAAACTACAACAACGCCATTGAATGCTACTCGTTATAATTCTGATATAGGTTATAACTGGATCAGTAACAGTTATACATCTCCCGCTGGCGATGAGTATTGCGCAGATGGCAGAGTATATTTTTATGAGGGTACACAGGATATATATAGAACGGAAACCTATACTGTGTATTATTATACAAGGACTGATTATACCTATAACTTCTATAAATGGAGTGACTGGTCTAAGTGGAGCGAAGATGTTGTGACAGCAAACTCGAATACCCAAGTACAGCAACGCACAGAGTACAGTTATCAGGATCGTCCGACGCATTATACTTACACCTTTTATCGTTGGACATCTCCCAGTGCCTTTAACGACACCTATGTTGAAGGGAGCGCAACAAGGAAGGTGGAGGAGCAGACCGTATACAGATATCATGACAAGCAGGATGTTATTACTTACCATTACTACAAATGGGGCAGCTGGTCTGATTGGAGAGACGAGAAGGTTGAAAGCAGTGAGATGAGGGAAGTCGACTCATCAAAAATCCAGTACCGCTACAAGCGGAAATGACGGAGGAAACGGTATGAAGATACAGTATGCATATACGACAGATGCCGGAGACAGAGAATGCAATGAAGACTGTGTGATCGCAGTGGAGAATGAGAAGGGATATTGCTTTGTTGTGGCGGATGGACTCGGCGGACATGACAGGGGAGAAGTCGCATCGCAGACGGTCTGCGATGCGGCGGCGGAATATTTCGCTGTTGCGGAGGTACAGGATGTAGCCGGAATCTTTGAACATGCGCAGGAGCTTTTGCTGCGGAGACAGGAGAGTGAGCACGCAGTGGATGAAATGAAGACGACCATGAACGTTGTCACCCTGACAAGAGCCGGGATTCAGTGGGGACATATCGGGGATACCCGCACCTATTACTTCCGGAAAGGGAAGCTGGTTGCAAGGACAAAGGATCACAGTGTGCCGCAGATGATGGTGACGATGGGTGAGATTAAGGAAAAGGACATCCGCCATCATGAGGATCGCAACAGGCTTCTGCGTGTCATGGGAACGGAATGGGATAAGCCACAGTATGTGATGGAGACGCCGGTGAAACTGGATAAGCGACAGGTATTTCTGCTCTGTACGGACGGCTTCTGGGAGCTGATAGAAGAAAAGGATATGAGGAAGACGCTGAAAAGGGCTGATACGCCGCAGAACTGGCTTGAGAGAATGAATTCCATAGTAAAACAGAACGGTCAGGGGACGGATATGGATAATTATACGGCGTTGGCTGTGTGGATAGATTGAGGTTGGCAATATGTATTCTGTAAAAATCAATAACGGTATTTCTCTGAGTGCCGTGTCAATTCAGGGGAAGCGTGAGCAACAGCAGGATTTCTATATCTACCGGCAGCTTCGTGACCGCACGATTGCGATCGTGTGTGACGGGATGGGCGGCTTACAGGGAGGAAATATCGCCAGCAGAAAGGCAGCGGAAATACTGGTAAAGGATCTTGAAGCTGTAGATCCCGGAAGGGATATGTATCGCTTTTTCAAGTATGAAATGGAAAAACTGGATGATGCCATCTATAATCTGCGGAATGCAGATGGGAGCAGGCTTGGTGCGGGGACAACAGTGGTGGCAATTCTGTTGTTCGGGAGCCGGCTTTACTGGTTTTCGGTGGGAGACAGTAAGCTCTACTACGCAAGGCAGCAGGAACTGTACTGTGTCACCCGTCCTCATAACTATGCTATGCGTCTGGATGAAAAGCGACGGAATCATGAGATAACGGACGAGGAATACAGCCGGGAGGCAGTAAAAGGGGAGCAACTGATCAGCTATCTCGGAATGGGGATGACGGAGCTTTACGACGGGAATTACAGTCCGTTTCCCGTCCAGCAGGGCGATCGGCTGCTGCTTTGCACGGATGGTCTGTATCGTTCTGTTTCGGCGGAGGAAATTGCAGCAATTATGCGTCAGAGGGGCGGCACGGACAGAATTTGCAAAATGTTTGAAAATGCGATAACGGCAAAAAACAGAAGCAACCAGGACAATGCAACCTGGATTGTTATACAGAAGGTAGGAGATTAAAGAAGATGAGCGATAACAGAGAGATGTGCGCAAACGGACATTTTTATGATAAGAGCAAGTACACGCAATGTCCTCATTGTGCGAATGGAATGGCGCCAATCAAGAAGTCTGCATTTACAACACAGGCGGGCGGACAGATGGAGGAGGAGAAAAAGACAGAGAAAAAAGGGCTGTTCGGTCGGAAGAAAGGAAAGGAAAAGGATACGGAGCCGCCGGTGATTGCGGAGCCGCAGGAAAAACATTCCGGCAACACGGAATCGCTGCGTATGCCGGAGGCAGCAAAGCACGACTTGACGCAGGGGTTGCAGGCGTGGGGAAGCAAGGCTGAGATCAGGCATGAGGAAGCAGCCTCCACGACGGCAAGACCGGAACAGGAGAGAGCGGTGGAAAATACAATGCGCCAGCCGGATGTTCCGGAAGCTACGGCTCAGACAAGCCTGACAAGTGCATTTGCAGCGGTGGCGGCACCGAAAGGGGAGACGGTTGATAAGGATAAGACAGTGGGGTTCTATTCAACGCTTCAGTCGAATGAGCCGGTTGTCGGGTATCTGATCTGTACAAAGGGTGAAGATTATGGTTGTGGTTTCCCTTTGAAATCGGGAAATAATACGATCGGGCGCTCGCAGTCTATGGATGTGGTGATAATGGACCCAAAAGTGTCAAGGGAAAAACAGGCATTTGTTATGTATGAGCCGCATAAGCGGCAGTTTTATGTGAAGCCCGGTGAAGGATCCGGACTTTGCTACTTCAACGGAGATGTTGTTCTTGCTCCGATGGAAATACACCAGTTTGACAGGATTGGTGTAGGAGACACAGAGCTCATGCTGATTCCAATATGCTGCGAGCAATTCTGCTGGGAGGAATAAAGGTACATAAAGGGGCACGGAGATCAGCAGATTTCTGTGCCTTTTTACTTGCATAAATAAATTCTTTGTGCTACTATACCTATATAAAGCATATTTCATCTATTGAAATTCAGAGTATTCAATCTATGATTCTTTCTTTATGATTTCAGAAATTCATGCTTTAAATCCAAACACTGTAAGCAGGAGTTTCTGGAACGGGAACTTCCTGTAAAACAAAAAAAGGAGGTTCTATGGGGAAGGAAAGCAGGATTCTCCAGTGGCATCCGGCATTTTATGCGGGAGTGCAGCTCGAACTGGAGAAGGAGGCGGGAGAGCTCGCCTTTGACAATGAGCACCAGCTGGGGACAAAGCCAAGGGAGATCGATGTATTGATTATCAAGAAGGCGGCGGACTATCGGGTGCAGAAAAATATCGGCAGGATGTTCCGGCGATACAATATTGTGGAGTATAAGAGCCCCGGAGACTATCTGAGCATCAATGACTTTTACATGGGCTGTGCCTATGTCTGCCTGTATAAAGTAGACACAGCGATGGAGGATGAGCGAAAGATAGGAGAGCTTACGCTGACCTTTGCGGCGGCGAGATACCCGAGGAAGCTGATCGCGCATCTGACGAAGGAGCGAGGGTACAGCGTGGAGGAAGCGGAACAGGGGATATACTATGTGAGGGGAGCGTTTGTGCCGATTCAGATACTGGTGCTCTCAAGATTGTCGGAAAAGGAAAATCTGTGGCTGCGGGTGCTGTCCAATGAGCTGAAGGAAAAGGAAATCGCTGGGCGCGCGCTGGCGGAGTACAGAAAGCACCAGAATAATGGACTGTACAGCAGCGTGATTGATATCATGATTCGTGCGAACCGGAAGAGGTTTGTGAAGGAGGGAAGCGGAATGAGTGAAGAATTTGAAAGTCTGTTAAACGAGAAGCTTGCAATGCGGGAGGAGCGGGGAAAAATCAAAGGACAAATCGAGGGAAAACGTACAACTGCAACGAATTTGAAGAAAATCAACATGCCCGTTGAGCAGATTGCAGAGATCGTTGAGGAGAGCCTCGAGACAGTGGAGCAGTGGCTGGAGGGGGCGTAACAGAAAGAGGCGTGTAGCCTCGATAACTTGCAAGACAGTGGAATCCATGATAAAATTTTCTCTGTACAGAGAAAAGAAGGAGCTGGAAGTTTATTATGGGAAAATATTTATACTGGATTGTGGAGCAGATTGCACGGGTACATAACTGGCTGTTAAAGCTGAATGATGCCTATGAATACAATTTTTCCGATAAGGAGCTGCATTTTCTGATCATAGGAGCGCTTGGCATGGCGATGATCTTCGTGATATATCCGCTTTTTAAATGGCTTGCGCGGAAAAATCATGTCATGGTTATCAGTTGGATTTATGTGTTTACCCTGATTATTGTCATCACCTTTGCCATTGAGATAGGACAGAGGGTGACGAATACAGGTGTGATGGAGTTTGCGGATATCATGTTTGGCGTGCTGGGATTTATCTGCATGTTTTTTGTATTTGCATTCATCAGGGAAATATGGCATCTTATCAGAAGGCTGCTGAACAGAAGAAATAAGGAAGAGCAGGAGTGAAAACAGGAGGAGTGAAAATGGAGGAGGTTGTTGAAAACCTTACGGCGGAGAGAATGCAGTTTGCGGTGTTGATCGATGCGGATAACATCAGTTCCAAATATGCGGCAACAATTTTTGAGGAGCTGGAGAAGTTCGGGTTATCGACCTATCGACGGATTTACGGAAACTGGTCTAAGAGCAATGGATGGAATGAGGGGCTTTTACTGGAATATTCGATCATGCCGGTGCAGCAGTTCTCCTATACGACGGGGAAGAATGCGACGGACATGGCAATGGTCATTGATTCGATGGATATTCTCTATAAGAACAAGGTGCAGGGCTTCTGTCTGGTGACGAGTGACAGCGATTTTACCAGACTCGCCATGCGGCTGCGGGAGGAGAATATGTTCGTTCTGGGCATGGGCGAGTCGAAGACGCCGCTGGCATTGACGAGAGCCTGTAACAAATTTATTCACCTGAACCTTGTGGCGGAGCAGAATAAGGCGTTGGAGGGCAACGAGAACCTCGAGGGCGCGGAGGAGCAGAACGTGACTTCCATTCAGGAGGTACGTCAGGCGATTCTTGCCCTGATCAACGAGAATGACGGCAAGCAGGTTGACCTTGCGCGTATCGGAAACAGGCTGAACGATAAGTTTTCAGACTTTGATGTGCGAAATTACGGCTATACTAAGCTGAGTACCATGGTGGCACAGGAGCTGCCTGATCTGAGCGTGAAGAAGGTCAATAATCAGCATTATGTCGAGCGGCGTTCCACGCTGACGAAGACGGAGCTTGAGAGGGAAATCTATAATCTGATCGAAAAGAGCGGCGGTGTCATTGATAATCTGTCCACTCTGAATGATGAGCTTCATAAGAAGTACAAGCAGCTCGATTTTAAACAGTTTGGTTTCAGCAGAATATCGAGTTTTCTGCGCAGTATGAAATCCGTCACCGTTCATGAAAATCAGGTGACGTTAAAGGACGGAAAGTAGCAGAGAGAAGACGGCATGGACATTTTTGAATATATGCGCAGCACCAATATGGAGAAGGAAGCGCCGCTTGCGGCGCGGATGCGTCCAAGGACATTGGATGAGGTAGTCGGGCAGGAGCACATCATAGGCAAGGACAAGCTGCTGTATCGCGCCATCAAGGCGGACAAGATCAGCTCGATCATCTTTTACGGGCCTCCCGGCACCGGGAAAACGACGCTGGCAAAGGTCATAGCGAATACGACAAGCGCGGAGTTTACCCAGATCAATGCGACGGTTGCCGGGAAAAAGGACATGGAGGAGGTCGTTGCAAAGGCGAAGGATCTACAGGGAATGTACGGAAAGAGGACGATCCTGTTCATTGACGAGATACATCGCTTTAATAAAAGCCAGCAGGATTATCTGCTTCCCTTTGTCGAGGACGGTACGCTGATATTGATCGGTGCGACGACGGAGAATCCGTATTTTGAGGTTAATGGGGCTTTGATTTCCCGCTCGGTCATTTTTGAATTGAAGCCCATTCCGCCGGAGGCAATCAAGGAATTGATCAGAAAGGCGGTCTATGACAGTGACAGAGGCATGGGTGCCTATGATGCGGTGATCGACGATGCCGCTGTGGATTTTCTCGCTGAGCTTTCCGGTGGGGATGCAAGACATGCCCTGAATGCGGTTGAACTTGGCATTATGACGACGGAGAGAGACGTCTCTGACGGCAAGATTCATATTACGCTTGAGGTTGTGCAGGAGTGTATTCAGAAGAGAACGCTCCGCTATGACAAAACCGGTGACAACCATTATGATACGATTTCGGCATTTATCAAGAGCATGAGGGGTTCTGATCCGGATGCAGCGGTATATTATCTGGCAAGAATGCTTTATGCAGGGGAAGAGGTCGCGTTCATTGCGAGACGTATTATGATATGTGCGGCGGAGGATGTGGGAAATGCGGATCCGCAGGCGCTTGTTGTGGCGACAAATGCCTCCATGGCGGTGGAGCGCATCGGAATGCCGGAGGCGCAGATTATTCTGGCGCAGGCTGCTGCCTATGTGGCATGTGCACCGAAGAGCAATGCAAGCTGTGAGGCAATTTTCAGTGCTATGCAGGCGGTGGAAAGAACAGGAAATCTGCCGATTCCGACGCATTTGCAGGACGCACATTACAAAGGAGCGGCAAAATTGGGACATGGTACAGGATATAAGTATGCGCATGATTATCCCAACCATTATGTGAGACAGCAGTATCTGCCTTACGAACTGGATGGACAGGAGTTTTACAAACCATCAGGAAATGGTTATGAGGTAAAGATCAGAGAGCATATGAAGAGGATAAAATCAGAGGCAGAGCAGGAGGACTAGAAGAGCTGTCGGATCAGGTATTGGTAAATATTCTGATTCTTCTTCTGCCAGTTGTCGCAGATCGCGGCGGCTGTTGTCTCGTCTGGAACGGACAGAGTGATGTCGACTACGCGGATGCCTCTGTCCTTTGCAACCAGATGCGCCTCGTATTCGCCGGAGGTGGACTTATAATAGTCGCCCAGCACGGAGACCTCATTGCGCAGAGAAAATTCATTTTCGCGGAAATAGGTATTGATTTCCTGCTTGATGGCGTCGCTGATACGGTTCTGGAAGAAATTGAGGGTGTCGCGTCCTTCGGCGGTGATCGCGAGATGCGTGCGGTTGCGTATGGTCTCGGAGGAGATCATATTGGCATCGGTCAGTTCGTTGATTACCTGCTGGAGAGTAAGAAAATTTGTATATTCGCGGCCAAGGATAAAGTCACTGACCTGGGCGGTCGTCATAGGAAAGCTGACACGGTTCAGCATATAGAGTACAATCAGTTTATAGAGAGTCAAAGGGTCTTGTATCATAATTTCCTCACAATTCTATCGCCCTGATGGGCATTTTTCTTTTTCATGAGCGCGTGCAGACTGTTGAGCACGTCGCGTTTATCGGCGCTCCACTGCGGAGCAATCAGTATTTTTTTCGGACCATCCCCCGTCACACGATGTACGACAATATCGGGAGAGAGCGCTTCCAGACAGTTTGTCACGATCCCGAGATAGACGTCCTTCGTCAGCACCTTGAAATCCCCATTTCGGTAACAATCCGCCAGATCTGTGTTTTCCAGCACATGTAAAAGCTGCAGTTTAATGCCGAAGGGATGAAAAGCATTCAGGTATTGAACCGTCTCGAGCATCTGAGCTTCGGTTTCCCCGGGCAGCCCGAGAATGACGTGTACAATGACGGGAATGCCAATCGCGTTCAGGCGCGTCATGGCAGCCTCAAAGCAGGGAAGGTCATAGCCTCTGCGGATGAAGTCCGCTGTGGGCTGATGGATAGTCTGCAGCCCTAGCTCTATCCAGATAAATTTATCTGGAAAGCGCTTCTTTAAGGAGGAGAGCAGCCCAAGCACCTCATCGGGAAGGCAATCCGGTCGTGTGGCAATCGAAATGCCGCATACCAGAGGGAATGAAAGCGCCTCCGTGTAAATTTTTTCAAGGTAGCTGCAAGGGGCGTAGGTATTCGTGTATGCCTGAAAATAGGCGATAATGCAGGGGGAGGTCATGTCGGGCAGTTTGTCTGCAATTTTTCGGATTCCCGCTTCAAGATCGCCCGCAAAGTCACCGCTTCCGCCTGCGCTACAGAAGATACAGCCCCGAGTGCCCAGCGTGCCGTCCCGGTTGGGACAGCTCATATGGGCATTCAGGGCCACTTTATAGCATTTATGCTGATAGGTATTTTTGCACCAGGCATCCAGAGAATAATAGGGTTTGCCGTGCCAGTCCGTCTGTGACATATAACCTCCGTTAGCGGATATGGGATTTGACAGCTTCTGCGACAAGATCTGCGACTCTCGGGTCGAAGGCCTCCGGCATAATGTTGTCTTCATTCAGTTCACTCTCGGGAACAAGACCGGCAATCGCTTCGGCGGCAGCCAACTTCATTTCTTCTGTAATCTGTGTGGCGCGTCCCTCCAGAGCACCCTTGAAAATTCCGGGGAAGGCGACAACATTGTTCACCTGATTCGGGAAATCGCTTCTGCCAGTTCCGACAACGCGCGCACCGGCTGCCTTTGCAATATCGGGCATGATCTCGGGCACCGGATTTGCCATGGCGAACAAAATGGAATCAGGGTTCATAGAGGCAACCATCTCGGGAGTTACAATGTTGGGAGCCGAGACGCCGACGAAAATATCTGCACCCTTCAGGGCATCCGCGAGAGTACCGGTCTCGTTGTTTGGATTCGTGACTTCCGTCATTTTCTGCTGCATCCAGTTCAGCCCTTCGGTCTCCTTCGACACAATGCCCACCTTGTCGCACATGACAATGTTGGGGAAGCCGTAGGTCAGAAGCAGCTTTGTGATGGCAACACCGGCGCTTCCGGCACCGTTGACAACGACCTTGCAGTCCTCCTTGCGTTTCTTAACAACCTTCAGACCGTTGATGATACCGGCGAGCACGACAATGGCGGTACCGTGCTGGTCGTCGTGAAATACAGGAATATCAAGAGTTGCCTTGAGTCTTTCCTCGATCTCAAAGCATCTGGGTGCGCTGATGTCCTCAAGGTTGATTCCGCCGAAGCCCGGGGCAAGCCATGTGACAGCCTTGATGATTTCCTCAGTGTCCTGCGTGTCGAGGCAGATCGGCACAGCGTTGACTCCGCCGAACTCCTTGAACAATACAGCCTTTCCCTCCATGACAGGCATCGCGGCGTGGGGACCGATATTTCCGAGACCGAGGACAGCACTGCCGTCGGAAACGACAGCGACGGTGTTTGCCTTCATGGTATATTTGTAAGCGGCTTCCTTATCCTTGGCAATGACCCTGCAGGGCTCAGCGACGCCGGGGGTATAGGCGATAGCCAGATCCTCGCGGTTTTTTACGGGCGCCTTTGCCGTCGTCTCGAGCTTTCCGTTCCACTTTTCATGCATCAGCAGTGCTTTTTCGTTGGTTGTCATGATATTACCTCTTTTCTGTTTTTGTTCGGTCTGTCTTGAAACAATTACAACTATCATATAATATTTCGTAGTCCTTCGCAAGGACAATCGAGCGATTTACCCGTTGGGCTTAAGGAGTTTCTGCCGCAGCCACCCTGAGAGCCGTTTCTCAATGATTTCATATCCGAAAAGCGCAAGAATTGTGCTGACGGCAAAGCTGACAGCGACACCTAAAAATGCCCGGGGAGAGGCGGTGCTGCAGTCAAATACCTTTCTGTCAAGGAAGACCACCGGATAATAGTGCAGAAGATACAGCGAAAAGCTGACATCACCTAACCGGGTAAGCGGAACCGGCATTTTTAGATATAGACCGATGAGGAAGAAGCACACGAGGATGACCAGTGCAGGCAGACCCCAGAGCAGGAGTCTGCGGAAGCCTATCGTATTCGTAGCCTGTTTGGTTATCAGAAGTCCTCCCAAACACAGTATTGCCGTGGCAAAGGAAAAAGGTAACAGGAGACGGGGAAGTCTTCCGGACATATGCAGCGTATAGAGTCGGTGGCAGATATGCTCAGCAACCATTCCTAAAATGAACTCGAGCATGACGGGATTGCCGTAAAAGCTTAAGAACGGTGAGGCAGATGGAAAAAGTGCAGCCAGCATAACAGTGATTAACAGCAGACCACTGCAGATCAGCCCGCGGTATTTATGGCTGATCCTGAGAGATATATAAAATATAAAATAAAAGAAAATTTCACAATTTACCGTCCAGCCGACCCGAAGCAGAGGCTGGAGAACACCGCCTCCGATGTCGAACGGAATGAAGAGAAGGCTCTTCAGCAGAAAGACCGGGTCTGCCTTTGTCTGTGCGAACAGTCCGGGTGCAAGCAGCAGAAGGACATAGGTTGCGAGCGTCATCAGCCAGTAAAAAGGAAGGATTCGGATGAGCCGCTTGGAAAGAAAGTGATCGGTGCTTTTCTGCGTGGAAAAAAGGATCATGAATCCGCTGATGCAGAAAAAAATGTCAACGCCGAAGGCTCCGCAGTTTAGAAAACGGATATGCTCAAGCACTACAAAAAGCGCGGCAATGCCGCGCAGTGCCTGTATACTGTTAAATTTTGTCGCGTAAAAGTCATTCTCTCTGTCCATGGCTTTATTATAGCATCTGAATTCGGCTTTGCAAGCAGAGATATTTCTGAATTTTTCCCTTGCGATTCTCGGGGCTTGAAGATAAAATGGAGATGGTTGCACAATACAAAAGAGGTCGGGAAAGGCGGGTGACAGAGATGGCAAAAAAAGAAAGCGATCTGACTGTGTGGACAGACATTATTGAGAAAAAGATCGCAAGCACATCGGGGTTACAACTGGAGGATATACAGAATGCTCTGTCACATATTACGGAAGAGAAGGACAGAGGACTGTACGGCTGCTGTAATTATTATATGGCGTACTATTTTATAAGAAACGGAAGACAGGACGAGTGTCTGGGGTATCTGAATGAGAGCATCCGCTGTCTGATCGGTTCGGACAGAGAGGAGAGCGTTTCCAGATGCTATAACCTGCTTGGCGTTGTCGCTCACGGACAGAACAATCTGCTGCTGGCGGCAGAGCAGTATGAGAAGGCATTGTTTTACGCTGAAAAGTACGAGAATCATTTTATCAAACTGGTGGTTGTCACGAACCTTGCGGATGTGTACTACCGCATTGGCGCCTATGAAAAAGCCTTTGAATGTTACCGCATCGGCATGGAGGAATATGAAAAATCCGGGAATAACACGGCAATCGGAATGCATAATTATATGCTGATTCTTGCCGGTTACGGATATTGTCTTGCAATGGCAGGAAAGCTGGAGGAGGCAGACAGCGTGGCAAAGCAGCTTTATGCCATGGAGGAAGAAAAGCATTCGGATCAGTTTCCGAGGCTGAATGCCTATACCTTTTTTGCGTTGCTCTGCTTTAAACAGGCGGATCAGGACGTCGCGGAGGATTGCCTTAAGATAGCGGTGCAGGAGGCGGTGGAGCGGAAAAGTGCCACAGAAGATGTGGACAGCTTTATGAATCTGTTTGATCTTCTGATCATGATGGAGCAGTATGCTTATCTGAGCAAGGTACTTGATTTCATTGAGCCGCTGGCGGCATCTGAAAATAATGAGGGCTTTCTCCTGCAGATGCTGGCATACAGGCTGGAATACTGCGGAACCGGAATGCGCGATGAGGAATATGAGAACAGTGCGCGAGTTTTCTTTAAAATAAAGGAACGGTACGAAAATAAAGAGTATGGACAGATACTGAATATGATGGAGATGAGAAACCGTCTGTTCCACATTGAGGAGGAGCAGCAGCTTCTGGAACGGCAGAATACAAGACTGCTTTATCAGGCGGATCATGACGAGCTCTCCGGCGTGCATAACAGAGGCTGTCTGAACCGATATGCAGAGGATGCGTTTGAAAAAGCGCTGCGCCAGCAAAAGAAACTCGGGGTGCTCTTTGTGGACATTGACTATTTTAAACAGATGAATGATGCCTACGGACACAATAAAGGGGATGAATGTATTCAGGCTGTTGCCAGCAGCATACAGGAATGCGTTCCCGGCGATTTTGTGGCGAGATATGGCGGCGATGAGTTTGTGGTAATCACCATGGATCAGGACGAACAGACGATCACGGGCAATGCCGAAAGGATTGTGCAGTGTGTACGCGATAAGGGGATAGAAAACAAGAATTCCCAGGTGGCGGATGTGCTGACAGTGACGGTCGGAGCTGTCTGCGGTGTGCCAGATAAGCAAAAGAAAATGTGGGATTTTCTGGCGGCGGCGGACGTGGCGCTCTACTGGCAGAAGAAAGAGAAGAAAGGCTGTGTGAGGTTTCGCAGTGTAGTATAGGGAGGGTATGGCATGAAACTGATATTTATCGGGGCGGATCACGAGGTAACGGGAAGCTGTCACTATATTGAAGTCGGGGATAAACACATTCTTGTGGATTACGGCATGGAGCAGGGAATCAATGCGTTCGAGAATGTGCCGCTGCCTGTCAATGAGTCAATGATTGATTATGTGTTTCTGACACATGCGCATGTTGACCATTCGGGGCTTTTGCCTCTCTTATATGCAAGGGGCTTCAGAGGGCAGGTTTATGCGACGGACGCGACGGCTGATCTGTGCAGTATTATGCTTCGTGACTGCGCCCATATTCAGGCGATGGAGGCAGAGTGGAAGAACAGAAAGGCGAAGCGCAGCGAGTCTGTTGCGGCGACAGAGCCGTTGTATACAATGGAGGATGCGGAAGGGCTGATCAAGAGGATTGTGCCCTGCCATTACGCAAGGGAAATTCAGGTCTGCGATGAGGTAAAGATCCGCTTTACGGATGTTGGGCATCTTCTGGGCTCGGCAAGTATAGAGGTGTGGCTGACAGAGAATGGCGTGTCGAAGAAGGTCGTGTTCTCCGGAGATATCGGAAATAAGAATCAGCCGCTCCTGAAGGATCCCATTCTGACAAAGGAGGCGGACTATGTTGTCATGGAATCCACCTACGGAGACAGGCTGCACGGCGCGGAGAGACCGGATTATGTAAAGGAATTAGCGGGAATCCTTAAGGAGACGTTTGACAGGGGAGGCAATGTCGTGATACCATCCTTCGCAGTCGGACGCACGCAGGAAATGCTATATTTTCTGCGGAAGATTAAGGTGGACCGTCTGGTGGAGGGGCATGAGAACTTTCCGGTGTATGTCGACAGCCCGCTTGCAGTGGAGGCGACCGGCATCTTTCAGGATAACCGGTGGGAATGCTTTGACGAGGAGGCAATGGAGCTCGTAAAGGAAGGGATTAACCCTATCGCTTTTGCGGGGCTGAAGCTGGCAATCACCAGTGAGGAATCGAAAGAGATTAATTTTAACGATGATCCGAAGGTCATCATTTCTGCATCGGGTATGTGTGAGGCGGGGCGAATCCGGCATCATCTCAAGCATAATCTCTGGAGACCGGAGTGTACGGTATTGTTCGTCGGTTATCAGGCGATAGGAACGCTCGGCAGAAGCATTGTGGAAGGGGCGCAGGAGGTGCGGCTGTTCGGAGAGCCGATTCAGATTCGTGCGCAGATCAGACAGCTTACCGGCATGAGCGGCCATGCGGATAAAAACGGTCTGATCGAGTGGATCTCCGGCTTTGAGGAGAAGCCGAAGAAGGTGTTTGTCGTTCATGGAGAGGACAGCGTCTGTACGAGCTTTGCGGAGTGCTTAAAGATAGAGTATGGTCAGCGCGCCTATGCGCCTTACAGCGGAACCGTGTTTGACCTGACCTCCGGCAAGCTGGAGTATGAGACGGAGCCTGTTCCGGTGAATAAGAAAGCGAAATCGGCGGTTGCAACCGGCGTTTATGCGAGACTGCTTGCAGCGGCGCAGAGACTGTTGGCGCTTGTACAGAAGAAGGATGGCATGCCGAATAAAGAGGCGGCGAAATTTGCGGATCAGATTAATTCGCTGTGCGATAAGTATCAATAGGTGAAATATAGAAACGAGGAAAGAAATGGGTAAGATTATCATACAGAGCGAGACAACGGTTGACCCGATCAGTCTGATTGGGAGAGAGGCAGGGGTGTGCTGGGGAGGCAACATTGCGGATGCCGAGAAGAATTATAAGCGTGGCATGGATTGCCTGAAGTCAGGGCATGGCAGGACATGGGAATATCCGCAGGTCTACATGATCATTGACGGATATTCGGCGAGAGTCATCAGAGAGCTGTACACGCATATCGGTGGCTCTCCGACGAGACTGCAGGCATCGACCAGATATATCAATTACCAGAAGGGCTTTCCCTATGTTGTCCCGCCGAAGATCGCGGCAGACGAGCAGGCGGAGAAGATATACTGTCAGGCAATGGATTCTATTCTGACTGCCATGCAGGAGCTTGAGAAGCTGGAGCTGCCGAGGGAGGATGTCGGAATGCTGCTCCCGCTGGGAATGGAGACAAAGGTGGTTCTGCGGACGAACCTGCGCAACCTGATCGATATGGCGCACCAGAGAATGTGCAGCAGGGCGTACTGGGAATTCCGCCAGCTGATGAATGACATGTGTAAGGCTCTGAGCGGGTATTCAGAGGAATGGAAGTACCTGGTGGAGCATTATTTTGTGCCGAAGTGTGAGGTCAGCGGTTTCTGCACGGAGACAAAGTGCTGCGGCAGAAAGCCGAAGCGAAATGAAGCCGAATAAAAGCAGCTGATATGGGGAGCAGAACGAGGGAGAACAATGAACATTATCGCGGCGGTAGACAATAACTGGGCAATCGGAAACAGGGACAGGCTTCTTGTCAGCATTCCAAACGATCAGAAGCATTTCAGGGAGGAGACGACGGGAAAGGTTGTCGTTCTGGGAAGAAAGACCTTACAAACCTTCCCGCAAGAGCAGCCGTTGCAGAACCGCATCAACATTATTCTGTCCGGTGACAGAAATTATAAGGTGAAGGGTGCGACGGTGGTTCATTCCATTGAGGAGCTGCTTGAGGAACTGAAGAAGTATAACACGGAGGATGTGTATGTCATCGGCGGTGAGAGTATCTACCGTCAGTTGCTGCCCTACTGTGATGTCGCACATATCACCAGAATAGACCACAGCTACGAGGCGGATGCCCATTTCCCGAATCTGGACAATGACCCGGAGTGGGAGGTCACGGCGGACAGTGATGAACAGACCTATTTCGATCTCGCCTATACCTTTCAGAGATATGAGAGAAAAAGACACTAACTTTGCCGATTTAGTTTGGAAAAGCGTATTGACTATTGATTTTGAAAGTTAGGTTGTAATAGAACCGCTGAATCCTTTAAAACAGAAGGATTCAGCGGTTTTTTAGAATACATTCAAAAATGTATATAGAACTATATGTAATATGAACAATAACTATAAATCCTTTAAAACTAAATTAATTAAAGTTACAATTTGCCAGTATACCAAATTTAGTTTATATACAAGGAGGAAGTTTCATGAGAAGGATTTTGATGTTACTGTTGATGGCAATGGCTATGCTTACTTGCAATTTGAGGGTAGATGCAAGAGAAAATGCTGTGGAGAAAACAACAGAAATGAGTGTGGTAAGCAAACAATCCAGAGCCGCGCTAAAGGATATTGGAATAGTGAAATTGGAAAAAATAGGAGAGCAAATTATTCCTGAAGCTGCAATCAAGGAGAATTTAGTGAGCAATGCAGAAGTAATATATAGAATCAGGTATAAAGTGACAGCTAGAAAAGTGAATAATGAGCCAGTGGTAAACCATCGAATTGACTATGTGGAATATACCGGTCCTGTCAAGGGGATAAAGTGCACGAATACAGATAGTAATGGGGTGGGGTATATAGACGTAGATGTGCGAGGTGCTCATAGAATAACAATATCCTGCAAACTGGTGAATAACAATGCAATACGGTCGACAGTTAAGTCTAATACAGTGACTACATCTCTTACGGTAAGGGCAAAATACGAAAAACCATTTTATTGTACCGTGTACATCACTACGCTCGAAAGTGATTATAGTGGGTATAAAACAACGGCTGCTGGGATTTCGGAAGATACTTTTACAAAATCTTTCCTGGACGCGGTAAAACTGAATGGCTCTGGGAAAGCAAATAATGGAAAATATTTGCAATATAATAGTTCCAGCAAAACATTCAGTTATCAGACGTCACCGCTGACGGCTTCTGGAACAAAGGCGACTGCTGGCAGGACGATTGCAGTTGACCCATACTATATACCCAGAGCAAAAGTAAATTCTATGTGGAGACGGGCGACATTGTACATTGCGGGTGTGGGTACAAGAATCGCGGAAGATGGTGGTAGTGCAATTGTAGGGTACAGAATTGATATTTATATGGGTGAAGGAAAACGGGCAGGCTATGGTTTAGGTAATGCGAACAGAGTAGTTACCTTACAAACAGTAAATTGATAAGAAAAATATAGAGAAAGATAGAAACAATGTGACGGCTGAAACACGTCACATTGTTTTTGAAATATAATGATTGACTGAAAGCACTAAAAGAAGTAATATTATAGGTAACCATGGTTTAAAAATGATACGATTACACTACATATTGAATTGAGGAGAGCAGTTGTGAAAAAAATATTGAGACTAAGCTTGAGTTTTTGTCTGCTGGTGTTGCTTTTATGTGCCTGTCACGGTATGACTGGACAGAGTGATGAGGAAAGGCTTAAGATCTGGAGAAATAGTTGGAAGAAAAATGCTGTGGCTATACTTCATGAGAGTACAGAGGAACTGCTGTACCGTGTGAGAGCATTTAAAGGAAATGTGGTCTGTTCGACAACCGATCCGAAAAACGAGTATTTTTATTATATAGCGAAGGATAAACAAGATCAGCCCAGGGTTGTACTTACAATTGATATGGGAACAGCATATGTACTGGACTACTGTGTAATAGATGATGGAAGTATTTTCTTCTTAATACTGGAGTTTTCTGACGAATCGGAAAATATTTATTTAAAAAAGTGTACTCCGGAGGGACAAGTGGTGACTGTGAAAGCTATAAATGATTTTCACAGAGGGGGGAAGGATGACTGCTATAAATGGAAGGTGATACAAAAGCCGGATGGTTGTATTCTGGTGTATTCTCAATATGCATATCTATTGTTGGAGGAAGATGGAGATATTATAGAAGAAGAGGATTGGGAGAAGCAGGAGACATATGAGTTTACATATATTGACGAGGAGAGTGCAGTTGGGTATTGGTGCAAAGATTATGAACCAATTTTTTGCTATTTTGATCTGAAAACCGGAGAGAGACAGGAATATGGGGATGTACAGGAATGGCGGGCAGCCACGGTAATAAAATGTGCAAATGGAAGTGTGTGCATTTGTACTACAACAAATTTATGTTGTATTGATCCCAAGACACATAATACAGAATCTTTGATTCGATGGTCGGACTTCGGAATGCTTGGCGAAAATATCTGCGCAATATATGAATGGAATGATGAGATTCATTGCATTCTGTATGATAAAGGAAGTCTATATGATGTGACTTATCAGCAGGAAGAGGATAAAGTGGCGAGGACGGAAATCAGACTGGCATGTTTTCGGGACACAGCACAGTTGCGGGAGGCTGTTGCAACCTTTAACAGGGAAAGCAGCGAATGCGTTGTTGTGGTGGAAGAGTATTATGATGAGGATGAGACGATAGCAGTACAACAACTGTATAATGAAATCCTAGTGGGTAACGGCCCGGATATTATCAGCTTTTCGGCGGATTATGCGAATGATAAAGTATTGGGACAAAGAGGAATGCTGGAAGATCTGACCCCTTATTTGCAAAAAAGCGAAGTGATAAAGAAGGAGAATGTTGTGGATTCTGTTTATCAGTCTCTGCTCGTAGATGACAGACTTTATATGCTGCCCACGAATTTCGCTCTGGAATTGATTGTTACAAAAGAAAAATGGGCAGGGAAAGACGGAAAACTTGATTGCCAGGAGGTGCTGCAAGGATTGAGGGAACCTGATATTCAGGTGCAGATAGCCAGAGAGGAGTTTCTGAGATGCGGTGCACTATATGGGGGATATTCTTTAGAATCAGCAGATTCGAGAATGGAGTCATATATAGAAGTTGCAAACAGGTTACCGGATGAGATGGATTATCAACCAGATGATACTTTTCGCAGGAATGGGATGGTACTGCTTGAATCGGTAACTTTGTATAATGTAAATATGTTTTTAGTTGAGAAATCCATATGGGGAGAAGATGTGGTTTTTACAGGATTTCCTGAGACAGGCGGGAACGGCATGGCATTTTTGCCAATCAATTGTTTTGGCATTAACAGCCGGAGTGGTTATAAGGATGAGGCATGGAGCTTTATAGAAAGTTTTTTTGGCACAGAATGGCAACGAAAGATTACACCAAACTGGTATTTTTCCGTCAGCAAAGATGTGCTGGACAGGCAAATGAAGGATTCTATGAGGAGAGACTATTATTACGATGAAGATGGAGCTTTGCGTGAGGTGCCTGTTTTTTCTTATGATCTGGATGGCGAGAATATAAATGTGTATGCGAGTGAAGAAGATGATGTCCTGAGTCTGAAGAAAATGATAGATGAAACTAAGATTATGAGGCGCGAGAATTCTCCTATAGTCAATATTGTGCAGGAAGAAACAGCATACTATTTTGATGGGAAAAAGAGTCTTGATGAAACAACGGACATAATTAGAAACAGGGCGCACATATATCATGAACAATTACAATTAAAGTAAGTGCACTATTCCTGAATCTTATCAGGGGCACAGAACACAATATATGAGGGATAAAATGTCGAGTATACAGATTGGGGCTAGAATAAGAGAATTGCGTGAAATACAGAATTATACAAGGGAGGGGTTAGCTGAGAAAGTAGATATATCTCCAAAATTTCTGTATGAAATTGAAATGGGAAGAAAAGGCTTTTCAGCAAATACTCTTAATGAAATATCAAAAGCGCTATCTGTAAGCTGCGATTACATAATGCGTGGAGAAGAGAAAGAACACAGAGGAAAGGAAAATATTGTATGTGTATTAGATATGTTGGAACCTCGGCAATTAAGTAAGATACAGAATATTTTATGTATATTATATGAATTGTGCGATCGGTGGTGACTTTGCCGGTTTCCTTTGGAAAAGCGTATTGACTTTTGATTTTGAAAGTATAATAATGATTAACAAACAATATACAACAGGGAAGGATGGTAGACTATGGAAAAGAAAAATATTGACTGGGGCAACCTCGGATTTGGATATGTTCAGACGGATTTCCGCTATGTATCCAACTTTAAGAATGGTGCGTGGGATGACGGCGCTATCACAGAGGATGCCAACATTGTCCTGAATGAATGTGCAGGTGTTCTGCAGTATGCCCAGACAGCGTTTGAGGGTCTGAAGGCATATACCACGGAGGACGGGCATATTGTTACCTTCCGTCCCGACCTGAATGCAGAGCGCATGGAGGCTTCTGCGGCGAGACTGGAGATGCCTGTATTTCCCAAGGAGAGATTTGTGGATGCAGTGACAAAGGTTGTCGCAGCGAATGCCGCCTTTGTACCGCCTTATGGCAGCGGAGCAACGCTGTATCTGCGTCCCTATATGTTTGGAACGAACCCTGTCATCGGTGTTAAGCCGGCTGACGAGTATCAGTTCAGAATCTTCTGTACGCCGGTAGGTCCTTATTTCAAGGGCGGCGTGAAGCCTCTGACGATCCGTGTCAGCGACTTTGACCGTGCGGCGCCGCATGGAACCGGTAATATCAAGGCAGGACTGAACTATGCAATGAGCCTTCATGCAATCGTGACGGCACATCACGAGGGCTACGACGAGAATATGTATCTCGATCCTGGTACCCGTACAAAGGTCGAGGAGACCGGAGGCGCTAACTTTCTGTTCGTCACAAAGGACGGCAAGGTCGTAACGCCGAAGTCGGACAGCATTCTGCCGTCCATCACCCGTCGTTCCCTCGTCTATGTGGCGAAGGAGTATCTCGGACTTGAGGTGGAGGAGCGCGAGGTATATCTGGATGAGGTTAAGGATTTTGCAGAGTGCGGACTTTGCGGAACAGCAGCGGTTATTTCGCCGGTTGGCAAGATCGTGGATCATGGAACAGAGATCTGCATGCCCAGCGGTATGACGGAGATGGGACCTGTGACAAAGAAGCTCTACGACACATTGACAGGAATCCAGATGGGAAGAATCGAAGCGCCCAAGGGCTGGATTCATGTGATTGAGTAAATGGCAGGACAGAAGAATTTGCGCGGATTCCGAAGACGGTATCTTGCTCTTTTGGTATGTCTTCTGGCGGTCATAGGCAGTCTGACGGCATGTGGCGGAACAAGAGTGGTTTTTACGACTGGCTTCGGAAAGGACGAGGTATTCCGCATCGCCGATGAAAACTGTACTCGCGCCGAGATCATGGTCTATCTGACGACGACCCAGAACCGCTATGAGAGCGTTTACGGGTCGGAGGTCTGGAACATAGCGAAGGACGGTGTGACGCTGGAGGAAAACGTGAAGGAGACTGTGCTTGCGAAGATTGCACAGATAAAGACGATGTGCCTTTTGGCTGAAAAAGAGGGTGTGGAACTGGATGAGACGGAGACCGGACTGGCGGCGGACGCAGCGGAGGAGTATTACAGCTCCTTAAGTGCGGACTGGATAGAGCAGCTGGGCGTGGATGAAAAGACAGTTCTCCGCCTTTACAGGGAATATGCGCTGGCGAACAAGGTCTATGAGTATATTATTCAGGATATTAACCCAGAGATCAGCGATGATGAGGCGAGAACGATTACGGTGCAGCACATTTTCTTAAGAACCTGGACGACCGATGGCAGTGGCGCGAGAGTGCGCTATTCGGAGGATGTGAGGCAGTCGGTTTATGAGAAGGCGTGCGGCATCAGGGAGCAGGCAGTCGGCGGGGAAAAGGATTTTCTTGAATTGGCATCCAAGTACAGCGAGGATCCGAATATTACCTGTTCCTTCGGCAAGGGAGAGATGGAGGCGGCATTTGAGGAGACGGCTTTTTCCCTCGAGACAGACGAGATCAGTCAGGTGATAGAGACGGAGTCCGGCTTCCATATTATCAAATGCATCAGTACCTTCGACAGGGAACAGACGGAGCTGAGCAAGCAGGAGATCGTGGAGCAGAGGCGGCGTGAGGTGTTCGGGGAGGAGTATGATGCCTTTGCACTGACACTGGTGAGACAGCTGAATACAAAGCTGTGGGATGAGATTACGCTGGTTCAGGGCGGGAGCGTGGATACGGCAGATTTTTTTGAAATCTACGCAAAGTTTTTCCCGTAATGTCTGTATGAGGCAGCGAAAGATGGTTTAGAAAAATTTTAGAAATCCGGGAATGCCCTAAAATCAGGCATTTCTGGATAATTATTAGCACTCACTTAAAATGAGTGCTAATTTGCTGTTGACTTTTGAAAGCTGCGGATTTACACTTAGCATTATAGGAAACTTATTTCAGAGAAAGGGATGTTGTAAAATGGCGGCGAAGAGCGGAAGCTTATCAATTAACAGTGAAAACATTTTTCCTATCATTAAGAAATGGCTGTATTCAGACCATGACATTTTTTACAGGGAGCTGATCTCTAACGGCTGTGATGCAGTGACAAAGCTGAAAAAGCTTGACATGATGGGCGAGTATACCCTGCCGGAGAATTACAAGGCAAGGATTGATGTGGTCGTTGACCCGGAGAAGAAGACCCTGACCTTTACTGATAACGGTCTGGGAATGACAGCGGATGAGGTTGACGAGTATATCAATCAGATCGCTTTTTCCGGTGCGACGGATTTTATTGAGAAATATAAGGACAAGAGTAATGCGGATCAGATCATCGGTCACTTTGGACTGGGTTTCTATTCGGCATTCATGGTCGCGGATGAGGTACACATCGATACGCTGTCCTACAAGGCGGACGCAAAGCCCGTACACTGGGAGTGCGACGGCGGTACGGAATTTTCCATGGACGAGGGTGACAAGGCGGAGGTCGGTACAAAGATTACACTGTTCCTGAATGAGGATTGTCTGGAATTCTGCAACGAGTACAAGGCGAGAGAGATCATTAAGAAATATTGTTCCTTCATGCCCACCGAAATTTATCTGTCCAAGGCAGATACAAAGGAAACCCAGATCATCAAGCCGGAGGAGAAGCTGGAGGACGATGTTGTCATCGAGGAAATCCATCCGACGGTGAAGGAGGACGGCACCACCGAGGGTGAGGAGAAGTTAAAGATCAGAAAGCGTCCCGAGCTTTTGAATGAGACGACACCGCTCTGGACGAAGCATCCGAATGATTGTACGAAGGAAGAGTATCTGGAATTTTACCGCAAGGTATTTCAGGATTACAAGGAGCCTTTGTTCTGGATACACCTGAACATGGACTATCCTTTTAATTTAAAGGGTATTCTGTATTTCCCTAAGATTAACATGGAATACGAGTCCATCGAGGGAACGATTAAGCTGTACAACAATCAGGTCTTCATTGCCGATAATATCAAGGAAGTCATTCCTGAATTCCTGCTTCTGCTGAAGGGTGTGATCGACTGTCCTGATCTGCCGCTGAACGTATCCAGAAGCGCTTTGCAGAACGACGGCTTTGTAAAGAAGATCTCCGAATACATTACGAAGAAGGTGGCAGACAAGCTCTCCGGTATGTGTAAGACCGAGAAGGAAGAGTATGACAAATACTGGGACGACATCAGCCCGTTCATCAAGTTCGGCTGCCTGAAGGATGACAAGTTCTGTGAGAAGATGAACGATTACATCCTGTTCAAGAAT
Organism: uncultured Acetatifactor sp.; assembly: GCA_934402375.1. Classification (GTDB taxonomy): domain Bacteria; phylum Bacillota; class Clostridia; order Lachnospirales; family Lachnospiraceae; genus Acetatifactor. The sequence goes on from CAKRUB010000017.1 coordinate 43,839, forward strand.
CTGGACGGAAAATATCTGACCTTGCCGGAATGTCTTGAGACGAAGCCGGTTGATACCGAAGAAACCGAGGCAGGAAATGCCGTTGACGAGAACGGCGAGAAGGTGGAAGCCGAAGTCGTGAACGACAGCGCAGAAGGCGAACAGGAAGAGAAGAAGGAAAAGATCATTTATTACGTGACGAATGAACAGCAGCAGAGTCAGTACATCAATATGTTCAAGGCGGCGAAGATGGATGCGGTCATCCTGACCCATAATATCGATCAGCCTTTTATCTCCCAGCTTGAGTCCAAGAATGAGGGAATCAAGTTCCAGAGAATCGATGCGGATGTGACGGATGCTCTTAAGACAAAGACCTCTAAGAAGGCACAGGAGGAGTTTGACGAGCAGGCAAAGCAGATTGCCGACATTATGAAGAAGGCGCTCAAGAACGACAAGATCACGGTCAAGGTAGAGAAGCTGAAGAACAAGAAGGTTTCCTCCATGATTACGCTGCCTGAGGAGACGCGTCGTATGCAGGATATGATGAAGATGTACTCAATGCCCGGCATGGATATGGGTGCTTTTGGCGGAGAGGGTGAGACGCTGGTACTGAACGCGAACCATCCCCTTGTGCAGTATGTGATCGAGCATAAGGATGGAGAGAACGTGGAGACGATCTGCGAACAGCTCTACGATCTTGCAAAGCTGCAGCATGCACCGCTGGCACCGGAGGCAATGACAAAGTTCATTGCGCGGAGCAACGATATTATGATGCTGCTGGCAAAGTAAAAAGAGAAAAACAGACATAAAGCAGAAGAGCCGCAGTGTTGCACTGCGGCTTATCGTGTATGAAACAAAAAACTCGCTATGCGCAAAGACCGTGCGCAGATATGGGGGAAAAATGAGTCAGAGGGAGAAAACGGACAGGCTCTATCCGCGCAAGGCAAAGGAGATGCAGCGTGTGTTGAAAAGTGCGGATAAGGAGGGAAAACTTCGGCAGACGCTGGGGGAGGAGATTCTGCACCCGATCAGTATGCCTGCGATCTGGACATGTCGGGAGTATCTTCATAAGGTATCCGAGGATACTTATCCGAGGGGGAGCAGCGAGTGGATGGCGCTTCTTTCCGTGCGCGCGCTTCTTGCCACAATGGAGGATGATCTGGAGAGCGCGGAAAGATATATAGCGATTCTCAACGATGTGCCGGAGGATGCGGATGAAAGGCAGCGGGCGATGCAGGAATTCGTCTGTCTGGCGGCGGAGCTTGTCATGCCTTATATCAGTGACAACCGCTTTTTCCATGTTGTGGCAGCGCTGCGGGAGAGAAAGGCACCGCCGATACAGAGTCTTACCCTGTCTGCGAGCAGGCCGAGTATTCTCAACGGTTTCCGGGATTTTACGAGATACGGACGGAGTATTCCGAACGGCAGAAAGCAGATAGAAGAGAGTGTCCGTGTGCTGTACGGCGATAAGGGGAAGGGTGTTGTGGAGATTGCTCTTGCGGAGTGGTATTACCAGAAAAACGACACCTTTCATGCGCTGGTTCTGGCAGCGGGAACGATTCCGCTGATGGAGAGCAAGCAGGACATACAGTGTCTCTTTGTGGCGATGGCGCTGCAGATGAAGATTCTGCTCTTAAACGGTCAGACGAAGGCGGCGGCTCCGCTGGTGTCCCAGATTCGGACAAAGATCGAAAACGCAGGGTGGGAGGAGCTGGAAAACAGTCTGTACGCTCTGTCCGCATGGGCTGCCTGTTATGACGGAAATCAGGAGACTGTGCAGGAATGGATGGAAAAGAATGCTCCGGATGAGACAGGGGAGTTCTATGTGATGGATATGTACGCCTATCTGGTGAAGGTGAGATGCTATCTGTTTACCGGAAAATATATGATGGCACTGGTTCTTGCAAAGCAGCTCATTCATGTGCTGGAGAAATGCAACCGGTATATGGACATCTGCGAATGCCATATGCTGGCGGCGATTGCCTGCTATAAGGCGGGCAGCATGGAGGATATGTGCGACGAACTGGAGATCGCTATCAGGATGGCGAAAAGATACTGCTATATCAGGCTGCTTGCGGATGAAGGCGCGTATATGGTGAATCTGCTCAATGTATATGAGAAAATGAGAGGGGCAGATGATTTTACCGATCAGATCAAGGAGCTGGCGCAGGAGGTAGGAAAGCGTCTGCCGAATTATATGAAGTCACCGGCGGAATACTATGAGCCGCTCACGGTGACGGAGCTGAGGGTACTGAGACTTCTGGCAGAGGGACTGTCTTATGAGGAGATGGGAGAAAAGCTCGGGAAGAAGCCGGGAACCGTGAAATTCCACAGCTCCGGCATCTTCCGGAAGCTACAGGTCAAAAACCGCAGTCAGGCGGTAAACAAGGCTACACAGATCGGACTGATCTAGCGGACCGCTTACGCGCCGACATATTTTTCAAGGGTGGCGGCTACGGCTCCGACACCGGACGACAGCTCTGCAAAGTATTTCTTGACGGTGTCCGCCATGCCGAGAGCAACGAGATCCACGCCGAACACCTTGTCATTGGAGAGGAGTTTATCCAGACCGCTTAAGTCCTTCGGGGCGTCGGACAGCTCGTAATCCTTCACATAGGCGCTCGCCGCATCCAGAAGCGGGTCGGAGCTGGGGGTGAATGCCTTGCCGGAATCGTCCATTGCCATCAGGTAGCGGAGCCAGCCTGCAAATACCAGAGGAATCAGCTTCAGGTCAGCTACATCCAGTCCAGGATTTTTACTGTATGCCTTGATTGTCTCACCGAAACGGATGGACAGCTTCTGTGAGGTGTCCGTGGCGATACGCTGGGGCGTGTCAGGCATGAAGGGATTCGGAATGCGGACATTGACAACCTGATCGATAAATTCCTTCGGATCGAGGATTCCGGGATTCACAACAACGGGAAGTCCTTCCTGATAACCAATGATCTCAACCATCTTTTTCAGAACAGGATTCTTCATCTCATCCGAAATCAACGTGTAACCCAGCAGACAGCCATAGATGGCGAGAGCCGTATGCAGGGGGTTCAGGCAGGTGCAGACCTTCATCTTTTCCACCTTGTCCACAGTTTTCCGGTCAGTGAAGATAATGCCGCCCTTTTCAAGAGCGGGTCTTCCGTTGGGGAAGGAGTCCTCGATGACGAGGTATTCGCATTCCTCAGCGTTGACAAAGGGGGCGATATAGGTGTTCTTGGAGGTGATGACGGGATCAAGTCCTTCTATGCCGTCAGCCGCCAGAATCGCTTCCACCTTCGGGTCGGGTCTGGGAGTAATCTTGTCGATCATGCTCCACGGGAAGGACACAGCCGAAGCGTCCTCCACATAATCGAGGAAGCCCTTATCCGCCAGTCCTTTTTCACACCATGCCTTTGCGAAGGCAGTTACCGCTGCGTGCAGCTTGTCGCCGTTGTGGGAGCAGTTGTCCATGCTGACCATGGCGATCGGGAGTCTGCCGCAGGTAAAGCGATGGTAAAGCAGGGAGACAACCTTGCCAAGGTAGCTGTCCGGCTGTGCGGGACCTTTTGCAAAATCGGCCTCAACAGCAGGGAGTGTGGCGCCCTTTGCATCCGTCACGGCATAGCCCTTCTCGGTGATGGTGAAGCTCGCCATCTGCAGAGAGGGATTGGCAAAAATTTCCTTCAGACGGGTATATTCCTTTTCGTCCTGACTGTCCAGAATCAGGGATTCCATGATGCTGCCGACGATTGTTTTTTCCACGGTATTGTCCGCCTTTAAGGTTGCAAGAATCGTCAGATTGTCGTGGGGACGGTTGCTCTTTTCGATGATCTCGTAGTCGTAGCCCTCCGCAGCGATGAGACCGGTGGACAGAACACCGTCGTTTAAGAGCTTCTGCACAACATTTGCCTGAAAGGCGCGGAAAATGTTTCCGGCGCCGAAATGAATCCATGTGGGATGTTCACAGGTGTTTTTCTTTACAGCTTCGTAGTCAAAGGCGGGCAGGGCGTAGCCGGCGGCTTCAAAGGCAGCTCTGTCTGCAGTCAGACTTTTCATTGTCAGTTCCATTTTAATCCTCCCATAGTTTTCTTTGGCTTATTATTCCATATTTACTTCACTTTATGCCTCGTTCGTGGCTCTTTTCGATGGCTTCCCAGAGACCGTTCAGATAAGTCGCGCCGAGCGCTCTGTCATACAGACCGTAACCGGGCATGGCAACCTCATCCCAGATCATGCGGCCGTGGTCGGGACGGATCGGGCCGTCGAAGCCGATGTCGTAGAGCGCCAGCATGATCTCATACATATCGAAGGTGCCGTCGCTGGAAAGATGTGCGGATTCCTCGAAATCGGTGGGAGAATTAAATTTCAGGTTGCGCACATGGGCGAAGTGGATTCTGCCCTTCAGGGAGCGGATCATATCGGGAAGGTCATTCTCAAGGTTCGTTCCATAGGAGCCGGAGCAGAAGGTCACGCCGTTGTGCGGGTTGTCCACCATTTTCATCATGCGCAGGATGTTTGCCTTGTTGATGATGATACGGGGCAGTCCGAAGACGCTCCATGCGGGATCGTCCGGGTGGATCGCCATGTTGATGTCATACTTGTCGCAGACAGGCATGATGCGCTCCAGAAAGTATTTCAGGTTTGCGAAAAGCTTTTCATCGTCGACATCCTTGTACATTTCAAACAGCTCCTTGATGTGAGCCATGCGCTCTGGCTCCCAGCCGGGGAGGATCGCGCCGTTTGCGTCTCCGCTGATGGAGGCGAACATGTCCTCGGGATTCAGGGCGTCTACAGCCTCCTGCGTGTAGGCGAGGACGGTGGAGCCGTCGGGACGTACTCTGGCAAGCTCGGTTCTTGTCCAGTCGAAGACGGGCATGAAGTTATAGCATACCATGTGGATGTCTGCCTGACCGAGGCGCTCGAGCGTCGTGATATAATTGTCGATATACTGGTCTCTGTCGGGAGTGCCGACCTTGATCGCATCATGGATATTGACGCTTTCGATGCCGACGAGCTTCAGACCGGCATCCTCGATCTCCTTTTTCAGGGCAAGGATGTCCTCGGTTTTCCAGACTTCGCCCGGTGCCGTGCCATAAAGGGTCGAGATGACTCCGGTCACGCCGGGAATCTGCCTGATCTGTTTTAATGTGACGGTGTCGTACTTGCTGCCGTACCAGCGCAATGTCATTTGCATCGCTAATCCTCCATTTCGATGATTCTCTGTCAAGAGTATTGTTTTTTGAATTTAATACCAGTATAATCAAGAGTGAAATGCATGAAAAGGATAAATATTGCCCAGTATCATGCAAAAATTGCTCTAAATCGCCTGCTCCGGGCAGGCACAGACTCGCTATGCGCAAAAGACGTGCGCAGAAATAGAGATAAATATGGGAAGAGAAAATATGATCCGTGTGCTGCCGGCATCCGATGAACGCCAATATATGCTGAACGAGGACTATGAGGTCTATGAGAAGCAGGGCGCGCCGACGGGAGCAATGGCATTTCATTATCATGACTTTTATGAGATTATCTATGTGCTCGAGGGGGAGTATTCCTCCATGGTCGAGGACAAGACCTACCATATGAAAAAGGGAGATTTCCTGCTGATCGACCAGAATGTCATGCACAAGTACCATTATGTCGAAAGAAAGCATGATTCCTCCAAGAGAATTATTCTTTGGATCTCAGCGCAGATGCTTGGCAGTCTCGGAGCCGGGGACATGAATCTGGCGGGATGCTTCAAGGGCAAGGAGAATTGTGTCTGTCATTTCCCGATTTATTATGAGGAGATGCTGCAGGGATTTCTGCTGAAGCTGGCGATGACGCAGATGCAGGAGTCGGGCAGCCCAGGCGCGAAACGGACGCTTGACAGAGGACTTCTGACAATGTTTTTTGTGTACCTGAACATCCTTTGCGCGAGGGAGGAATATCTGGTCGGACATGAGGTGGTAAGCCATCCGCTCGTGGAGCAGGTGTCTGCCTATATAGACGCGCATCTGGCGGAGACGATTACGGTGGAGCTGCTTGCGGCGCAGGTGCATGTGAGCAAATATTACTTCCTGCGCAAGTTTAAGGAGCTGACCGGAGTGACGGTGCACAGCTTTTTGATAGACAAGCGGCTGATCAGGGCGTGTGAGGTGCTGAAGGAGGGCGGAAGCGTGACGGAGAGCTGGCAGAGCACCGGCTTTTCGGACTATACTTCGTTCTTAAGAAATTTCAGGGAGAAGCTGGGCATATCGCCGAGGTATTACAGGGAAAACAGTCTTTCCCTGATGGAAAGCTTTGACATAGACAGGTTGAGTGAACAGAACGACAGATAAGAGGATGGAGAGGAAACGGAAATGAAGAGAATATTGCTGATAGCTACCGGCGGAACGATCGCCTCGGGATATACTGCGGAGGGATTGACACCGCAGATCGCGGCGGCGCAGATGCTGCAATATGTGGAGGAATATAAGACCTTCTGCGAGGTGGATGTCATAGAGCCGTTCAGCCTTGACAGCACGAATATTTATGGGCGGCACTGGCTGCTTCTGGCGGGAGTGATCGAGGAGCACTATGCGGCGTATGACGGCTTTGTGATCTGCCACGGCACTGACACCATGGCATTTACGGCGGCGGCACTGTCCTATCTGGTGCAGAACAGCAGCAAGCCGATCGTTGTCACGGGCGCGCAGAAGCCGATCAGCCTTCCGGTGACGGATGCGAGGACGAATCTGCTGGACAGTCTGCGGTTTGCGGCGGACAGCAGGGCGCACGGTGTGAATATTGTCTTCGGCGGAAAGGTGATTTCGGGGACGAGGGCAAAGAAGGAGCGCTCCAAGAGCTATAATGCCTTTTCGAGCATCAATTACCCTTCCGTGGCTGTGATACGGGACGGAAGGATCGTATTCTATATAGAAGACAAGGATAAAACCACGGATGCGGTGAAGTTTTACCATGAGCTGAACGATAAGGTTCTGCTGCTAAAGCTGGTTCCGGGAATGGATGGCAGCATACTGAACAGGCTGTTTCCGTTCTATGACGCGGTCATCATTGAAGCCTTCGGCGTGGGCGGATTCCCGGAGTATGGAGCAGAGCCGTTCCACCCGGAAATCCGGCGCTGGGTTGATGCGGGAAAGATCGTAATGCTGGCAACACAGGTTACGCACGAGGGCAGCGATATGGAAATCTATCAGGTCGGAAAGAAAATGAAGGAGAAGTTTCATCTGCTGGAGGCCTACGATATGACGCTGGAGGCAACCGTGACAAAGACGATGTGGGCGATGGGAGAGACGAAGGATATTGCGGAATTCCGGGAATTGTTCTACCACACGATCAATCATGACATTCTGCTGACACCGGAGGAGTGATGCTGGCTTGCTTGACAAGGCTTTATCGGACGAATATAATTGTTATTGATAATAATTAAACAGATGAGGACAGGGGTATGGAGTTACAGGAAGGATATGACGCATTAAAGGATAAGTGGCGCCGCAAAATGCTGAAATCGTATTTTTCGGCAATCGCGATGCTGTTTCTGGCTGAAATCGGGATTTATCTATTCATGAGCAGTCCGAAGATCGGAATGATTAACAGGGGGATTGATTACTGGCTTTCTTATATTCTGCTGCCAAGCTCGATCAATCTGGTGACAACGCTTGCGACAAGGGCGGTTGTATTCAGCGATATGCGTGACAGGATTAAGAATCTTGCAGTCATTTTCTGCCTTGTCATCTACTGCCTCGTGACAGCAACCTTTCACGGCTTCTTTCTTATGACATCGACAACCTTTGTCCTTCCCGTGGCTGTGTCCGTTATGTTTGACGACATCTATGTGGTAAGGTTCGCGTCCATCGTTTCAGCTGCCGGAATGATTTTAAGCCTGTTTACCGCCGAGCTTTATGACGCGACGTGGACGATTGGCGAGCGTTGGGGCTATACGGGCGTGACGAGCCTGATTTTCATCATGGTATTTCACACGATCTGCTGCGTGCTGATCCGCTATGGCGAGGAGAAAAAGGATGTTATGCAGTACAATGCGCTGCTCAACGAAGAGATGCGGCAGGCATTGAAGATTGATTCCATGACAGGACTCTACAACCACACCGAGTTCTATAAGAGACTGGATAATTATTACAGGTCGTTCAGAAAGCAGACAGATTATCTGACGGTCGCGGTTCTGGATGTGGATCATTTTAAAAGAGTGAATGATACCTACGGTCATGAAAATGGAGATGCGGTTCTGATACAGATTGCGTCGGTTCTGAAGAATACCTGCTGCCGGACAGGGCATGCATTCCGATACGGCGGTGAGGAATTTGCATTGATTTTCTGCCATGAGTCAGAGAGTGAGGCACTGGAGATCATGGAGCGTGTCAGAACGGCAGTCAGCGCGCTACGCTTTGAGAGTATGCCGGGTACGCAGATTGGCATCAGCTGCGGTATTTATGAGTACACGGGCGAGCCGATGGTTTCGCAGGATATTTTTGCCAGAGCGGATAAAGCGCTCTACAAGGCAAAGCAGACAGGACGCAACAAGTGTGTCTGCTATAGTCAGGCTTTTCCCGCTGGAGGAAGTACGAATGATTAAGCTGCAGATTTGCTGTATGATTGTCATATTCTTCATTATGTCCGTATACCTTTCCACAAGGCGGGTAAGAACCTACTCACATATTGTATTTTCTATTTCACTCTGGGTAACGGCGTTCAATCTGACCTTCGATATGATTACGGTCTACACGGTGAATCATCTGGACACGGTTCCCGGGTGGGTGAACCGGCTCTGTCATGTGTTGTTTCTCGGCAGTCTGATCATGGAGGTCTTCATCTGTTACGTGTACAGCACAACACTGATCGACCAGAATGAAAAACCCCTGATGAAGAAAAATGTCTACATGGCGATTCCGGTATGGATAGCGTGGCTCGGGCTGCTGATACTGCCGATCCAATATGTGGAGACGGAGAGGGGAAATTATTCATGGGGAGCGGCGGTGTTTGCCCTCTATGCCATCATTATTCTTTATTTCATCCTGATCACGGTGCAGCTCATCCTTCACTGGAGAGAGGTCGAGCCGAAGAAGAGAAGGGTCATAGTAATCGCTTTTCTGATTGAGTTCGCAACCGTTTTCTATCAGACACGGAATCCCACATCCCTGATTTCCGGCTTTGGACTGACATTGATCAACCTTGCATTTTTCCTGACGGTGGAGAGCCCGGATGTCCTGATGGTAGAGCAGCTGCGGGTGGAAAAGGAGAGGGCGGATGAAGCCAATAGGGCGAAATCAGCATTCCTTTCAAATATGTCCCATGAGATCAGAACCCCTATGAATGCGATTGTCGGCATGACGGAGCTGATGCTTCGGGAGAAGCTGTCGGCGGAGGAGAGGGGCTATCTTAAGAATATCAAGAATTCGGGCGGCGCGCTGCTGGGCATCATCAATGACATTCTGGATTTCTCGAAGATTGAGTCCGGCAAAATGGAGCTCATCGAGGCGGAGTATGAGCCGATGTCGATGCTGAGCGATCTCGCGATGATCTTCCTGACGAGGATCGGTGAGAAAAACGTGGAGCTGCTGTTTGACATTGATCCTAAGCTCCCGCAGAAATTATTCGGCGATGCGCTGCGCATCCGTCAGGTGATTATCAATATCGTCAACAATGCGATCAAGTTTACGGAGATCGGAACCGTCAGACTGAGCATACGGGTGGTGAAACAGACTGGGGACGATCTGGAACTGTCCATGGCGGTACAGGACACCGGACAGGGAATCCGAAGGGAGGATCTCGACAAGCTGTTCGGCTCCTTCCAGCAGGTCGATACGGTAAAGAACCACAACAAAGAGGGTACGGGACTTGGACTTGCCATAAGCAAGCAGCTTGTGGAACTGATGGATGGGACGATACGGGTGAGCAGCGTCTACGGAGAGGGAAGTACCTTTACCTTCACGATTCACCAGAAGCTCTGTACAGACCGGCTGGCAGCGGAGGTGCATGAACATGCAAAGCGGGAAAAGGTTCTGGTAAGTGCGTTTTTCTATAATTACAGTCTGATCGAGAATGTGCGGAAGCTCGCCGACCAGTTTGGCGTGGAATATATACCGTTTGACCAATGGGAGAAAAGCGGTGTCCGGCTGAGCCATCTGTTTACGGATGTTCAGAGAAGTAAGGACATTGCAAGCTGGGCGGAGGAGAAGTTCCGGCTGGCGGGAGAGATTCATGTTCTGAGAAATCCGCTGCTTGAGGACTGTAAGCTGAAGGGTGTCTTCCTATTGAACAAGCCCTTGTACAGCCTGAATTTCTGTCAGACCATCAACCATGAGACTCCCCAGACAGAGAATCTGACGGAGGATTACCAGAGCTTCACCGCACCGGGGGCACATATTCTGATCGTTGACGACAACGAGATGAACCTGAAGGTGGCGGTCGGTCTCTTAAAGCCGTTGGAGATGAAGGTCGATCTGGCATCCGGCGGCAAGGAAGCCATCCGGATGGCAAGAAAGACGAAGTACGATATTATTTTCATGGATCATATGATGCCGGTGATGGACGGCGTGGAGACGACAGAGCAGCTGCGGGCGCTGGAGGGTGATTATTTCAAGAATGTGCCGATCATTGCCCTGACAGCAAATGCACAGGCGGATGCCAGAGAGAAATTTGCGCAGGCGGGAATGGATGACTTTGTCGCAAAGCCAATTGAGATGAAGGAGATATGCAGTAAGATCAAGAGGTGGCTGCCGAGAGAGCTTGTTCTGACAGGAGGGCAGAAAAGCGCCGAAACGGGAACTGCTGCGAATGGGGATGAACTGCCCGATCTCCCGGGAATCGACAGTCTGTCAGGAATACGGTGCTGTGGCGGAAAGGAGATGTGGCTGAGCCTGTTGGGCGATTTCTACAGACTGATCGAGCCGAAGGCGACGAAGCTGGAGAAATGTCTTGCCGACGACCTTATCCGGGACTATACCATAGAGGTGCATGCACTGAAAAATACGGCGCGAATGATCGGGGCGAACCATTTATCCGACCGTTTTCACCATATGGAGGACTGCGGCAATGCCGGGAATGTGGACTCGATCCGCAGGGAGACGCCGGATCTGCTCCGGGAATACCGTGGATTTAAGGAGGTATTGAAGCACTTCGGCGAAGAGCAGAATGCGGAAAAGCAGGAGACAACGGCGGAAAACCTGAGAGAACTGCTTAAGCAGATCCATGATGCAATGGATCAGTTTGACCTTGACGGAGCGGACGAGGCGATGAAGGAACTGGAGAAATACAAGCTTCCGAAGGAATGCGAAGAACTGATTGAGCAGCTGCGCGTCGGCATGGCGGATGTCATGATGGAGGAGGTCATGGAGACGGCAGTGGAAATGATTGCACTTCTTAACATGGTCGGATAAAATTTTAGATAATTGTTGTAATTTACAGGAAATTCAGATATTATAGTTTTATGTGACGTCTATGGCTAAGAAAATTCGTTTGGAGGAAAAGTATGAGGAATATGTCGGTAAAAGCAAAGCTGGTATTACAAATTGTTTTAATGGGAATCGGACTGCTCGGCGTTTCATTTTTCGGAGTAGTCGGGATGAAGCTGATCGCAAGGGGAAACCCGGAGCTGGATGCCATATCCTCGCAGTGGATGGGCTACATGGCGGCTTTTGGAGGAATTGTATTCGTATTGCTCATTGCAGCCGGCATTATCATTCTGTTAAGCATTGACAGACCGCTCAAGGAGTCGGTAGAACTCATTAACCGGATGGCTGCTGGCGATATGACCGGCCGCGCGGATCCGAGACGGATGGAGACAAAGGGCGAATTCGGCGAATTAATGACGTCGATGAATACGCTGGCAAAGAATCTGGATGAAATTCTCACAGAGGTACAGCGCGGCAGCTTCGCACTGGCAGAGGATATGAGCGGAGCGCTGACGAACCTGGATAAGCTGAATGGTGAGATCGAGAGCGTGTCGGCTACCACGGAGCAGCTGTCGGCAGGAATGGAGGAGACCTCCGCTTCCGCCCAGCAGGTTGACAGTATGGCGCGTGAGATTGAGACGGTTTCCAAGAATATTGCAGTCCGTGCACAGGAAGGTGCCGAGAAAGCGGCTGATATTCATCAGCGTGCCATGGAGGCAAAGGAGAGCACGACGGCAAATAAGGCAAAGGCAAGCAATATGAAGAATGAGATCAGCGTCAGCCTGAAGAAGTCTCTGGAGGATGCAAAGGTTGTAGGTGAGATTAAGAAGCTGGCAGAGGCGATTATGGGCATTACATCCCAGACGAACCTGCTCGCGCTGAACGCTTCCATCGAGGCGGCGAGAGCCGGTGAAACCGGAAGAGGCTTCGCAGTTGTGGCGGATGAGATCCAGAATCTCGCGGAACAGTCCAAGGCTACCGTTGAAAATATCCAGAAGCTGACGGCGGAGGTAACGGTCGCGGTTGACAATCTGTCCGCGGATGCTGAGAAGCTGCTGAACTTCGTTGCGGTTGACATCTCGGGAAATTTCCATGCATTCCTCGACATTGCGGATGCGTATAACGATGATGCGAAGTATGTAGATGATCTGGTGACGGATTTCAGTGCGATTTCACAGGAGCTGCTGGCATCCATCGACGGTGTCATGACATCTATTGATAGTGTCAGCAAGGCGGCAACGGAAGGCGCAGAGGGAACGACGGAGATTGCGTCCCGAAGCTCGGACGTTGCGGGAGACTCCGCTAAGATCCTCGAGCTGATGCACGAGGCAGATGAGACGGCTGCCGTATTGAAGGGGTGTGTTGAGAAGTTTAAGCTTAGCAGCACAAAATAAAATCGAATAATAGAACTGGTACATACAGAGGCTGTCCGGAGTTGTCCGGGCAGCCTTTTCGTATGTGCGCCTAGCGGCGCACGTTTCTAACGGGTTAAAGTCCCGAATCCACCCGGTAGTGGGAAGGATATAGCCGA
>CAKRUB010000018.1 GCA_934402375.1 uncultured Acetatifactor sp.
TAAAACCGGCTGCTTAGGCGGTTTATTTGCTGTGCCCTTTATTCCTTGGCTGTCCTCTACTTATTTGTTTCAAACTTGTACCTCCAAAACTTGAATTTTCCAACTACACAAATTCTTATAGTAACTCAACAACTTGGGAATTATTCATATGTATACCCAGGCTTTTTATATAAATACGGTTCGTCAGGTGTAATATGAGCATCCCATACTTTTTCTTTCCATTGGTCTTCAGGAACATCTTTAATTGCAACAGATACACTTGATTTCTTACACCCTAATGTATCAGCTATCACTTCTGCAATTTTTTCTGCACATAATGTTTTCTGTTCATCCGTTCTTCCAGAAAAGCAGTTTATTTCTACATGTGGCATATTATCTATCCTCCATACAAATCCCGATTTGTTAATTTGTTTTATTATAGCACATGCAAGCTCATTCACAATAAAAAAGAGCAACCGAATTTTCTCGATTACTCTCTGTTCATTGCTTCCATGATAATAATATCATAACTTCCTTTTCAAAAAAAGTCTCAATACCGTAGTCATTCCGTATATATTTGTAACTTTTTGTAAGTCGTTTTTCTTGCCACAATAATATTATCATCTCTTATTTGAAAAAGAAAGGTACGTGGGGTTAGTTCTTTGTTAGTCCATAGTTAGTCTTTTGTTAATTTCCCGTTATCATTCAAATAGAACATACCGTTTTCCCCATAAGCTTACCACTCGTCACATTTCAGATGCTTACCACTCAGACTTACCACTTTGAATCACGGTTTTGTGATATTTTGCGATACTTTACGAGGTTTTCTCTGTAAACGTCGAATGCCTTCAATCCCTTATAAATCAAGCATTCCCGCCACTTTCCAGTCCTTATTTTTCCTCAACGACTTGGAAGATATAAAACTTCAAATAATAGCTCTGGTCTGCCGCCCAGAGAATCGGATGGTCGCATGCCTGCGTGCGGAACTCGACCTGACGCAGCCTCTTATGCGCGCCGGTGGCAGCCTCGCGGATTGTCTTTGCAAACAGATCCGGTTCCATGAAGTGGGAGCATGAACAGGTGACAAGATAGCCGCCGTTGCGAACCAGTTTCAGACCCCGCACATTGATCTCCCGGTAGCCCTTTACAGCATTTTTGACGGAATTTCTGGATTTGGTAAATGCGGGCGGGTCGAGGATTACAACATCGTAGCTCTCGCCCTTTGCCTCCAGCTCGGGCAGCAGTTCAAAAACATCCGCGCACAGGAAGCGGACAGTGCTTTCCAACCCGTTCAGCTTCGCATTTTCCGTTGCCTGATCTACGGCAAGCTGGGAGGCATCGACACCGAACACATCGCTTGCCCCGGCAATGCCCGCGTTCAGAGCGAAAGAGCCGGTGTGCGTAAAGCAGTCGAGCACCTTTTTCCCCTTACAGATGCAGTGAATGGCGGCACGGTTGTTCTTCTGATCCAGAAAGAAACCGGTTTTCTGACCGTCCTCTACATCAACAATATATTTCACGCCGTTCTCCACGATCTCCACCTTAGTGTCAAAAGGCTCTCCGATAAACCCCTTGCTGCGTTCCATTCCCTCCTGCAGACGAATCTTGGCGTCACTGCGTTCGTAAACGCCGCGAATTGTGATGCCGTCCTCCGCCATGACCTTTTTCAGGGCATTCACTATGGTCAGCTTCCAGCGGTCAATGCCGAGAGCGAGAGACTCGACAACCAGAACATCTGAAAACTTATCCACGACGATTCCTGGAAGGAAATCAGCCTCACCAAAGATAACTCGGCAGCTGGAGGTATCGATGGTTTCCTTGCGATAATTCCATGCGTCCCGGACGCGCTGCTCCATAAACGCCTCGTCGATGAGCGTGTCCTTTTTGCGCGAAAGCATCCTCACGGTGATTTTAGATTTTGTGTTAATATAGCCGCAGCCCATCCCATAACCGTCGAAATCCCGAACCTCGACAATGTCTCCGTTGTCAAAGCTGCCCATAATGGAATCTATTTCATTGTCATACACCCACATGCCGCCAGCCTTGAGTGTGCGGCCTTCGCCTTTTTTTAATGTTACAACTGTCTGATACATATATCCTCACCTTCTGCCAACAGGATGGCACAGTCTTTTTAAGCCCGATTTCCTCTTAATTTTAAACTTTTTTCAGCCGACAATCAATCGTAACTTCGGGGTTATGATTTTCTTTTGTTTAACCCTTGACAATTACACATTTTTCATTTATTATTTTACTGTTGTGAATTACATTGATCGGCGCGTGGCTCAGCTTGGTAGAGCGCTGCGTTCGGGACGCAGAGGTCGCAAGTTCAAATCTTGTCGCGCCGACTAAAAAACTGTTTCCAGTTTGTCTGGAGGCAGTTTTTTGCTTTCCGATATATTCTGAACCTTGCAGCACTTGCGTCCCCAGACGCAGATGGTTGTCATACGTTTTTCCCTGTAAAAGGTGTAATCATCATTGCAAATCCAGAATATAAGTAAATTTCAAAATTATAAGGAGTATCTGACTATGGAAGAAACCATCCTGCAAACAGAAAGATTACGGTTGAGAAGATTTCAGGACAGCGACCTACAGGATCTGTATGAATACCTGTCCGACGAGGAGGTCGTCCGGCACGAGCCTTATAAGCCAATGAGTCTTGAGGAGACGAAGAATAATCTTGTGTGGCGGGTCTCCACTGATGAAATGATCGCGGTCGAGCTTAAGGAAAAGCATAAGCTGATAGGAAATGTCTACTTCTGGAAGGATGAGCAGGGAAATCCGATCTGGAAGGACAGCTATGTCTATGCAGCTTTGCAGGGGGATGTTGAAAACTAAGAAGAAGCAGCAAACAGTGGGAGGCGGACATGGAGGAAAAAGCAAAGAAAAAGAAGCACACAGGCATTAAGGTACTGCTGGGCATTCTGGCGGTATTCATTATCGCGCTCGGTGCACTGGCGATCCGGTTCTATCCGGTCTATGGGGCAGCGACGTTTCTGGAAAAGAATCTGACGCTGGATCACATGGAATATTCAGTGGAGGTGGAAATTAACCGGGATGAGCTGGAGGAGAAGCAGGCGAAGCTGCTGGATGGGCTTGCGTCGATAACGGGTATGGACAGGAATGCTATGTACCGGCTGAAAATAGAGGGCAGTGTGGACGGTGACATCATCCATGCGTGCATCTATCCTGACGGACAGACTTCTCCGCTGATTGAGCTTTATCTGAGCGATGACACGGATGTCATAAATGGAGCCGTCCTGTATAATGCGGTGCGGGAGAACTACTGCGGGCAAAATCCGATGCTCACCTATCTGATTCCGGTTTGGAGTGACCATGAATATGTAACGCTGGAACAGGCGGAGCAGATGCTTGAGGTTGATCTGAGCACTCTGAGAGATTTCAGAATGCCTTTCAGGGATACAAAGCTTTCCGCAAAAATGTATTTTGCGGCCTTGGCTGTAATGCAGAGAGAAAACGCGGCTGAAGCGGAAAGATATTACATGAAGCTCTCGGGGCTGGATTTTGTGCTGCACTTGAATGAGATAACGCCATCGGTGGACGCGAAGTTCGACATGGAGAAGCCAGCGGCTTTGCTGGAAAAATATGCCGACAAGCTCTCGCTGCTGGGGGTTAGTCTCGACAGCGACAGACTGCGGATTTTCGACGCGATCTCTGCGACGGTCAGGATGGAAAAGGACGGAACGGCATTGCAGATACCGGAAAATGTTATCAGCCAGAACACAGTGGATATTATCAGCGGTCTGCGCTCGGTTGTGCAGGAAATTTCCGGCAGATAGAGCAGGAGACATAAAAGAATAAAATATACTTGACAAGTAGCCTCGCAGTCAGTAATATAAGAGCCCAGATGCAGATGCAACTCATTTGCATCTGGATTTTAAATTTTTATTGCTGTCGGGGAGGAAATATGTTAGACGTAATACTGGATACGTTGTTGGACGTTGTCAAACTACTGCCGTTTTTGTTTTTGACCTATCTGGTGATGGAGTATCTGGAGCATAAGACAGGCGACAAAGCGGCGGCACTGGTGAAAAAGGCTGGAAAGTTCGGTCCGGTGATCGGAGGCGTTCTGGGAATTGTTCCGCAGTGCGGATTTTCGGCGGCTGCCTCGAACCTCTATGCTGGACGGGTCATTACCCTTGGCACGCTCATGGCGATTTATCTTTCCACATCGGACGAGATGCTGCCGATACTGATTTCGGAGCAGGCGCCGGTGGGTACGATACTGAAAATATTACTTGGCAAGGCGGCAATCGGTATTGTTGCCGGTCTGGTGATTGATTTGCTGTTGCGCGGTAAAAATAAGAATGAACACGAACATATACACGATATATGCGAGCAGGAGCATTGCCACTGCGAGAAAGGTATTGTCCGCTCAGCACTCTCGCATACCCTGCAGATTTCCCTGTTTATTCTGGTGATCACCTTTGTCCTGAACCTTCTCTTATTTATTGTTGGAGAGGATGCGCTTGCAGGGCTCATCCAGAACAGGCGGTTCGTCGGTCCTCTTCTGGCGGGGGTTGTAGGCCTGATTCCGAACTGCGCCGGTTCGGTAGTCATCACGCAGCTGTATCTGGAGAAGATCATCGGCATCGGCGCGGCGTTTGCGGGACTGCTTACGGGAAGCGGCGTCGGTCTGCTGGTGCTGTTCCGCGTCAACCATGACAGGAAAGAGAATCTGAAGATTCTGGGACTTTTATATGTGATCGGCGTGGCGGCAGGTATTGTAATGGAGTTTCTTTTCTAAAAAATACACGGAGGCATATAGATGGATAAGCTCGCAAAGCTGTCTGCCCGCGGGGCGGCGTATACTGATCTCGGAGAGCCGGAGTATCCGCAGGGGATAAAGTGGACGAAGCAGCGTAAAAGTGTATATAAGATTTTGTGGAGTGCGGCGGAGCCGGTCAGCGCGGCTCAGATCTATCAGCTTGCCTGCAGGGATATGCAGGGTGAGGAGTATGCGCCATCGACAATCTACCGGATTCTCACAGCGTTTGAGGAGCGGGGGCTTGTGGAGAAGACCATCTGGATGGGAGACGACACGGCAGTCTATGCATTGAACAGGGGCGGACATACACACTATGCGGTTTGTCTGGACTGCCATAAGAGAATCCCATTGCAAAGCTGTCCGTTCACGCATATTCATGTTGGAAAAGAAACCGGTGATTTTACGATCACCGGTCACAAGCTGGAGCTATACGGTTATTGTGCAGACTGCCAGCGCGCAAGGCAGAAAGGCGAGTAAATCAGCATTTTACTGTATTTTTGAAATTTTTTAAAAAAATTTGAAAAAAGGTATTGCATTTTCCAAAAGCATGTACTATAATAACTCTTGCGTTGTGAGGGAAACAAAACAAAGCAAATGCACCGCTAGCTCAGTTGGTAGAGCACCTGACTCTTAATCAGGGTGTCCAGGGTTCGAGCCCCTGGCGGTGCACTTAGAAGTCCTAGGCTTGCTAATAGACGAGTTTGGGGCTTTTTTTTGTACATAAAAGGATTTTATCGTCCGGAAAACGGAGATATGGAAGAGGAAGCAGTAATGAATACACAGTCTGAATTGACAAAGAAAATTTTTAAACTGACGCTGCCGATTGTGGTGCAGAATCTGCTGAGTGCGGCGGTGAGCTCCGCCGATGTTATCATGTTGAATTATGTGAGCCAGTCGGCAATCTCGGCGGTGTCTCTGGCAACGCAGTATACTAACATACTTTTCATGGTTTTTTATGGGCTGGGAACGGGTGCAACCATGCTGTGCGCACAATATTACGGGAAAAAGGATTTTCAGGCGATTCGTGTCGTCGAGGGAATTGCGCTCCGCTTCTCGATGAGCTTTTCGCTGCTGTTTGCCATTCTTGCGCTGGGCTGCCCGGAGCTGCTTATGAAGCTTTTTACAAAGGATGCAGAGCTGATTTCCTACGGCGCTTCTTATCTCAGGGTGCTGAGCGTTGCCTATCTGTGCTGGGGCGTAACGGAGGTTTACCTTTCTATTTTAAGGAGTATCGGAAGGGTGAAGATCAGCATGGCATTGAATATGCTGGCGTTTGTGCTCAATATCTTTTTAAATGCGGTATTTATTTTCGGACTCTTCGGTATGCCGAAGCTGGGCGTTCTTGGTGTTGCGATTGCAACCTCCGCATCCCGTCTGGTCGAATTGCTGGCGTGCATTATTGTTTCGCTGCGGAGCAAGGATGTCCGCCTGAATCCCGCGTATATCTTCCTGCGCAATAAGGTGCTCTTTGCAGATTTTGTAAAGCTGTCACTGCCGGCGCTTGCAAATGATATTGTATGGGGAACGGCGTTCTCCATGTATTCCGTAATTCTCGGGCATCTTGGAAATGACGCGGTGGCGGCGAATTCCATCGTGACAGTGGTGCGCAGCTTCGGAACCACACTCTGTTTTGGCGTTGCCAGTGGCAGCGGCATCCTGCTGGGCAATATTATGGGCGAGGGGAAGATGGAGGAAGCGCGGAAATGCGTGAAAAGTGCTCTAAAGCTGACCGTTGCGAGCGGTGCAATCGGAGGCATTCTCATTCTCTGCATGACGCCGTTTGTTCTGCGGTTTGCCGATTTGACGGAAACTGCCATGCACTACCTGAAATATATGCTGCTGATTAACTCTTATTATGTCATGGGGGCTGCGGTGAATACGACCCTGATCGCGGGTGTTTTCCGCGCGGGTGGGGACAGTCGTTTCGGCTTCATCTGCGATACAATAGATATGTGGGGCTATGCTGTGCCGCTGGGCTTCTTCGCGGCGTTTGTCCTGAAGCTCCCTGTGCTCTGGGTGTACTTCCTGCTCTGCACGGACGAATTTGTGAAATGGCCGTGGGTTATCCGAAGGTACAGGAGTGAGAAATGGTTGAAGAATATTACAAGGGATAATATAATGGATGCAGAGGTAAAACAGTAAAATCAGTGCATAGGAGTGACGGACATGAGATTTACGGCGACGGAAGACAAGGTAAGAGTGACAGGAAGAACATTATTTGTGGATGGAGTCAGGTATCTCGGATTTTCCGGGACAAGCATCGCCTTTACCTTTGCCGGCAGAAAGGCGGAGGCTTTGATCTGGAGCAATGCCAATGAATGGGGTGCGGACAACGACGACCTCAGAGGACGTATCGCAGTTTATGTCAATGATGAGGAGGAGCCGAGAAAGCGCATCTGCCTGAATTGTGAGGAGGCTGTCTATACGCTTTACGAGAGCGAGCGT
Organism: uncultured Acetatifactor sp.; assembly: GCA_934402375.1. Lineage (GTDB taxonomy): Bacteria > Bacillota > Clostridia > Lachnospirales > Lachnospiraceae > Acetatifactor. The sequence continues at coordinate 7,211 of CAKRUB010000018.1, forward strand.
GAGGAGCAGGTCACGATCCGGCTTGTGAAATATTCCGAGGCGGCTTTCGGAAAATGCGGTATCCGTTTTGTGGAGATTGATACGGACAGACTTATGACGCCTCCTGCGCACGCTGACAGAAGGATAGAGATTATCGGTGATTCCATTACCTGCGGCTATGGTGTGGAGGCGGAGAATGAACTGCAGCCGTTCCGCACGCTCACGGAGAATCCCACAAAGTCCTACTCGCTGCTGACGGCAAAGCGCCTGCATGCTGAGGCGAGTCTGGTTTCATGGAGTGGAAATGGGATCATTTCCGGTTATGTCGAGGAGACAGCGACAGCGCCCTCCGACAAGTGGCTCATGCCGGAGGTTTACCGGTATACCGATATTTCCGGTTCGGAGAAGCTTTTCGGAGAGGATGAGTCGAAATGGGAAAAATGGGATTTCAGCCGTTTTGTTCCCGACGTCATTTTAATAAATCTCGGAACGAACGACTGTAGCTGGTGCAAGGACATACAGGAGCGGAGGGATCGGTACAAAGAGCTGTATATGGAGTTCCTGCAATTCATCCGCGAAAAGAATCCGACGGCGCAGATTTTCTGTATGCTGGGGACAATGGACCAGAGAGTGCTGAAGGAGCTCGGAGAGGCAGTGGAAGGTTTTCGGGAGGCACAGGGCGATGCAAAGGTTCATTTCCTGCCGCTGCCGGCACAGAATGCAGAGGACGGCTATGGCGCTGACTGGCATCCCAGTGCTCTGACGCAGAGAAAGACAGCTGAGATTGTTGCCGCAGAGGTTGGCAGAGTGATGGGCTGGGAGTAATCAGCTTTGAAAAGGGAGGTTGTGCGGAATGGAGAGCAAGGTCTTACAATCGGATATTCAGAGGGATGAATGTATGCTGACGGGAAAGTTCGGCGGCAGAGGATATGACTGGTGGTGGCATTCTTTCACGGGCTACAGCAGAGAGACGGGCAAGGAAAAGTCTTTCTTCATTGCTTTTTTCCTGTGCAACCCGGACAGGGGCGAGCGCAAGCCTGTTTTTAAACCGCGCCCATCGTACCTCATGGTGAAGGCAGGCGCGTGGGGAAAGGATGGTGCGCAGCTGCACAGGTTCTTCGGATGGGACGAGCTGACGCTGAAGGGGAAAGCACCCTTTGCGGTGGCGGCAGAGGACTGTTATCTGTCGGAGACGGCGACGAAGGGGCGCATCAATGTGTCTGCGGAGGACGCAAAGGCGCACCCGGAGTATATGTGCCAGTCTGGCAGAATGTCGTGGAAGCTGAAGATCGAGAAAAAGATTCCGTTTAATGTCGGCTACGGTGCGGGAAAGCTGTTCCGGGAGCTGAAAGCGTTCCAGATGTACTGGCACGCGGAGGGCATGAAGACCCTGTACAGCGGCACTGTGACATGGAATGGGGAGATATATGACGTAAAGCCGGAAAGCTGCTGGGGCTATGCGGATAAAAACTGGGGCAGTGATTTCACGATGCCGTGGGTGTGGCTGTCGTCGAACCATATGGTGAGCAGACTGACCGGAAAGAAGCTGACGAACAGCGCTTTCGACATCGGAGGCGGAAGACCGGTCGTGTTTGGTATTCCCATGGAGCGGAAGCTGTTGGGCGCGTTCTGCTATGAGGGGCAGGGCTATGAGTTTAATTTTTCAAAGTTCTGGATGCTCCCCAAGACAAGATTTGAATGCATTGAGACACCGGATCAGTTGATCTGGCATGTGAAGCAGGAGACTTTGAAGGCAGTGCTGTTTGTAGAAGTCCGGTGCAAAAAGAGCGAGATGCTGTTCATGAATTACGAGAACCCGGACGGCATTATCCGCCATAAGAGACTCTGGAACGGCGGCACAGGTACAGGCCGCGTGAGACTTTACAAAAAAGAGGGAATCTACCGTAAACTGATCGATGACATCAGCATCAGAAACGTCGGCTGCGAGATGGGGGCAGAGGAAGAGGCGGAGCAGTAAGAAAGTAATTGACGAGAAAGAATTATTGTAGTAGTATATATACAAAAAGGGAAAGCCAGAGAAGCGGCTTACCCTCCAGTGAGTGTTTAACGCTTTACAGCGTCAGCCGTCACATTTGGTGGATGTGGCGGCTATTTTCTTTTCCTGTGAAAGATTGCGTAACACAATCCGATCAGGGTGCAAATGAACATTCCAATCTGAATTAAATCAGAGTATGTAACATACATAAGCATCGCCCTCCTCTCTGTATCTGGAGGATAACACGCTCGAACCGGGAGGATGAACAATGACACCTATATTTGATACTCATGCACATTATGATGACGAGGCATTTGACGAGGATCGGGACGCCCTCCTGACCGGGCTGCCGGAGAATGGAATCGCCCGGGTCGTGAATGTTGGCGCGAGCCTTGCATCCTGTGAGCGGACGATAGAGCTTATGAACAGATATGACTATATCTACGGCGCAATCGGAGTTCATCCAAGCGAGACGGCAGAGCTGGACGATAAGGCTTTTGAATGGTTGCGACAGCAGTGTCAGTTGGAAAAATGCGTGGCAGTCGGCGAAATCGGGCTGGATTACTATTGGGATGAACCCGACAGAGAACTCCAGAAGACATGGTTCCGCAGGCAGTTGAACATGGCAAGAGAGCTTGACAAGCCTGTCATCATCCATTCAAGGGATGCGGCAAAGGACACAGTGGATCTCATGACAGAGGAGCACGCGGAGGAGATCGGCGGCGTCATTCACTGCTATTCCTACACAAAGGAAACAGCCGAAGTCTTCCTGAAGATGGGGTTCTATTTCGGAATTGGCGGCGTATTGACCTTTAAGAATGCAAAAAAGTTGAAGGAGGCAGTGGCATATATCCCGTTGGAGCGGATCGTTCTGGAGACGGACTGTCCTTATCTGGCGCCGGAGCCGAACCGGGGAAAGCGCAACAGCTCGCTGAATATTCCGTATGTGATCAAGGCGCTCGCGGAGATCAAGGGCGTGGAGGAAGAGACGGTAAGGCGGGTAGCGTGGGAGAATGCCAACAAGCTATATCGCCTGTAGAAGACAGATTAGGTGCTTGCGCAACGTCACTTGTTTCGCAATTACCTGTATTGTGACGGATAGTTGAAGGGAGACCCGAAGGTGAAGAAAGCTTTATTCAGAAAAGACTGGATCCTTGCGGTGCTGGCGGTTGTGGGGTTCTATCTGCTGCTGGCAACAGTGGGGATAGGTTGTCCGATCAAATTTGTCACCGGAATATCCTGTGCGGGCTGTGGTATGACGCGCGCGTGGCTTGCATTGTTGCGGCTGGATCTGCGGACAGCCTTTGAGTATCATCCGCTTTTCTGGCTGCCCCCTGTTGCCCTCATCATCTTTGCGTTGAAAGGGAAGATAACCCAAAAAATGTATAAACTTTTACTGTTTACAATAGTGCTGTTGTTTGGTATAGTATACATGTATCGAATGATCGGCAGTGATCAAATTGTAATTTTTGAGCCGAAAAAAGGAATATTTTTTCGCATTGCCGAATTTATTTACAACAGGAGGAGATAGTATGTTTTGTGGTAATTGTGGACAGCAGGCACCTGAAGGTGCAAAGAATTGTCCGAACTGTGGCGCACCGCTTGAAGGAGGCGACAAGCTGGACAATCTGACAAAGGATGTAAAGAATGCATTTGACAACGCGGAAAAAGAGCTTGGAAGCGCTGTGCAGGATGTTCATCAGACAATTTCAAATGCAGGAGCGCCGTATGCTGGAGAAAAGCTTCAGACTGACAGAGGACTTCTTGCATACATAGTTCTGACGATTATTACCTGCGGAATTTATTCCTATTATTTCATCTACAAGATGGCGCATGATGTCAATATTGCCTGCGAAGGTGATGGCGAGAGCACAGGCGGTCTGGTAAAGTTCATCGTTCTGTCTATCATTACCTGTGGTATTTATGCATGGGTATGGTATTATAAGCTCGGAAACAGACTTTCGTCCAATGCCAGCAGATATGGCTTGACTTTCCAGGAGAATGGTACAACAGTGCTGCTGTGGCTGCTTTTTGGTGCGATGCTCTGCGGTATCGGACCTTTCGTTGCAATGAACATTTTGATCAAGAATACCAACAAGATCTGTGAAGCTTATAACCAGCAGCATGGTCTGATGTAATGTGATTTAAAAAACAGAATAGAGATAATAACCTTGTGATACGGCTGCTTCTTCGGAAGTCAGCCGTATTGTAATGCTTGAAGAACTTTGTCAGGAATATTATAATAGAGGGCAGATTTACGGCACTGCGGAAGGAGAGGTTAAAGAGGATGAAGAAGCTGATTAACGGACAGAATATTGCCCTCGGGGTATGCTATTATCCGGAGCACTGGGACAGGGAGCTCTGGGGACAGGACTTGGACAGAATGCTCGCTGCCGGGTTGAAAACGGTGCGAATCGCGGAGTTTGCATGGAGCCTTATTGAACCGAGGGAGAACGAGTACACCTACGACTTTTTTGATTCCTTCCTCGACCTTGCGGCGGAGAAGGGAATGCAGGTCATTTTCTGTACTCCCACGGCGACACCTCCCGCATGGCTCACCGAAAAGTATCCGGAGGTATTGAATGCCGATATGGACGGCAATCTGTACCGTCACGGCTCCAGAAGGCATTATAATTACAATTCCTCCGTCTATCTTGAGAAGAGCAGGAATATCGTTGAGAAATCCGCGTCGCATTATGCCGGGCATCCTGCCATCATCGGCTGGCAGCTGGACAATGAGTTCAACTGTGAAAATGATGTCTTTTATTCGGAGAGCGATACGGTGGCGTTCCGCAGCTTCCTCCGGGAAAAATACGGTTCGCTGGAAGAGCTGAACCGGGCGTGGGGAACTGTGTTCTGGAACCAGACCTACACGGACTGGGGCGAGGTATATGTTCCGCGGAAGACAAACACAAACTCGGTTAATCCGCATGAAATGCTGGACTATTACCGCTTTGTCTCGGACAGCGTGAACCGCTATGCGAAGATGCAGGCGGATATTATCAGAAAATATAAAAAGCCGGATGACTTTATTACCACGAACGGTATGTTTGCAAATATTGACTATCAGCGCATGAGGCGTGAGAGTCTGGATGTGCTGATGTACGATTCCTACCCTGACTTTGGATATGCGTTGGACGGCTACAATGCGGATGACCCGATGAAGGACAGATGGTGGAGCAGAAATCTGTCCGAGGTCCGCGCAGTGTCGGATAATTTCGGCATCATGGAGCAGCAGAGCGGCGCGAACGGCTGGAATACAAGGATGGAGGCGCCGTCTCCCAGACCGGGGCAGATCACTCTCTGGACGATGCAGAGCATAGCGCACGGCGCGGACTATATCAGCTACTTCCGCTGGCGCACCTGTACCTTTGGAACGGAAATTTACTGGCACGGCATACTGGATTACTCGGGCAGGGATAACAGGAGGCTCCGGGAGATCACACAGCTCGGTAAGATGCTTCCATTGATGCAGGAGCTTGCGGGCTCAAAGTATCAGGCGAAGGTCGGGATATTGAAGGATTATGACAACATATGGGACGCGCAGCTCGACAGATGGCACAGCAGGGTCGACAATGTCAGCCAGAATACATTGTTTACGGTGCTGCAGCACACGCACACGCCCTTTGATTATATCTACTTTGAACAGCTGAACTCTGCGGAGGAGCTTAAGCAGTATGAGCTGCTCTTTTATCCGCATGCGTGCATTCTGACGCCGGAGAGGGCGGAGCTCCTGGAGCAGTATGTGGCGCAGGGCGGAAAGCTCGTCATGGGCTGCAGGACGGGCTACAAGGACAGCAACGGAAGATGCGTCACGGAGTATCTGCCGGGGCTGGCTGCGAAGGTCACTGGAACGGACATCCCCGAATATTCTTTCGTCGCGCCAGACGAAGAGCCGGTGCTGGCTGAGTGGGACTGCACGGTTTTCGAGGCTGCGGTGTTCAATGATCTGCCGGTTCCGGCAGGAGAGCAGGCGGAGGCAGTGAGCTTCTATCTCTCCAGCTATTACGAGGGAGAACCTGCCGTTATCCGCAACCGCTTCGGCGACGGGGAGGCATACTATTTCGGCGGCGCTTTCAGCGAAGCTGCCGTGAAAGTATTTCTGGATAAGCTGCATATGGCGGCTCCCTACCGGGATGTTGTGGAGCTTTCCGAGGATTGCGAGCTGGCGGTTCGGGAGAAGGACGGCAGGAGATACCTGTTCGTGCTGAATTATTCCGCAAAGGAGCAGGGAGTGATCCTGAATAAGCGCCTTTGGAATCTTCTGGGTGAAAAGTGGGAGGAAGGCACCTGCATGATTGAGAAATACGGAGTAAGGCTTTACCGGCTGTGATGTGCCGGTATGTCTATGATAGATAACAGGATCGGGAGGTTTTAAGGAGATGAAGACAGCAGCAGATTTGCAGACACTGCTCCGCCAGATAGATCATAAGGGCTATCCGGCATATAAGGACACGAAGGGAAAATATCAGTTCCAGCAGTATGTCCTTTCGATAGACCATGTACAGGGAGACCCCTTTGCGGCGCCTTCCAAGGTCAGTCTTCTGCTGCCCGGAAGGGTGGCGGGCTTTGATAAGAAATGTTATGACACGGATGTCAGAAGAACTGCCTTTCAGGATTACCTGCTCCGGCGCATGGCGGCGAAGATTAAGGACTTCTCTTTCAAGGCGAAGGGCTCCGGCAAGAGCGGTCTCCTCGGGATCAGCCATCCCGGACAGGAGATACTGGAGCGCAGCGCCTGCACGGTAGACCCGCAGAGCGGAGACATTACAGTGAGGATGGAGATCGGATTTCCGGCGAATGGGCGCACCATCAACTCCGGTGAGCTTGGGAAGATTTTGTTTGATTTCCTGCCTGTCTGCGTGCGGCAGACACTGCTCGCAGCGTCCTGTCCGAAGGACGGACTGGAGAAGGTGCTGTTCCTTGCGGACGACCAGCAGTATATCCGGCAGGAGTTAAAGAAGCGCGGGCTGGTTGCCTTTGTGGCAAACGGCGCGGTTCTGCCGCGGAAGTCGGGTGTGTCCGCACTGCCCATGAGGGAGGCGGTTCCCTTTCAGAGCCCGGCATCCATGGAGGTCATCATGGAGCTGCCGCACGGCGGAAAGCTCGCGGGCATGGGCATCCGGAAGGGCGTGACGCTGATTGTCGGCGGCGGCTATCACGGAAAGTCAACTCTGCTGGAGGCGTTGGAGCTTGGTGTGTACAACCATATTCAGGGGGACGGCAGAGAGTATGTGATCACTGACGAATCCGCCGTAAAGCTCCGGGCGGAGGACGGCCGCAGCATCCAGAGGACGGACATCTCCATGTTTATACGGAACCTGCCGAACGGCAGGGATACAAAGACCTTCTATACAGAGGATGCCAGCGGCAGTACCTCACAGGCGGCGAACACCGTTGAGGCGATGGAGGCGGGAGCAGAGGTGTTCCTGATCGATGAGGACACGAGCGCGACGAACTTCATGATCCGGGATGAACTGATGCAGCGCGTCGTCAGCAGAGAGGTCGAGCCGATCATTCCGTTCATCGACAGGGTGCGCGAGCTGTACGAGAGATACGGCATTTCGACAATCCTCGTCGCGGGAAGCTGTGGCTCCTATTTCCACATGGCGGACTGCATTATCCAGATGAATAAGTATCAGCCGGTGGAGATCACGGCACTTGCGAAGAAGGAGGCGGAAAGCTTCCCCTATACGCTCGGAAGGGTGGATGCGGCGGAAGAGCCGGACTACCGGCGCGTTGTGAAGCGGGATGCCGCCTTTGCGAAGGATGACAGGATTAAAATGCGGACGGACGGAACGGATGGCTTCTCCATCAACCGCGAGGAGGTCGACTTGCGCTATGTGGAGCAGCTGACGGATTCAGAACAGTTGACAGCCCTGTCCCATATGATAAAATACATGAAGCTGCATTCGTTCGACGGAAAGAGAACCCTGCGGGAGGCGGTGGAGGAGCTGTACGGCAGCATCTCCGGGAAGGGCTTCGGGGCGTTCTGCGAGGGGGAGGGAAAGCTGCCCGGAAATCTGGCGCTACCCAGAAAACAGGAGCTTTACGCCGCGCTCAACAGATGCAGGGAATTAATTGTGGTGGAAAAGGGATAAAGGAATTATGAACGTAAGGAATATGAATCAGGAGGAGAAGGTCTCCTATATGCTCAGCGAGCCGGTGCCGCATCTGGTCTGTCAGATGGCGGTGCCGACGATTATCAGCATGCTTGTGACCTCCTTCTATAACATGGTGGACACCTTCTTTGTAGGTAAGATCAACACGCAGGCGACGGCGGCGGTGGGTGTTGTATTCTCCGTGATGGCGTTTATTCAGGCGTGCGGCTTCTTCTTTGGGCACGGCTCTGGCAACTACATTTCCCGGAAGCTCGGCGCGAAGGAATTCGACGAGGCTAACGTCATGGCAGCGACCGGATTTTTCACAGCATTCTTCACGGGAATTGTGGCGGCGATAGCGGGGCTCTGCCTGCTGACACCGCTTGCGCGGGTTCTGGGCTCGACGCCGACCATTCTGCCCTATACAAAGGACTATCTTCGGATTATTCTCATCGGCTGTCCGTTTATGATGTCGTCACTTGTGCTGAATAACCAGCTTCGCTTTCAGGGCAGCGCCTCCTATGCGATGGTGGGAATTGTGACGGGCGGGGTGCTGAATATTGTCCTTGACCCGCTGCTGATCTTTACCTGTGGCATGGGTGTTGCGGGAGCGGCGCTAGCCACAATTATCAGCCAGATCGTCAGCTTTGTCATTCTCTTTCTGATGAGCAGAAAGGGCGGAAACATCCGCATTGAATTTCGGAATTTTAAGCCCACATGGGCGTTGTATAAGGAGATTTTCCGGGGCGGTGTGCCGTCCCTTTGCAGACAGGGGCTTTCCAGTATTGCACAGGTCTGCCTGAACCATTCCGCGGGAACCTTCGGCGGAGCCTACAGCGACGCGGCGATCGCGGCAATGTCCATTGTCGGGAGAATCTCCATGTTTGCCAACTCGGCGCTGATCGGCTTCGGACAGGGCTTCCAGCCGGTCTGCGGCATGAATTACGGAGCGAAGAAGTTCGGAAGGGTGCGGCAGGCGTTCGCCTTCTGCGTGAAGTATGCGGCGGTCTTCCTTGTCATCGTATCTGTGGCGGGAATTATTTTTGCAGAGCCGCTCGTGACCTGCTTCCGCCGGGAGGACGCGGAGGTTATCCGCATCGGCACGCTTGCGCTCCGGCTGCAATGTATCGTTTTCCCGCTGAATGCGTGGATCGTGATGAGTAATATGATGCTGCAGTCCATCGGCAAGGCGGCGAGAGCGTCCTTTGTCGCGGCGGCAAGGCAGGGAATTTTCTTCATTCCGCTGATCTGGATATTGCCGCAGATCTTCGGACTGCTCGGCGTCCAGATGTGTCAGACATGGTCGGATATATTTACCTTCGGTGTGTCTGTGCCGATGTGCGTCGGCGTGCTGAGAGAGATGAAACAGGCGGAAAGCCGGCAGATGACGGAAGAAGCCTGAGAAAGGATACAGGATGGAAAAGCTTAAGGTCAACGGATATTTATATGAGACGCATATGCATACGTCGGAGGGGAGTGCCTGTGCGAGCAACACCGGTGCGGAAATGGCGAGAGCCTACGCGCAGGCGGGCTACACGGGAATTATTATCACGGATCACTTCGTATATGGGAATACGGCAGTTGACAGAAGCCTGCCTTGGAGCGAGTGGGTTGAGAAATTCTGCCTCGGCTATGAGCACGCGAAGGAGGAAGGGGAAAAGCACGGTCTTCAGGTTTTCTTCGGCTGGGAGTCAGGATATGGCGGACCGGAATTCCTGGTCTACGGTCTGGATAAGCAATGGCTGCTGAACCATCCTGAAATCAAGGATGCGACGGTGGAGGAGCAGCTGCAGCTCGTCCACGCGGGCGGCGGCATTCTCAGTCAGGCGCATCCGTACAGGGAGGCATGGTACATCAAGGAAATCCGCACCTACCCGGATTTTGTGGACGCTGTGGAGGGAGTGAATGCGAGCCATTCCAGCTATGGAAAAGAAGAGCGCCATCCCGAATTTAACGAGAGGGCGCTTGCCTATGCAAAGGAGCATAATCTGCCGCTGACTGCCGGTTCCGACCAGCACAGCACCTTAATGCTCTGGGGTGGTATGGTTTTTCCGAGAAAGCTGACTGATATCCATGATTTCGGACGCGCCGTCCTGAACCGGGAGGCGGTACAGCTTCTGGACGGAACGGAGCGTCAGGCGGTTATCTCATGATGAATCTGTAATTCATAAAGCTTTTTATAAATGCCGTTCTGGGCAAGAAGTTCCTGATGCGTGCCGCGCTCTCTGATCTTGCCCTTGTGCATGACCATGATACAGTCCGCGTGCTGGATGGTGGAGAGGCGGTGCGCAACCATGATTGTCGTTCTGCCCTTCATCAGCTTTTCAAGGGCTTCCTGAATCAGCGCCTCCGTCTCCGTGTCGATGTTGGCGGTGGCTTCATCCATGACAAGGATGCTCGGCTTATGTGCGAGCGTCCGCGCGAAGGACAGAAGCTGACGCTCACCGGCGGAGAAGGTGGAGCCGCGCTCAGACACAGGCTCCTCATAGCCGTTCGGCAATTTCTCAATGAAGCGGGATGCGTTGACATATTCTGCCGCCTCCCGTACCTCTTCCGAAGTAATGTCCTCGTCATAAAGTCTGATATTGCTCTCCACGGTTCCCTCAAAGATAAAGACATCCTGCTGCATCTGACCGATCGCGCTTCTGAGCTGTTTCTTGCTGATATTCCGAATGTCAACACCGTCGATATAGATATGACCCTGCTGGATGTCATAGTATCTCCCGATCAGGTTCAGGATCGAGGATTTACCGGCGCCGGTCGCACCGACAAAGGCGACCTTCTGACCCGGCTCAATGACAAAGGACACATCCCGAAGAACATAATTTTCGTTGTCGTAGGCGAACCATACATGCTCGAACTCGATGCGCCCCTTGATCTCCGGCAGGACGACCGGATTTTCAGGCTCCGGTACAAGCACGTCCTCGTCCATGATCGTGAAGATCTTTTCCGCGGAGGCGAGGGAGGACTGGAGGGTGGAAAACTGCTCCGCCAGCTCCTGAATCGGCTCGAAGAAGGACTGGATATACTGTGCAAAGATGTAGAGCGTGCCGATCGAGATGACATTGCCAAGAACCTCGCGGCTTCCGACGCCCAGCACCAGCATCAGCGACAGCACGCTGAGAATATAGATCAGCGGGCGGAAGATGGCGAATACCAGCATTTCGCGGTAAAAGGCTCTGTAATATTTATAATTTCTGTCGTTAAATTCGTCGAATTTTCTCTCTTCACGCCCGAAGATCTGGATGATGCGCATCCCGGAAATGTTTTCCGACAGGAAGGTGTTTAGGTCGGTCAGCCGCGTTCTGGTAATCCGGTAGGTCTTCCGCGAAATCTTCCGGAAAACGACCGTGAGCACTGCTACGATAGGCAGCAGCACAAAGGAGATCAGCGCGAGCTTCAGATCCATTGTCAGCATGACGATCGCAAGACCGATAATCTTCACGATATTGCGGAACAGACGAACCAGAATGCCGGAGTACATCTCGTTCAACGCCTCGACGTCGTTTGTCACGCGCGTCACCAGCTTTCCCACGGGAGTCAGGTCGAAATAGCGGCAGCTCAGGGACTGGATATGGGCATAAAGCTCCTTGCGGACAGTCAGGATGATGCGCTGTCCCGTCTTCTGGAGAACCCATGTCTGGGTCAGGTTGAAGACAAAGCTCAGGGCGAGCACAATGCCGTATTTGATCGCGGTGTCGATGATAACGTTATAATTTCCCTGTGTCTCGAATAAATCAATGGCGTCGCCGATCAGAATAGGGCGGTAGAGGTCAAAGCCCGTCAGTGCCAGCACCAGCGCCAGACAGAGAAGAAACCATCCGAGATAAGGCTTCATGTAGGAGAGGAGACGCAGCAGGGCGTTTCCCTTATAGCTGGATTCCAGCTTATCCTCAGTCAAATTATTCATAGCAATCCTCATTTCTGTACAGATACATTTATAATTCCTTCAGCTCCTGTTCAAGCTGCTGTTTCTCGTTGATATGGGCATAGAAGCCGCCCAGGGCTACCAGCTCGTCGTGCGTGCCGTACTCCGTCATGACACCGTCCGTCAGCACGGCGATGTGATCTGCCTTCTGCAGCGTGGAGATACGGTGGGCGATGATGATGGTGGTCTTGTCCTTGCGCAGACGGAGCAGGTTTTCCAGAATCTGCTCCTCGGTGTCCGTATCGACGGCGGACAGGGAGTCGTCAAGGATCAGGATCGAGGCATCCTTTAACAGTGCCCGCGCGATGGAGCTTCGCTGCTTCTGACCGCCAGAGAGAGTCACGCCGCGCTCGCCGACGAGCGTCAGGTAATTATCTGGGAAGTCCATGATATTGTCGTGGATGCAGGCGTTCATGGCAGCTGTATGGATGCTGTCACGAAGCTCGGGATGCTCCTGAATACGATCCTCAAGACCGAACGCAATGTTTTCCTCCAACGTGTCGGAGAAAAGGAAGTTGTCCTGCGGAACGTAGGCGACATCCCTGTGCAGGACGGCGAGGGGAATTTCGCTGATCGGTATGCCGTCCAGAAGCAGCATTCCTTTTTCGCAGTCGTAGACACGGAGCAGCAGATCGGCGAGGGAAGACTTTCCGCTTCCCGTGCGCCCGAGAATGCCCAGCATTTCTCCCTGACGGATGTGCAGGTCGATGTTTTTCAGCACCGGCATATCGCCGTCCGGGTAGGTAAAGGTGAGCTTCTTCATCTGAATATCACCCTTTAACTGCAGCTTTGCGTTTACGCCGGAAGCTTCGCCGTCCGAAAGCGCCGGATCGACAATGTCGGGTTCCTCGCGGAAAATAGCGGCAATGCGGTGGAACGCCGCAGATGCCTGAGTGAAGGAGTTGATGCAATCGCCGCAGGCAATCATGGGCCATACGAGCATACCGATGTAGGTGTTGAAGGCGACGAACTGTCCGATGCTGACTGTGCCGTTTAAGACCATCCTGCCTCCGAAGAGCAGTGTGAGCAGGAGGCTGAAGCCGGTGATGGCATCCAGAGCCGGACCGAAGATCGCCTGAAGCTTTACGACGGCGAGATTCTTTTCCATATTGTTGACACTTGCCTTTTCAAAGGCGCGGAAGTCTTCATCCTCCTGTACGAATGCCTTCAGCACGCGGACGCCCGCAAGGCTTTCCTGTACCTTGTCGGAGAGCTGGGAAAATGCCTCCTGACATCTGGTCTGGCGCTTTTTCTGTTCGGTACCGTAGTAATAACAGCCGAAGGCAACGAGAATCAGCGGCACAAAGGCGAGCAGCGTCAGCCGGAAATCGACGTAGACGACCATCTTGACAAGAACCATTATGGTCATCACAACCGCGTCGAAGGCGGTGATAACCGCGATGCCGACAGCCTTGCGGATCGCCAGAAGATCATTCGTGAAATGTGCCATCAGATCGCCGGTCTTATGACTGTTGTAAAAACGTGCCGACAGCTTTTCGAGATGCCGGAACATATCGTTCCGCATCCGGTATTCGATGCCGCGGGAGGCGCCGATGATAAAGAAACGCCAGCCAAAGCGTCCCAGCATCATCGTCAGACCTGCGAGAAAAATCCGGATCAGAAGAGACCTGACGCCCTCGAAACCGAACGAGCCCTTTGTCAGTCCGTCAATCACCTCACCGGTATACTGCGGAATGAGCAGGCTTGCCAGATCGACCAGCAGCAGGATGATGATGCCGACGATATAATGCCATTTGTATTTTAAGAGATAAGGAATCAGGGAAAAATTTTTTTTGTTTTCAGCTTTCATTTTATATTACCTTTGTTGTCCATTTTGTGCAGTCCCAGACATCGGTTGCCAGCCCCTCATAGAAGTCCGGTTCGTGGCAGACCATGAGGACACTGCCCTTGTATGCCTTGAGAGCGCGTTTCAGTTCATCCTTTGCATCGACGTCGAGGTGGTTCGTCGGCTCGTCGAGCAGAAGGATGTTGGTGTCGCGGTTGATGAGCTTGCACAGGCGCACCTTTGCCTGCTCGCCGCCGCTCAGAACCTTGACCAGAGATTCGATGTGCTTCGTCGTCAGTCCGCATTTTGCAAGTGCAGAGCGGACTTCATATTGCGTGAAGCCGGGAAATTCCTTCCAGATCTCGTCGATGCAGCTGTTTCCGGTGTCTCCGCTCATTTCCTGCTCGAAGTAGCCGATCTCCAGATAATCGCCCTGCTCCACACTGCCGGAAAGCGGCGGGATAAGACCGAGAATGCTCTTTAAAAGCGTTGTTTTACCGATACCGTTTGCACCGGTCAGCACAATTTTCTGCCCACGCTCCATCGAGAGATTTAAGGGCTTTGAGAGCGGTTCGTCGTAGCCGATGACAAGATCGTGGGTCTCAAAGAGGACTCTGCCGGGAGTGCGCGCCTCGCGGAAGTTGAACTCCGGTTTCGGCTTTTCCGCCGCAAGCTCTATGACATCCATCTTGTCCAGCTTTTTCTGGCGGGACATTGCCATGTTTCTGGTGGAGACTCTTGCCTTGTTCCTCGCAACGAAGTCCTTCAGGTCGGCGATCTCCTTCTGCTGTTTATTGTAGGCGGCCTCAAGCTGGGACTTTTTCATGGCGTAGACTTCCTGGAATTTGTCATAGTCGCCGACGTAGCGGTTCAGCTCCTGATTATCCATGTGGTAGATCAGGTTGACGACGCTGTTTAAAAACGGGATGTCGTGGCTGATGAGGATGAATGCGTTCTCGTACTCGGAGAGGTAACGCTTCAACCATTCGATATGCTCGGCATCAAGATAGTTGGTCGGCTCGTCGAGCAGGAGAATATCAGGCTTCTCGAGAAGCAGCTTGCCGAGGAGCACCTTTGTCCTCTGACCGCCTGACAGCTCTGTCACATCGCGTTCCAGACCGATGTCGGTCAGACCGAGCGCCCTTGCGACCTCCTCGACCTTTGCGTCGATCATGTAAAAGTCATGCATGGTGAGAAGCTCCTGCAGCGTGCCGGTCTCTTCCAGATAGCTCTCCAGCTCCTCCGGTGTGGCATCGCCCATTTTTTCATAGAGGGCGTTCATCTGCTGTTCCATTTCATATAGAAAGTCGAAGGCGGAGGAGAGCACCTGACGGATCGTCATTCCCGGCGTGAGAACCGTGTGCTGATCCAGATAGCCTACACGCACATTTTTTGCCCATTCGACCTTGCCCTCGTCGGGCATCAGCTTTCCGGTAATAATGTTCATGAAGGTCGATTTTCCCTCGCCGTTTGCGCCGATCAGACCAATGTGCTCCCCCTTCAGCAGGCGGAAGGACACGTCGTTGAAAATGGCGCGGTCGCCGAAGCCGTGGGTGAGATGTTCTACATTTAAAATACTCATAAATTTCCTCATTTCTGCGCATGTTCTTTGCGCATAGCGAGTTTGTGTCAAGTGCACGCAGACACAAATCTCGTGATTGAAAAATTTTATTTTTCAATCTTTCTTCTTGATTTTTCTTGTGACAATAAGTATTATTCTAACATATTCCCCCATCCTCGTCAAAAAAGAACTTACGGGGAAATAAAAATTCAGGAAATGGGAACAATACAAGCAACACAGCGCGGCAGCATCTGCGCGAAAGGAGAGGTTTATGAAAAAATTATTAGTGATTTTAAGTATGGGTCTGCTGATGGTTACCGCTACAGGCTGCGGCAGTAAAGAGGAGAATCCCGGGAGCCAGGGCAGCGTCGAATCAAGCAGCGGGAGCAGCACTTCGGAGGAGAGCAGCGCTTCGCAGGAGAGCAGCGAGGAATCCCTGCCGTCCGGGGATGAAAGCTACAGCGGAACGGTTGCGAACGGCTATGACTATGCAAACGGCTGGACAGAGGAGATGGAGGCAATCCGTAAGGCAGTGACGGATGAACTGGGAGACGATTATTGGCCGAATACGCAGATATTCCCGGATTTTCTGGAGATGTCCTTCGGTCTGACCCAGGATATGTATGAGGATTATATGGGCGAGATGCCGATGATCAGTGTCAATGTAGATACGATCGTTGTCGTGAAGGCAAAGCCGGATCAGGTGGATGCGGTTGAGAGTGCGCTGAATGCCTACCGCGACGGCGAGATCAACCAGCAGATGCAGTATCCCATGAATGTCGGGAAGGTGCAGGCATCGCAGGTGGAGAAGATTGGAAACTATGTGTGCTTTGTACAGCTTGGAGCTGACACGGACGCTGCGATGGAGCAGGGAGACGAGGCTGTGATCGAGCAGTGCAGAGAGGTCAACGGACGCGTAATCGAAATTATCAGACAGCAGGTGCAGCAGACAGAGGAGTAAGGCAATGGTTTTCAGCAGTGTGCTTTTTCTCTTTCGGTTTTTGCCGATATTCATGATTTGCTATTATGTGGCTCCCAGGGGGATGAAGAATCTCATCCTCCTCTTTGGGAGTCTGTTTTTTTATGCGTGGGGAGAGCCGGTGTATGTCCTGCTGATGCTGTTTTCTATTGCGGTGGACTATTTCAACGGCAGGATGATCGAGCGGTTTCGGGGAACGACGAAGGCGAGGCTGTTCCTGCTCTCATCCGTGGTCATCAATCTTTTCGTGCTTGGATTTTTCAAGTATGCGGACTTCCTGATCGGGACGGTGAATGCGGTCCTTGGCGCTGATCTACCGCTTCTGAACCTGCCGCTGCCGATCGGCATTTCCTTCTACACCTTCCAGACAATGTCCTATACGATTGACGTCTATCGGGGGGAAGCCAGGGTGCAGAAAAATCTTCTGGACTTTTCCGTGTTTGTGACCATGTTTCCGCAGCTCATTGCCGGACCGATCGTGAAATACCGGGATGTGGCGCGGGAGCTGCGGAGCCGGAGCGCGGACATCTGCGCGATCAGCCACGGTTTAAAACGCTTCTGCGTCGGGCTCGGGAAGAAGGTGCTGCTAGCGAACCAGATGGGACAGCTCTGGACGCAGGTGTCCGCATATACTTCCATGAGCGCCATGACCGCATGGCTGGGGATCACGGCATTTGCCCTTCAGATCTACTTTGATTTTTCGGGATATTCCGATATGGCAATCGGGCTTGGGGAGATGATGGGCTTTCATTTCCCGGAAAATTTCAATTACCCCTATATTTCTACCTCTGTCACGGAGTTCTGGAGAAGATGGCATATATCTCTCGGAAGCTGGTTCCGCGAATATGTCTATATACCGCTTGGCGGGAACCGCAAGGGCAGGGCAAGGCAGCTGTTCAATATTCTGATTGTCTGGATGCTGACGGGCATCTGGCACGGGGCGGGTTGGAACTTCCTGTTCTGGGGACTCTGGTTCGCACTGTTCCTGTGCCTTGAGAAGCTCTTTCTTGGCAAGGTACTGAAGGCGCTTCCGGGGGTGGTCGGCTTCCTGTACAACACGGTCGTAGTGCTTTTGGGATGGGTCATGTTCGAGTTGGGAACACCGGGGCAGATCTGGCAGTATGTTCAGGCGTTGACCGGCGGCGGGGGACTTTACGACAGACAGGCGCTCTATCTGGGAAGGCAGTATGTGATCCTGTTTCTCATCGCGGCAATCGCGGCGACACCGCTTCCGCACAGACTCGTCGAGCGACTGGAAAAGTCCGGGACAGGCATCGGAATCGCCCTGTACCGCCTCGGGGAAAAGGTGATTCCCGCAGCGCTGCTTCTGCTGTCGGTGGCGGGAGTGGTGGATGCGTCCTATAATCCGTTTCTGTATTTCAGGTTTTGAGGGGAGGTCAAAAGATGAGCGAAGAAAAGCGGAATGCTTTGTTCACTGTCATATTGCTTGCGGCGGTAATCCTGATCTTTGCGGTGGCGGATCTGGCGACTGCTGACCGGCTGTATTCACCGACCGAGAACAGACTGCTGACCGAACGACCGGAGTTTAGCACGGAAGCGCTGTTCAGCGGCAACTATACAAAAACCTATGAGGATTATGTGACGGATCAGTTTGTCAGCCGCGATAAGTGGATTGCGATCAAGACCTATCTGGATATTGCTTCCGGTAAGCAGGAGATCGGCGGCGTGTACCTCGCAAAGGACGACTATCTGATCGAGCAGCATCTTCCCGAGGCTTACCCGCAGGAGACGGTGCAGAAAAAGCTTTCCATGCTGGCGGCGCTCGTGCAGGATTGGAACGCGAAGGTTATGCTGGTGCCGACGGCGGACAATATTCTGGCGGAGAAGCTCCCCGCCAATGCGCCGGTCTGGGATCAGACGGCTTTTCTTGAGTATGCAAGAGCGCAGCTCGGGGACGGCGCATTCATCGATGCTGCATCGATCTTGCAAAAACATGCCACGGAGGACATCTATTACCGCACGGATCACCACTGGACCTCGCTGGGCGCATATTACGGGTATCAGGCATGGGTGGAGGCAATGGGGAAGGTTGCCTACCCTTATGATGTGGCATCCATGGTTCAGGTTTCCGATGATTTTCTCGGAACCCTGCACTCTAAGATCAATATCAGCTGGCGGACAGACTCGATTTATTATTTCGGACAGACTGCGCGGCAGCCGGTCAGTGTCACCTATGATTTCCAGACGGTGAAGAGCTCCATCTATGAGGAGTCTTATCTGGACACGAAGAACCAGTACGGCTTTTTCCTTGACGACAACCATGCCTTTGTGGAAATTGACACGGGCTATGAGACGGGAAAGACGCTTCTTGTCATTAAGGATTCCTACGCAAACTGCTTTATCCCGCTTTTGCTGCCGCATTACGACACAATTTATGTGCTTGATCCCAGATATTACAACGCAAGGTTGTCTGACCTGATTGGGCAGTACGCCTCGGGAGACGTCCTTGTTTTGTATAATTGTGTTCACTTTTTGGATGATTTCGTGTATGATAGACAGGCAGGAAACATTGAGTGAGGAATGGGGAAATTATGAAAAATACGGTCGTTTTTGATATGGACGGAATCCTTTTTGATACGGAGCGGCTTTGTCAGGACAGCTGGCTTGCGGTCGCGGAGGAAAAGGGATTGCCGGGCATGGCGGAAATTTTTCCGCAGTGCATCGGGTTGAATGCGAATGACAGCAGACGGATTGTGATGAATGCCTACGGAGAGGACTTTGACTATGAGGGCTTCCGCGGACAGGCATCCGTCTGGTTCTGGGATTATATTGAAAAGAATGGGCTTCCGATGAAGCCGGGCGTGAGGGAGCTTCTGGACTGGCTGAAGGAAAACGGCTGGACGGTCGGTCTTGCTTCTTCGACAAGGCGTTCTTCCGTGCTGAACCATCTGGAACAGGCGGGAATACGCGACTATTTTTCCACAGTCATCACCGGAGATATGGTGGAGCATTCCAAACCGCAGCCGGATATTTATCTGATGGCGTGCAGGGAGCTCGGCGCAGACCCGGAGGAAACGTACGCGATAGAGGATTCGCCGAACGGCATCCGCTCTGCACATGCAGCCGGAATGATCCCGCTGATGGTGCCCGACATGATTGCACCGGATGAGGAGATGAGGCGCCTGAGCAGCTGCATTTTTAAGGATTTGTTTGAGGTGCTGGAGTACTTTAATAATAAGTGATGTAATAAGTGACGTTGCACAAAATGCACAGACCACCGCAGGCACGCTCTCGCTACCTTCCGCACGCAACGGTGCATAAAAAGGCACCGAAGTACATGGTGCCTGCCAAAGTACGCCATCTAAGCACCGGCGGCTCCAGAGTGCGCTGCTTGTGACCATGTGCATTCTGCACAACTGTTATTTGCAATATGAGAGTTTTAAGCATGCCTAGTGATTACAAGATAGATTATAGGATAGAGAGGAGAGGCGGAAGATGGCATCCTTGGGCATCCCCCGCAATACCATAGAGGTACTGCAAAAATACAATTTTAATTTCCAGAAGAAGTTTGGGCAGAACTTTCTCATCGACACCTCTGTGCTGGACAGGATTATTGCGGCGGCAGGAATCACGGAGGAGGACTGCGTCCTTGAGGTGGGGCCGGGAATCGGCACGATGACACAATATCTGGCGGAGAACGCCCGCGAGGTGGTCGCGGTAGAGATTGATAAAAACCTGATTCCGATTCTTGAGGACACGCTCTCGGAATATGACAACGTTACGGTTATCAATGACGACATCCTCAAGGTTGATGTGAATCGGATTGTTCAGGAGAAGAACGGCGGCAGACCGATCAAGGTCGTGGCGAACCTTCCCTATTACATAACGACGCCGATCATCATGGGACTCTTTGAGAATCATGTTCCGCTGAAAAGTATCACGATCATGGTGCAGAAGGAGGTTGCCGACCGTATGCAGGTCGGACCCGGAACGAAGGACTACGGGGCGCTTTCCCTCGCCGTGCAGTATTATGCGAAGCCGGAGATCGTGGCGAATGTGCCGCCGAACTGCTTCATCCCGAGGCCCGGTGTGGGCAGCGCCGTTATCCGCCTTACCAGATATGAGCAGCCGCCGGTGCATGTGGAGGACGAGCGGAAGATGTTCGGACTGATCCGGGCGTCGTTCGGACAGCGCCGGAAAACCTTGGTCAACGGACTCGGCAACGCGCCGGAGCTGGGACTGGCGAAGGAGCGCGTGGCAGCAGTGCTGGAGGAGATGGGACTTTCCCCCACCATCCGTGGCGAGGCGCTCACCCTCGAGCAGTTCGCGGAACTCAGCAACCGGCTGTAAGGACGGAGGAAAGACATAGTAAATAAACCAGCGGAAACAATAATTTAATTTAGTCAAACATGATTTACCAAATTGTGTTTGACTAAATCTTGAATATGCAGTATACTATAACCATCCTGAAATAGAATTTTCCTTTTCTCCGTTTGGGCGACACTGGAATATGTATTCAAGCTGGCAGAAACGGAGATGTTGATTCTTCTAAGCTTATGCTCATTCTTTGCAGTTCTTCGATGTTCCTATATGGAAGATCACGTCCTTGCATATAAAGCCCCTTTATACGGAAGAAAAACGGCACAAATGAAAGTCCTTCCCTTTGACTTTGAAGAAACCTGCCATTATTTCAAAGGATTTTCTGCTGTAGATAAGGCATTGATTTACGGTATTGTAGGCGGAACGCCGCAGTACTTGTTGCAGATGAATGACAATTTAAGCGTTGAAGATAATATGTTCCGTTTTTGGTACCGCTTTGTGGTGGAGAACAATTCTGCCATTGCCCGTGGCGCAACTGATCTGGTATACAAGCGTATTGAGCCGGAATTGTCCGATTATATGGGAAAGGTTTTCGAGGAGATTTGTAAGCAGTACCTGTGGAGGCAGCTTTTAACAGACAAATGTCCGGTACAGTTCACTTCCCTTGGGCGGTGGTGGGGGACTGACCCTGCTGAAAAATGTCAGGTAGAGATTGACATTATGGGCGAACAGGACAAAGATACCATCCTTCTTGCCGAGTGCAAATGGACGAATGAAAAGGTTGATTTGGGTATCCTGGAAACTCTCACAAAGCGCAGCAGATTGTTTTCGTATAAAAATACGCATCTATACCTTTTTTCTAAGTCCGGATTTACCAAAGGCTGTATAGACGAAGCGAATAGAAGGGGCAATGTAACGCTTGTGAGCTATGCAGACATTGTTGTATAGCGGATTAGAAAGAACACGATATTAATATTCTATGAAAAAGTGTAAATACCTTGTTTTGAACCGAAAGAGTTATTATAATATAAATTATAAAGGAAGGACATAAGGTGAGAGTGGAGACGACACTTGCAAAAGCGATTAATGTAGCAGGAACAAACGCAGAGTATGATGCTGCCGTGAAAAATATATTAGCAGAAAAGAAAATTCTTGCATGGATTTTAAAAAGCTGCGTGGAAGAATTTGCAGATATAGAATTGGACGAAATTGCGGATAAATATATTGAAGGGGAGCCTCAAATTGCAGAAGTTCCAGTTTTGCCGGATGAAACAAATGCTCCAAAGGTACAGGGAATCGGGGTTGAAGATGTAACCGTCACGGAAGGAACGGTAAAGTATGATATACGCTTTCAGGCAACTTTGCCTAATAGTGATGAACTCATCAGTCTGATTATAAATGTGGAAGCTCAAAATGATTATTATCCGGGGTATCCACTCGTGAAGCGTGGCATATTTTATTGTGGAAGAATGATTTCGTCTCAGTATGGCACTGTTTTTACAAAGTCTCATTATGAGAAGATTAAGAAGGTTTATTCTATATGGATTTGTTCAAATCCACCAGTGAGTCGTGAGAATACGATTACAGTATATTCTATGAATGAGAAGAATTACGTTGGGGAAGTTAAGGAAGAGAAAGCGTATTATGATTTGTTGACAACTGTCATGATTTGTTTGGGTAAACCAGAAGAAAACAGAGATAGTGTCTTAACGCTTTTGGATGTTCTGTTATCATCAGATATTGAACCACAGAAGAAAAAAGATATTTTGGAGCAAGAGTTTGATATTCCTATGACAGAGGCGCTGGAAAGGAAGGTGGACGATATGTGTAATTTGAGTAAAGGTGTTGAAGAAAAAGGCTTTGAAAAAGCAGAATTACAGAATATAAAGAGCATTATGCAAAATCTTAAGCTGACAGCAGAACAGGCTATGGAGGCATTGAATATTGCGATGGATAAGAGGGCAAAGTATAACGCAATGCTCAATAAGTAGAGGTGTTGGTTTAGAAGAATAAGTAAGAACGGCAAGAGCTGTAACTACGAGTATATCATGGTTGCAGCTCTTTTTATTTTGTGCCAAGCAGAAAATGTATGTATTTTTGTGCCAATTTCGGGGAGTTGAGCTTAAAATGCGGAGTGGGTTCGAGCAAATTACCTATATAATTATCAAATAGAGCTATTTTCTTTGGAAAAACACACAAAAGCATCGGCGGGACGGACAACGCGAAAAAAACTTGCACAAAAAAATTCCCATTGTGAAAGAAAATTGGTTATTTTGTCCGTGGAAAGAGGGATTTATGAAGAAAAAGGTGAGGCAATGGATTACGCTCATTCTGGCGGTGGTCATGATTGTCGGAGCGGTCAACAATGACTATCTGATCACGCTGGCAACCAATGCTGACGGAGTGGGCACAGAAGATGTTTCTGGTAATGCCGTTGAAACGCAGGATGTATCTGGCAATGTCGTGGCAGAACAGGGAAGCGTTTCCGGAGATGCCGCTCAGACACCGGCATTATATGCTGCGGGTGCAAATGAGACACCTACGGGAGACGGAAAGGACGACAAGCGAATCGTGATGTCTGCGGAGAACATTCAGGGAGTATATAACAACGACGGAGTCGCAGCAACAGCGAAAGAGAACGATATGTATGAGCTGCAGCTGCCTGGCAGTTATGCATCCTCCGTGTTTACACTGAATGAAGAGATCGACCTTGCGAACTGCACGAGAGTGACATTTGCACTGTCGGAGCAGGCAGGAAACCTGAACTTCGGACTGTATGACAAGACATGGTATCAGTCCGAAGGAAGCCATAAGATTCTTGAGGTATATGGAAAGAATGCAGACGCAGCGGAGTACTGCGTGGAGGGATTCGAGGCGACCGAGAACGGAACGGTATACTATACCTTTACCCTGACCGACGAGCAGAAGGCGAGAAGCCTGGCAAAGATTACGGTAAGCAGCAGCGAGGCAGCGTCCTGTGTGCTTCAGGGTGTGCTGTTTGAAATGGCAGATGGAACCCCGATTTCAAGCAACCTGACGAAGGCGGTTGACGAGGGTTACACCGGAATTGTATTGCCTGCACTGTCTTCCAATATGAATTCCTATTATAAGAGCACCAATGTAACGTATGAGAGCGATACCGTAAACGGAATCCACACAATTACCTATCCTGACGGTTGGAACCAGATTCAGTTTACACTTAGCAATGCTGTCGATCTGACACAGTATAATAAGATAACCTTCACGGTAGAGAATGCTTCCAAGCCGATGAAGTTTGGTCTGCACTATTGGAGCGAAGAGACGAATACAATCGATCTCTGGACTGCAACTGCGGAAGCGGATGCCAACGGATATTATACCTTTGATCTGAATTCGGAAACGCTGACAAACGGAACGACTGCGACGACGATCAGTGTCTGGTCTAACGGTTCGGCGCAGACGCTCAAGTTCCACGGCGTAACATTTGAAAATGATCCGAATAAGAAGTTTGAATTAACCTATGAGGTGACCTATCCAACGTGGGCGGCGGCTCGGACGGATCGCTGACACAGTGCCCTCTGCTGTTTGATTCCGATTACAAGGTAAAGCCTGCATATTGGGCGTTTGTGGATTACAGCAAGGTTGATCCTGAATGGCAGGAGGAGACAAAGGAGACCGTGACGGAGGAGCCTTCCGAAGAGAAGCCGGAGGCGACAGCGGAACCGGAGCCGGAGACCTCCGAGGAGGTTCCGGTAGACAATGGCACGGCGGAAATCGTTGAGAAGGGCGGCGTGAATATCGCGGCTATCATCGGTATCTGTATCGCTGTTGTAGCAGTAGTGGCAGGCGGAGCGGTATTTGCTGTCCACGGCAAAAAGAAGAAAACTCCGACAGGAGATTCTGAAATAAAGTAATTCGATATGTTGTTAAAAAGCACAGGATATGTCTACCATATCTTGTGCTTTTTTCTCTTTTCTTTTTGACAGATGTTTCACCCTATGATAAACTTAACAATAATAGTGGGTAACTATACTTACGCATCGGATAGGGAGCGAAATACCTTGGATAAGTATGAATATAAAATAAGAGCGGATGAAATAAAGGACTTGATAGCGACGGGAGACTATGCGCAGGCGGCGGATATTGCGGACACGATCGACTGGCGCAGGGTAAAGAGCGTGATGATGCTCTGTACCATCAGCGATCTGTATAAGATCAACAGACGCTATGAGGACGCAAAGAATATGCTGCTGCTGGCATATGAGAGACGCCCAGGCGGCAAAACGATCTGTTACTCTCTTTGTGAACTGTGTATCAAGACGGAGGAATATGTACAGGCGATCAATTATTACAAAGAGTTTGTACAGGTTGCACCGAAGGATCCCGGACGTTATATTCTCCAGTATAAGCTGTATGAGGCGCAGGACGTAGGGCTTGAGGAGCGCATCGGTGTGCTTGAGGAGCTGAAAAAGCGAGATTACAGGGAAAAGTGGGCATATGAGCTGGCTTATCTGTACCACAGGGTTGGTCTGGCAACTCGCTGCGTGGAGGAGTGCGATGAGCTGATTCTTTGGTTTGGTGATGGAAAATATGTCATTAAGGCGATGGAACTGAAAATGCTCCATGAGCCGTTGACGCCGGATCAGCAGGCAAAATATGACCATAGATTTGCAAAGAATGGAATAACAGAACAGAGCGTTTCGGAAGCGGAGAGCAGCGCGGAGGAGTCGCAGGAGCTTTGGGCGGAGCCTTCGGCAGTTTCGCAGCCGGGACAGCAGAGAGTGGTATATCCCGAAGTAAAGCAGCCGGAGACGAAGGAAGAACCGGAGGAGATGGACATTCAGGTAAAAACCATGGATGTCGGTGAATATAATACAATTAATCTACAGGCGGAGCTTGCCGCCGGGCTGAAGGAAGTACTGGCTGCGGATCAGAAGAGCAGAGAGGATGCAGTTACCCGATCCATCCTTTCCCCGATGGTTGACGCGGATACGGAGAGTCTGACTCTGCCGGAGATTGACGAGGTGAACGAGGGCGATTTCGGACCTGAAGCGGAGGTCATGGAAGGTTCAGAGGTCTTCTTCGGTGCGACCGGTGATCTGGGAAATCTTCAGGAGCATTCTCAGGAACAGCCTGCAGGCAATTCGATGGATGTAGAGGAAATTTTGCCTGAAGAGGAGGAAACGATACCGTCGATAGATGAGTTGAATGAAACAGTACCGATGGGAGGAGAGCCGCATGAAAAAACCCCTTCGGCAGAGGAACTGGATGAAACTGCACGGACAGTGATGAATGAACTTCGTATGGAGAGTGAGGAACAGGTTCTGAAGGCTCAGCCGCCGAAGGAGCTTGCAGGAGTGCTGTCGCAGGAGTCGGACGGACAGATCAGGCTTGTTGTCCCGGAGAGTGAGGCTGTCGAAAAACAGATCACGGGACAGATGAGCATTGAGGATATTCTCACAGAGTGGGAGAAGCTGAAGAAGGTAAACGAAGCAAAGCGTCAGGAAGAGGTTCGCCAGCATGTTCTGGAGCAGACGGGAACGATGTTTACAGAGTTTGAAGCGGCAGTGAGAGACGGACTGCTGGAGCAGCTTGAAAGCCAGCGGGCTGCTGCTGAGGAAGAAATGGGTGAACCGGTGGAGATCGTCAAAACGAAGAAACCCGAAGAAGTGGAGAGCGTCGCAGAACCGGAAGAGACAGGGGAAGCACAGGACGCAGCCGGTGAGGAATACGACAAGATCGAGAATTTTGAGGTAATCGAGGACATTACTGAGTCGGAGGCAGAAGAAAGGCATGTAGAGTCTGTCGAGCCGGAGAAGACCGTCGAAGTGGAAGCAGCGGAAATTTCGGAGGAGAAACCGGAAGCGGAAGAAACTGAAGAAGTGACTGCGGCAGAGACAACCGCGCAGCCGGAAGAGACAGAGGAAGCACAGGACGCAGCTGGTGAGGAATACGATGAGATAGAGGAAATCGAAGAAATCGAGGAGAGCGAAGAAGAGGTGGCAGATGCTGCAGAAGCGGAAATCATAGAAGAGGCAGCTAAGCCTGAGAATGCTGAGAAAGCAATCGAAGAGTACGGCGAAGTAGAAGAAATCGAGGAGATTGAAGAAGCGGAGGTTGTTTCCGACGCGGAAACCGCTGAGGAAGAGCCGGAAGCGGAAGAATCTGAAGAAGCGACAGCGGAGGAGACAGCCGGACAGGAAGTCGAAGCTACAGCTGAGCCGGAAGAAACGGTTGAGCGTGAGAAGCCGAAGGTGAGAGCGCTGACCCGTGAAGAGAAGGAGCTGTACGGTCCCTTTATTCAGAGTCGTTCCGGCAAGGAGAGGCTGGTCAAGGCGATTGACAACATCAGTATGGCGGCTTATACAGGCAATATCATCATCACGGGTGAGGAAGGTATGGACACACTGTCGCTCGCCAAGAATATGATCCGTGAAGTTCAGATGACAGACAGCAATTTCTCCGGAAAAGTTGCAAAGATATCCGGTCAGAGCATGAATTCCAGAAATGTTGAGGAAACACTGGAGCATCTGAAAAACGGCGCACTGATTGTTCAAAAGGCATCCAGGATGGAAAAACCGGCGGTTGAGGCATTGTGCAAGACTTTGCAAAAGGAGAATTTTGGTATCATCGTTGCCCTGGAGGATACCAGGAAGGCGATCGGAAAGCTGTTGAAGGTATATCCTGAATTGCAGGAAAGCTTCACTGCAAGGATGGATGTCGAGGCGATGAGTAATGATTCGCTTGCCGCATTTGGCAGACAGTATGCGAGAAAGCAGGAGTACTCTATCGACGAACTGGGTATGCTGGCGCTGCATACATGCATTGAAGAACGGCAGACCATTGATCATGTCGTGACGGTGCTGGATGTAAAGGAAATCGTGGATGCGGCAATTCATCATGCGAACAGAAAGACGCTGGGTCATTTCTTCGACATTCTGTTTGCAAAGCGATATGATGATGAAGATATGATCATTCTGACAGAAAAGGATTTTGTATAGTGGAGGAGCAGACATGCAGAAGGACACGGAGAAGGTATTTATATCAGAGGCGGATCAATACTTGTTTTCCCAGGGCACTCATTACGACATCTATAAGAAACTCGGAGCGCATTTCTCTGTGGAAGACGGTGTAGAGGGCGTATTTTTTGGGGTGTGGGCGCCGAATGCCGAGGCGGTCTATGTAATCGGCAGCTTCAACGGCTGGAATGAGGAACAGCACCCGATGGAAAAGCTCGGCTCAGTGGGAATCTGGGGATTATTTATTCCGGGTGTGGCAGAGGGAGAAATGTATAAATTTCTTATCCATGCGCAGGACGGCAGGAAGCTTTACAAGGCAGATCCGTTTGCCAATCAGGCTGAGTATCGTCCCGGAACGGCTTCTATTATAACGAATCTTTCCGGTTTTGCGTGGACGGACGCGAAATGGCTTGAGCAGCGGGACAAGAAGGATATGAACAGGGAACCGATGGCAATTTATGAGTGCCATATCGGCTCTTTCATGAAGCATCCTGACGGGACAGCGGAAGGCTTTTACAATTATCGTCAGTTTGCGGACAGGATTGTGGAATATGTCAAGGAGATGAAATATACACATGTAGAGCTGATGGGAATTGCGGAGCATCCTTTTGATGGTTCGTGGGGCTATCAGGTCACGGGATATTATGCGCCGACCTCACGCTACGGAACGCCGAAGGATTTTATGTATCTTGTCAACGCGCTGCATAAGGCGGGGGTCGGAGTGATTCTGGACTGGGTTCCGGCACACTTTGCGACGGATGTACACGGACTGGCGGAGTTTGACGGCAAGTGTATCTTTGAACATCCCGATCCCAGACTTGGTGAGCATCCGGATTGGGGAACAAAGATTTTCAACTATGGTAAGCCTGAGGTGAAGAATTTTCTGATTGCGAATGTGCTGTTCTGGCTCAGGGAGTTCCATGTGGATGGAATCCGTGTGGACGCGGTTGCCTCCATGCTGTATCTGGATTACGGCAAGAAGGAGGGACAGTGGGTTCCGAATAAATTTGGCGGTCATGAGAACCTTGAGGCGATCGAGTTTTTCAAGCACATGAATTCCGTGACGCGCGGCAGCTATCCGGGATTCCTGACGATCGCGGAGGAGTCGACCGCGTGGCCGAAGGTCACGGGTGACATCGGGGGTGAAAGCCTTGGATTTGCCTTTAAGTGGAACATGGGCTGGATGCACGACTTCTGCGAGTACATGAAGCTCGATCCGCTGTACCGCAAGGGAGACCATTACGGAATGACTTTTGCAATGAGCTATAATGAGAGCGAAAAGTACATTCTTCCGCTGTCACATGATGAAGTTGTACACTTAAAGTGTTCGATGGTGAACAAGATGCCCGGCTATCCCGTGGATAAGTATGCAAATCTTCGGGTAGGCTATACCTATATGTTCGGACATTCCGGCAAGAAGCTGCTGTTCATGGGACAGGATTTCGGTCAGGAGAGAGAGTGGAGCGAGGCGAGAGAACTCGACTGGTTCCTGCTCGGCGAGAAGAAAAATCAGGGTATGCACACCTTTGTGAAGGAGCTGCTCAAAATGTACAGGAAATACCCTGCACTCTACGAGCTGGATGACACATGGGCGGGCTTTGAGTGGATGAACGCGGACGATGCCGAGAACAGTGTCTACTCGTTTGTGAGAAAAGCGTCCACAGGGAAGAACAGCATATTGTTCGTCCTCAATATGACGCCGGTTAAGAGGGAAAAATATCGGGTTGCGGTTCCGAGGAATACAAAATATAAGCTGATCTTAAACAGTGATGAGGAGAGATTCGGCGGCTGGGGAAATGAAATTCAACCGGAGATTATGGCGGAGAAAAAACCGTTCCATTATCATGATTACTCCTTCACCATGGATCTGCCGCCCTATGGCGCTGCGGTTTTTGTGTTCTGACGGCGGTTAAGGAAACGGCGAAGATAACCGAAATAAGAGATGAGTGGTCTGATTGACCTCTCATCTTTTTTCGTTGAAACAGGATTATCTATATCAGACAGGAGAAATCGTGTGAAGATTACATTTCAGAACCAGAAGACCATAGAGACAGAGCATTTGAATCCGGCGAGAAGGGAAAGCGTCCGCGATAAGACACCGGTTGACAGGCGGAGTGCAGTATCGGCTGTTTACAATAATGGAAATCGCAGCGTTGGGGTGGATGCCGGTAAGGGGAAGTCGGTGTTGCAGCTGCAGCAGGAGGCGGCAGGTGTGGATGTCGGCATTCAGCAGGATTATATGACGTTGATGTCAAACACGATGTCTGAGGAGGATTATGCCAGACTTCAGGAGGAGGGTTTTGATTTCGGAAGCATGGATCCGGAGGAGACCGTAACGATCGTGGATAAGATCAAGGCGGAGCTGGTACGCTCCGGCAAGCGGATTGCAGGCTATACGGACGACATCGATATGGAGACTCTGGCAGCAGCACTGGGCAGTCAGGCGCTTGCGCAGACAGTTGCCGAGAGCTTCCGGGAGGCGGATCTGCCGCTGACGGAAGAAAATATTTCCGCAGTTGCTCAGGCGTGGACAATGGCGAATCAACTGGAAGCGCCGGAACAGGGGAGCATCCGCTACCTGCTTGACAATGGGCTGGATAATGAGATCTGGAATCTGTATATGGCGCAAAACAGCGGGGCTGCAGCAGGAGGCACCGAAGCGCCCGCCTATTATGCGGAGGATATAAAGGGATATTATACACGGACCGGAGGGAATGCGGCAGACGGAGAACTCGCGGCACAGATAGACGACATCATCGCCCGTTCCGGCAGACAGCCTGACGAGGAAAGCCGTCAGGATGCGGCATGGCTCCTGGACAACGGTTTGCCATTGACGGAGAAAAACCTCGAGCAGCTTAAGCAGCTTAAGGAGCTTGAATTCCCCGTGACGATGGAAGCGTTTGCGAAGGCGGCAGCGACGGCGGTGGAGCAGGGAGAGTCGCCGCTACGGGCAGAGCTTTCGGGAGAGTCAGTGGGGCTGTATGAGAAGGCTGCCAGGTGGGATGAATATTACCACAGTGAACAGGCATGGGAGGCGTGCGAAGGAAACCTGACGGCGAGAAGGCAGCTGGAAGAGATCCGCCTTCATATGACGGCGGAGGCAAATGTAAAGCTGTTGAAGAGCGGTTTTTCCATTGATACCGCGCCGATGGAGAGGTTGATCAGCGCATTGCGGCAGGCGGAGAAGGAGCTTGCGGAGCAGTATTTCCCGCAGGAGAGCGATGCTGTCGGAAGGTATCGTGAGTACAAGGCTGCGGAAACTGCAGTCAGGGAACTGCCGGGATTGCCCGCAGGGGTTATCGGGAGCTTCGCGGAGGGACAGAGCATCGAGACGCTCGGAGACTTCCACACGGAAGGAAAGGCTCTTCAGGACACCTATAAAAAGGCAGGAGAAAGCTATGAGACATTGATGACTGCGCCGAGAAGAGACCTCGGGGACAGCATCAAAAAGGCGTTTGCCAACGTTGATGATATTCTGGGCGATCTGGGGCAGGGGCTGACGGAGGAAAACCGCAGAGCGGTGCGTATCCTCGGCTACAATCGCATGGAAATGAACCTTGAGAATCTTGAAAAGGTGAAGGAGGCGGACAGACAGGTGCAGACAGTGGTGGAGAAGCTGACACCTGCCGCTACGCTTAAGATGATCAGGGATGGGGTCAATCCCCTCGAGAAGAGCTTTGGGGAGTTGGAGGAATATTTTGCGGGGCTGCCGGAGGAATACCAATCTACGGCGGAAAGCTACAGCCGGTTTCTCTACGGGCTGGAGCGGAATCATGAGATTACGGATGCCGAGAGGGAGAGCTATATCGGAATTTACCGCCTTGTGCGCCAGATAGAGAAAACAGACGGCGCTGCCGTGGGTACGCTTGTCAATGCACAGGCGGAGGTACATTTTGCGAATCTGCTCAGCGCAGTGCGCACCGGAAAGGCGAAGTCGCTGGATGCAAAGGTCGGTGACGAACTTGGAACCGTTTCGGAGATTATTAGAAGCGGAGAGAGCATTCCGGCGCAGATTTCAAGAGCCTTTACGGAGATGGCAGAAACGGTTCTGACAGATGCGTCATATAATGAGACGGCAGAAGCTGAATACAACCGTGAGCAGCTTGCGCAATACCGCTCAGCACTTGCGTCGGCGGATGCGGAGTGCGCGGCAATGCTGCAGAGGGGAGAGCTTCCTGCGGGCGCGGATAACCTGATAGCAGCTATGGCGTTGCTGGAGGACGAGGAAAATCTATTTGACGGTAATACGGCGGACGAGAATCCGACGACCGAGCTTTGGCAGCAGCTTGACCGGCCGGAGGAGTTTGAGGAAAGCTATGCGGAGGCTCTGGCAGACACGCAGGCGGCGGTCGAGGAAGCGACGTTTGGTTCAGCGGACAGTTCTCTTGACGTAAGGCATATGCAGTTATGTCATAAGCAACTGACGATCGCAGGCAGACTTGCACAGAAGCAGGAATTTTTCCTGCCGTTGGAGATCGACGGGAAAATGACGAGGGTACACCTTTGTTTTGAGCACAATTCGTACGGCAGCAGTCAGGTAGAGATCGCTGTCCGGAGCGGCGGACAGGCGGGGCTGAGTGCGGAGCTGGGCTTTAAGGACGGAAAACTTGACGGAATACTCAAGAATAACGGTCAGGAGGTTATGAAAACCGAAAGAATAGCCGATATCTTTAGACAGGAAGCCGGTGAGAGCTGGATAGTGGGCAATGTCAGTGTTGTCACTACAGATGTCCGTGCGGCAGCCGGAGGGGGCATGGATGCCGGAACAGAGAACAGAGAGCTTTATCGTGTGGCAAAGGTGTTTTTACATGCCGTACAGCAAGGAGAAGTGACAGATGAGAATTAATTACAATGTATCCGCCATGCTTTCCAACAATGCATTGGCAAACAATGACAGTCTTTTAGCCCAGTCGCTGGAGAGACTTTCTTCGGGTCTGAAAATCAATCATGCAAAGGATAACCCGGCGGGACTGGCAATGGCAAAGCGCATGAATGCGCAGATTGAGGGTGTTGCCAAGGCGAATGAAAACGCCAACGACGGCATTTCCGTGATTGAGACAGCGGATGGTGCCATGACAGAGATCAGCGACATGCTGCAGCGAATGAATGAACTGGCGATAAAAGCAGCAAACGGTCCGATGTCCGAAAGCGACAGGGCAACGGTGCAGGATGAGATAACCCAGCTGAAGGAAGAGGTTACCAGAATATCTGAGACACTGGAATTCAACGGACAGAAGCTTCTCAACGGAGAATTTGAACTCAAGGGCTATGTCTATGGAGATCTCGATATCAAGGTCAGCGAGTATTCCAAGGAAGTTCCGGTGAAGAAATACATGATCAATGAGATTTCTATCGAGAAGGAAGTCGTGAACGGCGAAGAGACCGGCAATTATATTGTGAGCAAGCTGGATATCGGAAATGAATTTCCGGCAGGAGCTACAGCACAGGTTTCCAAGGACAATCTGCTGACGATCAAGGGTACGAACGGTTTTGAAATGACACTTGATTTATCTAAGATCGATCTGAAGGCAACGCTGGAAAATCAGACAGATGTGACCATACAGAATCTGACAGTGGATATCACTGGTATAGGTGCAATGCGTCTGCAGGTCGGCGCAAACGAGGGACAGGTGCTTGCGGTGGAGATTCCGGCGGTTTCGCTTAGAAACATGGGAATCGAGAACCTTGATGTGAGCACAAAGGAAGGTGCGCTGAAGGGAATCGAGGACATTGATAAGGCGGTCAGATTTGTTTCCGACGTGCGCGGCAGACTGGGAGCTTATCAGAACAGATTGGAATCAACGGTCAACAGTCTGGATGTTACTGCAGAGAATATGACGGCGGCTTATTCCAGAATCATGGATATTGATATGGCAGAGGAAATGACAAATTATTCCACCTATCAGGTGCTGACGCAGGCGGGCACTTCCATGCTTGCGCAGGCAAATCAGAGACCGTCTCAGGTATTACAACTGCTGCAGTGATCATAGAGCCTGAAATTTTGCCGGAGGGATAGCTGTTATGACGAGAGAACAAAAACAGGGCTTTACCCTGAGGATTACACAGGCAAATCCGACACAGATGGTCGTGATTCTATACGAAATGACGTTGTGCTATGTAAGGGATGCGAAGGCGGCGCTGGAGTGCGGACAAAGGGCAGAGCTTCGTGACGCTGTCCGCAGGGCGCGCGGGTGTATCGGCGAGCTGATGAATTCCCTGAACTTAAAATATCAGCCGGCACCTGCACTACTCGGCGTCTATGGTTTCTGCATCCGGCGTCTTGCCGCTGCGGAGGCGGGAGAGACAATGCAGGCGCTGCTTGAGATTGAGAAGGTTATTCTTCCTCTTCGTGATGCTTATGAGCAGATCGCGGACAGGAACAGTGACGGAGCGGTGATGAATAATTCACAGACGGTATATGCCGGACTGACCTATGGAAGGAACAGTTTAACCGAAAACATGGCTGACCAAGGCGCGAATCGGGGAATATACGCGTAAAGGTTTTTCTGTCGGAGAAGCTTCCAGTGCGGAGAGATCGACCAGATGCTTGTATCTCTTTTGCAGAGCATTAATCTCATAAATATAGCTGTCGATCATGTCGGCATCAATAGCGTTATCAAAGCCCGCGTAGGCAATATCCAGTGCCCGGCGGGTTTTTTCTATGGAATCCTGTAATGTCACAGGGGTAAAATCTTCTTCTGCGGTCTGTAAGGTGTCGAACTTCTGGCTGAAATACATTTTCATAAATAAAAATTCCTTTCCCATTGGTTGTTACAAGTATAGACATACAAAAAGCAAAATATACCAGAATATTTTTCTGAAACTGCTCATAGGATATACAAAAACGAGGTGGAACACTATGAAAAAGGAGTGGATACTGAACCTGCTCATGCGGAGTGTTCTGGGAATTATCGCCATTTATTTTATTAATACTATTCTTGTTGGTCTGGGATATTCCTGTGGAATCGGCATTAATGCCGTTACTGTTTTGACATCCGGAATCCTTGGATTTCCTGGGATTGTGGCACTTTACGGCGTAGGGTTTTATCATTTGTTGTAGATTATTCACAAAAATGATAAATTTGTGCTTTGTATCTTGCAAAAGAGAAAAGGATAGGCTATAATCCTCTTACAGTTCATGATGGCTGTTCGGTAAAGATTCAAATTTCTTTGAGGCAGAGATCGCCTCGCTATCCGGATGAAAAAAGAGAAAAGGAGATGGTGTGTTGGCGGTGTTATGCTTTTTGCTGACGGCTGCCTGTGGGTTTGATTATTGTAGAAAGAGGATTCCAAACTGGCTGGTGCTGGTTTTACTGATTCATGGATGCGTGCTGCGCTTCTCACAGGAGGGGATGCAGGGCATTCTGGGCTACATGGCGAATATGGCAATTCTGACAGTTCTGCTGTATCCGCTCTTTAAAATCAAAACATTGGGAGCCGGCGATGTAAAATTGTTCGGCGTGGTGGCAGGGTATCTGCCCTTCAAAAAGATCTTTTTATTCTTGTTTTTTTCGCTGCTTATCGCAGCAGTTTTTTCAATGATCAAATTAGTATTTCAACGTAATTTCAGAGAGCGGCTGAGAGTTTTCGCCGGATATGTTCAGACGGTGATATGGGGCGGGGTACAGTCTTATCCTGCAGCAGGACGGGATACAGTTTGCCTTTCCGGACCTGTGCTGATCAGTACGCTGCTCTGTCTCGGAGGTGTCTATTGAAAGAAGGAGAAGAGGTTATGGTGCTGTGCGATCCAGAGGAGGAGTATGCACAGCTGATGACGGAGTTCCTGAAGAAGCATAAGGAATTGCCATGGAAGATACGGACCTATACCAGCGTGGATGATCTGCTGCACACGGAAAAGGCTGCGGTGGGACTGCTGGTGGTTTCAGAGACGGCATATAGCGAAGAACTACAGTCGATACAGACACCACGCATTATTGTACTGAATGAGAGCGGAGTCGTCAGGTGGGAAAATGTGTGTTATGTGGACAAGTATCAACAGGCAGATGAGGTCGTGAGGGAAATATTGCAGCTTTATATCGAGGTGGCGGATAAATGTCCGCCGAGATTGCGCAGGAAAACGGACACTGTCTTTTTGGGAAATTATTCACCGGTGCATAGATGTATGCAAACCTCCTTTGCGCTGACGATGAGTCAGCTTCTTGCCAGAGAGCATTCTGTGCTTTACCTGAATTTTGAGCACTATGCGGGGATCGCCGAACTGCTTCCCGATATGCAGACATTGGATATGGCGGATCTGCTGTATTTCCTCAATGCGGAGAAGGATAAATTCCTTTTGAGAATGCAGACAATATGCAGGCATGTGGGGAATCTGGACTACATTCCGCCCATGAAGTCGGGGCAGAACCTTCTGACGATTACTGCTGCTGAGTGGATGAAGCTTTTGCAGAAGATAGAGGAGCTTGGAGGGTATGAGTATGTCATTCTTGATCTGAGTGAAAGTATGCAGGGGCTGTTCGATATTTTGCGGATGTGTAAGAAAATATTTACGTTGACAAGGGACGACAGGATCGCAAAGAGTAAGCTGCTGCAATATGAGCAGCTGTTGTCCCTGTGTGAGTACGGGGATGTCCTTGATAAGACCAGACGGCTGAATCTGTCGCATATACAGCGTTTGCCGGAAGAATTGGAACAGCTGACCAGAGGAGACCTTGCGGAACTGGTGAGTGACCTATTGAAAGGGGATGATCTATAGGATGGAGTATGTTGAATTGAAAAAGAAACTGCGTGCCAAGGTGCAGGAGCAAATGGATTATATGCGGGAGATGACGGATGCAGAGGTCGAGGATGCGATTGATGGAGTTCTGTTGAATCAGGAGGAGCTTCTGGTTTATCCCGTAAAGCTGAGAATGCGCCTGAAAAAAGAGATTTTTGATTCGCTGAGGCGGCTGGATATTCTTCAGATTTTTGTCGAGGACAGCAGCGTGTCAGAAATCATGATCAATGGTACGGAGCACATATTTGTTGAAAGAAACGGCAGACTGCAGGAGCTGGACATGGGCTTTGATTCTCTGGAAAAGCTCCAGGATGTTATACAGCAGATTGTTGCGGGGTGTAACCGCGTCGTGAATGAGGCTTCGCCGATTGTCGATGCAAGAC
The DNA here is from genome assembly GCA_934402375.1 of uncultured Acetatifactor sp. GTDB lineage: Bacteria > Bacillota > Clostridia > Lachnospirales > Lachnospiraceae > Acetatifactor. The sequence goes on from CAKRUB010000018.1 coordinate 43,937, forward strand.
TGCCGGACGGGTCGAGAGTCAATATTGTAATGAATCCGGTTGCGCTGAACGGGCCTATCGTGACGATCCGGCGATTTCCTGAGAAGCCGATTACGATGGACTGGCTGATACGGAACCATTCTATTTCATCAGAGGCGGCTGAGTTCCTGAAAAAGCTGGTCAGGGCTGGATATAACATCTTTATCAGCGGAGGAACAGGAAGCGGGAAGACGACCTTTCTGAACGCTTTGTCCCAGTTTATTCCGTCGGAGGAGAGAGTCATCACGATAGAGGACAGCGCGGAGCTGCAGCTGCAGGAGCTTCCGAACCTTGTACGGCTCGAGACGCGCAACGGCAATGTGGAGGGCTGTAGAGAGATCAGTATCCGTGAGCTGATCCGTTCTTCGCTGAGAATGAGACCCAACCGGATCATTGTGGGAGAGGTTCGCGGTGCGGAGGCTGTGGATATGCTGCAATGTCTGAATACAGGGCATGATGGAAGCATGTCAACCGGTCATGCAAACAGTGGCAAGGATATGCTGGCAAGACTGGAAAACATGGTGTTGATGGGAATGGAGCTCCCGTTGGCGGCGATTCGGCAGCAGATTGCATCGGGAATCGATATTATTGTACATCTCGGGCGGTTGCGGGATCGTTCCAGACGTGTTCTGGAGATAACGGAGATTCTTGGCTGTGAAAATCATGAAATTAAGCTAAATCCATTGTTTGTTTTTGAGGAGGCGGGAGAGGACAGTGAGGGTGGCATTATTGGCAGACTTGCGAAAAAGGGTAATCTGCTCAGGGAAAATAAGCTCAAGGCGGCGGGATTACAGTAGCTATCGCTGGCGACGAGGTGAGAGGGTGGTAGAGGTACTTCTGGCGCTGGCTGTTGCTCTGTTTCTATCCTGCTTCTTTTACCGGAGTCTGTGGACGCTGCCGCTTCTCGCCCCGGTGGGAATTGGTTTCTACCGGAAAAGATACCGACAAAAAGGCGAACGACAGAGGGAGGAACTGTGCACGCAGTTCAGGGAATGTATTCTGTCGGTTTCGACGCTTCTTACAGCGGGATACTCCGTAGAAAATGCTTTTCTGGAATGTGCGGGAGACATGGAGCAGATGTACGGAGACGAATCCCTGATCTGTGGGGAACTGCGATCCATCCGCCGGGGCTTACATATTAACATTTCTCTGGAGGAGATACTGACAGACTTGGGGGAAAGGAGCCATTGCGAGGAGATTCTGCAGTTTGCAGAGGTATTCGTCATTGCTAAGAGAAATGGGGGAAATCTGGCGGATATTATCAGGAACACAGCGGGACTGATCGGGAAGAAGGCAGAGGTCAGACAGGAAATAGACACGCTGCTTGCCGGGCGGAAGATGGAGCTTGGAATCATGAAAGCAATGCCCTTTGCAATCATGACCTATATTGCATTGACAAATCAAGGTTTTTTTGACCCGCTGTATGACCGGCTTATGGGGAGGCTTGTCATGACGGGATGTCTTTTGGCATACATAGGGGCGTATCTGGTTGGCGATCTGTTGTTGGACAAATTGCGGAATGCAGCTGTCTGATAGGGGGAGTTTTATGAAACGAATAGCAATGTTTCTATACAAAAAAGCATGCATTTTAAATTTGCCGCTGTTCCGGGGAGGTACTGTGGAGAGTGATCTTGCAGCGCTTCATCCGGGTGAGCGGGTCGAATGCATAAAGGCGGACTATTATGTGAAAAAACTGTCGAAGTGTCTGATGATTCTTGCAGCAGGACTCATTCTGGGACTGTTTGCCAAGCTACAGCAATTGCAGAGTACGCCGCTTGGGAAAGAGGGAGTGATCTACCGCAGTAAATATGCGGAAGGGGAGAAACAGCTTCTTCTGGAAGCTGACAACGGAGACAAAAGGCAGGAATTTCATATGACGGTATCTGCGCAGAACCTTACGGATGCAGAGCTACAGGAGTTCGCGGATGACTTCCTGGGAAATTTGCCGGAGCTGATTCTGAACGGCAACAGCGATATAGAGCATATAACGGATGAGCTTGAGCTGGCGGATGCATATGAAGGCTATCCGTTCGAGGTGGAATGGGACAGCGACAGAGAAGAAATTGTGGATAACAATGGCAGTGTCTGTGAGGTTGAGAAGCCGGAGAAGGTGATGCTGAGGGTTACATTGAACTGCCAACAATACAGTAAGACGGAGAACGTCTTCGTTACGGTTGTTCCGCGGAGTTATTCTCCCGAGGAAAGGGAATATCGTGAAATCAGCGAGTACCTGGTAAATTCGGAGAGGGAAAGTCGTGATGACGAAACATGGGTTTTGCCTGGGGAGTGGAATGACCGGCCGCTTGTCTGGAGACTGAAGGAGAGGAGATATTGTCTGCTGATCTGGACATTTACTCCGGTCGTCTGTCTGTTGCTTTACTATTCCTTTGACAGAGACATGCACAGGGAGGTCGAGCAGCGACAGCGGGAGATGAGAAGGCAGTATCCGGAGCTGGTTCATAAGTTGGCGTTGTATATTGGTGCCGGAATGACTACCCGGGGGGCTTTTCAGAGAATCGGAGCCGATTATGAGAGGAAGACCAACCGGCAGAGGGATGCGGATGTCATGGGCAGGGAGGTACTGTATACCTGTAGGGAATTACAGTCTGGCATTGCGGAGGGAGCAGCCTATGAGCGGTTTGGAAGGAGAATCGGACTCAGGGAATATATAAAACTGAGCGCCCTTCTCGGTCAGAACCTGAAGCGTGGAAACAGAACGCTGCTGGAACGCCTTCGGGAAGAGGCTGAAAAGAGCTGTGAGGAAAGTGTGCGCAATGCGAGAAAGCTGGGAGAGGAATCGGGAACAAAGCTTCTGCTTCCAATGGTTGCCATGCTGGCAATCGTAATGGTAATGATCATGATTCCGGCATTTGGAACAATCTAAGAAAACAATACGAATTCAATAAAAAAGAAAAGGAGAATACTTTTATGAAAGAGATGAAGAACTGGAAAGATTTTTTATGCGAAGAGGACGGAATGGGAACCGTTGAGGTCATCATGATTATTGTCGTTCTTGTGGGACTGGTTATTATTTTCAAGGATCAGATCACGAAGATCGTGAACAGTCTGTTCGGTAAGATTACGACACAGACGGGAAAACTGTAAGATGGGGCGCAAAAATGCCTATCTGACAGTGTACCTTACTATGTGCCTTGCTGTGCTGCTGCCATTATGTCTGACATTGATAGATGGAGCCAGACGTAATGGCGCGGCAATGGAGGCTGTTTGTGCGGCGGAGGTCGGGATGCAGAACATTTTCGCCGAGTACCATAGAGAGCTTCTGAGACAGTATAATCTTTTTGCAATTGATTCTTCTTATGGTACAGAGAATTCGGGGAAAGCGAATACAGAGAAGCATCTGCGAAACTATCTGGATAAAAATTTACATACGGATGAGGTGTTTCTCTCGGCTTATCTGTATCGGGATTTTTTTGACCTCAGTACAGAGAAGGCTGAGATTACCGGAGTATCTATTCTGACAGACGGCGGTGGCGCGGTATTCCGAAGCATGGCAATAGATGCGATTCGAAATGATGTTGGTCTGAATTTGCTGTCGGATGTACAGCAGTGGCTGGAAATCATAGAGATCAACGGTTTAGACTCCGATGATACCGCGCAGGGAGAGCAAAATCTGGATGATGTACTGGCTGGGTATAACGGAAGGGAGATACAGATATCCGAGACGGAAACTACGTTTGTCAGGATTACCAATCCGGTAAGGGAAATTGAAGAGAAGAGACGATTAGGTATTCTGCGGCTGGTGCTTGAAAACGAGGAAGAACTGTCAAAGAAGGGCATGGATGGAACGGGACTGATAGAGAGCCGGCTGCAGCAGAATGCTGTCAACGTGGGAAATATGGAGCTGCCGGATACGGACGGTGTCTTGAATAATATTTTATTCAGGGAATATCTGATGAAATATATGGGGAATTACAGGGAACCTAAGGACAGCGGCGCCTTGGCATATCAGCTTGAATATCTGATTGCGGGAAAGGAATATGATGTGGACAATCTGCGCAGTATTGCGGCGAGACTGTGCGCAATTCGTGAGGCGGCAAATGTCGTGTATTTGTATACGGATGCAGAAAAATCGGAGGAGATTACGACAGCTGCCACGATAGCCTGCGGAGTTTTTCTGTTTCCTGAATTGATACCTGCGATTGAGACGGCGATCCGGTTCGGGTGGGCATATGCGGAAAGTCTCTATGATGTAAAGACTCTGCTGGCGGGTGGAAAGGTGCCACTGATCAAGGATGCGACAAGCTGGCACTGTGGGCTGATGAGTGCCCTTAGGGGAGAAGTCGGGGACGGTTCTGAAGAAGGAGAGGGACTATCCTATCAGGATTATCTCAGGGTACTTCTGATGATGACCGGCACCGATACCGTAACTGCCCGTGCGATGAATATGGTGGAGGCTGACATCAGGCTGACACCCGGAAATGAAGCTTTTCGTCTGGATGCCTGTTACGGCGGGGTGGAAGCACTTATGGAAATTAACAGTGGATTCGGATACCGGTTTGAAATTCTGCGCGAGAGGTTCTATTGGAGGTGAGCAGTGATGGCTTCTTTGCGGAAAATGGTAAAAAAATTAATTCTTTTAGTTAAAAACCCTTCTTCGATACTTGTGATGAAACAGTTGAATTATGCCCGAAATTCAAAGCATTTTTCCGCAAAGCGGCCATCACTGCTCATCTGGCTGAGGAAGAAGGCGGAGGCAGGGATGACCGTAGAGGCCTCGTTTGTTCTTCCACTCTGCCTTTTCTTTCTGATGAATCTTGGCAGTGCGATAGAGATGATCCGGCTACATAATAACATTCAGTATGCAATATGGAATACCGGCAGCAGGATGGCGATGCTTGCCTGTGAAGAGGATTACCCGCTCCCAGAGCTTCTGACACAATTCTACATTCGAAGCCGTATAACAGACTGCCTTGGCGAGGAATATCTGGACAGTTCCCCTCTGGCAAAGGGTAGCCGAGGGCTCTGGCTGTTGGAAAGCGATATGACTGGCGGCTCGGATGAGCTGGACGTTGTTGTTACCTATCAGGTGAAGTCTTTTCTGACTATGGCTGGTTTTCGACCATTCCGCATGGCAAACCGCTGCTGTGTCAGACTTTGGAATGGCTATGAAATCCCCGTGGAAAGCGGGCAGGAGGAGATGGTTTATGTGACGGTACATGGGGAAGTCTTTCACCGGGACAGAAATTGTACCCATCTACGGCTATCGGTGAGAGAGACCACGCGCGCACGGCTTGATGAGGAGAGAAATCAGTGGGGACAGCAATATAGAGCCTGTGAAAAATGCGCGATGGGGGAGGCGCCTGTCGTTCTGTACGTCACGGGAGAAGGCGACCGTTATCATTATAGAAAAGATTGTTCGGGACTGAAAAGGACAGTCATTGCCGTCGCACCGGATGAGGCGGAGGGCTACCGCCCATGCAGCAGGTGCGGAGGATAATTTTGCAGAAAAGGAAAATGAACAGGAGGAGAAGATATGTGGGGTATGATTTTGACGGCGGTTTGTCTGGCGGCAATGAGTATTGCAGATATTGTGAACAGAAAAGTGCCGTTGTGGATGCTGACGGTACAGGCATCATTGGCGGTCGGTATGCTGGTATGGGGAGGGATCAATGGGGAGCTGAGTATCGGAGGAATCTGCAGGGCGCTTATTCCGGGGATAATACTGGTAGCAATCGCGTTATCCACAAAAAAAGCCGGCTGGGCGGACGGCGTGGTGCTGCTTTTGCTGGGAATACAGACAAATTACGAGAAATGTATGGTGGCTGTCCTTGTGGCGCTTTTTCTTATGGCGGTGTTTTCTGTGGTACTGCTTGTGCTTCGTAAGGTGAAAAAGGATACAAAGCTGCCATTTATTCCTTTTTTGGCAATGGGCTGGTTTTTAGGGCTGTTTCTGACTGGCAGCATTTATACATTGCAGACGGTCTAGAGGGGGGAGAATTATGCGGAAGCAGAATGCTTATTTTACGGTCGAGGCAGCGTTGATTCTGCCGCTTGTCATGAGTGCTGTCATGATGGAGATCTTTCTTTTAATATTTCAGTATGATCGGTGCGTACTGGAACAGGATGCCAACAGAATGGCAATATGTGCGGCAGTCGTGGTGGGTGATACGACGGAGGAACTGGAAAAGAAAATCCAAAGCAGGATGCAAACGGTTTCGATGGAAAAATACCTTGCATGGAGCATGGAGAAGTTTCAACTTGAAATGGTAAGAGGAAGAGTGGAGGTTAATGGCGGAGGGAGCTTTGCCCTGCCGTTGCCGGAATGGAATCTGTTTACCGGGGAGAGTGTATGGAGAGCCGAAGTGAAACGAAGGGCAATCAAAGTTTCTCCGACAGATTTTATCAGACTCTATCGGAAAGTGGGAGGAGAATAAAGGTGCAGACAGAATTTGTGAGAAGCCTGAATTGTAATTATGAAAGAATACTTCTGGAAAAAAAGCCAGAGGAAAAGAAATATCAGTATTGTATTCTGAACAGGGGAGGAATCCGGGGGCTGCTACCGTGCAGTCTGAGATACATTAACGGAATTGCCTATCTGTACTATGACATTTCGTCCAGACAGAATATAAAGCAGCTGTATAAAATGCATCATATCACACGCGAATGGATTACAGATTTTATGTGGGGAATGCGCCGGATCAAGCAGGAGCTGGAGCGATTTCTGCTTGATTCCCGAAACATTATCTGGTATCCAGAGCAGGTTTATCAGGATCTGGAGAGCAATGTGTTTTCTTTTATGTATATCCCTTATTACGAGGGGGATAACGGTTTTAAGCAGCTTTTGGAATTCTGGGTCGAGCAGCTGAACTATGAGGATGAAGGGCTTGTTGAATGTATTTATCATATGTATGAGCAATATGAAAATATAGGTGAGGTCTATCTGCAAGGGCAGATTTACGAAGATGCAGAAAAACTGGAAAAGGCAGAGAGTGTGAAAAAGACGCTTTCTGTGGTGCCAGAAAGAATGAACATTGCTGTTGAGCGAAAACTTGACAGGAAGATTCCGGAAGAAAAGGGAGAGGAGCAATTTCCTGTGGAAGACGTGAAACAGGATGGAATTCGTCACTTTTTTGAAAGCCTTGGGGGAAGAAAAAGAAAGGGGAAAGACCAGAGAGAGAGCTATCGTCGTGAAATGCATGAGCTGATGAACGGACAGGCAGTTGCGGAGGAGACTGTGTATGGGAAAGGGGAGAATACGGATGACACAAACTGTAATGTAGAGAAAAAAAGGGCAGCCCTGAATGAGGAGGATTACGGCAGGACGATATATATAGAGGGAACGGCGGAAAATGCAGTGAAGGAACACAGGATATGTACAGCAGAAGGGAGAACCCTGGCGGTGCTTGACAAACCGGTGCATACGATCGGAAAAAAGAGAGGAGAGACAGACATTGTGCTGGAGGATGTGTCGGTCAGCAGACTACATGCCAGAATCGTACAGGAAAAGGAAACCTTTTATCTGGAGGACCTGAATTCCACAAACGGCACATTCAAAAATGGTCTCCGACTACAGCCATATGAAAAGAGGGAGCTGGCGACGGAGGATGAGGTCAGGATAGGAAGGATAAATCTGACATTTCTATAGAAGCGCAGACGGCTAAAATCTTGCATACAGGGTCAGGTTATGCTATAATTTTGTAATTATTTGGAACATGACAAAAGGTAGAGAAGGTCTTTTGACAAATGGGGGTTCTGAATGAAAAACATAATTACATGGGGAGGAAACAAGGATGCTGACCTTGGAATTTGTTCAGGAACAGGCGGAATACCTTGCAAGAATAATTCTTGCGTGTATCTGCGGAGGAGTTATAGGGATAGAAAGGCAACAGCGGGTTAAAGCAGCGGGTACCCGAACGCACATGATGTTTGCGCTGGCAACGGCACTGATGATGATTATTTCTAAGTACGGATTTTCGGATGTGGCAGGAAATCCCGGTATGAGTCTTGATGTATCGCGTGTGGCGGCAGGTATTATTTCCGGTATTGGTATTCTCGGCGGTGGTATAATTTTTACCGGTAAACGAGGCAATTCCAGCGGGATTACTACAGCAGTCGGAATCTGGGCGACAATCGGCATAGGTATGGCAATCGGAGCCGGCATGTATGTCATTGGAGTCTGTACAACGATTATTATTGTAATCTTGCAGTGGGCATTGCATAAGAATCTTTGGATTGTAAAGCAACCGAGCAGAGCGCAGGTCAGCTTCCGTGTCGAAAAGGAAAAGAATGCCTATGAAAAGATTGTGTCGGAATTGGAGCAGCATAATATTGCCATGAGCCAGTTCAGGTGGGAACGAAAGAATAATAAGGCATTTTCGTTGAGCTGTCAGGTGCTAATTCCCACCGGATTAAGCCGGGACGAAATAGTTGCAATTTTTACAGACATGGAAGAGGTTGAAACCTTCGAGGTGATATAGCTTGAACAAATGGAAGGAACTGCCATTTATTAGTGGCCTGCTTGTATCTGTCAATGTCATAGTGTTTGTGATCTGCATGTTTACAGGTAACACTTTGTACAGGCTTGGACAACTGGATGTGATTGACGTGCTTATACGAGGGGAATACGGACGTATTCTCTGGGCGATGTTTCTCCATGTGGACATGACTCATATCGTCAATAATATGTTGATACTTTTTTTCATGGGAGCTATGATAGAAAAGGAAGTAGGTCACATCAGTTATGCTGTCTTATATTTCCTTTCGGGCATTGGTGGAAACATATTGTCCTTATTTGTTAAATTCTTGAACAGCGACGCAACGGGGTCTGTGGGAGCGAGCGGCGCTGTGTTTGGTCTGGATGGAGTTTTACTTGCGATGGTTTTGATGTCTGGCAGAAAAATGTCGAATGTAACACCGCTCAGAGTAGTGGCAATGATCTGCCTTTCGCTATACAGTGGATTCAGTGCGACGAACATTGATAACGCAGCCCATGTGGGAGGACTGATTGTGGGATTTCTGGGGGGATGCGTTGTCTGCATTTTACAGCGGCGGAGAAAAACGGGAAAACAACGATAAGGAGGTGCGTATTTGAATATCAATATTTACTATGGTGGAAGAGGAATCATTGACGACCCTACAATATTTGTCATTAACAAAATGCAGGAAATACTGGAGGAGCTTCGGGTAACTGTAACCAGATATAATTTGTATGAATGCAAGAGCACGATTCCCACCCTGCCGCAGACCCTGAAGGATGCAGATGGAATTATCCTTGCAACAACGGTCGAATGGTATGGAATCGGCGGATATATGCAGCAGTTCCTGGATGCCTGCTGGCTTTTTGGAGATAAGGAGAAGATATCTAAAATCTATATGTGTCCGGTGGTAATGTCAACGACATATGGAGAAAGAGAAGGAAAGCTGAATTTAGCTACGGCATGGGAAATTTTGGGTGGACGGCCGTGCAGCGGTATCTGCGGCTATATAGAGAATACCGTTGTACTGGAAATGCACGAGCAGTACCTTCGTATTATTGAGAAAAAAGTGGAAAATCTGTATAGAACCATCAGTCAGAAAATGGATTGTTTCCCCACCAGCAATCAGGCGGTCAGGCAGAGAATCGCGGTGCCGAAAACCAGTGATCTGACACCGCAGGAGTCGGAACAGTTGTCACAATATGTGTCTGATGACAGCTATGTACAGCGCCAGAAACAGGATATTCAGGAGTTGACAAGCTTGTTTCGCGGGATGTTGAACGAAGAGGGAGCAGACAGCGAGAAAGAATATGTCGGAGTCTTTCGCAAACATTTTAAGCCGCAGGCAGGATTCCACGCCAGCTATTCAATTACAATAGAGGAAAAGAAGAAAAAGTTCATTATAACGGTAGACGGAACTAAGGTTGAATGCTATTACGGGGTAGTTGAGCAGCCGGATGTAGAGATGCAGATGAACCGTGCTACCATGGAGGAAATAGTAAGCGGGAGAATGAGTTTTCAAAGAGCCTTTATGTCGGGAGCGATGAAGACAAAAGGAGATTTCAGAATACTCAGAACACTGGATCAGTTATTCCTGTTCGAGGACAAGACAAAATTATGACAGGGAGGATGTTGAAATGAAAAAGGATGATTGCATTTTTTGTAAGATAGCAAACGGGGAAATTTCGTCTAAGACATTGTACGAAGATGCCAGGTTTCGCGTGATTCTTGATCTCGGGCCGGCGACGAAGGGACATGCGCTGATTCTGCCGAAGGATCATGCTGCAGATCTGTATGAGCTTCCGGAGGAGACTGCTGCGGACGTAATGAAGCTGGCTAAGAGGATGGCGGAAACCTTAAGAGACAAGCTGAAATGTGACGGTTTGAATCTGGTTCAGAACAACGGAGAGACTGCAGGGCAGACCGTGCAGCATTTTCATTTGCATCTGATCCCGAGATACCAGGGAGATGGGCAAAACATAAACTGGGTACCGTCTAAACCGACGCAGGAGGAGCTTGAGGCCGTAAGAAAGGAAATTGCGGAATAAATGCGGACAATTAGTGTAAAGGACATTACGCAAAATGTGAAAGAGATGTGCATCGAGGCGAATCATTTTCTGTCGAAGGATATGGTTTGCGCATTGGAGCAGGCATTCGAATCAGAGGAGTCTCCCCTTGGCAGACAGATACTGGGACAGTTACAGCAGAATCTGAACATTGCGGGACAGGACATGATTCCAATCTGTCAGGACACCGGTATGGCGGTCGTCTTTGTGGAGATCGGCCAGGAGGTACACTTTGACGGAGGGCTGTTGAAGGATGCCATCAATGAAGGTGTGAGACAGGGATATACAGAGGGGTTTTTGAGAAAGTCTGTTGTTGGCGATCCGCTGATCAGAGAGAATACAAAGGATAATACTCCTGCGGTCATTCATTATGATATGGTTGCGGGTGATGCTGTTAAGATCACGCTGGCACCAAAGGGATTTGGCAGCGAGAATATGAGTCGTGTTTTCATGCTGAAACCGGCAGACGGCATTGAAGGAGTGAAGGAAGCTGTCCTGACGGCAGTGCGGGATGCGGGACCGAACGCCTGTCCGCCCATGGTTGTGGGAGTCGGAATTGGCGGAACCTTCGAGAAGTGTGCGCTGATGGCGAAGCAGGCATTGACAAGAGCCGTCAATGAGCATTCAGAGATACCCTATATCAGGGACATGGAAGAGGAACTGTTGGAGAAGATCAACCGTTCCGGAATTGGACCGGGCGGATTGGGAGGAAGTACTACGGCACTTGCCGTAAACATCAATACATATCCGACGCATATTGCGGGGCTTCCGGTAGCAGTGAATATATGCTGCCATGTAAACCGCCATGTTACGAGAGTACTGTAGATGAGTATTCTGTAGAGCAGGCATTGCCATGGGGCATATGCCGGAGACGGAGGAAAGAATGGACAAACATATCAGTGTGCCGTTGACAGATGAAGCAGCCGGATTGCTGAGAGCCGGAGACTATGTATATCTGACAGGGGTTATCTATACAGCGAGGGATGCTGCCCATAAACGGATGTATGAGGCTTTGGAGCAAGGGAAAAAATTGCCTTTTGATATGAAGAATAATGTGATCTATTATATGGGACCTTCCCCTGCAAGAGAGGGAAGACCTATTGGATCGGCAGGACCGACAACAGCCAGCCGGATGGATAAGTATGCCCCGGCACTGCTGGAACTAGGGCTAAGGGGCATGATTGGAAAGGGAAAGCGAAATCAGGCGGTAAAAGATGCTGTTGTCAGAAACGGTGCAGTTTATTTTGCAGCAGTAGGCGGGGCAGGAGCCTTATTGTCTAAATCCATTATTTCATCCGAAGTGATAGCATATGATGATCTGGGTACGGAGGCAATACGGAAACTGGAAGTAAGAGATTTCCCTGTTATTGTTGTGATGGACGCTGAAGGAAATGACTTATATGCAACGGCAACACAGGCTTATTGCAAGAATTTTTAAAATTCTGAAAAAACAATTGACAAATTGGTACGGGTTGGATATAATAACTTTTGCGTCACGTAAGACGGACGTAATCAAATATTGGTAGAGACGTAGTTCGGATTAAGGAGAAATACTCAAGAGGCCGAAGAGGCGCCCCTGCTAAGGGTGTAGGTCGGGCAACCGGCGCGAGGGTTCAAATCCCTCTTTCTCCGTTTCACTACCAGTGAAAAAAGAATCTTAAGTGATTGGGATTTCTTTTTTTGCGCTTTCGCCTCCGGGAGAAAACAAGGCAGTGAAAAAGATTTAAAAAAATTGAAAAAAGTTGTTGACAAACAAACAGCGATGTGGTAATCTAAATAAGCTGTCGCGTGAGACAACAACAAGCAACACAGCAAATGTTCTTTGACAAATAAACAGTAATGCAACCCTGAAAATTCCAAATGCGAGCTTGACTCGCAAGAATTATTCAGAGAACGATGTCTCGCAAGAGACAGCTCAAAAACAGTAATGCCAGATAATTTCTGGCAGGACAAATAATCATTTAACATGAGAGTTTGATCCTGGCTCAGGATGAACGCTGGCGGCGTGCTTAACACATGCAAGTCGAACGGACTTACGTT
>CAKRUB010000019.1 GCA_934402375.1 uncultured Acetatifactor sp.
TGTGTGTTGTGGCATTTACAATAGCCTCTCTAATTGCTTCTGTTGGTAATTCGTATGCATCTGTTCTGACAAGACCACTTATTTCTGCTCCCAGATTGATATGCTTCAGTACAAATTCATAAGCTTCTTCAATCTGCTCATAAAGCGGTCCGTCAAAATCTCGTTTATCAATAAAAACAACTCTCTCCGTTCCTTTGAATAAAGCACACTGAATTTTAGCGAACGGAAGTGTGTTACTCGTCAATAAAACAAAAGCATTTGTCGGTATCAATGTTCCTTCCACATTTTTTAAAACACCCCAATTAACCAAATTTTGCACAGTAACATCTTTTACTTTCTCTTTTTCACTATTTGTCCGTGCTGATTCTATCATACGATTCTTGATAGCCTTACACAATGTTTCTGCAGCCCTCTCATCGTACTTCTGTCCTACGCAAACCATCTCATCAAAAGAAAGATTGGTTCCCTGCAATTCCAAATCTTTTAATATTGCTTCATCAACAGGTCTCGATGTTCCCGAAACTCTAATATAAGTCCCGGTTTCTTTTCCAAGCGATTTAATGTAATACGGTCTGCTAGCCCCTGGATATATTTCAACAACAATTACACACTTACCATCAACAGTGTCTACTTCGATATTCGGGAATATCTGTGGATAGCACATATCAGATATAGTGTTAGTAATACCATCCATAATTTTAAAAACTTCGTTCTTATCTACACCTATTATTTCATGTGTTTCATCATCCACACCAATAACAATCTTTCCTCCTGCAGTGTTAGCAAATGCGATAACACTTTTTATATATTTTTCACTTTTCTTAGGAACTTCCCTTTTAAGCTCAATATTAGTTGATTCCCCAGCCTTAATCTCATCTGCTAACATTTTTCATTTCCTCCTCAATTTATATTTTATTGAAACGAATAAAAAATCAGGCAAAAACCGGTCATTTTCACTCCAATTTTTGCCCTCAATCCACAGTATCTTGTGGTTTACTCCGTGTATTTCCTTTATTCCCCATATTTCCGCAGCAAACACACCGTCTCCACGTTCGCCGTCCAGGGGAACTGGTCGACTGCGACGGCCTTCTCCACGACATAGCCGCAGTCCAGAAACGTCTCCAGATCCCGCACAAGGCTCGTCGGCTTACAGGATATGTAGACAATATGCTCCACACCGTAATCTATGATTTTCGGCAGCGCCTTGGGATGAATGCCGTCTCTGGGCGGGTCAAGTATGATCATATCCGGCTTTTCTTCGATGGTGTCCAGCACCTTCAGGACATCTCCGGCAATAAATTCGCAGTTATCCAGCCCGTTCTCAGCCGCATTACGCCTTGCCGCCTCGACAGCCTCCTCCACGATCTCTACGCCGATTACCTTCTTTGCGACAGGCGCCATGAGCTGCGCAATCGTACCCGTGCCGCTGTACAGGTCAAAGACAACCTTACCGCTGCCCGTCAGATCGCCGACATACTCCCGCGCCGTCTCGTAGAGCACCTCCGCGCTGTAGGAATTTGTCTGGAAGAAGGAAAAGGTCGAAATCTTAAACCGCAGCCCTAATAATTCCTCATAGAAATAATCCTTGCCGTAAAGAATGTCCGTGCGGTCGCTCTGCACGACATCCGCCAGTGAATCGTTGGCAATGTGGAGAATGCCGGCAAATTTCCCCTGCAGCCTCCCGGAATGCTCAAGCTCCAGAAGCCTGTCCAGAAATCCCCGCAGAAGCTGCTCATCACCGCCAGTCTTTTCCGTTGCGCCCGTGCTATGCGCCGCCTGCACCCCTTCGCTGCCTGCCGCCTGTACCTTCCTCGCCTCCTGCGACGTCGTCACCAGTGCGACAAGAATTTCCCCCGTCCGGGATGCCTTGCGCACAAGCAGATGGCGCAGATACCCCTCATGGCGGAGCCTGTGGTAATAACTGACCTCTTCCGCAGCGAAATACGCAAGCGCCGTATTCAATATCAGTCGGTAATCCGCATCAACAATCCTGCAGTCCCCGACCGTCACAACATCATAAAAGCTTCCCCTCTTATGCATACCGAGGGAAAGCGGTCCGTCCTTCACCTCATCACCGAAGGAAAACTCCATCTTATTCCGGTATTCATATGCCACCGGACTGCCCTTGATGCCTTCCCATGTCCAGTCCGCCTCCTGTCTGCCAAGTACCCCGTCCAGCAGCTTTTTCACCTGTCCTTCCTTGATTTTAAACTGCTCCTCATAGGGCAGGGAAAGATAGGTACAACCTCCGCATACGCCAAAATGGGAACACGGAGTTCCTGTCTCCAGAGGTGATTTTTCAATCACCTCCAACAGACGTCCTTCCGCCTTCCCTTTTCTGACCTTATTGACGCTAAGCTTTACTTTCTGTCCGGGCAGGCTGTTCTTTACGATCACGTTTCCCTCCCCGGTATTTACTACACCCTTGTTGGGGAAGTCGACCCTCTCGACAACTGCTTCATATACCTGTCCTTTTTTCATCTGCTTAGTTTTCTCCCTCGTCTACGAAGAAATCATCATCCTCGTCATCGGACTCTTCGTCTTCAAATTCGTCCTCAAAATCATCATCGAAATCTTCGATATAATCGGGAGTGAAGTAGCGATATACCGCGTAAGCGATTGCCGCAACTGCTGCGATCGCACCGACCACTGCCAGCACGCAGACCACAACGTTACACTTCTTCTCCTTTGCTTCCTCCTTCTTGCCGAGGATTTCGTTCAACTTAGTCACATCAATCAGATTTTCAAGCTTATTCATAGGATACCTCCATAATAAACAGTGTTTTCAATTCATAGAATACCACATTTCTTTTAAAATTACCACAATTTTTAGATTCTTTTCAGCTTTGCAAAAGATGCATACATGATTTTCTGTCCTGCCATGTCAAAATCGACCGTCACCTTGTAATCTCTCGGCTCCTTGACCAGTCCCAGCACCGTGCCTTCACCGTACTTAACATGTGTCACTCTGTCGCCAATCTGGTAATCCGGCGCCGATGCCGTCATACCCGCCGTGCCCTTTGACAGCCCCGCCAGCTGGTTCAGACTGCCAATGCCTTTTGCAATAAAAGGCTTATCCGCCTTCGCCGTGACCTTGGGTCTGAGCGTTGCCTTCGGTCTGAAATCATAGCTGCCCTGCTTCGCCCCGGTGTCCTTTGCGCCAAAGCCGATAATGTCCGCCAAAATATCTTTGTCCTGCCTTGCGCGCTTCGGTTCAGCAAGCTTATTGTCGAGCAGCTCCTCCGGGATCTCCCTCACAAACCGGCTGACCGGATTATACTGCGTCTCTCCCCTGATCATTCTGGATCTTGCACAGGTGAGTGTCAGATCGTTCATCGCCCGGGTGATGCCGACATATGCCAGACGTCTCTCCTCCTCGATGTCCTCCTGATCGTTCGTCCAGATTGCAGCCTGTCCGGGGAAAAGTCCATCCTCCATGCCTGCGAGATACACATGCGGGAACTCCAGTCCCTTCGCGGAATGAAGGGTCATGAGAAGAACACGGTTGTCGTCATCCTCCACCTTGTCAATATCCGCCACCAGTGCGACCTCCGCCAGAAACTCTGTCAGATTCGCCTCGTCATGCATTTCCTGATAAGCGACCGCCTTCGTAATCAATTCGTCCACGTTGGCGATCCTATCCTCCGCCGACTCGTCGTCATTGTCCTGCAAATACTGCGCGTACTGAATCTTTTCGACGATTTCCTGTATCAGCTCAGCGATTGTAAGCTCAGACGATGCCTTGCGCAGCTCCCGGATGAGCTGTACAAACGGTCTGATCTTTGCCGCCGTCTTGCCCAGACTCATAATCTCATCCGCCAGCTCCATCGCATCATACAGGCTGACATCCCGCATCTGCGCATAGTCCTCAATCTTTTCCACGGACACCGCTCCAATGCCGCGCTTCGGAATATTGATGATTCTTCGGACCGCCACATCATCCCTGCCGTTGTCAATCGTCTTCAGGTACGCAAGAATGTCCTTAATTTCCGCTCTCGCATAGAAGTTCGCCCCACCGACAACGTTGTACGGCACACCTTCCATAATCATCCGCTCCTCGAGCAGACGCGCCTGTGCGTTCGTGCGGTACAGGACGGCAAAATCCTTGTACTGTGCCCCTTGCTTACGAACTTTGCGGCAGACATCATCGGCGATATATTCCGCCTCCTCATAGGCGCTGTCAAACTGTCTGAAATGCACCAGTTCGCCGCTCCCGCGCTCCGTCCAGAGTGCCTTGTCCTTCCGTCTCTCATTGTTAGAAATCACCGCATTCGCCGCATCGAGTATGGACTGTGTAGAACGGTAATTCTGCTCAAGCTTGATTACCTTCGCCTCCGGAAAATACTTCTCAAAGTCAAGGATATTCCTGATATTCGCGCCCCTGAACTTATAGATGGACTGATCGTCGTCACCCACCACACAAAGATTCCGATTTTTCTGCGCCAGCAGCCTTACCAGTTCAAACTGCGCAGTGTTAGTATCCTGGTACTCGTCGACCATGATATACAGAAACCGATCCTGATAGCTGTCAAGGATCTCAGGACAGTTCTTAAACAGCTCCACCGTCTTCACGATCAGATCATCAAAATCCAGCGCGTTATTTCTCCGCAGCGTCTCCTGATATTCCCGGTATACCCTTGCATAGGTTCTCTGGTTTATATCATTCGCGGCATTCAGCTCATATTCACTGACACCGATCAGTTCGTCCTTCGCGGAGGAGATTGTCCCCAGCAGCGCCCTCTCCTTATAGATCTTTGTATTGATTTCCAGACGCTTACAGATATTCTTCATAACCGTCTTCTGGTCGTCCGTGTCGTAGATGGTGAACTCGTTAGCAAAGCCGATCCTGTCGATATGTCTTCGGAGAATTCTCACACACATGGAATGAAAGGTCGAAACCCAGACCTGATCCGCGCCGTAATCCACAAGCTGGTTTACCCTCTCTCGCATTTCGCCTGCCGCTTTGTTGGTGAACGTGATTGCAAGAATGTTCCATGGCTTGACTCCCATCTCGTCGATCAGATAGGCAATCCTGTGCGTCAGGCAGCGGGTCTTTCCGCTTCCCGCACCGGCAAGCAGCAGCAGCGGACCTTCCGTGTGGAACACCGCCTCCTTCTGCTCCTTGTTCAATGTATCATATATACTCATATTCCCTTATTTCACCTCGTTCACGTCATTGAAATTCCAGATCTTGATGTTAAATTCCACAATCGGCGTATCACAGTACAGACATCTCTTCGCCCCGAGCTTCGGCAACGGTGCGCCGCAGTTGGGACAGTTCATGGCAAGTCCGGAATCCGTCTGATTCTCAACGACGTCCCGATCCTGAATGTAGAGCATCTCAATATTGTAACGGCTCTGCTCCAGCCTCGAATCATCTCCCGCAACAATCCTGCCGTCCCTCTCCTTATAGTGGATATACTGGACAGCCGACTGAAAGATGATGCTGCATCTTCCCTTGATCTTCCGGTACTGACGGATCTCCGTCCGGTGAATCTTGATGTCCCTGAAATGTTCCCCGGCATCTTCGTTGTTCAACGCATCTATTCTCATCTCCAGCTTTGCCCGGAGCTCGCTCGTGGTGCTCTCAGTCAGTCTGGCTCTGTTTTTCTCATCAATTCCCATCAGAAAGCCCATGAGGATGTTTTCTGCCCGCGTCTTCATCTCATCATAGTGAAACTCCGGGAAATCCCGCAGGATTTGCGGTAAATACAGCCTTGTATTCGCGGAGACAGACTTCGGTGTAACCTCGAACTCCCTCTCCATCTTTTCAACTCCATCCGAAAGTTTTTCCGTGCCAAATGCCATTCTGGAAAAATTACGCACCTTCTCCTTTATCGTGCGATAGGCGATATATCCGCCTCCCAGAACCGCCAGCGCCAAAACTAAAATAACGATTGTCCCGATCTGTCCTGCTGTCATCTTCTCTCCCGCCCTCATCCGGCTATCTTTGGAATTACGGCACCGAACCGTGCCTGTCAGACACACGAAAACCGCAGCAGTCCTACGTTCAGACTGCTGCGTTTCATCAATCCTTTACAAATATCAGAATTTACTTACACTCTGTCGTTATCATCAAAAATGTCTCCGCACTCAGGGCAGAACTTGGGCGGATGTGCCGGATCTTCCGGCTCCCAGCCACACTTGTCACACTTATAAATCGGTGCTCCCTCAGGCTTCTTTGATCCACAGTTGCTGCAGAACTTACCCTGATTTACCGTACCGCAGGAACAGGTCCAGCCGGCTGCCGCAGGCTTGGGCGCTCCACACTCCTGACAGAACTTTCCTCTGTTGTCGGTCTTGCCACAGGAGCAGGTCCAGCCGAGGATCGGTGCTGCTGCACCGGGATTCTGCATCTGAGGCATCTGCTGCTGTACATTCTGCTGTGCCATATTGTTTGCGCCAAAAGCATTGCCGCCCATCATGTTGTTCATCATGCCCATAGCCATCATGCCCATAGCGCCGCTCATTGCGTCTCCGCCGCCGTTGCCGTTGCCCATGTTCTCCATCATGGTTGAGAATGCCTCTGTCTTTCTCGCATTCTGCATATCCGCGCCGCGAAGCATTGCCGTCTCCTGCCACTTCTGGAATCTCGCTCTGTCCTCTGCGGGCATGTCTGCGGAGTTGATGGTCATGCTGATCATCTGGATACCGCGAAGCTCAGTCCACTTTTCAGTCAGCGCATCAGAAAGGATGTTACAGAGTTCCTCGGAAAATCCGGGAATCTCGTAAGGGCGCACACCCTGTACGGAAATCTTTGCCAGTGCAGGCTGCAGAGCTGTCAGCAGCTCACTCTTCTGTGTGGATAGAAGGTCTGCCTTCTTGTAGCTGTCGGTAACGTTTGCACATACATTCGTATAGAACAGGATCGGGTCAACGATCTTGAAGGTGTACTGACCATTTACCTTTACCGCTGTGTCAAAGTCAAAGCCGGTATTCTTATCCAGCACACGGAACGGAATCGGTGTAGGCGTTCCGAACAGATTGTTAAGAATCTCCTTTGTGTTAAAGAAGTAAACTCTCTGATCCTTCGCCGTGTTGCCACCAAACGTAAAACGTCTTCCGAGCGTGCTGAAGCTGTTCTTGATGCTGTCGCCAAGATTGCCGTAGAAAAGGCTGGGCTCTGTGGAATTGTCGTATATGAATTCTCCGGCATCCGCACAGACATCAACGATTCCGCCCTGATCCACAATGATCATACACTGACCTTCGTTGACTGCAACGATGGAGCCATTGGAAATGATGTTGTCAGAGCCCTTCGTGTTGCTGTTGCGTCCCTCGTTTACTCTCTTCTGACCCTTGACCATCAGTATGTCGTTGGAAATGGAGTCACAGTAGAAGTACTCTCTCCACTGATCTGCCAATACAGATCCCAGCGCATCCTTTGCCGCTTTAATTAATCCCATTCGTTCATCCTCCGATTCTTTTTTTGTAATCCCGCCTCATATGTATCAGATATATGGCAGTCGCATGTTCAAAATGCACACTTATCTTTTATATTTTATCAAATAAATCACTTTCTCTCAACAGGTTTTGCAAAATATTCTTCTGAAATCTTTACAAAATCTGTTCTATCTAATAAACTAGATAAGTGGCACATGCACCACATGCATTTGTTTCAGGTACATCTATATCATATAACAGGAGAATAAATTTAACATGGGGAAAAAAGCTACAAAAGCAGCTGATAATATGTACTATCTCGCACGTTGCGAGGCAGCAGAAAGCAATGATGACTTTTCCAGCCGGGAGAAGGCGGCTGAGATCATAGGGATTGACCGCACAAGGCTCGCACGCATCGAACTCGATACGATCGCGCCGTACCCCGAGGAGGTCAAGGCGATGGCTGAAGCCTATAACGTGCCCGAGCTATGCAACTCCTACTGCGCAAGGGAATGTCCCATCGGGCGCGACAATGTTCATGAGGTAACGATTGATGACTTTGACCGTCTCGCCCTGAAGGTTCTGGGGTCGCTGAAGGACATCGACTCCCTCCGTGCATCTCTGATCGCCATTTCCGAGGATGGCGTCATCGAAGCGAGCGAACGCCCTGCCTTTCAGGAGATTCTCGATTCCCTCGAAAAGATCAGCACGAACGCGAAGGCATTGCAGCTCTGGGCAATCAAAAACATCCGTTTAAAGTAATCGCAGAAAGCGCCGCAGGAAGTTCTTAAGCTTCCCGCAGCGCCTTTTATTTTCTATTTTACTTTGGCGCCTGCTCCGCAAATTCCGTCGTCACAAGCTCCTCATAGGGCACTCTGTTCTTCAGGACTCCCGCATCATCCAGAATATTCTGTAACAGTTCAAAGGAATCCTTTTCAAAAATCAGGTCTCCCTTCCATGTGTTCTGGTTGTAATATCTCTCAACAATCGTCGTCAGCGTATCGAAATCCGTCTCCGCAAACTGCGGTGCAATCACCTTCGCAATCTCCTCCGGCGTATGCGTCTGCACATAGTCCATGCCCTTCTGCAAAGCGTTCGTGAATGCCTGAACGGTGTTCTTATTATTTTGCAGATAGCTCTTCTTTGCTGAGAACGACGTATAAGGAACATAGCCCGAATCCTCACCCAGCGATGCCACCACATAGCCCTCGCCGTTTTTTTCCAGCGTTGTCGCGTGCGGCTCAAACTCGATTGTAAAGTCGCCCTGCCCGCCCGCAAACGCTGCCGCCGTCGAGCCGAAGTCAATGCTCTGATCTATCTTTACATCTGTTTTCGGGTCAATACCGTTCTTCTCAAGGATATATTCAAATACCATCTCCGGCATACCGCCTGCTCTTCCACCGAGCACATTCCTGCCCTTCAGCATATCCCACGAGAAGCTGTCTATCTTTTCCCTTGCCACAAGGAAATTTCCGGCGCGCTGCGTCAGCTGTGCAAAATTGACTACATAGTCCTGCGTTCCGCCTGCATAGGTGTAGACCGTGCTCTCGCTTCCCATGAAGCCGATGTCCGCCTCTCCCGTCAGCACCGCTGTCATGGTTTTATCCGCGCCAAAGCCCGTGACAAGCTCGAGGTCTATGCCTTCCTCTGCGAAATAGCCCTCCTCGATCGCCACATACATCGGTGCATAAAATAGGGAATGTGCCACCTCGTTCAGCGTAACCTTTGTTCCTCCGTCCGCTGACGCATCCTTCGCGCCACATCCCACTGCCAGACACATCGTGGCAGCCATAAGATAGACCGCTGCCACCTTTTTTATTACCTTCAAAGAAACCTTTTTCATAAGAGCCTCCCTTTTATGTGATGCTTTATCTTATGGGATCTCTCCGAAAAAGGTTCCTTACGTCTTAGCTTTCCTTCGTTCTTTCTGTCTTATGAGCTTTCTCTCTGCTCTTGGCTTCCGTCTTTTCTCCCGCGGGCTTTACCTGCGTTTTTGCAATCTCGTCCACCATCTTCTCGATCATGAGCTTCTTGACATAGACATCAAAGCTCAGCGTACAGATAAATGCAAATTTTTTCAGGAACTCCCTGCTCTCCTCAGGCGCATCCTGAAAGGTCTGCTCTGCGGTCTTATACTTCTCAATGACATCTGCCTTCAGGGCATCCATCTGCTTGTGTTCCAGCCCGAATGCCTCCCTGTACACACTTTCCAGATTGAATTCCTTGTCATTCTGGAAGAAATGCTCTGTAATCGGCTTCAGAAGTGTCTGTATGTCATTGATGGACAGAATGCTCTTGTAATAGTAAATAAAGATCAGCAATAAAACATGCTCCTTGGAATACTTCTTCTTCACCGGCGGCGGAAGGAGATCATTTTTCGCATAATTATTGATCATGGTCTTCGTAAGAATTTTATCCTCGCCGGGATACCGCGCCGTCGAACGGAGCTTATTATCCATAAAGGTCGTCACCTGATCCATGTAAAGCTCAATATTCGGAATATCCTCCGGGCTGATATACTCCACCCTGCCCAGACTCGCCAAAATACTGTTCAATAAGTCTTCATTGTCAATCGTCATATGCGATGCCCCTCATTTCCGTCGAAACGCCTGTTCCGCGCTTCATCACTGAAACTATTATATAGTATTCAAAACTACATGACAACTGTTTTTTTATAGCAGTTTGTTCTTTACTTTAAAACTTTAGTATGCTAAAATGTACCTAGTGAGTCGCAGCGGAACCGGATCTGTCGCAAACCGGAAAAATATCGCTGCACGGAGGAATAT
The DNA here is from genome assembly GCA_934402375.1 of uncultured Acetatifactor sp. Classification (GTDB taxonomy): domain Bacteria; phylum Bacillota; class Clostridia; order Lachnospirales; family Lachnospiraceae; genus Acetatifactor. The sequence continues at coordinate 10,170 of CAKRUB010000019.1, forward strand.
ATGAATAAGAAAATTAAAAACGAATCTGTAGATTCTCTGTTTGATGCCATTCTGTGCCTGAAGACCCGTGAGGAATGCTACAGCTTTTTTGAGGATCTGTGTACCGTCAATGAACTGCTCTCCCTCTCCCAGCGCTTTGAAGTGGCAGCCATGCTCAAGAGCCACAAGACCTATCTGGAGATTGCGGAGAAAACCGGCGCCTCCACCGCCACGATCAGCCGTGTAAACCGTTCCCTGAATTACGGAAACGACGGCTACGACATGGTATTCGGACGTCTCGAAAATGTGTCAGAGGAATAAGCTGTACTGCAAAACACAGCATTTAAAAAAGCATCCGGTTGGATGCTTTTTTTATCAGCTCTCTGTCGTCTCGTCCTTCTTCACTTCCACTGCGGGTGTTTCCTGCACCGGTGTCGCCGTCTCCTGCTTTGCTACATCATCCGCTTCCTTGCGGCTCGCCTCTTCGACCTCTCTGAGCGCCTCCGCAAGTGCTGCCTTCGCCGATCTCTTTCCCGCTCTGACCGCCCTTGCCGCAGGCTTCGGTCTCTTTGTCGGAGTCTCCTGATTCATATTGCAACCGCCCTGAAAAACAGCCTTCTCATCAATGACAATTACCTCTGTACTGATGTCACCGATTACTTTGGCTGTTGCCGTCAGTTCAGTTCTCGTCGGTGCATTCACATTTCCAATGACCTCTCCACCGATCATTGCCGCCTGTGCCTCAATATTACCATTGACAGAACCTGCGGTTCCGATGATCACCGTTCCCGTCACTTTGACATTGCCATCGACACGCCCATCAATCCGCGCAGACCCCTGTGCCGTGAAATCACCGTCACATTCCGCGCCCGCTCCTATAATCGTTGTAATTGTGATCTGTTGATTCTTTTTCATGCTCTCCTCCACTTATCCGCTGATATTCAGCATCTCCATCGGATCAATATAGACTCCGTCCTTCAGCATCTGATATCCCAGCTTACTATTTTCGCCAGTAATCAGGAACAGCGTTGTGCCCTGCGTAACTGCCTCCCCCTGCTTGACCTTGACCTCACCGGAGTTCCGGTAGATCGTCACATAGCCATTGCCGTGATCGACCCAGATATTGTGTCCATACTCACTGTCATCGTTCACTGCCGTCACCGTGCCGCCTGCTGTCGCTACAACCATCGCGCCGTCAGCTGCGGAAAAAATACACATCGGATCGCCCTCTGTCGCCATCTCCATGGTTGCAGAGCCGGTCAGCGGAAATTCCGTCGGTGTCGTCTGCTTCTCCAGCTGTTCTGTCAGCTGGTTTTCATTCTGTGTCTTCTGCGTCACTGTCTCACTGAGAATCTGTACGGTCTCCTTCAGCGAAGCGATCTCGCTTTCCAGATCGGTTTTCTCCTGCTCCAGCCGGTCTATCTCCTCCTGCTGTGCAGCCGCACTCTGATCCCTTTCCAGCAAGACATCCTTCTCAAAGTAAAAGTAACCGAGAAAAGCACCAAGAAAGACGCAAAGGATTAAAATAACAATCCAAAGGATCCACGGATGATAATGAATCTGTTCCACCCCGGTATCCACAGCGTCCGATGTCAGAAGAACCATTTGATGCTTCTTCCGCTTGTGTCGTTGTCCCATACTGTGTCACCTTTCTGCCTGTTTTAGAATGTCTGCATTTCCACGCGTCCCCTATTTTACCATAGGCAGCAATTAACATCAACGTAAATTTAACATTTTTGTAATATTTACCCAATAAATCCTTCGATATTTTAATAAAAAGAATCAATCTACAGGTATTTTTTGTCTACTATTACCAAACATTTTTCTCTGAACAGAGCTGTAAAACCTTCTTCCACTCCAGTTTTCCACCGAACAGATCCAGCGCACTGCCGATTGTTACATTCAGTCTGTTCCTTCCGAGTTCACGCAAAAGTCTCAGATCCTCATAGCTATGTACACCTCCCGCGTAAGTCATCGTCCGTCTGCCCCAGCTTCCCAGAAGCCCGGCAAGCTCCGTCTCGATACCGTTGGCGCAGCCCTCCACATCGACCGCGTGAACAAGAAATTCATCGCAGTGGTCTGCCAGCCGGTCGAGGAGTGCTCCGTCTACCCTCTCGGCCGTCAGCTTCTGCCATCTGTCCGTCACGACAAGATAGCCGTCCGGGGTCTTCCTGCAGCTCAGATCAAGAACCAGCCTGTCCGCGCCGACTGCACTGCACATCTCCTCCAGCCTGTCATAGTCGATTCTTCCGTTTCGGAAGACATAGGAGGTAACAATCACATGGGACGCTCCTGCGTCCAGATATTCTCCCGCGTTCTGCGGTGTGATACCGCCGCCGATCTGAAGTCCTCCCGGATAGCTCTGTAACGCCCTCACCGCCTGCCTCTTCGTCTCTTCAAAAAAGCTGCTCTCCGCCGGATTCAGCAGGATGATATGACCGCCCCTTAATCCGGCGTCACGATACATTTCCGCAAAAAAAGCCGCATCCTGCTCTGAAACAAAATTTTCTCTGGCAATATCTCCCCTGTCCTTGAGACTTCCTCCCACGATCTGCTTTACTTTTCCATTGTGGATGTCAATACAGGGTCTGAATTCCATGTTCTCTTCTCGCTTTCGTTTTTTTGTTTTATATGATTTTTTTGTTCACGCATATTTTTGCATTCGTTACACATACTATTCGCAAATCAGCCATTCTGCATTCCGCAGTGGAAGATTTTGCATTGAAAAATAAAATTTTTCAATCACGAGATTTGTGTCTGCGCGCACTTGACACAGACTCGCTATGCGCAAAGAACGTGCGCAGAAATGGGGAAAAACTATGAAAAAGAATAAGCGTCCCGCAGGGGCAAAGAAGCTCCTCGCATTATGTATGGTGCTGGCATACATGTGTGTCGCAACCGCATGTACCAATGACAACAATGGAAACAATTCCGGTAATATGGCAGGAAACAATGCCTCCAGCGAATCCGGTACCAATGCTCCGAACGACAACGCCGCAAACAACAATAACAACAGTGTCACCAACGGTACGGACAACAATACCAACAACGACAACAACGGGGATTCCCTGTTGGATGACGCCGGAAATACCGTCGGTGATATTGTGGACGATGCTGCAAACGGCGTAAAGGACATCACAGATGACCTTGTCGGTGACGGAAACAACGGCGCTGACAACAACGGCGGTCTCAACGATAACAATGGTGCAAACGACAACAACGGCACTGTAAACGGAAACGGAACAGCGACCGATGGCAACGGAACTCTGAACAACACATCTGCCAACGGTGCAAGAACCGGTAATACCGGCACAAATCTCCGCTAACCCGTGATAGACAGCAGGCGCACATCGAGCCGTCTGCCCGCGTAAAAAGGCAGTCCTCAGGAAAGGACTGCCTCTATCACGTTGCTCATATCATACATTCCGGCAGGCTTACCCGCAAGGAACTTTGCCGCCTGAACGGCTCCCTTGCCAAAAATTGCCTTGGAATAAGCCGTGTGTGAAAAAGTCACAACCTCATCAGCTCCGGCAAAGATCACATCATGCTCCCCGACGATCGTTCCGCCCCGCACGGCGCTGATTCCGATCTCGGAGTGCGGTCTTCTCTCCCGTCTTGCGCTTCTGTCATATACATACTCATAGGTATTGCCCAGCTCCTCGTTGATGGAGTCCGCCAAAGCAAGCGCCGTACCGCTCGGCGCATCCACCTTGAGGTTATGGTGTTTTTCGATAATTTCTATGTCAAAGCCGGCAGGTGCAAGAACATCCGCCGCCTTCTTTAATATCTGCTGCAGCAGATTAATCCCGAGCGACATATTCGCCGATCTCAGGATTGCCACCTTGTCCGAGACCTCCCTGACACGCTCCAGCTGCTCTGGTCTGAGACCCGTTGTGCAGAGCACACAGGGGAGCTTTCTCTCCTCGCAGTAATCCAGAAGCCCATCGACAGCCGCTGCCGCCGAAAAATCAATGATGCAGTCCGCATCAACCTTACACTCTTCCAGTTTCCGGAACACAGGATATGCGTTATGCCCATCGTCGAAAGCATCTACACCCGCCACGATCTCAGCTTCCTGATCCGCCGCGAGCAGCCCCGAGATAACCTGACCCATCTTACCGTTACATCCATGCATTATGATCCTTGTCATCACGTTTCCTCTTTTCGTTATCTCTTACAGAATCCCATACTCACGCATCGCCTTCTCAAGACGCTCCGCGTTGGCAGGCTCCATCTCGGTCAGCGGCATTCTGAGCGTTCCGCCAATCTTTCCCATCAGGTTCAGCGCCTTCTTAACCGGGATCGGGTTCACCTCACAGAACAGCGCGTTGCACAGATCCAGCGCCTTCAGCTGTAATCTGCAGCTCTCCTGTACCTTTCCATCAAGGTAGGTCTGGCAGATCTCATGGGTCTGCGCCGGTGCCACGTTGGACAATACGGAGATTACGCCGAGACCACCGAGGGACATGATCGGAACAATCTGATCGTCATTTCCCGAATAAATATCCACAGCCCCGTCAGCCAATGCTGCAAGATGTGCGATCTGGCTGATATTTCCGCTTGCCTCCTTCACACCGACAATGTTCTCTACGTCTCTGCAAAGTCTTACTACTGTCTCCGGAAGAATATTGCAGCCTGTTCTGCTCGGCACATTATAGAGCAGACAGGGAATCTTCAGGGATTCCGCAACGGTTTTGAAGTGCGCATACAGTCCGTTCTGTGTCGCCTTATTATAGTAAGGGCTTACCAGAAGCACACCGTCCACACCCATCTTCTCCGCCTCCGTGGAGAGATAAACCGCCGTCTCCGTACAGTTGGAGCCCGTTCCGGCAACCACCGGAATTCTGTGGGCAACCACCTCTGTACAGTACCGGATGACATCCAGATGCTCCTCGTGGGTCAATGTAGAGGACTCACCTGTCGTTCCGCACACAATGATGGCATCCGTTCCGTTTGCGATCTGGAACTCGATCAGTTCCTTAAACTGTTCGTAATTTACTGTTCCATCCTCATGCATGGGTGTGACGATTGCCACACCTGCTCCCTTAAAAATTGCCATATTCTTTTCCTCCGTTCCTATATTATGAATGCCGCCTTATTCCCATACCTTAAATTTCACGGTCTCAATTCTGGAAACCTCATCAGCCAGCACGCAAATTTCATCGTTCAGTTTAATGCCTGTCAGGATCACACTGGTATCCTCACGGCACTCCAGCATCGCCTTAAGGTCTTCAACGGATACAATTCCCTTTTCCACCAGTCCCAGCACCTCATCCAGAATCAGCAGATCACATTCTCCCGTTGCAAGCACCTTCCGCGCAAAATTCATTCCGTTTCTGATATTACTGATCTCCTCTGCCTTCTTTTCCTCCGGCAGCTCCTCAAAATTCTCATCGGACTTTTCAAATCGGAACAGCTTGATCTCCGGTTCCATCCTGCGCAGGAATTCCGAGTCCTTCAAGCCCTTTCCCTTCAAAAACTGGATTATGACTACCTGCTTCCCCTCCATCGCCGCCTGAACGGCTCTGCCTATCGCAGCCGGCGACTTTCCCCGTCCGTCTCCGGCATATATATAGATCAAACCCTTTGCCATAACAGTCCTCACTTCTGCATACACTTATCGCATTTCCAAAGTCAATGCTCATGTAAGAATACCACACTTTTTACATTTTGGCAAATAGTCTCTCAGCATTCTTCTTCCAGTCTCTCCAGCTTACTCACAGAAACCTCGAAGGCTACCCTTCTCTCCACATTCTCCTCATCGAGCTTTTTCATATACTCGCGGCTCTGGATTCTGCCCCATACGGCACATCTCTCGCCAACCTTAAAGCTGCTTGCATAACGCGCATTTCTTCCCCAACAGATGCAGGGTATATAATCGGATTTACCATAGGGCCGGTTCACCGCGAGAAGCAGATCCGCGATCTCCCTGCCGAGCGGCGTCTTGCGGTAGATCGGCTCCTTACAGATATATCCGTCCAGAAAGATCTGATTCGTCTTGGAGCTCTCCTCCATCTCTTCAATAAAGCTGATCTCCCTTGCGAACACGGAAAGCACCAGCCTGTTTCTGCGCTCTTCATGCCGGTTGTAGGACCGGAACTGTCCGTTCACGCAGATCAGCTCTCCTATGTAATCCGCCGTCACATCCAGAAGTCTCTCCGATACCATGACCGGTATGATGTCATAGCTTTCGCTGAGACGCTTGCATCTGACATCTACCATATAAAAGCCTTCCCCGTAGATTTCATGGCTGTAGGAAAAACCGCTCACGATCTCCCCCATCACCGTTACCTGATTGTTTTCAATTACCTTATCTGTCATTTTCGTTCTCCCTTCTTGCTTTAAGACTTTTTCCGGTAACACCACTGCATTCTTCGACGTCACAGTGGATACTACTATTTATACAATAACCGGCGGCGAATTAGTACTCTTTTCGGTCGCGTTATTCCGCGCTTTTTCGCATGTTGCCACTTGCACCTGTCCGTAAAAAGTGCTATACTTACTCAGTTTGAAATTCGATGTATGCTTTATTGTCTGTAGAAATAAAGACCATGCGCAGAAATGGAGATAAAAATGAGACAAAAACGAGAAGATGTAAGAAATGTTGCCATAATCGCGCACGTTGACCACGGCAAAACCACTCTGGTTGACGAGCTTCTGAAGCAGAGCGGCGTGTTCCGTGCCGGTCAGGAGGTTGCAGAGCGCGTCATGGACTCCAACGATATTGAGCGTGAGCGCGGTATCACCATTCTGTCCAAAAACACCGCTGTCATGTACAAAAACACAAAGATCAACATTATTGACACTCCCGGTCACGCTGACTTCGGCGGCGAGGTGGAACGTGTCCTGAAGATGGTGAACGGCGTCATCCTTGTTGTGGATGCCTTTGAGGGCGCAATGCCCCAGACAAAGTTCGTTCTCCGAAAGGCTCTCGAGCTGAAGCTTCCCGTAATTGTATGTATCAATAAGATCGACCGTCCCGAGGCAAGACCGGACGAGGTCGTTGACGAAGTTCTCGAGCTGTTCCTTGAGCTGGATGCAGATGACTCCCAGCTCGACTGTCCGTTCGTCTATGCTTCTGCCAAGGCAGGCATCGCTTCCATGGAATCCGACCAGCCCGGCACGAGCATGGAGCCCCTGTTTGAAACCATTCTGAACTACATTCCTGCTCCCGAGGGAGACCCCGAAGCCGGCACACAGGTGCTCATCAGCACAATTGACTACAACGAGTATGTGGGACGTATCGGCGTCGGTAAGGTGGACAACGGCACAATCCGCGTAAATCAGGATGTCGTAATCTGTAACCACCATGAGCCTGACAAGCAGATCAAGGTAAAGGTCAGCAAGCTCTATGAGTTTGACGGTCTGAACAAGGTCGAGGTAAAGGAGGCTGGCATCGGCTCCATCGTTGCCATCTCCGGTATCACCGATATTCACATTGGCGACACACTCTGCTCCCCCGACAATATCACGCCGATCCCGTTCCAGAAGATCAGTGAGCCGACCATCGCCATGCAGTTCATGGTAAACGATTCCCCTCTCGCGGGTCAGGAAGGCAAATATGTCACCAGCCGTCACATCCGTGACAGACTGTTCCGCGAGCTGAATACGGACGTCTCACTCCGCGTCGAGGAGACCGACTCCACCGAGCGCTTCAAGGTGTCCGGCAGAGGCGAGCTGCATCTGTCCGTCTTAATTGAAAATATGCGCCGCGAGGGCTATGAATTCGCAGTCAGCAAGGCAGAGGTACTCTACCACACCGATGAAAACGGCAAGAAGACCGAGCCTATGGAGCTTGCCTACATCGATGTCCCCAATGAATTTTCCGGTGCCGTCATCGAGAAGCTCGGACAGAGAAAGGGCGAGCTGCGCAACATGGGAACCATCTCCGGCGGCAGCTACACTCGTCTTGAGTTCTCCATCCCCGCACGCGGACTGATCGGCTACAGAGGCGAATTCATGACTGACACCAAGGGAAACGGTATCATGAACACTGTATTCGACGGCTATGCACCGTACAAGGGCGATATTCAGTACAGAAAGCAGGGCTCACTGATCGCCTTTGAGGCGGGAGACGCTGTCACCTACGGTCTGTTCAATGCCCAGGAACGCGGAACGCTTTTCATAGGTCCCGGCGAGAAGGTTTATGCCGGAATGGTGATCGGTCAGACCGGCAAGAGCGAGGATGTCGAGGTCAACGTCTGCAAGAAGAAGCAGCTGACAAATACCCGTTCCTCGAGCGCAGATGAAGCGTTGCGCCTGACACCCCCCAGAATCCTCTCTCTGGAGCAGGCTCTCGACTTTATTGATACGGACGAGCTTCTCGAGGTAACTCCGACCAAGCTCCGCATCCGTAAAAAGATTCTTGACCCGCTCATGAGAAAGCGTGCATCCATCAGGAAATAATTTTGACAGCCGGAGCTTTTCAAAATCTGGCAGAAATCGGAGGATATATTATGCTGAACGGTTTTGAGGGCTCCGCAATCGGCAACATCATCGGCTGTCACTATTTTCTTGCATTTCAGGTTGCAGGAATGCTTCTGGTAAGATTTCTCTTTCAGAGAAAGGAACCTGTATTCTATCTGCTCACCGGCAGTGTCTCGGGTTCTGTGCTTCTCCAGTGGCTTCCTGCCCTCTTTGCCTTTCCGTTCCGTTTCTCCGTCGCCGCACACCTCGCAGCATTGTTATCCGTCGTCTGTCTGCTCGTCGGTCTGCGCCTGTCGAAACATCCCTTCGAGACCTATAAGCTTCCATCGCGTCCGGAACTTCTGAGTGCCTTCAGAGAAAACAGGGGCTTTCTGCTTCTGGCTGCGCTGACCTTTTTGTTTTTCTGCTATCTGCTACATACGCACACCCTGAATCTGAAGCCAGACGGTTTTCACACCGGACAATGCACCTACGGCGACAGTAATATGCATTTCGGCTTTATCACGAGCCTTGCAACCCAACAAACCTTTCCGCCGAACTACTCTATCTCCCCCTCGGATAAGCTCTGCTATCCCTTTCTCTGCGACAGCATATCCGCCAGCATTTATCTCTTTGGCGCCTCACTGCGCTTTTCCTATATGCTGCCGATGTACTTTGCCTTTCTGCAGGTCATCACCGGCTTCTACTGCATTGCAAGGACATGGCTCGGTTCAGCGAACAAGGCTCTTCTGGCATGGATTCTGTTCTTTTATAACGGTGGTCTGGGATTTGTGTATTTCTTAGACGGGAGCGCTGAAGGTTCCTACACATTTCGTGACATCTTTACCGGCTTCTACACGACGCCGACAAATCTGATTGACAAAAACATCCGCTGGGTCAATATCATCGTGGACATGCTGCTGCCCCAGCGCGCTACTCTTTTCGGATACGCGGTGCTGTTTACCTGTATCTGGCTTTTGCTGCGCGGTATTCTACATGAGGAAACCGGACTGTTTCCCTTCGCCGGGCTGCTCGCCGGTGCTCTCCCCATGATACATACCCATTCCTTTCTGGCACTTGTCATCCTCAGCGCCTGCTGGATGCTCATGAGTCTTCTCCCCGCAGGGCACAACAAAGCTGCCGGTTCAAGAAGCGGACTTTTCGCGCTGCTCCTCTTCGTCGGCATCATGCTCGTTCTGGAATTCTGTACAAAAAAGCTGGCTGTCCCGCAGGATGCCCTTCTGTATCTCGGCATTGCCACCGCTGCGGCTCTGGTTCTCTTTGGAATTGTGGCTCTGGCAGGGTATCTGCGGCGCAACGGCTGGAAACGCTTTTTCTCGACATGGGGCTGCTTCTTCCTGATCACAGTGCTTCTCGCTCTCCCGCAGCTCCGCGAATGGACCTTCGGTCAGACCGGCAACACGGGATTTCTGCGCGGACATTTCAACTGGGGAAACCAGTGGGACTCCTACCTTCTGTTCTACCTGAAGAACTGGGGCATTATCCTGATTCTGTTTCTTCCGGCTATGATCCGCTGCGGAAGGAAAAACCTGCGGCTCCTCTCGGGCGCATTCCTGATCTGGTTCGTCGCCGAGATCATTTCCTTCACGCCAAACACCTATGACAACAACAAGCTCCTGTATGTAACCTACCTGTTCATATGCTGTATCAGCGCAGACTTCGGCGTCACGCTGCTGTCCCGCCTGTCATCACGCATGGTAAAAGCGCTGTGCGCGGCGTGTTTTCTACTCCTGTCTACCGCTTCCGCCCTGCTTTCCATGGGCCGAGAGGCGGTTTCGGACTACCAACAATATTCCGACGCACAGATCGCCGTCAGCGCATATATTGAACAGAATACGTCCGCCGATGCCGTTTTCCTCACAAATGACCGCCATGTGAATGAGGTAGCCGCCCTCACCGGACGCAACATTGTAAACGGCGCCCCGAGCTTCCTCTGGCCGCACGGCATCTATCGCGCCGAAAACGCTGACGATTTCCGGCTGATCTACGAAGCGCCTGCCTCCGCGTCAGACCTGCTCGAACGCTATCACATCAACTACATTCTGATCTCCTCATGGGAGCGAAATAATTATCAGATCGATGAAGCTACCCTCCGGCAGCTGTTCACCTGTGTCTACGACAGCGACGGTGTACAGCTTTACCGGGCGGAGTAAAGATTAATGTGAACTGCTGCTCGCAGCTGCAGCACAAACCGCTGTCTGCTGTGCAACCACCATGGACAACGTTCCGGTCACTGCCGCCGTCTGCATCAGTCTTGTCTGAATATTGTCCCTCGCTACAATCATGCCCGCATACATCAGGCACTGCTTATAGGGAATCCCGCTGAACAGTCTGAAGCCCTTCTGCTTCGAGAGCCATGAATGCACAATGACGACATCCGTGACCAGATTGTCCAGATCTCCTCCTGTCATGGAAAGCACTCCCAGCGTCGGCAGTTCATAGCCGACACCATAGCGGAAGCCCGCAACCATCAGCTTTCCGAAAAAGGTAATCGTCCGCTCACATTTGTCCTCCGGCGTTCCGTCAAACAGGGCGAGCACATTGCTCAGTCCCTGCACGGAATTGGAGGTGCGGAACTGCTTTCTAAGAATCCGGTAGCACTCCTCCGAGTCCTGTATCATTTCACTGTCTGTCTTATCCATAAGAGCCATCAGTGCACACAGTGCACTGTCTTCCCCCGATGTCAGAAAGGGGTGCTCAGACTTCATCTGCATATAAAGTCCTCTTGTCCGCTTCGCAATCTCCGGGTATCTCTCCGGCTCTGCATTTTCCGCAATCACCATTGCCGTCAGCGGTAGATAAATCGACGACAAAAACTCCTCCTTCAACAGACTATAGACCTCCAGTGCTCTCGCCAACAGCCCTTCCGGGTCGTCATTCAATGCCAGCATCGAGATAATGATAGGTCGCGCCGCGCTTCTGAAATTGGAGAAGAAACCCACCTCACTGTTCAGCATCATCTTACATCTCAGCAGCTTTTCTTCATCCACGGCCGCATCCTTATTTGCATACACACCTGCACAGGCGAGGTGAACCACACCACTCTCCATCGGGAAAATCTTTTTAATCTTCTGCTTGTTCTCAACCAGACTTTCACTGCGCTCCAAAATTGTCGTCGTCATAATGTATTCCCCCTTTTTCTTGCCTCTGTAAATAAAGTTGCAATTCATCTGCCACATATTCATACGATATTTTAACTACATTGTATTACAAAATTCTTATTTTCACAATATAATATCTAAAATATTTATTCATGACGTAATGCCTCAATCGGACTGAGCTTCGCTGCCTTTCTCGCCGGATAAATACCAAAGAATATTCCCACTGCGGAAGAGAACAGGCTGGCTCCGATCACCGTTCCGACACTGATCCTCGCAGTAAAACCGATCAGCATGCAGACGCCGGTCGCCCCGAGCACACCGATCACAATGCCGATAATGCCGCCAAGCAACGTAATAATGGCCGATTCCGACAAAAACTGTAACAATATGGAACCAGTTCTAGCCCCAAGAGACTTCCGGATACCAATCTCCCGCGTCCGCTCCGTGACAGATACCAGCATGATGTTCATTACACCGATGCCGCCGACCAGCAGGGAGATCGCCGCCACGAACACGACAAAGATCGTGACATAGCTCAGAATATCATTCATCTGGCTCATGTAATCGTTAAAGTTCTCAACCTGAATGACATTCTTTCCCCTGACATCGTGACGGTTCTCCATCAGCCTTACTGCATCGGCAGCAACCTGACTTGCATTCTCCGCGCCGTCACTGATGATCAGCAGGGCGTCATTCACAATCTCAAAGCCTGCCTCCTTCATCGCCGAGAGCGGTGCCTCAATGGAAACCGTCTCCGTGCCCGACACAGTTACCAGCACCGAAGCATTGTCCTTCCGGATTCCGATAATGGTAAACTCCTGCGTCGATCCATATATCGTAAAGTCAAAGGTCATGCCAACCACGTTTGTTGTACCGAACATCGTCCTCGCACTCGCCTCTGTCACCACGCAGACCCTGTTTGCAGAATAATAATCATTTTCGTTAAAATATCGTCCTGCAATAATCGGATCGCTGCTCACATACTCAAGCCCCGGCATGCCAAGCGACATGGATGCCGTATAGATTCCCTTTCTCCCTGTCGCCGTGCCGCTCAGCGTCCATCTCGGCGTCACTGCCTTCACATTTGCAACCTTCGTCTGCAAGGCATCTATATCCTCATCTGTGAATTCCACGGAAATGCCCTCGTCATTCTGCCCGTCAGAGTATACATAAATCTGTCCACCTACTATGGCATTCAGTTCGCTGTTAATGCCACCCTTGACGCCGTTGCCGATCGAGATGATCATAATAACAGAGGAAATACCGATGATAATTCCCAACATTGTCAAGAAAGAACGTCCCTTATTACTTCTGATATTCATCAGGGCAATCTTTATATATTCCAAAACCTGTGCCATTTTTCCTCACATTCCGCTGCATTCGCAGCCTGCCGTTACTGCTCTGTCGAACCACCAAGTACGGTTACCGCCATACCCTCCTCAACACTGCCGACCGAACTAATGATGACCTCATCTTCCTCGCTGATTCCTTCCAGAATCTCCGTGTACTGGTCTGTGGATATACCGCAGACAATGGGTTTCCTCACTGCTATCCCATTCTCTGCCACATACAGGAAATCCCCATCCCTGTCGGCGTTAATCACTTCCACCGGCACCAGAAGCGCTGCCCCTGTTTTTCTCGTGTATACGGTGATCTTGGCATCCATTCCCAGAATAATCGTGTCCCCTGTCTCCAGCAGATGAATTTCGACGCCTACCATCGGTGTCCCCGAGGAATTTACCTCTGCCATTCTGTTAATCTTACTGATCTCACCCTGATAGGTCTTTCCCGAGATTATGACATCTGCCTTCTGTCCCAGCTCCAGCTTTGCCACCTCGTTCTTAGACGCCCGGAAAGAAATCTTGAGTCGGTCGCTGCTCTGCAAGGTCAGAAGTTGCATACCCTCGCTCACTCCAGCCCCCGCAACAGCGCTGCACTCCGTAATGATCCCATCGAAATCCGCAACGATTCCGGCCTTTGCCTTCTCGTACTCAGCCAGTGCGTCCTGATAAGAGAGTTCTGAAAGCTCCTTGTCAATTTCCTGCTGCTGTTTTGTGTAGGAATCCTGTATTGCGTTTTCACTGCCGGTCAGCTGGCTTTCCATCTCTGCCTTTTCCTTCTCATATTGCGTCAGCTGATCCTGTGCATCTGAAATCTTCTTTTGTGTTTCGGTCACATAATCATTGCTTGAAACATTATTTCTTGCAATCTCAAGGTTTGTCATAACGGTATTGACATCCTCGATCTCCTTCTTTTTCGCCGCAAGCTGCTCCGCATAATCCGCCGGTAGCCCCTCCGGCTGCTGTGCCAGCCCTTCCAGTACGGCAAGTTCCTCCTGCAGCTGCTTCAGTCTGTTATTCTGGTTCGCTGTCTCCTTCACGATCGCGTTATTGCTGTCACGCTGATTCACATTCAGCTCGTTCTGTAAGTTGCTTATGTATGTCTTTGTGTCCGCAATCTGCTGATTCAGCACCTCCAGCTTCGCCGTTGCCTCCTTCTTTTTCTGACGGTTCTTGGAATCCGTCTTTTCGGCGCTATTGTAAGCGGCTTCGCTTCTGTCGCGCTGAAGCTCGGACTGCAGGATGCTGCTCTCCATTTTCTCCAGATCATAGCTGATCAGCACATCTCCCGCCTGAACCGCATCTCCGGCAGTGGTCTTCACCTCGCTGATTGTTCCGCTCACCGGTGAGAAAACAACCTTTACCTCCTCACTGAGCACTGTTCCGCTGGTCGTGATCTTTTCCTGAAGATCACCGCGTTCCGCATGTGCTGTCGTCACCGGAATGCCCGCTCCGACACTCCCCATTCCCAAAATGATCCGAAAGCCGATGAACACCACAGCAAGCACTCCCACGACGATGCCAACGACCAATTTCCCTTTTTTCTTTTTCTTCTTTCCTTCACTGCTCATTTTCTTCTCTTCCTCTCGCTGATTATATGCTCTATATATTGTTGTCTGTCACTACTTGTTTTCCGTTCCGCTTCTGATGTCGCTCTCGATTTTTCCGTCCTTGATCTGTATAATGCGCTTTGCTCTGTCCGCAATCTCATTGTTATGCGTGATCAGTATCACCGTCCTGCCCTCCTCATACAGCTCCTGCAGGATAGCCATGATCTCCTCCGTGGAACGGGAATCCAGATTTCCCGTCGGCTCATCCGCAAGAATGATCGGCGGTGCCTGCGCGATTGCTCTCGCAATGGCAACTCTCTGCTGCTGTCCGCCGGACATCTCTGCCGGTTTATGATCCATCCGCTTTCCAAGTCCGACCTTTTCCAGTGCCGTCCTCGCCAGCCGGACTCTCTCTCCTCTCGGCACCCCACGATAGATCAGCGGCAGCTCGACGTTTTCCAGCGCGGTCAGATTGGCGATCAGATTAAAACCCTGAAAGATAAAGCCGATCTCCCTGTTCCTGATGTCAGACAGTTCATTGTCCGTCAGCTCCGAGACATTCTGTCCGTGCAGCCGGTACTCTCCGCTGGTCGGCACATCCAGACATCCAAGCATATTCATCAAGGTAGACTTACCGCTGCCCGACTGTCCGATAATCGCCACAAACTCCCCCTCGTCGATGCTGACACTCACATGATCCAGCGCCCGTACCTCATTCTCTCCGGGATTATAGATTTTACAAATGTTATTGATCTCGACAAGTGCACTCATTTTCCATCTCCCATTTTATGATTTCAGTACTCTATTCTATGTATGGCTGTATTACTGTTATACTGTACTATTTGCATAATACAGCAAGAATATGGAAATGTCAATAATTTTTTAGGAAGAGGGAACGTTGACAGGCTATCCGCTTTTCAATATAATGCTAATGGGTAAGCAGGCATCTGTCTGCAGTTAGGCTAAACGTCCATCTGCTTTTTATAGCAATTTACAATCGGAGGAATCTTTGCATGAATATTACCGTCTATCTTGGTGCAAACGAAGGAAATGATCCCTGCTTACGAACAGCAGTTCAGGAATTGGGTACATGGATTGGAGCCAGCGGAAACGCGCTGATCTATGGTGGTTCTAAATCCGGGTTGATGGGAGCAATAGCCGATAGCGTTTTGATGGCTGGCGGCAAGGTGACAGGTGTCGAGCCACAGTTTTTCATCGAAAATGAATTTCAGCATGATGGCTTGACAAAGCTGATTGTGACCAGGGATATGTCGGAGCGCAAGAATAAAATGATTGAATTGGGAGATGCCTTTATCGCTTTCCCCGGCGGAACCGGAACCTTGGAGGAAATCTCGGAGGTTATGTCAAAGGTATCTTTAAAACACTTGAACGCTCCATGCATTCTCTATAACCTGAATGGCTACTATAATGGTCTGAAAACGCTTCTGGAGCACATGATTGAAAAAGGGCTTTCCACCAAGGAACGGCAGGGGGGAATTTATTTTGCCGAAAATCTCGAAGATATTAAGCAGATTTTGACATGATGCGTACCGATTATCCTTTTCACTTGTAACACTTACCCATGTAATCGGAGCAAAGTTATGCGTTCCGTCCTCATTGTTTGTTCCAATGATAAAAGCAGGCTGAACACACATTGAAAAGTGCGTGCCTATCGATTTTCTCTTTACCGTTTTCATTTATGTATCTCTCCAATCAGTCTAATTCCAGATTCCGCTATCCGCCAACTGTTTAATACTTTGAATTACTGTATCATACTTTTCCGGCACAAACAGCAATCCCGTAGTAACATCTTCGTAGTCTGACTTATAAGCTTGTTCTTCAATTATCTCATTCAGGATACCTGTAACACATATGTCTTCCTTTGCAGATGGACAAATACTTAACTCGGAACGTACCTCCCTGACCTCCGGAATAAGTTTTACCACTTCATCTGTGATACCTATCGAATCCACAATCTTATATATATCATACAAATGCCTTGAATGGTGTGCGATTGCTCCCTGCATGTAGTAATCGCACAATGCAAACACCTTATCAACCAGAGTTCTTTCTACCGTTTGTGTTGTAATTTCAAACGGCATCAGCTCATACCTCTTTGCCAAATCTAATCGGTTGATTTTCTTCAAGAAGCGATAGATATAATTGTCAACTAATCTCTTTGTTGTCGGAAATGGGAGCAATGCGACATAGGTTTCCACCACAAGTTCAGGTTTTAGTATACCCGACTGGTCATATATAGATGAATACGCGGCTCTGTAACAATTATAATGCCTTCTGCTTCTCGTATCATCTAAATTTGCGATTGGAAACTTCAATTCTTCCATCGTAGCAACAACTGCCTTTTTCAGTTGTCTTTTTCTTGCTTCTCCCGGTATGCCGGATTCCGCTGTATAGGATATGTCAATGTCCTCCGAAAATCTGTCCAGCAGCTGATAGCACTTTGTAAGAGATGTTCCACCTTTGAACACCATATCCCCCAATTTCTCTGACAGGGATTTCAGCACAATGGTCACATAGTAATCCTTTTCAATGATATTTGTGGGAATCGCAAGTTCATTAGCTGCACCAATCAGCAATTCTTCAAATGCTTCTTTATCATGATGCAAATTCATAGATCATCCCCCATTCAATCATTTTTTTTGCCGTTGCTCCGGTTAATGCAGAAGCCACCTCTGATAACTGCTCTTTTGTAAATTTCTTCTTTCTTATATAAGAAATCAAAATATCTGCAGTTTCTTTTATTGTCAGTTCGGTATACTTTTCTGCCTGACCGATACTATCAAGCAGCTGCAACAAGTCAGCATTTTCCTCCGACACCGGAATAGATGATTTCTTCACTCTTACTTTCTGATTGCCAACCATAATCGTGCGTCCATTGGTTGCTTCACGGTTTGTAACCACCTCAATAACTGCAGGCATCTGCGTTGTTAAGCCTAATTGGTTGGCAAATGACAAGCCTGTAATATATCCGAATTTATTAGATTCGTTTTCCACATATTTACGCATAATGACTATAGATGGATCCAGATAGCTCTTTCCAAGTAATCCTTCACGCTTTGGTATAAAGTATATTCCACTATCGTATCTTTCCAGAAAACCGCTTGCCACAAGTCTCTTCACCGACTGGCGAACAGCATTTTCAGATAAGCCATCAATGTACAAGTCAGTTAGGAAAATAGGCTCATTATATCCATAATTATCCATGAAGTAGTTTTTTAACATACTCTCACCTCTACGATCAAAGTACCATAATTATATGAACAATGTCAATATATGTGTCTTTTTTATTATATCCAACCGTACAATCAATAATCACACATTTTATTCCGAAAAATCACCGATTTTACCGAGCAAATTTCCAATACTGTGATACATTCCCGAATAAATGACAGGGTCAAACTTGTAACGCTTACCCATGTAATCGGAGCAAAGTTATGCGTTCCGTCCTCATTGTTCGTTCCAATGATAAAAGCAGGCTGAACACACATTGAAAAGTGAGTACCTATCGATTTTCTCTTTACCGTTTTCATTTATGTATCTCTCCTCATTATCCCTAAATACTCCTCATAGGCAAACACCCTGTTTCTCGCGACATTGGTTGTCTCCTGCAAAATTCCAATTTCCACAAGCTTCTTCACAGCCGTAGCCACAGTATTATAACTAACCTCTAATTCCTTGGCAGTTTTCTTAATATCAATAATCGGATATTGCTCAATATAATCAAAAACTGCTCTTAAATTGTCTTTGCTTCGAGTTGTTTTCGGCAGCTTTTCTATATTTCTATCATGCAACGCAGAAAGCTGACAAATTGCTTCCAAAGAATCCGATGCGGCTTTACTCACCGCTTCCAAAAAGAATCTTATCCATTGTTCAAAGTTACCGCTTCTTCTGACTTCACTAATTCTATCATAATATTCCACTTGGTTTTTTTTCAAGAAATAGGATATATAGATAACCGGCTTAGCCAGCAGCCCTTGTTCCATCAAATACAGTAATATCAGAAGTCTTCCGATCCTTCCATTTCCATCTAAAAAAGGATGTACCGTTTCAAACTGATAATGAATCAATGCCACTCGAATCAATGGATCATAATCCACGTTCTCATTGATAAACTTCTCCAAATCAGACATCGCATTTTGCATATCTTCTACATTTGGCGGCACATATCTTGCATCTTTTAACGAGCAGTTGGCCGGTCCGATCCAATTTTGAGAATATCTAAATTCCCCCGGCGTCTTATCCTGTCCACGAACCCCTTCCATTAGCACCTCATGTACTTCTCTTATCAATCTACAACATAACGGCAATTTTTCTAAACGTTTCAGCGCATACTGTGTTGCTTTCACATAATTGATCACATCCGAAACATCCAGATTTGTATTTGTTTCCACTTCCGGGTCCAGTACATCATCAAGAGTGCACTGTGTCCCTTCTATTTGTGAAGAAATCAACGCTTCCTTTCTTACATACATTGCTATAAACAAATCAGCGTTGGAAATTAACTGTGATGCAGTATCAAGCTTCACGAGTTGTTTATTTGCGTCTACTAAGAGTCTCACGATTTCCTCATCCATTTCAATTTCCGGTATCGGCGGTAATGGATTTGGTTTAAATGATTGGTAAGCAGCCTCCCCTGTTAAATTGTCAACATATTTTCCTGCACGATTCATATAACTCTCCTTGTTTTGCAAAGCAAAATGCCTGCCTGATTATGCAGGCAGAGATTTTTTCCTCATTTTGAAATAAGTACCCTTATTATACCCTGCTTATTTCAAAAAGTCACATAGTTTTTGAAATAAAAATCTAATTTATGAAATCTAATTTCAAAAAGTATAAAGGAGGCTCTTACAAGCAAGCTTGTATCGCCTCTCACCACACTCTTGAGAAATGCAGCTCGATTCCGCTTTGCTTCATCTCGCTGTATGGCTTTCGCCTCACTCCCCGTCCGTGCTCAACCTCCAAATGCTTCGCATTCGTCGGTTGTACGGCTTTCGCATTATAGTCCCCACATAAAAAGGAGGCTCTTACAAGCAAGCTTGTATCGCCTCTTTTTATGTGGGGACTGCACGGACTCAATGCTCCAGCATGTTTTCGATAAATATTCCATATCCTCTGGAGCTGTCTTGGACGAGAACGTGGGTGACTGCACCGATGATCTTGCCGTTCTGGATGATGGGACTGCCGCTCATTCCCTGAACAATGCCGCCGGTGAGCTCCAGCAGGTCCGGATCCGTCACCTTTAATTCGATTCCGCGGTTTACATTGTCATGGTCAAGGTGAAGCTCTGTAATCTCGATGTCATAGTATTTCGTCGTTCCGTCCACCGTGCAGAGGATCTGCGCCGCCCCGCGCTGGATCTCCTGCTTTAAACCGATCGGAAGCGCATCTCTTGTTCCCAACGCCAGCGCCTTGGAATTGCAGGAGCCAAAAATGCCCTGTGTGCTGTTCTTTGTGATGGTTCCTAAAATATGAGAATCCGAGTAGACGATCAGTCCGGTCATCTCTCCGGGATTGCCTACCGTGCCCTTCTTAATGTCAATAATGCTCGTCTCATAAAGCGTTCCGCCGTCCACACGCATCAGCGTGCTTGTATCCACATCATTGATCCCGTGCCCGAGCGCCCCGAAATTTCCATGGCTGTCGATGTAGGTCATTGTTCCCACACCCTGTGCATTATCCCTGACCCAGACACCGATCTTATATTTCCCGCTCTCGTCCTTCTGGGGCTGAATCGCCACCTCTATAGTCTCGCCGTTCCGCTCCACCGTCAGAACGACCGGATTTCCCCCGCTTTCCTCGACCATTTTGATTACTTCATCCTTCTTTTCCACAGCTGTTCCGTTGACCTTACGGATGTAATCGCCGGACTTCACAATGTTCTTTCCGGGCGAACAGCTCACGCCGCCCTCGCCCTGAAACTCGCCCGTTCCGACGACAAGCACACCGTCCGTCTCGATATAGATGCCGATTGGCGTTCCCACCGGTATCAGCTCCTGATCCTCGATGACCCGGATTCCCACCTGCTTCACCGGAAGAAATCCGAACAGCTTCACCTGCATCTGATAGGAGGACTGTGCGTCCATCTTCATCGTGACCGTCCTGCTCAGGTCAATGTCTACGGCTCCCTCCGGTATATTGCTCTTTCCGCCCTCACTTACACTGACAATATCCGCCTTCGCGGGGATTCCCAAGCGAAAGGATTCCTCCTCCCCGGCGCGGACATTGATGACTGAGGGAATGCTGCTGTCTATATAATAGCAGACCATTCCGGTCAGGAACGCACAGCTGATGACAAGAAGCGCCACAAGCATTGCCCGGTAAACTTTCAGCCGCCTGACCCTTATCTTCCAGTTCTGGAGAATGACTACCATCTCCCCGCCCGCTTGTTCCTTGATTCTGTCCTTTTCCTCTCTCTCTCTATCCATACTCTACACGCTCCTCAAATACAAACCATACAAAAAGAGACCCTGCCAAGGTCTCTTTGCATTTGTCGTATATAGTATGGGTCTTTTTAATCTTTTTTATGCTGCTTTGCCTGTCTGCGCATCTCTCTCGCATTGGATAAAGCTGCTTCGGAAAGGGCGTCACTCCCGAGCAGTCTTGCAAGCTCGCAGAGACCTTCTTCCTCCTCCAGCAGCCGGATGTCCGTAATGGTATTTTCTCCCGTACTGCTTTTTTCAATACAAAAATGTCTGTCCGCCATCGCCGCGATCTGCGGAAGATGGGTGATACAGATAACCTGATGCGCATGTGCAAGCGTATCCAGCTGTTCCGATACCCGCCATGCCGTACGCCCGCTGATTCCTGTATCAATCTCGTCGAAGATGAGCGTGTCGATTTCATCCCTTCCCGCAAGCACTGTCTTGATTGCCAGCATGATGCGGGACAATTCACCGCCGCTTGCCACCTGACCGAGCGGCTTCAGGGATTCCCCGGGATTCGTCGTGATCAGGAATTCAACGTCATCCCAGCCCTTTGCCGTCATATTCTGCTCAGGCCGCACCGCAATTTCAAATTCCACCGTGAGAAAATTCAGATGCACAAGGGCATCCCGAAGCTGTCCCTGTAAGATCACGGCATTTTTCTGCCTGATCTGTGTCAGCTTTGCGCATGCCGCCTTTAATCTCTCCTCCGCCTGTGAAAGCTGCTCTGTCAGCTCCCTGATATAGACATCGTAATCCGTCAGTTTCTCCAGAAGCTTCTGCCTTTCCTGCCCATAGCGGATCACATCCTCGATCGTATTACCGTATTTTCCCTTTAAATGATTCAGCAGATTCAGGCGCTCCTCGACGGAAGTGAAATCCTCCTCGTCAAACTCGCAGTCCCCCAGATATTCCGCGACATCCCTGTTATAATCCGCAAGCAGATTGTCGATCTCCGCCAGCTGCCCTTCCAGCTCCTCCAGCCTCGGGTCATAGGACGCTACCCCTCTGATGGCGCGCAATGCACGGCTGAGCGCACTTCCCGCGCCTCCCTCGCTGTCATTCCCCGTCATCTGATAGCTCTCGGACAGGCTCTCCGTAATTTTCTTGCTGTTGCTCATGATGCGATAGCGCTGCTCCAGCTCATCATCCTCGCCTGGCACAAGTCTGGCTTCCTCAATCTCCTGCCATTCAAACTCGGCGAGAGACTGTTCCTTCGCCTTTGTCTCCTCGTCCATCGTTCCGCCGGACAATTCCTTCCTCAGACGTCTGCAGGCTTCAAATTCCTCCTCCACGGCCCGCGCCGCACTCTCATACTCCGCTCCGCAGAAGGAATCAAGGATTTCCATATGCTTTTTTTTGTTCAAAAGAGACTGGTGCTCGTGCTGCCCGTGAATATCAATCAGAATCTCCGCCAGCTCCCTGACCTGCTTCGCCGTGACGGTCTCTCCGTTAATCTTGCAGACGCTCTTGCCGACCTGCATCTTCCGGCTGATGATGACCGTTCCGTCCTCCGATGCATCCAGCTCCATCTGCGCGAGCTTTTCCCGCACCTTCGCGCTGTCCGCGTCAAAGACCAGCTCCACCAGTGCGCTGTCCGCACCCTTCCGCAGCATCTCCTTCTCGAATTTTCCGCCCAACGCAAGATTGACACTGCCGATCAGCAGGGATTTACCCGCACCTGTCTCACCTGTCAGTATATTCAGTCCTCTTCCGAATTCCACCTCTGTCTCTTCCATCAGAGCAAAATTTTTCACATGTAAACTTTGCAGCATTTTATCTTCTCCCCACAATGCCTCAATGACGGTCAGCCTTTACCAGTCCCTGTATCCTCTCCATCAGCGCCCTCGTCTCCTCCACGCTTCTCACCGCGGCAAAAATCGTGTCGTCACCGGCGATACAGCCGACCAGCTCCGAAAATTTCAGCGCATCCAGTGCAGCGGCTACTGCCATCGCCATGCCGGAGACCGTTTTGATAACAAGAATATTCTGCGCCATATCCATAGAGACATACCCCGCTTTCAGCACACGGATATATTTGTCTCCCATGTGACCGTCCTCCTGCTGTAAAACGGCATATTTCTGTCTTCCGCTTCCGGCGGGAACCTTCGTCAGCTTCAGTTCCCTGATGTCTCTGGAAACCGTCGCCTGAGTCACGGCAAAGCCAGCATCCCGCAACCTTGCCGCCAGCTCCTCCTGCGTCTCCACATCATTCTGTTGGATAATTTCCACAATTCTCTCATGTCGGTTCTTTTTCATGGTTACACCCATTTCCGCGCACGCCCTTTGCGCATATGAGTTTGTGTCAAGTGCGCGCAGACACAAATCTCATGATTGAAAAATTCCATTTTTTAATCTTAAATTTCCGTCATCTTCTTATGAAGCACTTCCAGAAAGCTGACCTGATTCAGCTGTAAAAATTCTGTCATCTTTTCCGACTGGACGATGCGGATTCTGTCCCCTGTGCACAGGGTCACGCCATGGCTTCCGTCAAAGCTCGCCTCCACGGTCTGAACCTCTCCGTCGCTGCGCTCCGGAATCTCGATCTCCACCACATCCTCGGGAGACAGAATAATGCTCCTCTGGTTCAAGGTATGCGGACAGATCGGTGTCAGCATGATCAGCTTCGCCTTCGGCTCAACCAGCGGGCCTCCCGCAGACAGATTATAGCCGGTAGACCCTGTCGGGGTCGTGACGATCATACCGTCCGCACTGTAATCGTTCAGAAATAGTCCATTGACATAGATGTTGAACTTGATAATCTGCAGCGATCCCTTTCTCGATATGACAATGTCGTTTAACGCCCAGCCCTCCTCGGTTCTGCCGTCCTTCAGCACAGCCTTTCCGTAAAGCATCATCCGGCTTTCCTGTTCATAATCTCCCTGTATGAGCCGCTCCAGTGATTCCTCCAGATTCGCCGGCTCGATCTCCGTCATATAGCCGAGCGTTCCGAGGTTGACACCGATGATCGGAATGTTCCGCTGTCTGGTCTCCCGCGCCGCCCGCAGCACCGTTCCGTCCCCTCCGAGAACAATGATGCAGTCGGCAGTCTGGTTCCACTCCTCGTCTCCCGCCTTGACGGACACACGCTGCCCCCGGCTCTCCAGATAGCTGCATACACGCTTCGTCATAGCCAGATCCTCGTCCTTATGTCTGTTGGTATAGACCAGAAAATGCTTCATAACCACTCCTTAACTTTCCTGCTTTTCTTCCATGGAATGCTTTTCTTCCATGGAATGCTTTTCTTCCATGGAATGAGACCTCTCGACAGTCTCACGGATCAACGTCTGCCAGACTTCCGTCTGTGAAAGTCCACTCTTCCCGGCAATAATCTCCTTCAGCCGGTTCTCCGCATCCTGCTCAGTGAGGAGCCGTACAGCCTCCTCCGGCTCCTTCTCCTTCCGCAGATGCACCAGATATTCAATATTTCCTTCCGGTCCCTTGATCGGCGAGTACTCCAGTTCAAGCACCGTAAATCCAATGCTGTCAGCATAATCGACGATCTTGCAGATCACCTCGCGGTGCACCTCCGGCTCCCTGACAACACCGTTTTTTCCTACCTTCTCTCTGCCTGCCTCAAACTGCGGTTTGATCAGACAGACCATCTCACCGTTTTCCTTCAACAGATTCCTCGCCGGAATCAGTATCTTTGTGAGCGAGATAAACGAGACGTCCACACTGGCAAAGTCAAGATCGTCCTCTATATCCTCCCGCTTCAGATAGCGAAAGTTTGTCTGCTCCATACAGACAACTCTCTCGTCATTCCGCAGCTTCCACGCCAGCTGTCCGTGCCCGACATCCACAGCATACACCTTGACTGCGCCGTTCTGCAGCATACAATCCGTGAAGCCGCCCGTGGAGGAACCGATATCCATACAGGTTTTCCCCTCGAGCGTGATCGGCCAGCAGTTCATCGCCTTCTCCAGCTTCAACCCTCCGCGGCTCACATATTTTAAGGCATGCCCTCTGACCTCCAGCCGGATCTTGCTCTCATCGAAGCTCGTTCCCGCCTTGTCCTCCTTCTGTCCGTTGACATAGACATTTCCCGACATAATGATCGCCTTTGCCTTCTCTCGGGATGTGGCATAGCCCTGATTCATCAGAATTACGTCCAAGCGTTCCTTCATCTCTTTTACCTTTTCTCTATAAGCTCCCTGATCCGCTTCACAATACTGTCCGCGTCGATCCCTGTCTCCTGCTTTAAAAGCTCTACATTTCCATGCTCAATATAGGCATCCGGGAGACTGATGTTCAGGTATTTGTTCCGCAGTCCCCTCCGGTTCATGCAGTCAAGCACCTTCTCACCGTAACCGCCGCAGGAGACGTTCTCCTCCAGCGTGACAATCAGCTCATGCCCTCCGCATGCCTCAAAAACGATATCCTCATCGATCGGCTTTGCAAATCTTGCATTGATAAGACTGACGGCAAAGCCCTCTGCCTTCAGCTGCTCCCTGACAGCCTCAGCTGTCTTCACCATACTGCCGATTGCCAGAAGTGCGATCTGCTTCTCCCTATATATCCATTCTGCCTTTCCAAGCTTGATAGGCGCCCGAAATTCCTGCAGCCCGTCATAGGCTGCCCCACGGGGATAGCGGACGGCGATGGGCGCCCCCAGCGCAACCGCAAACTTCATCATATCGGAGAGCTCCCATTTATTCTTCGGTGCACACACATGCATATTTGGAATGCCCGTCAGATAGGTAAAGTCAAAAATACCCTGATGCGTCTCACCGTCACTTCCCACCAGTCCCGCCCGGTCAATCGCAAAAACAACCGGAAGATTCTGAAGACAGACATCATGGAGAATCTGGTCATAGGCTCTCTGGAGGAAGGAGGAATACACGGCAACGATCGGCTTCAAGCCGCCCGCTGCAAGCCCTGCTGCGAACGTAACGGCGTGCTCCTCCGCGATCCCGACATCAAAAAATCTGTCCGGGTATATGTTGTGAAAACGTTTCAGTCCGGTACCGTCCGGCATTGCCGCCGTGATTGCCACGACCTTTTCGTCCCGCTGTCCGAGCTTGCACATAACGGTAGAAAAGACATCCGTATAATTCGCCACCGTCCTCGGATTCTTTGGCAGACCGGTATCGATGACAAAAGGGTCCGTGCCGTGAAATCTTGCAGGATGCCTTTCTGCTGGCAGATATCCTCTGCCCTTCTGCGTCAGCGCATGAATCAGCACCGGTCCCTTTACCCGCTTCGCCTCATTAATCACCGTGACGAGCGCATCGATATTGTGACCGTCCACCGGTCCCAGATAGGTGATCCCCATATCCTCAAAGAACATTCCCGGAATCACCAGCTGCTTGAAGCTGCTCTTTGCCCGCCGT
Source organism: uncultured Acetatifactor sp. (assembly GCA_934402375.1). GTDB lineage: Bacteria > Bacillota > Clostridia > Lachnospirales > Lachnospiraceae > Acetatifactor. Next base: position 36,343 of record CAKRUB010000019.1, read on the forward strand.
ATCTTAGTAATCATATTGTTTCCGCGCTTTGTGCCAAGCAGCGCGTGATAAATCCCCGCCTTCAGATCCAGATACCCGGTTGCTGTACGGATGCTATTGAGATATTTCGATACACCGCCGACATTCTCAGAAATGGACATGTTGTTGTCATTCAGAATAATAATAAAATTTGTTTCCAGCTTTGACGCATTGTTCAAAGCCTCATAAGCCATACCTCCCGTGAGCGAGCCATCTCCCAGCACAGACACCACAGTGTTCGACTCTCCGCAAATGTCGCGCGCCTTGACCAATCCGAGCCCGGCGGAGATCGACGTTGAACTGTGCCCGGTTTCAAAGACATCACAGGCGCTTTCTTTTCTCTTCGGGAATCCGCTCATACCATGAAACTGGCGCAGCGATTCAAATCCCTCCCTGCGTCCTGTCAGAATCTTATGCGTGTAAGACTGGTGCCCTACATCCCACACGATCTTGTCCTCCGGAAAATTCAAGGCAAGGTGCAGCGCCATCGTCAGCTCCACCGCACCCAGATTCGAGCCGAGATGTCCTCCCGTGACACTGATCTTCTCTATCAGGAAATCCCTGATCTCCTGCGCAAGCGCTCCCCAGTTTTCCTTATCGATCGCCTTAATATCATTTTCTTTTTCTATGGTTTCCAAAAACATTTTCTGCGCCTTTCACCTATTTACGGCGGTGGATCAGCTCAAGGATCAACTGTCTCAGAAAAGGATTTTCCCCCGCAAAACTGTCAAGTATCCTCACGGCTTCCTCAGACAGCGCAGCAACGTCTGCCTCTGCCTTCTCCAGCCCGTTCAGTGTCACATAGGTCTGCTTTTCGTTCTGTGCATCGCTTCCCACAGCCTTGCCAAGCTCGCTGCTGTCCCCGATTACGTCCAGAATGTCATCCTGAATCTGGAAAGCGATACCAATATTATATGCGCACTTCTCCAGTGCCTGAACCTGCTCCGCCTCCGCACCGGCGAGCACCGCACCGATCGTCATTGCCGACTGGATCAGCGCCGCTGTCTTATGCTCGTGAATGAACAAAAGAAGCTCCTCCGTGATCGGCTTTCCCTCTGCCTCAACGTCCGCCGTCTGTCCGCCGATCATCCCGTAGATTCCTGCCTTTCCTGCAAGGATCTCCATCGCTGCAGCAGCCCGCTTCAGTTTCTCGACAGTTCCGGCATACGCAAAGCTCTTCACCGCCGTCTCAAAGGCATAGTTGAGCAGTCCGTCTCCGGCAAGAATGCCCATAGTCTCCCCATATACCGCCCATGTTGTCTTTTTCCCCCTGCGGTACTCGTCATTGTCCATCGCTGGAAGATCATCGTGTACCAGTGAATATGTATGAATCATCTCGATCGCGGCAAGAAAAGGCTCGACAATTTCCCTGTCCTCCCCGCTTCCGCCGCAGAGCAGAAAGGTCTCCCACAAAAGCATCGGGCGCAGTCTCTTTCCACCGGCTCTGACGCTGTAATTCATAGCCTCCAGCACCGTCTTCTGCGTTCCCTCCTCCGCGGGAAGAAATTTCTCCAGCATGACGTTCAGCGCCTTTGTCTTTTCCTGTAAAAGTACACCGAATTCCTTATTCTCCATCTTCAAACGCCTCCAACTGTCCATCCTCCGCGAGCTTCAGCACCTGCTTTTCCACACGGTCTATCTGCTCGCTGCATTTCTTCAGCAGACCCATTCCCTCGCTGTATGCCTGAAACGCTTCCTCCAGAGGAAGCTCGTCGTTTTCCATCTTCTGAATAATCTCTTCGAGTTTGTCAAATCCGTCTTCCAGACGGAAGCTGTCTTCCTTCTTCATGCCGTCTCCTACCCTCTCTCCGCGCTGCCTCACGCCTTCTCTGTTATCCCTCCGAGCACCGTCGCGCGGAAGCTGCCGTCACTCACCGTGATCTCCAGCTCCTGCCCCTCGCGCACCTGCTTCACGGAGCGGATATTCCCGCCGCTCTCGTCCGTGATATACGAATAGCCGCTGTTCAGCTTCTCCAGCGGTGAAAGACTCTTTAATCTCTCGATATAGATTGCCAGCTCATGCCGCCTCGTCCCGAGCAGCTTCTCCATCCGGTTCTGGAGCTGCTCCTCCATATTCAGCAGGCGCATTCTGCGCTCCCTGATACGCCCCATGGGGCTGAGCGCCCGCAGCTGTAATTCGCGCTGCCTGATCTCTGTTCTGTCGTCCTGCAGCTTCCGCTGCATCAGACGGTTCAGCATCATCCTGTCCGCCTCGAGCTGCGACAGAATCTCGCGGATATCCGTCACCGCCAGCTCTGCCGCCGCAGAGGGCGTCGGTGCACGGAGATCCGCCACAAAGTCAATGATTGTTGTGTCAGTCTCATGTCCGACAGCAGAAATAATGGGCACAGAGCAGTCGAACACCGCCTGCGCCACCTCCCGTTCATTAAACGCCCACAGATCTTCCATGGAGCCGCCTCCCCTGCCGACGATCATCACGTCAACACCCAGCTTCTCCAACGTGCGGATGCCTCTGACAACGCTCGGCACCGCCGCCTCACCCTGCACAATCGCCGGATAGAGAATAATCTGCACATAAGGATTCCGCCTGTGCGCAATCTGCATGATGTCCCGGACTGCCGCCCCGGTATCCGCCGTCACCACGCCCAGCGTTCTAATATATCGCGGGATTGGCTGCTTATATTCCGCCGCAAACATACCGGACTCCTCAAGCTCCCGCTTCAGCTGCTCGAATTTTTCGTAGAGCAGCCCGCTTCCGTCCAGTGCAATCTGCTTCGCATAAAGCTGATACTTTCCATCCCTCTCGTAGACATCCACAGTGCCGCCGACGATCACCTGCTGCCCTTCCGTCAAACGAAAAGAAAGACCCGCGCGGTTGCCTGCGAACATAACACAATTCACCACTCCCTTTGGGTCCTTTAATGTAAAATAAATATGCCCCGACGGATGATATTTGCAGTTGCTGACCTCCCCCTTTACGAAGAGACTCTGTAGCAAATAATCCTGCGTGAACATATTTTTAATATATGAATTCAGTTGTCCTACCGTATAAACGTTCCGAATATCAATCACCCAGCTTTAAAATTTTTGCCAGAATCGCATTCACGAAAGCACTTGAACTGTCCTGACCATATTTTTTCGCAATCTCCACTGCCTCGTCGATTGCAACTCTCGGCGGGATATCGTCGTCATAGCGCATCTCGTACACAGCCAGACGCAGGACGGTCAGCTCTACCTTTCCCATTCTGGTCGTGTCCCAGCCCTCTGTATTCTCGTCGATCAGCTTGTCTATCTCGGGAATCTTCTCCCTGACCAGCTGACATCTTTCCTCGATATAATCGGCATCCTTCTGGGAAGGAATCGCCTCATTGTCCTCCAGATACAGACGCATCTGCCTCGGCATATCCTCAGGGGAGTGAAACTCTACCTGAAACAGAAGCATAAATACCTGTTCTCTCTGCTCGTGTCGTCCCATTGCACTTTTCCTTTTTACTTTACTTTTACGCCTGCAATCCTGATATTGACATCATTGCAGGTAAGCCCTGTCATGTTCTCGATGGCATTCTTCACCTTCGTCTGAACCTTCTGACAGGTCGCGGGAATGTTGTAGCCGTACTCCATGGTAACTGCCAGATCAACGACAACACTGCCGTCGAGCACCATGACCTTGACACCCTTCGTCAGCTTCTTCATGCCGACCTTGCTCATCAGCTCGTTTGTTATGGTTCCCGCCATCGCGCTGACGCCCTCTACCTCTGTCGCGGCGAGGGATGCGATCATTGCCACCACATCATCTGCGATCTGCACAGCGCCCACATTTTCCTCATCCTTGAGCACAACTGTCTTCTTATCTATTTCTTTTTCCATCCGAATTTCCTCCTGATCGAAATTACCTTGCATATCAGATATAAGTATACCACATAATCTATTCATTTGTCACCCAAAAACTCAGAGACATCTGACTGTCGTTCTGCGTATAGGCAACTGTTCCGCCGGACGCCGTATCCATGTACAGAAAAATCTCCTGTCCGCCGATCAGCCGGTCGAGCATCTGCCGGTAGCACTCCTCGTCGGAGCACTTCAAAGCCACCTCATCCCTGCCCTGCTCCTTTGCCTGTTCAAAGACCGCCTTAAGCTGCTCCTTGTCAAAGTCGGAAAAGAAGGCGCCCTCCCTGACATAATAGTTGGCATCCGTCGCCTCGCACACAGGCAGCTCGACACTGACCGAAGGCGTGTGCGTTCTCAATAGCTCCTGCGTCGTCACATTCAGATAATCGTAGTTGATCTGCGGTCTGTCCGCCGTCAGCGCCGCCTCATCATTGAGACTGTACGAGGCATCCCCCCATGTCGTGTCGAGATAATAATACGCTCCGTCCACCCGGACGAGGTTCCACGCATGGGTCTCGCCTGTCTCCACCGTTCCCGTGACAAGCGTGCATTCCACACCCAGCCGGTTCAGCAGGTACTGGGTCGCCTTTGCATAGCCCTGGCACACCGACCTGTGGTTGACAAACACGGAGTATATATTCTGGTTCTCCGGCGCATTCCGGTCATAATCGGTCTCGAAGATGACCGCCTCATATACCGCCTTTACCTTGGCATAGTCGTCCCAGCCTTCCCCGATGTTCCCAAGCATCCTCGCCGCCTCAGCGCTGATCTCTTCCCTCCGCGCCTTTGCAGTCTCCGCATCAACGGAATAAGTGCCCGTGAATTCAAAGGAGACCGTCTCCTCACCCTTCGTGTACTTTGTGTAAGAATAGCCCTCCACATAGAACAGCTCCGGATGGTCGCTCAGAACATACTGGAATATCCTGTCTATGTCCCTCTCGTCAAGTCCTGCCCCGATTCCGTTCTCATCCAGCATGGCGTTCTCACCGAAGCTCCCAAGTATGTCCCTGATCTCCTCGTACCAGAGAAGCTCCTGCCCGCCCAGTCCCTGTGCGGCATACTCGAAGGCGCTGTCCTCCAGAAAGCAGTAAGACTCCTTGTCTTCCGCGCCCTCTCCGGTCTCCACAGGCGCACTCTGCTCCGGCATCTCACTCTTCACAGACTCCGTCAGCACAAAATCCCTGGGAATCTCGTCCAGAAGGCTTACATCACCACAGCCTCCCAGCACAAGCCCCAACAGAAACAAAAAACAGCTCACTCCGCATACTTTTCTCTTCATTCCACACAGCTCCGGTTCTACCTCTTAGTTTCGGGAAAACTCCGTCAGCACCAGTCCCTTGTTGCGGTCGAGCGTCATGCCGATGCTCCATGCGTTGACAAACAGCAGCAACGGATTCCCCTTCATATCCTTTACCTTCTTCATATCTGAGGTACCTGTCAGCTTTGCAATATCCACCTCATCCTTGTTCTCGATCCAGCGGATGTGCTCATAGGGCAGATTCTCCAGCCTTATCTCCACATTGTATTCATTTTCCAATCTGTATTTCAACACATCAAACTGCAGCACGCCGACAACGCCGACGATGATCTCCTCCAGCCCCGTGTTGAACTCCTGAAAGATCTGGATCGCACCTTCCTGCGCGATCTGCTCAATGCCCTTTACAAACTGTTTTCTCTTCATGGTGTCCAGCTGACGCACTCTCGCAAAATGCTCCGGCGCAAAGGTCGGGATTCCCTCATACTGGAACTTCTCCTTCGGCATACAGAGCGTATCTCCGATGGAGAAGATGCCGGGGTCGAACACGCCGATAATGTCTCCGGCATATGCCTCGCTCAGAATCTTTCTCTCATCCGCCATGATCTGCTGGGGCTGTGAAAGGCGCATTACCTTGTTTCCCTGCACATGGCGCACCTCCATGTTCGCGTCGAACCTGCCGGAACAGATTCTCATGAAAGCAATCCTGTCGCGGTGTGCCTTGTTCATATTTGCCTGTATCTTGAATACAAAGGCGGAAAATTCATGCTCCGCAGGCTCGATCATGCCGATGTCCGCCTTTCTGGGCAGAGGCGGTGTCGTCATACGCAGGAAATGCTGCAGGAAGATCTCCACACCGAAGTTTGTCAGCGCCGAGCCGAAGCAGACCGGTGTGAGCTGCCCGGCTCTCACCTCGTCAAGGTCGAATTCCGCGCTCGCGCCGTCCAGCAGTTCAATCTCCTCCAGCAGCTTGTCCGCCGCCTCACCGCCGATCAGTTCACGGAGATGTGCCTCATCCTCCACGGGGATCTCGGTCGCTGTTCCTTCCTTCGTTCCCTTCTCTGTGTCGGAATAGGAGATCACGCATTTCTTCTCTCTGTCGTAGACGCCCTTAAAGCCCTTGCCGGAGCCGATCGGCCAGTTTACGGGACAGGTTGCGATCCCAAGTTCCTTCTCGATCTCATCCAGCAGATCGAAGGTATCGTTCGCATCCCTGTCGAGCTTGTTGATAAACGTAAAAATCGGGATTCCGCGCATACCGCAGACCTTGAAGAGCTTCCTCGTCTGCGCCTCCACACCCTTCGACGCATCGATGACCATGACTGCGGAATCCGCCGCCATCAGGGTACGGTAGGTGTCCTCCGAGAAATCCTGATGTCCCGGTGTGTCCAGAATGTTGATGCAATAGCCGTCATATTCAAATTGCAGTACCGAGGAGGTGACGGAAATACCTCTCTCCTTCTCTATTTCCATCCAGTCCGATACGGCGTGTCTCGCCGTCGCCTTTCCCTTGACGCTTCCCGCCAGATTGATCGCCCCGCCGTAAAGCAGGAACTTCTCTGTCAGCGTTGTCTTTCCCGCATCAGGGTGAGAAATAATCGCAAAGGTTCTTCTGCGGTTGATTTCTTCTGTATAATTGCCCATGTCTTCCTCCATCTTAAACCTATGTTTTTTTCGCCTGTCCGTCGTTTTCTTCCCGCGCATTTAGTGCGGAAAAACGGATTCTCCTTCAAATTCAGGCGCAATACCAAAGTATTGTAGCACAGTTGCCCCTATATCTGCAAAGGTTTTCCTCGTGCCGTAGTTTGCAGGCGCGATTTTTTTGCCGTACACAATAAACGGCGTGTACTCCCTTGTGTGATCCGTCGTCGCTTTATAGGCGGGGTCACAGCCGTGATCTGCGGTGATCATCAGGATGTCATCCTCCCTCAGCTTCGCCAGCATTTCCGGCAGCTTCTCATCAAAGTACGCCAGCGCCTTCGCATAGCCGTCAACGTCCCTTCGATGTCCGTACAGCATATCAAAGTCCACAAGGTTGATAAAGCACAGCCCGTCGAAATCCTTGTCCAGATATTCCAATGTCCGCTCGATGCCCTCCTCGTTGCCGGAGGTGTAAACAAACTCCGTGATGCCCTTTCCCGCAAAAATATCCTTGATCTTTCCCACGGCGATCACGTCCCGTCCTGCCACAGAAAGCTGATCCAGCATCGTTGTTGCCGGAGGCTCAAGCGAAAAATCGTGACGTCTGGCAGTCCTCGTGTAGGGTCCTCCCATAGGCCCGACAAACGGTCTCGCTATGACCCTGCCGACGCCGTTCTCTCCCTGCAGAACCTTTCTTGCGATACGGCAATATTCGTAGAGCTGCTCCGGCGGCACAAGCTCCTCGTGCGCGGCAATCTGGAAGACACTGTCCGCAGAGGTATAGACAATCAGCTTGCCGGTTCTCATATGCTCATCCCCATAATCCTGAATGACCGCCGTACCGGAGTAAGGCCGGTTGCAGAGAACTCCCCGCCCGGTCTGCGCGGTGAAGGTATCCAGAACCTCCTTCGGAAATCCCTCAGGATAGGTCGGCAGCGGCTTCGGGGAATACACTCCCGCGATCTCCCAGTGTCCGATCGTCGTGTCCTTCCCTCTCGATCTCTCTGTCATGCGGGCAATCGCCGCCGTGTGCGCCGCATTCTTCTCCCCGACTGTCACTCCATCGATATCAAACAAGCCCAGCTCTCTCATATTCGGCATATGGTAATACGGGCTGGAGGACACGCTTCGTATCGTACTGACATTCACATCCCCGTACGAAGCCGCATCCTCCATCTCGCCGATTCCAAAGCTGTCAAGAACAATCAGAAATACTCTTCCCATGACTCTTCCGTCCTTTCACATACATCTTCCAGAAGTATATCATATTTTATATGTAATTTGTACCAATTTTCTACAGTTATTCAACGACAGTGCTGATAATGATATTTTCCGGTGCGATCTCCGTCTTGCGTGTTACAATATCCTCAATCTGCGCCCGCATGACATCATCCAGAGCCGCTGCGTTGACAACCACATCCACTGCATCGCCGTTGATGCTGACTACCACATCCGAGAAGCCTTTTGCCTCCAGCAGAATCTCCGCAGCTGCCTCCTTCTCCGCTATGGCTGTCATTTTTACCATGTTATCAACCGCCTCCTGCTTCTGCTCATCTGTCAGTCCCGCGCTGTTAATGATCTCTAACAGGGTCTCCTTATTCTTTGCCCTTGTCTGCTCCTTTAAGAGCTTCGCCTCGGAGAGCACGGCAATTCCTGACGTTGAGGTAAATACCGCCTCGCCAGGGATCTCTCCTTCTTCGGGCGTGTTCGTCTGTCCCTCTGCGGAGAGGTTCTGGGTTATCTGCGCACCGACATCGAGGAAGTCATCCACCGGAGCCCCCTCCATGTCGGAGTCCAGACTTTCAATATCCGTCACCCCCGTCTGCAGCAGATCCTCCTCCGACAGATCAAGCAGCTCCTGCGCCGTGTAAGTTCCGGTGACAATATCCCCTGAGCCTGTCAGATTTGCCTCGCTCGTATACACATTTCCATCCGTCACTTCCAGATATTCATCTTCCAGACCGGTTCCCGCAAACTGGAGGTATCCCGCGATCGCGATCATGATTGCCAGTGCGGTTATCATAAGCTGATTCTTTTTGATTAGGTTTTTCACGTTTTTCCCCTTCTCTACGTTTTGCTATTTCATTGTATGTACCTGAAAACGGATATATGATTCAGGTCATTTTGTTTTTGTCTCCATTTTTACTACCTTCACCTTATGCGCCTCCACGCCGAAAAGCGCCTGTACGATCTCCGTCACCGTCCTGTTCACCGTTCCGCTTCCCGCGCCCTCTGCGACCACAAGCACACCCTCGATCTCCGGAACATAGGTCTTGATGACATAAGGCTCACTGCTGCTGCCGTTCGTGCTGTATACCACCGTCTCCTCCATGTCCGTCGTGTTGATGCTCCGGCTCCCGCCCTGCGCATCCGTCTCCGTCGTCGCCGAACGACTGACCGGCGTCTCCCGCTCCACGACAAGCTCACTCGACGATTTTAATGTAATCATCACCTTCACCCTTCCGACCTGCTCCATATCTGCCAGCGCATCCGTCAGCCGTCTCTCGAGATCCGCTGCATAAGCCTGCTCCGAGGAACTTATGTCCGCCGTGCCCTGAACCTCAGTCTCTCTTTTCTGTGTCATGCTGTCGGCAAGTCCGCCACCCGCTCCACCTGTGTCCCCGCTGTCTTTTGTCGGCAGGGCAATGACAAACAGCAATATCCCCGCCAGCACCAGTACCACCAGATTTTCCTTGCGAAAGAGCTTCGCTGCATTCTTGTCCTCAAGCCATTGCTTCCAACCTTTTGTCATGTCTCCTCCCGCCCGCAGTCCTTCCCGCTCATTCTTCCTGTTCCCCGCCGATCCTCACCGGCTCGACAGTGATCGAGGTACCCGGGTCCGGCAATTCCTCCGGCTGCTCCTCTGTCCCGCCGTCCGCAGCCGCTTCCATTCTCCTTCTGACCTCCTCCAGTGTCATTTTCTCCAACAGCTCATCTGCCAGAAGCGTCTCCTCCTCCGCCTGTGTGATCCCCTCCTGCAGCTCCGTCCGGAAGCTTTCGAGCCGCCGCGCCGTCTCCTCCATCTCTCCCCCGAAGACAAGGCTGAAAACCGGCAAAAAAAGCTGGATCAGCACCATCACCCCCACAAGCAACTTCAGATACTTTTCATACGCAGCTTTGGGGCTGAAATGCAGAATCGCCTGTGCGCAGATCATGAAGATGCCAACCTTACAGATCGCCGTGAAAAAAGCATGCAGCATAAATATCCTCCTCTCAACTTCTGCCGGACGCCGCCGTGACAACCGCAATGGAAATCAGGAACAGCAGCATTGCCGTTCCCGTTGTGCGGAGCAGCAGCAGTCCGCCCTCGCCAGCCCTGTCCACACAGGTCGTGATCCGCTTATCGCTGACAACGCCCATGAATGCCGCCGCACACTTCAGCACGCCGGCGATCAATGCGATTTTCAGCAACGGCGCCGCGCAGAGCACCAGCATCAGAAGCAGAAGTACCACGCCGATGCTGTTCTTGATGACCAGCGCCGAGCCGAGCACCAGTTCGACGGCACCGTCCGCCAGATTTCCGACGCCCGGCAACGCGGAAACAAGCTTTTGCAGTGCCGAGCTTCGCGCGGAATCGACGACCGGCGTGATCAGTGCCTGAAAAATGCTGATGCCGGTGATCACCCCAACCGCCCCCTTCAGCGCCCAGCCAATCACCTCCTTCAGCAGCTCCACCAGCATCGACAGCTTCTCCTCCACCCAGATGCCATTTACCATCGATAGCATGACATAGCTGTAGATGAGGGAAATGATCCCCTGGGAGAGTATGGTTTCCACTCCATAGATGACGAACAGCATCAGCTGACACGCAATTCCTGCCGTCGCGCTCCCGCCCGACACACCCACGGATACCAGATAGGCGGGGACAAGGAGCCGGATAAACAGCGTGATATTCCCGAGTGTCTCCACCGCCGTCGCCGCCGCCTCGTAAAAGCATTTGAGCAAGATTGCCATAAACAGAAGGTACATAAAGTAAAATGCAATATCCGCCACCTGATGCATTTCAAAGATTTCCACAAAATGCGCTACCAGCGCCGAGATAATCCCCATGACGAGCAGCCAGATCAGGACGTTGCGCATTCCGGCAAGCTGGTCTGTCATCCCTGCCACGCTCCCCTTCAGCAAGCTCCCCAGCGCACCCATCACATCTCCGCTCATCACCTGCCCAAGCAGCTGCTTCGCAGAGATCTCCGTCTTCGGGAAAAGCTGGCTGATCCCGCTCTCCAGCCTGTCCAGTCCATAATCCTGCCATAAAACGTCCGTCTCCATTCCATATCCTCCTACAGAAAGCCCTGAATCTGATCGATCACGGCAAAGAGCACCGGCAGCCCCGCAAACATAACGGAAAGCTTTCCGAGCACCTCGATCTGCCCCGCAACCGTCCCGTAACCGGCATCCTTGCAGATGTCCGCGCTGAACTCACAGATATAGGTGATGCCGATCACTTTCAGGAGCACCGCAAGGTAGGTCTCCGCGCCTCCGAGATAGGCCTTCAGCTGCCCGAGCTGCGACATCACCGCAGCGACCTGTCTCACGGTATAGCTGAAAATCAGAATGCCTGCTGCCAGCCCGATGTAAATCCCGTATTCCGGCTTCTGTCCCTTGAACTGGATTGCAAGCAGAACGCCCGCCACCCCGAGAAAGGCAATCTTAATAAGCTCCTGCATGGGCACCTCCTTACAATGAGAACATTGTCTGAATCGTCTGAAACAGTTCATATATGTAGGGAACGATCCATGTCAGCACGAGGATCAGTCCGGCAAGACTGATCAGGAAGGCATGCTCCTCCCGACCACTGTGCTTTAAGACCTGACTGAGTATTGTAACCAGAATCCCGACCGCCGCTATCTTAAAAATCAGACTCACTCCCATATCTCCCCGCATCCATTTCTTTATTTGCATTTCAGCACAATACCAGAATAATCATCAGTCCGCTCATCGCGCCGAGCCCGATCGCCATCCTGCACTTATTCGCACTCTCGCCCTCCAGAACGGCCTCCGTCTTCAGGAGCTGCTCCCGGCTCTGCTCGATCACACGAAGCTGCATCTCTCCGTCCGCAAAGCTGCCCTGTGCCGCAAACCGCAGAAATTCCTGCCTGTCCGCTTCCTTTAACGGCAGCGTCTCCAGCACCTTCCCCGTCTCCTCGGCAAAGACTGCCGCAAAGCTCTCCCCGGTATTTTCGCGCATTCTGTCCGCAATCCTCTGAAACGCACCGCGGTATTCCTCCGGCAGCCTCGATGCCATACGTCCGCAGCATTCCGGCAGAGTCTCCCGCCCGTAGCGTATCCCACTGCACAGCAGTTCCAGAATCGCCGCCAGCTGACGCAGCGTCCTGATTCTGCCGAGGAAGCGGCTGCGATACCACAGACCGGTTCCGACACAGCCTGTCAGAATCATGACCGCACCGATCACCTTAAGCATAACTCCATCCCCCGTCGCTGATCTCCTTCACCACGCATTTCCCATCCCTCTTCGCCAAAAGAACGATGGTCTGGAAAAGCTGCGCCCATATCTTGTCCTGTCCTCCGAATCGATTCATCACGTCACGCATACTCTCCCCGTGTACCGTTGCAAGAATGCGGCAGCCGCTCGCGGAAGCGCACCGGAGCGCCTCCAGCTCCTCGCAGCTCCCGAGCTCGTCTATAGCGATCACCTCCGGCGCCATTGATCTGAGAAGCATCATCATCCCGATTCTCTTCGGGCAGGCATCCAGCACATCCGTCCTCATCCCGACATCGTTCTGGGGAATCCCACAGAAGGTTCCCGCGATCTCTGACCGCTCATCTACAACACCGACCGTCATTCCCCTGTTCGCACCGCTGCCGTCCGAGACCTGACGGATCAGATCGCGCAACAGCGTCGTCTTCCCGCAGCCTGGCGGCGAGATGATCAGTGCACTCTTTAAACCATTCTCAGAATACATTCTCGCTATCACACCATCGGCAGCGCCCCTTATTTCATGCGAGACCCTGATATTGAGAAACGAAATGTTCCTCACCGTGCGGATACTCGTCCCATCCTCGGAGGTAACTTGTCCCGCAATCCCTACCCGGTGTCCTCCCGCGACAGTGAGAAAGCCCTGCCGCAGCTCCTCCTCAAAGGCATACAGGGAATAATGGCAGATGTGCTCAAGAAGCCTCGCCAGCTCTCCTGCTTTTACTTTTCTGGCGTTTCCGGCGTTATCGGTAAACCTGCCGCTGTCGTCCAGAAACATTTCTTTGTCGTCCACATAGATGAGGATCGGTCTGTCGGCGCGCAGTCTGATCTCCCGCAGCCCTGCCTGACAGGATGCTGTATATTTCCAAAACTCCCTGCTCTCTGCAGGGAATAACTGTAGAATCGAATTATCCATATCCATCACCTGTCCTCCTCTCTCCAATATATGAAAAACCTGCACGGATATTCCGAAAAAAATTTGAAATAATAGATTGACAAAAGATGTTGTAAATGCTACTCTTAACTTGTAAGAAATAGTAATCATTACTATTATTAATAAAGGAGGAAAAATTATGAACGCAAACAGTGCACAGCTCAACAATCTTGTAAATCTTCTTGACGGATATGCTGCAAAGGGAGGACATCATCTGAATGTCAATGTGTTGAACAGAGATATGCTGTTAGATGCCCAGAAGCATCCTGAAAATTATCCGCAGCTTACCATTCGTGTCAGTGGATATGCCGTAAACTTCATCAAACTGACCCCGGAACAGCAGGCGGACGTCATCAGCCGTACCTTTCATGAGGGAATGTAACACAGACGAAAAAGGGAGCAGCCCACAAAGCTGCTCCCCTGCTTAATAGCTATAGACATTATGGTATACGATATAGTATCCGCCTCCAAGCCGCTGCGCTTCTATCTGGATCACGAGATTCTCTCCTCCCATGTCCTCCAACGCCGCCTCGGCGTAATCTTTCCAATAGGTTCCGCTGCTGTAGGCGCGCTCCACGCCTCCCCACAGTTCCTCTGGGATAATGTTATAGAACTGCCTGTCCCCGAGTCCGACCTGCTTTAACTGGTTCGCGCAGTCCTTGAAATACGCATCCAGCGTATCAAGTACCTCGTCCTCACGGATTCCTGCATTTTTCAGCTTTTCCTGCCGCTCCTGCTCGGCAGTTCTCGCCGCCTCCGCAGCCTTTTCCTCCTCCGTTTTCTCCGGCTCGTGCCATTCCAATGGCTCCTGCGGGTCAGGATTGATGTGATCGTCCACAACGGAATCTGCCGATGCCTGTTCCTGCTCGTCAACCGTGACATCCTCGCAGGCGGGAAGATAGATCGACAGTCCGGTTCTGACATGCGTTGCAGAATACTCCGAGTCGGATTTATTGTAATAATTATAGGTGGCCGGTTCCGTATCGTCCCATGTCACATCCACATTCCGGTAGAGGCTGCCTATTTTCACAATATCCCATGCGTGATCCTCTCCCGCAAAGCCTGTGCAGTAATAGCATGGAATCTGCATCTGCTGCATCAGGTACTGGAACGCTCTGGCATAACCAGCGCAGACACTCTTCCCAAGGACAATCGCACTGTAGGCGCTCTGGTTCATCTTAGCCTGTGCATCATACTCCACGATCTGCATCAGCGCATCATGCACAAACCGTTCCTTGTCATAATCCGTCTGGGCATCCGCACCCTGCGCCAGAATTTCATTAACCCTTGTATTGAATATCTGCTTTGCACCCTCGAGATCATCGGCGGTTTCATTATATTTCAGCTGTATTTCCACACAGATCCCGGTCTTGAGATATTTACAGGAAAACTGGGCATCCAGCCAGAAAAGCTCGGGATGATCATTGTACACCGCCTCGACAACATTGCTTGCCTGCTCCATCGTCACAGCGACGACCGGCGTAAATGCCGTATTCAGATTCAATGCGTTGGCATATACCTGACGGTAAAGTGACTGTAAAGTCTCGTCCAGCATGGCATAATATGGGTAATACTCTGCGGAAAAGCTTAAGCCTTCTCCTGTATCTCCGGTCGCAAGAATCTCGCTGAGGTTGTCCGCCTCCTGCTGCCCGATCTTCTCACTGTCCGTTGTCATCGGCTGGTAGCCGGTGCGTCCGCTTACCTCATCGGGAACCGTCTGCGGCAAAGTGTCCGGAACAACGTATTTCCCAGAACCGCTGTCTGCCGAGGTCACCGGCGGGACAATGCCGCTCTCGTCTCCGGCTGCCTGTGCCGGATCAGCCTGCAGCAGCTGAACCTTCCCCGCCAGCCATTCCGTCAGCGAAGGATTCATCGCACAGACAAGAATGGCAAGGCTTCCCGCCAGCATAATTCCAACGATTGTATATAGAATCCGTTTTAATATCTTCATAGCTTCATTTCCTTATATTTAACCTTAATATCCCCAGAAACCGGCGATTCCGACAACCAAAACTGCAATAATAACATACAGCAGCTTGGCAACGGCGACAACAATTGCAAGACTTTCTATCTCTTATAAGTTCTGAACATCCTTTTTCAGATGCTCTGCCATATCATGCAGCTGCGTTGTCTGGGAAGAAATCTCCTCCGTGTTGGCAGCGATCGTCATGATCTTTTCCGTCATGGAATTTACCCTGTCAACGACTGTCTCAATGTACTCAATTCCCGCCACAATCTTCGGCAGTATCTCCTCCGCCTTGTTGTTATTCATCGTGATCAGATCCTTCGTTGATTCCGACAGCTTCCGGATCTCCGTCGCCACGATGGCAAAGCCTCTGCCCAGATCGCCGGCATGCGCCGCCTCGATGCTCGCATTTAAGGACAGCAGATTCGTCTGACCTGCAATCTCGGAAATGTCCTTGTTGCTCGCCTTATACACATCCATAAAGTCATTCATGATCTTAACGGACTGATTCAGCTTCTCGCAGAGCGCGGATATTTCTTCAATGCCCTGTGCAAGGTTTGTTGCCTCCCTCGCGGACGCCTCGTTGGCGGAATCCATCTCGCCGATATTTTCACTCAGCGTGATAAAGCTCTCCGTGATCTCGCTCAAAGCCTCCTGATGTCTGGCTTCCTCCTGCTCTCGGGCGCGGATCTCCGCAATCTCCTGCGTCTCCTTCTCAGCCGTGTCTTTTAGATAGTGTACACAATTCTCCTTACAGTTCACATTGTTGTAGATGGCTCTTGCCATATCCTTACAGGAGGAGTAACCGCAGCTCTCGCAGTCAAGTACTCTCGCCTGCGGCGTTGTCTTATTCAACGATACGAAGATGTCTGTAAGCTCTCTGTCCGAAGGCTCCTTCACCTCGACATGCTTATCCGTATACTCCCGCATGAAATCTCTGATGTCAAGCTGCCTGAACGCATCCATCAGGTTCTTCAGCCTTTCCTCCGGTGCCAGCGTGCTGTCCCACGGACTCTGCGACCGTTTGCCGCGTCGTCCGCTCTTCCCGCTGCCCTGCAGCTTGGAATGGCGCATCTCCGCAAGGGTCAGCATAACATCGTCCGTCTGCCGTGACGGCTCGGTCGCCGTTCCATAGATACAGCCCCTTGCACAGTTTAAAATATCTACCATGAACGGCAGCTTCTTATGGGCTTTAATCCTCTCAGCATATTCCCTCAGAAATTTATAAGCCTCTGCCTCGCCCTCGACCTGCCGGACAATCTTCTCTTTTCCGAGGAAGTGCTCCACATTTTCGCGCAGTCCGCCCGGCATCGGATAAAGGCTTCCGAGTCCGTACTCCAGTTCATCCTCGTAGGGCTCGCAGCTCCTGTAGCTGTCTCCGATATAACTCATCAGCTTTCGGAAGGTCACATTATACTCCACCATGCCGTGTGTATTCCGATCCGTAATTTCCAGCTTCTTTGCGATGCAGGGGCTGATAAACGCGATACTGTCAGAGACATGCATGTACTTCTTCATATAAACTGCCATACACATCATCGGGCTGTGGATCGGCACAAGTCTCGGTATCAGCTCTGGTATGTATTTTTCCACATAGTTCACAATCGCTGGACAGGGCTGGGAGATTCCCCTGGTAAAATTATTTTCCGTGATATATTTCAGATAGCCCCATGTCGTGATGTCCGCTCCAAAGGAAACGCTACAGATATGATTTACGCCTTTTTTCTTAAACAACCCCAGTATCTTCTTATATTCCACCGGATAATTTGCAATGAATGCCGGCGCAATGATGACCGATATTTTCTTCCCTGCCGCAAGATCCTGAAAAAATCTTTCCGTGTCATCCTCATAGTCACGCGCATCGTGCTTGCAGGCGTCAAAGCAGGCCCCGCACGCAATACACATATCGCTGTCCACCGTAACCTTGCCTGTCTCTGTCGCGTTATTCGCCGTCAGCACCGGACATGTCCTCACACACTTGTTACAGCCGGAACAAGCATCATTCGTAAAAATCAATCTGTTCGTCATTTGCACTTTCCTCCCAGTTCTGTATGTATACTGCACTTACCTTGATTGTAGCACACCTGTACCAAAAAGAAAACTATTATACCTTTTGAAGATTACATTTTTTCCATAAGCTCTGGAAAATAACAGCTAATTATGCTATAATTGTTCATGGATGTTCAAAAAGGCTGAAACAGCCATTCAGGACATCCGGTACGAGGATATCCTCGACGGCTATAAGCTGAATGTTAAGTCACAGGTCCAGTCAGCTCTGACTCTTGTTGACTACTACTATCAGCAGCAGCTGTCCGGTAAGCTCACTGAATCACAGGCACAGGAACAGGCAAAGGAAGCCGTCAGGGCGCTGCGCTACGCCGACGATCAGGGCGGCTATCTCTGGATCGACGGAACGGATTATACGCTGGTTATGCATCCGATCTTAAGGGAAAAGGAAGGCTCCAACCGAAGGGAATTAGAGGACTGCAACGGTGTCATGATCATTCAGGAGATCATGAAGGCAGCGGAAGCCGGCGGCGGTTTTAACGAATTCGTATTCACAAAGTCCGACGGTGTCCCAAGGATCAACGCAGTTCTTGCCAATACCTTGAACGAAATTGAAGCTGTCTCTTCGCAGGCTGCCGAGATTGAGCGCGGCGCAGAAAGCTCCGCTGCCGCTTCACAGGAGGTCACAGCCAGCTCCGAAGAGCTTGCCGCTCTGATGAATTCCATCGGCAACAGCACCGATACCCTGAACACCGAGGCAGAGGGATTGGTAGAAAAGCTGAATGCCTTCACTGTTTAATAATTTGAGTTCAAAAAGGGAACCGCCGTTCAGGGCATCCTCCGTAAGAAAAGTGCCCCAGAGCGGCTCTTGTATCTCAGTTAAATAAGTTCTCTGAAACGGTGTAACCCTTGCGGTTATGCCGTTTTCTCTTTGCTCGCTTGACGCTTTGCGGTAAGCTGCTTTTTCTTGTCCTCCGTATAGCATGTATAACAAAGCAGCCTTGAAAGCACTTCCGCTTCCAAGGCTGCTCACTAATTGATTATAGCGAGATCAAACAGGTAATGATAGCCGCTTCTTCTTGAGAATTGAGAAAATCAGCGATGCAATATTCCACATCAAAGATGCCCCGGAGAGGGACACAGCCGTCGTTGCGAGCGTTCTCGTTGAGCCGGAAGCTGAGGCAGCGGCATCTCCGTTTGCCGCAACGGCGTTGTCACGCACAAGCCCGGCGTTGATGGTTGTACCATCAGACATCGTAAGGATGAGATAGCCGTCATTGTCAATTTGGGCATTATCTATTCCACGTCCGTCAGCACCGGTTTCTCCCTTTTCACCTTGGATACCCTGTTCACCTTGGTCGCCTTTTTCTCCTTGAATGCCTTGGACACCCTGCTCACCTTGGATGCCCTGTTCACCTTGGTCACCTTTTTCTCCTTGAATGCCTTGGGCACCCTGCTCACCTTGGATACCCTGTTTGCCTTGGTCACCTTTT
>CAKRUB010000020.1 GCA_934402375.1 uncultured Acetatifactor sp.
CATCTGGATTACACATGGGAGAAGAGAGAGCAGATGATCCGGAAGGAAGAGTTTGAAGATGGTGTCGCAGAGGGCATAGAGCGTGGCGTGGAACAGGGAAGAGCAGAAGAAAGAAGTCTGTTGTTTACTTTGATTTCAAAAATGACAGCTGGGGGAGATGGGGACAAGATCGTACAGCTGGAGAATCCTGAAGTACTGGAAGCAATGCAGAGAAAATATGGACTGGATTTTGAGAAATTGCAGGATTTAGGAAAGAAATTTTAATTATTGGAACAACGCTGTCCCTTTTTATTTTATGTTTTGTTTGGTATTATCTTATTGCGCACAGACGAGAGGGTAAATGTCTGTAAGAGCGCAAAGCGTATAGATTAGGATGTCGGAGGATGGTATGTAAAAGAATTGTGCCAAAAACCTTCAAAAAGCATCCTTTTGACATCCTAATCATGTACGTCATGAGTCTTTGCATATCCTGCTCGCATCCTTTATTTCCCTAAAATATACTATTGATATAACGTTACCAAGAAAAAATAAGACGAATACACATTGACAGCAGGAGACCTTGGAGTGAAGCTGTTGCGGATAAATACGTAGTTTTACTAATAGAGGAAACCGTAGACAGAATCCGGGCTTGAATAAGCGGAGATGGCAGCCATCTGAAAAGCTTCAGCTTGTCAGATAGCCACGCATGGTCCGGAGTGCATTTTTTTCCAGTCTTGAGACCTGGGCCTGGGAGATGCCGATTGCCTCGGCGACTTCCATCTGGGTTTTGCCCTCAAAAAAGCGCAGGGAGATGATCTCGTGCTCGCGGGAATTTAATTTTTTCATTGCTTCACTGAGGGAGAGATGTTCGACCCATGTCTCTTCCTTATTTTTTTTGTCGCTGATCTGATCCATGACATAGAGAGTGTCGCCGCCGTCGGTGAAGATCGGCTCGTACAGGCTCATGGGATTCTGGATTGCGTCCAAGGCGTAGGCGATGTCCTCCTTTGCGACGCCGATTTCTGAGGCAATCTCCTCGATGGAGGGCTCCTTCAGGTTGCGTCTTGTCAGAGTTTCCCTTGCGTAGATCGCCTTGTAAGCCGTGTCCTTCAGGGAGCGCGAAACGCGGATGCTGCTGTTGTCGCGCAGGAAACGCCGGATTTCACCGATGATCATCGGAACGGCATAGGTAGAAAACTTGACGTTCAAAGAGGAGTCAAAATTATCAATCGCCTTGATCAGACCGATACAGCCGATCTGGAACAGGTCGTCAACATTCTCGTTGCTGGAGGAAAAGCGCTTGATGACACTTAGCACCAGACGCAGATTTCCCTCAATATAAGTTTCTCTGGCTTTTGTATCACCGGCCTCGATCTGCCGGAACAGAGCTTCTTTCTCTTCTGACTTTAACAGCGGAAGTCTGGATGTGTTCACTCCGCAGATTTCAACCTTACCCTGTGTCATGTGCTCCTCGTTTCTGCGCTCTTCGCGCCTGTGTATTTCTGAACGGATAGTGGTAGTATGTACCTGCGAAAGAAAATTATTCCGTGCATCGGAGTGATTTTTCGCCCCGAACGAAGGCTGCGTGTTCTCACCTATCAGAGGCAGACATATATTGTAAAAATAAGTCAGAGGAAGAGATGAACGATGCTGTTCTCAGAGCTGAAATGTAAGGATGTCATTAACGTAAAGGACTGCAAGAAGCTTGGAAAGGTGTGCGATCTGGAGTTCGATGCGTGCAGCGGCTGCATCTGTAAGATCATGGTTCCGGGAAATAACAGGATACTGAGTTTTTTGAACTGTGAGCCGAATATTGTAATTCCGTTTAAGGACATCTGCCAGATAGGTCCAGACATCATTCTGGTTGACATTCGCTGTTGAATATGTTAGATTTACAGTTAAATAACTGACGTTTTTGGTCATATTTACCAGAATAAGGGGATAAAGATTGAAAAATAGAATTTTTCAATCACGAGATTTGTGTCTGCGCGCACTTGACACAAACTCGCTATGCGCAAAGAACGTGCGCAGAATGGAGGTAAAAGATGAAATGTCCTTTTTGTAATCATGAGAATACCAGAGTAATCGATTCCAGACCTGCGGAGGATAATAATTCCATCCGGCGCAGGCGTGTGTGTGATGAGTGCGGAAAGCGTTTCACGACTTATGAGAAAATAGAGACAATTCCCCTGATCATCATTAAAAAGGATAACAATCGTGAGACCTATGACAGGTCGAAGATCGAGGCGGGAGTACTCAGAGCCTGCCATAAGAGACCGGTCAGCGCCCAGCAGATCACGGGGCTGGTAGACGAGGTCGAGAACGAGATCATGAACAGGGAGGAGAAGGAGATTTCCAGCCGTGTTATCGGGGAGCTTCTGATGAACAAGCTGAAGGATCTGGACGCGGTGGCTTATGTACGTTTTGCCTCTGTTTACAGGGAGTTTAAGGATGTCAATACCTTTATGGACGAGCTGAAAAAAATGCTGAAATAGGGTTAAGCCGCGCGAAATCTGACCGATATACCTTATGAAAGATAAAAACGGGAGGTGAGTACATGGGAATCGGCGGAATCAATGATTATGCCGGACTGTTAAGAAACTTCAGAGTGCCGAATGTTTCTGAGGCGGGAATAGAACGAAATGGCAGACCGGACGCAGTCATCCGTGAGGAGAGCCTGCCGGTGAAGGATCCCCATGTTGCTGCACCGGTTGCGCGGAAGGATGCGCAGCTTGAGGATATTTCCATAACCTTTAACAGGCAGGAGAGCTTCGACTATCTTGGAAAGGACAGTGACATCCACTCACTGGATGTGGAGAAAGCGCTTGATGATATGCGGAAGGATAAAGTCCTTCAACAGTATCAGTATTTTGTCGGCAGCTCAAGAAATTTACAGATAGAGAATAATGCGGACGGCATTGTGATACAGAAGTTCTGAAAAAAGGGACACCGGTTGGGATTAACCAGCAGGTGTCTCTTTTTTCAGAAACCGGTACAGACATACGAGGTAGAGAACGCCGAGGGTCAGCTGGCTTGTTAGCAGCCCCCAGAGATAGCCGCGGATCCCGAAGCGCGGAATGGCGAGGAAGACGAAGGCGAGGCGGATCAGCAGGCAGACGATATTCATGAAAAAGATCTGTCCCGCTTTGCCGAGCCCCTGCAGAATGCTCGACAGCGTGGTGTCGAGGTACAGGAACGGACAGATGAAGCCGAGCGTCGTGATGAAATATCCGGCGAGCGGGCTTTTGAAGAGCGTGCAGCCTGCCCAGTTTCCGAGAAGCAGAAAGCCTGCCATGCAGCAAAAGCCCATCAGTCCACAGTATTTTACGGTTTTAATCGTTGTCTGCGCGACGACCTTCCGGTTTCCGAGCGCATGATTTTCGGAGATCACAGGGAGCAGCAGAACGGCTACGGAGCTGGTCAGGGCGTTTGGAAAGAAAATGAAGGGGAGTGCCATTCCGGTGAGTACGCCGTATACACTCAGCGCGGTAATGTTGTCGTAGCCGTAGGCGCGCAGCATTGAGGGGATGGAGACGGCTTCGACGCTCTGCAGGAGGTTGAGAACGATGCGGTTCGCGGTGAGCGGTAGCGCCATGGCGAGGAGACTGCGATACAGCCCGGAGGAGAGCGGTGCAGGGACGCGGCTGTGGGCAGGCTGTATTGCGGCGAGGGAGAACAGCATGGAGCAGAGCTCTCCAAGGGTAAGACCGAGCACGGCGACGCTGATAGAGGGTGTCTGACCCGCTCGGAGAGCCTGCCCGGAGACGAGGAACACACAGCCGACCCGAGCAAGCTGCTCCAGCAGCTGGGAGGCGGACGGAATACCGGCCTTCTTGACACCGTAAAAGTAGCCGTTGACACAGGAATGCACAGCGCTTAAGGGAACGGAAAAGGAGAGGATGCGCAGCATCCCGGCAGTCCGCGCCTCCCGGAGCAGGCTTCCTGCAATGAAATCAGCGCCGAAGTAGATGCCGGCGTTGCAGAGCAGGGACAGTGGGAGAGAGATGCTTAAGCCTGCCGCCAGAGGACGCAGAGATGGCGTTTCCGACTTTGCCGACTGTTCTGCGACCAGCTTGGAGATGGCGGTCTGGTAGCCTGCCGCTGTCAGGGAGAAGGATAGTGACAGTACCGGACTGAGGAGCTGGTACAGTCCCATGCCCTCCTCACCAAACAGGCGGGAGAGGTAAATTCTGTAAAAAAAGCCGATGATGCGGCACAGGATTCCCGTGATTGTGAGGATGAAGGTGCCGACGACGAGCGGATGTCTGGATTTTACTTTCATAAAACACCATAAGGGTTTTCTCCATATATATTCCGGCTGCAAAGTTGACAGAACACAGGTCGGATGCTATATTGAAGATGTTTTTTAGGACTTTAGGGAGAAGGCGAGGAAGCTGCTATGATATATCTGGACAATGCGGCGACAACGAGGACGGCAGAGGAAGTCGTGGAGGCGATGCTGCCGTATTTTACGTCAGCATATGGAAATCCCAGCGCGGTTTATACACTTGGCTCTGCGGCGAAGAGTGCGGTAAACGGAGCAAAGCGCACGATTGCAGCGGCGTTGGGCGCGAAGTGGGAGGATATTTATTTTACGGCGGGCGGGACAGAGTCCGACAACTGGGCTTTGAAGGCGACTGCGGAGGCATACAGCGAAAAGGGCAGGCATATTATCACGACGAGAATTGAACACCACGCCATACTTCATACCTGTGAATATTTGGAAAAGAGGGGCTTTGACATCACCTACCTTGAGGTGGATCGGGACGGGCTGGTCAGCCCGGAGGCGCTGGAGGCTGCCATACGCCCTGATACGATACTGGTGAGCATTATGTTTGCAAACAATGAGATCGGAACGGTGGAGCCGATTGCGGCGCTCGGCGCGGTGGCAAAGAAGCACGGTATTCTATTCCATACGGATGCCGTGCAGGCATTCGGACAGCTGCCGATCAATGTGGATGAGATGAACATCGATATGCTGAGCGCCAGCGGTCATAAGATCAACGGACCAAAGGGCATCGGCTTTCTCTACATCCGTTCGGGGCTGAAACTGCAGGCGTTTATCCACGGCGGCGCACAGGAGAGAAACCGGCGCGCGGGAACGGAAAATGTGCCCGGAATCGTTGGGCTGGAGGCGGCTGTCAAGAGGGCGGTGCGCATCCTTGACGAGAAGACTGCCCGAAAGCTTTTCCTGCGGGATTACCTGATCCGAAGGATCGAGGAGGAGATACCTTATTGCTCTCTGAACGGTCACAGGACGAGCAGGCTTCCCGGCAATGTAAATTTCTCATTCCGCTTTATCGAGGGAGAATCGGTGCTGATTATGCTGGACATGAAGGGAATCTGCGCTTCCAGCGGTTCGGCTTGTACCTCCGGCTCGGTAGACCCGTCCCATGTGCTGCTTGCCATCGGGAGGAATCAGGAGGAGGCGCACGGCTCGCTGCGTCTGACCCTGTCGGAGGAAAATACGCAGGAGGAGCTGGATTATGTGGTGGAGCAGCTGAAACAGATCGTGCAGAAGCTGCGGGACATGTCACAGCTCTATGAGGCATTTATCAGGAAAAACGGTGATAAGTAAGGAGCGCGGGAAACAGGATTTATGAAGAAAAGAGTAGTTGTCGGTATGTCCGGGGGAGTGGATTCTTCCGTGGCGGCATACCTTTTGAAGGAACAGGGCTATGATGTCATCGGTGTTACGATGCAGATCTGGCAGGATGAGGCAGAGGAGACCAAGGCGGCGAACGGAGGCTGCTGTGGTCTTTCTGCTGTTGATGACGCGAGGCGCGTTGCGGAAACGATAGGCATTCCCTATTATGTCATGAACTTTAAGCGGGAGTTCCAGTGCCACGTCATCGATTATTTTGTGAAGGAATATCTGGCGGGACATACGCCGAACCCCTGCATTGCCTGCAACCGGTATGTAAAGTGGGAGGCGCTGTTGAAGCGCAGCCTTGAAATCGGGGCGGACTTTATTGCAACAGGGCATTATGCAAGGATAGAGAAGCTGGAGAACGGGCGCTTTGCAATACGGAATTCTGTGACGGCAGCGAAGGATCAGACCTATGCGTTGTACAACCTGACGCAGGAACAGCTGGCGCACACGCTGATGCCGGTCGGGGATTACACAAAGGAACAGATCAGGGAGATCGCGCAGAATGCCGGTCTGCCTGTGGCACATAAGCCGGACAGTCAGGAAATCTGCTTCGTGCCGGACAATGATTATGCGGGATTTATTGACAGGGAGGCGGGCGACCGTGTGCCGGGAGCAGGAAACTTTGTGACGGCGGATGGAAAGGTTCTCGGGCGGCACAAGGGGATCACGCATTACACCATCGGGCAGCGCAGAGGGCTGGAGCTTCCCATGGGAGAACGCGTTTTTGTGACGGAAATTCGACCAGAGACAAACGAGGTCGTGATCGGCAGCAACGAGGATATTCTCGTGAAAACGCTGGTTTGTGACAGAGTGAATTTCATGTCCGTGGCAGATATTGCCGGACCGGTTCGGGCAAGGACGAAAATACGGTACAATCATGGCGGAGAGGATTGCCTGCTGGAGAAGCTCGCGGACGGCAGGGTACAGTGTACCTTTGACAGGAACGTGCGCGCCGTGACGCCGGGACAGGCGGCGGTGTTCTATGACGGGGAGTATGTCCTCGGAGGGGGAACGATCGTGTAACCATTTCGCCGGGGAGACATATACTGAGGTAGAGGATTGCAGATTACCTGCATGAGAATATCAGTGAGGAGTAACGCTATGGATTTCAATTTCAGTGGAAGAATGCCGCTTAGAAGAAACCGTTTCGGTTCTGTCACGGGAACGATCGTGGACATGGTGCCGACGAGAATCGGAAACCGCAGAGCCAACGGCTGTATGATCTTTGTGACAATTGAGGATACGGACGGCAATACCGTCAATTTCATTATGACACCGTCCACCTATGTTGTGGATTTTCAGACGCTGTCAGTCGGAATGATGTGCACATTCTGGTATGCCGCCGATGCGCCGATGCCGCTGATCTACCCGCCCCAGTACAACGCAGTGGTTGCCGCGCAGAATATGTCCGACCGAATGATCAATGTCGGATATTACAATACTTCGCTGGTCAATGAGGATCAGACATTACAGCTGAACATGGACGGCTCGGTGGATGTGCGAACGACAAACAACCAGTATTTTCAGGGAAGTCCCGCGAATCACAATCTGGTTGTGGTCTATGAAAATTCGACGCGCAGCATCCCTGCCCAGACGACGCCCAGGCAGGTGGTTGTGCTGTGCGAGTAGTTTATAAGCGGATAAATTCGGGAAGCCGTTTCTCGAACACGGTGTAATAGCGGAAGCCACAGGTCTGTAAGACTTCTGCGGCACGGTCAAAATGTTCTGCGATATGAGCCGTGTCGTGGGAGTCGCTGCCTATGGTGATGATCTCGCCGCCAAGCTCTTTGTATCTTTTCAGAA
The DNA here is from genome assembly GCA_934402375.1 of uncultured Acetatifactor sp. Classification (GTDB taxonomy): domain Bacteria; phylum Bacillota; class Clostridia; order Lachnospirales; family Lachnospiraceae; genus Acetatifactor. Next base: position 7,436 of record CAKRUB010000020.1, read on the forward strand.
TATCCATGCAGGGATGGAAGTCTTTCATCCCTTTTTTGATGCCTCCGGTATTTAATTCCAGTCCTTTTTCTTTGTCGATCAGAACCTTCAGAATTTCATCAATGACATCCTTATAGGTTTCATAGCTGTAATTTTTATCCTGTGATGAGCCGTAGCGCACAACATAATCCAGATGCCCGCAGACGTCAAAATTAGAAAATTTCCGGATATTTGTAAGCTCCTCTTCAAAGTATTCCCGGAATGCGGTGGCTTCGTCACGTCCCTCGAAAAATGCCGGATAATAAGGATCCTTCCCCTCGCAGATGTGGGTGGAGCCGATGATGAAGTCGAATTCATAGGATTTTGCATATACAGCATTTTTCCGTATGATCTCCGGCTGAAGTCCGAGCTCGAGACCGAAGAGGAGACGGATTTTGTCCTGATATTTCTCCTTCAGGCAGGCGAGTTCATAGAGATAGGAGTCCGCGTTCAGAAAGAATATGCTTCCTGGTTCGTCAGGGGAGTCAGGATAATCCATATCCATATGCTCGGTAAAGCACATGGTGGTAAGTCCTCTGGAGATCCCCTCGAGAACCATGTTCTCCATGGGTGTGTCGGAATCACCGGAGTGGGATGAATGTAAGTGGCAGTCTGCTGTGATAGACATAGGGTTCCTCCTTTAATTTAAGTGTGCAAATGCGTTGTCCAGCTGTTCAGAGAGGGCACGGTACCGGTTGACAAAGGCTTCCGTCCGTTCGGTAAGACCCTCATATCTCTTTTCTTTGGCGGCATATTCCAGCTCCCTTGCAGCTGCGGACAGCTCGGTGCAGCCGATATTCAGAAGCTGTCCCTTGAGGGAGTGGGCGTGTATGATGTAGTTTTCATAATCCTGATTGCGCAGAAGCTCTGTCAGGTACGAGAGCTGTTCGTCCGCAGAATCGCGCAGAAGATGCAGGATATTCAGGTACAGGGCTTCGTTTCCGCCGCATTGCAGGATGCCTTTTTCCGTGTCGACCTCCGGCAGGAGATCATGTAGGGAGGAGGTTGCCTCCGGGTCGGCTTCGGGAGCGGGCGGCTCCTCGGAGGTGGTCAGGAACTGCAAGAGTACACGTTCCAACTCGTTGAAATTCACAGGCTTTCCAAGATACTCGTCGAACCCCTTATCCATCAATTCCTTCCGCATACCGGTGATGGCGTTCGCCGTCAGCACAATGATTTTGCCGTTGCCGCCGTCGCTGTAGTGACTGGAGAGTGCGCGGATCTTCTGCATGGCTTCTATGCCGTCCATGCCGGGCATCATCTGATCCATGAACACGAGATCGTAGTTCTTGCTGCGACAGAGCTCGATAGCGTCCTGACCGCTGGAGGCGGTGTCCACCCTCAGACCGTAATATTCCAGAGTGCCTCTGATGACCTTAAGGTTGATCTGGTTATCGTCCGTGACAAGAACATCGCCGTGGCAGAAGCGGAGCTCTGCGGTGTTCAGAGAGCTTTCCCCCTGATCGGAGACATCAAGCACCTTGAGAGGCGTGTCGTCGATTACCCGATGGGTGAGGGTTACGGTAAAGGTGGAACCTTCGCCGTAGACGCTGTCCACATCAATTTTGCCGTCCATGAGCTGTACATAGCCGTTGACAATGGCAAGTCCGAGTCCCGTGCCCTCGATGCCTCTGTTTTTCTCGTGGTCAAAGCGCTCGAAGGTCTCGAAAAGGTGTGCTTTGGCAGCCTCGGTCAGACCGATTCCGGTATCGGATATAATGTACTGTATTTTCGCGCTGTTCTCCGTTTTTTCCAATACTTTTACCGTGAAGGAGATGTGACCGGAAGGAGTGTATTTGACGGCATTGCCCAGAATATTGATGAGAATGCTGCGCAGCATGGTCTTGTCACCGTAAAGCTCCTGCGGAGCGTCAGGGTCGATTTCCATCAGGAACTGCAACCCCTTTTTCCGCGCCTGAATGTCAATGATATGAAAAGCATCCTGCAGCAGCGGGCGGAGATAGAAGTTGCCGCAGTTCAGCTCCATCTTGCCGGAGTCGAGCTTTGAGAGGTCGAGAATATCGTTGATGACTGCAAGGAGATTCTGGCAGGAGATGCGGATGTCCGCGACATATTCCCGCACCTTGGATTCAATGTCCATCTTTAACAGCAGCTCGGAGAAGCCGAGAATGGCATTCATCGGCGTGCGGATCTCGTGTGACATGCTGGCGAGGAAGGAGCTCTTGGAGCGGTTCGCGGACTCGGCGGCGAGCTTTGCCTCCTCCAGCTTCTGCATGGTCTTAAGGCGCTCCGACAGATCTGTGATGACGATGACATAGCCGATGACATCCCGGTAGCGGTCCGTGATCCGGCTGATCGCCAGATTACAATAGATATTGTTGCGAAGAGAGAGGGAGTCCAGACTTGTGCTATTTCCCGGAAACGCAAACACGGAGGGCTGCTCTACCTGAAAGAGCTGTGAGATATAGATGCTCCTCTGGGAGAGCAGGGCGGGGGGGAGGTCGAGGAACGATGTCGCCGCATCATTGGCAAGCTGCAGCCGGAATTCGGGATCAAACACCAGAACGGGTGTGGAGATCGACGAATAGATAAAGCTGGATATATTTTCGACGCTGATCTTTGAACGGTCATTCACGCGCACGGCGATGAACAGCAGCAATAAGCCCCCAAACTGGGTCATCGTGCTGCCCGGGATAGCGGGGATTCCGAGAAGAGGAAGCAGTGTATCCAGAATCGTGCCGACCAGCATGAATAAGATCATCATGAGAAAGCATTTGCCGAAGAAGCGCAGGCGTCTGGACGCGGAGGAGTGGATCATATGGATGCTGACACTCAGGCAGACGACGGCAAAGATGACGCTGTATACGGTGTAGACATTGTTTGCAAAGCCGGGCATAAAGGAATAGGTCATGCCGAGGGAACCCGGGAAATAGACGGACTGTCTCTTGTCGATAATCAGCAGGCAGACGGGAATCCCGAGCAGGGAGAAGCCGTTGAAGAGGACGGCGAGGGACTTTCTTATCTGTGAGATATAGCAGATCAGGAACTGCACGGATATAAGGTACAGAAAGGTTCCGATCAGACCGAAGGCGCGGCAATAGTAGGCGATCTCCGGCGAATTCTGAAGGCTCATTGCGGCAAAGCCGAGACTCCAGACGCCGCTGCCGATACACATGTAGGCGAGCAGGCGGTGGGAATAATCCCGTCTTGAATGGGAACATATAATATGTAGAGCAAAATAAAATGCCAGAATACAGCAGGTATACAGAATCATTGGGCATATATATTTCATGGCAGAATCCTCGTCTGTGGAGCAAAATCTCTTCTGCCCCGGTACATTTTGCTTTTTATTGTTTGTCCTTTAGTATAAATCAAAATCGTCGAAAAGGGAATAAGAAGTTGCAAACAAGATTTTTCGGGAAAAACAAATATTTTTCATTTACATCTTGAATTATGAGGTGAAATTAGGTAAAATAGCTTTGCTGATAAAATTTTGACAATCTGTAGGCGGCTTGGACAAGCAGATGCCGCAGAGGTCGAAATGATATAATAATATATTTTAGGAGGAAACTAAAATGGCAGTAAGAGTAGCAATTAATGGTTTCGGCCGTATCGGTCGTCTGGCATTCAGACAGATGTTTGATGCAGAGGGATATGAAGTTGTAGCTATTAACGATCTGACCAGCCCCAAGATGCTGGCACATCTGTTAAAGTATGACTCCTCTCAGGGTAAGTACAAGTATGCTGATTCCGTAGTAGCAGGCGAGGATAACATTACCGTAAACGGCAAGACCATCACCATCTACAAGGAAGCAGACGCATCCAAGCTTCCTTGGGGCGAGCTGAAGGTTGACGTAGTTCTGGAGTGTACCGGATTCTATACCTCTAAGGAGAAGGCTTCCGCACACATCACTGCTGGTGCTCGTAAGGTTGTTATCTCTGCTCCTGCAGGAAACGATCTGCCTACCATCGTATACAATGTAAACCACAACACATTGAAGCCCGAGGATACCGTTATCTCCGCAGCTTCCTGTACAACAAACTGCCTTGCACCTATGGCAAAGGCTCTGAACGATTTCGCTCCTATCCAGAGCGGTATCATGACCACTGTACATGCTTACACAGGTGACCAGATGATCCTTGACGGACCCCAGAGAAAGGGCGATCTGAGAAGAAGCCGTGCAGGCGCTTGCAACATCGTTCCCAACTCTACCGGTGCTGCAAAGGCAATCGGTCTTGTTATCCCTGAGCTGAACGGCAAGCTGATCGGCTCCGCACAGCGTGTACCTACCCCTACAGGATCTACCACAATTCTGGTAGCTGTTGTTAAGGGTGAGGTTACCAAGGAAGGCATCAACGCTGCAATGAAGGCTGCTAAGACAGAGTCCTTCGACTACAACGAGGACGAGATCGTATCTTCCGATATCGTTGGAAGCACCTACGGTTCTATCTTCGATGCAACCCAGACCATGGTTTCCAAGATGGAAGATGGCAACTCTCTGGTACAGGTTGTTTCTTGGTATGACAACGAGAACAGCTATACTTCTCAGATGGTTCGTACCATCAAGTACTTCAGCGAGCTTCAGTAAGCCGCTGCACCTATGGACTATAGGGGTCCGGTCTTTAGGACCGGGCCCTTGTTTGTTTATAACTGTTATATTTGAATTCAATTATGGAGGTTTGACAAAATGGGACTGAACAAGAAATCCGTTGATGACATCAACGCAAAGGGCAAGAGAGTTCTGGTAAGATGTGACTTCAATGTACCCCTGAAGAATGGCGAGATCACAGATGATACAAGAATCGTGGCAGCACTTCCTACAATCCAGAAGCTGATCAACGATGGCGGAAAGGTAATCCTTTGCTCCCATCTCGGCAAGGTAAAGGAAGGTCCCAACGAGAAGGAGTCCCTTGCACCTGTTGCAAAGAGACTGTCCGAGAAGCTTGGCAAGGAAGTTGTATTTGTCGCTGATTATAATGTAACCGGACCCGATGCAACAAAGGCTGTAGAGAGCATGAAGGAAGGAGACGTTGTTCTGCTCCAGAATACCCGTTTCCGTGGCGCAGAGGAGACAAAGAACGGCGAGCAGTTCTCCAAGGAGCTGGCTGATCTGGCTGATCTGTATGTATGTGATGCATTTGGTTCCTCCCACAGAGCACACGCTTCCGTAGCTGGTGTGACAAAGTTCATTACCGCTAAGGGCGGCGAGAATGTTGTCGGTTATCTGATGCAGAAGGAGATCAACTTCCTCGGCAATGCAGTAGAGAATCCGGTAAGACCCTTCGTTGCAATCCTTGGCGGCGCAAAGGTAGCAGATAAGCTGAACGTTATCTCCAACCTGCTTGAGAAGTGCGATACCCTGATTATCGGCGGCGGTATGGCATATACCTTCTTAAAGGCAAAGGGCTATGAGATTGGTAAGTCTCTGGTTGACGATGAGAAGATCGATTACTGTAAGGAAATGATGGAGAAGGCTGAGAAGCTTGGCAAGAAGCTGCTGCTTCCCGTTGACGCTGTTACCATTACCGATTTCCCGAACCCTATCGATGCACCTGTAGAGGTAGAGGTTTATGATTCTGATCAGATGCCCGCAGACAGAGAGGGCTGTGACATCGGACCTAAGACGGCTGCTATGTATGCAGACGCTGTAAAGAGCGCAAAGACCGTTGTATGGAACGGACCTATGGGCGTATTTGAGAATCCTACACTGGCAGCAGGCACAATCGCTGTTGCAAAGGCTCTGGCTGAGACCGATGCAACCACGATCATCGGTGGCGGAGATTCCGCAGCGGCAGTAAACCAGCTCGGCTTTGGCGACAAGATGACCCACATCTCCACCGGCGGCGGTGCATCCCTTGAGTTCCTTGAGGGCAAGGTGCTTCCCGGCGTAGATGCAGCGGACGACAAGTAATGAATTATAAATATTATACACGGAAATGAGGAGACTATCATGGCAAGAAAGAAGATCATTGCCGGAAATTGGAAGATGAACATGACTCCCGGCGAGGCTGTAAAGCTCTGCGCAGAACTGAAGGAGCTTGTGAAGACAGATGAAGCTGATGTTGTATATTGCGTACCCGCGATCGACATCGTTCCGGTCGTTGAGGCAGTAAAGGGAACTAACGTTGAGGTTGGCGCCGAGAACATGTACTTCGAGGAAAAGGGTGCATATACCGGTGAAATTTCAGCGGCTATGCTGAAGGATGCCGGTGTAAAGTATGTTATCATCGGTCATTCCGAGAGAAGAGATTACTTCAAGGAGGACGATGCACTTCTTAATAAGAAGGTCAAGAAGGCATTTGAGGCAGGACTCACTCCTATCCTCTGCTGTGGAGAGACTCTGGAGCAGAGAGAGACAGGCGTGACGATGGATTGGATTCGTCTGCAGATCAAGTCCGATCTGGTTGGAGTAACTGCTGATCAGGTGAAGGAGCTTGTGATTGCATATGAGCCTATCTGGGCAATCGGTACAGGTAAGACAGCAACCACCGAGCAGGCGCAGGAAGTATGTAAGGGAATCCGCGACTGCATCAACGAGATGTATGATGCAGCAACCGCAGATGCGGTACGCATTCAGTACGGCGGATCGGTTAATGCGGGCAACGCAGCAGAGCTTTTCGCACAGCCCGACATCGACGGCGGTCTGGTTGGCGGAGCATCTCTGAAGGCTGACTTCGGAAAGATCGTAAACTACAAATAATTATTGTGAGATTGAGTGATTTCAGGGAAAGTCCTGATGCCGGGAAACCGACGCAGGGCTTTTCTTATGCCCGAAGACTTGTCGGGCATTGCCCAAAGCTCTAAGGGCATTGCGCAGAGATTTTGGTGACATCTGCTGTAATTTCATATGGCATCTGTCGGGGAAATATGTTATTCTAAATGCAGATGTGACAGAATAATCTTACAAGAGAGGAATGTAAGTATGTATTTTAAATGTAAAAACTGTGGAGGCAACGTGGTATACAGCCCGGAGAAGCATACCATGTACTGCCCGTTCTGCGAAAGTGAAAAGAGTGAAGAACTCGATAACGGTACATCTCCGGAAATGGCTGTCTGCCCGAACTGCGGAGGCGAGGTTCCGGTAGAAAAGCATACATCGGCGACACAGTGTCCTTATTGTGACAGCTATTTGATTCTGAATGAGCGGGTTCAGGGCGAATATGCTCCGAAGCTGATCCTTCCGTTCCAGCTCGGCAAGGAGAGCTGTAAGAAGTCAATCAGGGAAAAGTTTAAGAAGAATCTCTTCGCGCCCACAGACTTCCTGTCTGAGGTGAGGCTGAATGGAATGCAGGGCTACTATGTGCCGTATTGGTTCTACGATTACAAGACACACTGTACGTTCCACGGTGAGGGAACAAAGGTGAAGACGTGGACGAGCGGCAATACACAGTACACGGAGACCTCCTATTATGCTGTTGACAGAGACATGGACATCAGCTTTGACAAGATTCCTGCGGATGCATCTGAGGCAATGCCGGATGATGTGATGGATCTGATGGAGCCGTACAACTACAGCCAGATGACGGAGTTTGATCCGAGGTATATGTCCGGTTTCTACGGCGAGAAGTACAACATGGCATCCGAGGTGACGGAGCCGCGCGCGCATAAGAAGATGAATGACGATGCGACGGCAATGCTGAAGGAGAGCTATTCCGGCTACAGTACCGTCCGCACGATCAGTCAGGATGTCCGCGTTGAGGACAGCAGCGCTACATATGGTCTTTTGCCTGTCTGGAAGTATGATTATACCTATGCCGGAAAAGAATATCCTTTCTATGTCAACGGTCAGTCGGGAAAGATTATCGGCGAAGCACCGATATCAAAGAAAAAAGTATGGGCATACACAGGAACCCTTTTTGGCTGCATCACAGCAATTCTGGTCATGGTGCCGATGCTGATAGCGTGGTTATAGGAGGGTGAGAGACGATGAGTGACAATTTGAAAAAAGAGGCGAGAAAGCAGTATTTACACTACTTCCGCATATGGTTTGTAATTGTAGGAATTTTACTTGTACTGACGATTGTGATGGGAATCCGTTACTCCATGAGAGAGCCGGTTGTGCGTTTGAATACCACGGCGCCGACAGAGCGTGTCTATGACTATGCGGATGTCCTGACGGACAGCGAGGAGCAGAAGCTGCGTGACTACATTGCCAAGAAGGAACTGGAATATCAGGCGGACTTTGTCATCATGACATTCAGTCAGCCGGTGGAAGGCGATGCGGCGAAGGAGGAGTATGGCTACGACTCTACGGATTGGCAGCATAATATGACAGACATCGCAGATAACTTCTGGGACACAAACGGTTACGGCTTTAATAAGGACTTTGAGGGTGATGGCTCGATCCTTATAGATAACCGGTATGAGGGTCAGAGAGGTGAATGGCTCTCCACAAGCGGTAAGGTCGAGGACAGTCTCGGAACGCAGGATGTGGAAAATGTGCTGTACGCGGTAGATAAGTATTATGACGACAATCCTTATCTGGCATATCTGAACTATATCGACGAGGTATGTTATCATCTGGAGGGCGGAAATTCGACGCCGGGTGTAGGAACTTTCTTGCTGGCGGCAGTTATTTCGGCAGTTGTAGCTGCAATTTATGCGGCAAGCCATCTTTCTAAGAACAAGGCGAAGAAGACCGTTGCAGTCAATGCCTATGTGGCAGGCGGAAGACCCAGCATCAAGAATCAGGGTGATCAGTTCATCAGAAAGAATGTCGTGAAGAGACGCATCGAGACCAGCAGCGGCAGCAGCAGCGGCGGAAGCTCCGGAGGCGGCGGACATCATGTCAGCCACAGCGGTGCGAGCCATGGCGGCGGTGGACACAGACACTGATGCCGAAGAAGACGGCGTTAACCCGTCCACTCATTTTGAGTGGGCGGGTATTTTGTACCTGCGGAAATTGAGGATGGCGGGGAAGCGCAGGTAAAAAAGCGCAAAAAAAGTACCCACATGACGGTATGGGTACTTTTAGCTTTACTATATGAGCAATTTAAGAACTTAAGCCATTCCGTTTACAGCCTTGCTGATACGGGAAACCTTGTGGGCAACGTTGTTCTTGTGGTAGACACCCTTGCTTCCAGCCATCTCAATGACCTTGGTAGCAGCAGTAAGCTCTGCCTGAGCAGCAGCCTTGTCACCAGACTCAACAGCAGCGAAAACCTTCTTGATTGCGGTCTTAACGCTGGATCTGATTGCCTTGTTTCTATCAGTTCTTGTGCGGGTTACCAGAATTCTCTTCTTTGCGGATTTAATGTTAGCCAAGTCGTACACCTCCAATTTGTATACAATAAAATATTTTAATTAAAATTGTTTCGCCTTAGCCAGACACGGAGGACTAACGCAAACATACTATTGTAGTTTAGTAAATAATAGAAAGTTTGTCAATACATAATCTGCGTTTTTTTGCAAAAACTAGCTTAAAAAAAGTAATTGTATTTTTCAATCACGAGATTTGTGTCTGCGAACATTTGACACAAACTCGCTATGCGCAAAGGATGTGCGCAGAAATGGGGATAAAAGTGATGGGCAATTTTCAGGTGAGAACAGATCTGGCTCTGGAAGCAAGGGAAAGCATCGGGGAAGCGGAGAGTGAGCTCCGGGGAGTTTCTGTGGAGGAATATTATCGGGAGACAGAGGATGTCAGAGTGACAAAGGTGACGATCGACACCAAAAACGCAGCGAAAACAATGGGAAAACCAATGGGAATCTATGTCACCATGGAGGCGCCGGCGATGGTGGAGACGGATGAGGATTATCACAGGGAAATCTCGAAGTGCCTTGCGGAGGAGCTTTTAAAATTGCTGCCTGAGGAGGAAGAGGAGCAGAATATTCTTGTTGTCGGGCTGGGCAACAGGGAGGTGACGGCTGATGCGCTGGGGCCGCAGACCGTGGATAACCTTTACATTACCAGACACATTGTCCGGGAGTACGGGAAAGCGGCGTACAGCTGTAACCGGATGCCGCTTTTAAGTGCACTGGAGCCGGGAGTGATGGCGAAGACGGGAATGGAGACTGCGGAAATCGTGAAGGGAGTTGTCAGCGAGACAAAGCCGGATATTCTTATCGTTGTGGATGCGTTGGCGGCGAGAAGCACGAAGCGTCTGAACCGGACTATCCAGATTACAAACACCGGCATACAGCCCGGTTCTGGCGTCGGCAACCACAGAAATGCCCTGACGAAGGAAAGTCTGGGAGTACCGGTGATTGCAATCGGCATTCCCACGGTTGTCGATTCTGCGACAATCGTCATGGATGCCATGGAGAAGCTGCTTGAAGGAGAAGAGAATGTGGACGCAGTAAAATTTATGAGCAGACAGCAGCCTCCTTTTTCTGAGCTGAACAATATGTATATGACAGGGAAGGATATCGACGCCGTAATCAAGAGAATCAGCTTTACGATTTCCGAGGGAATTAATATTGCCATGGAAATGCGTATGAGCTGAGAAAGCCGTCGGCAGGAACGTGGTTGAATAGCCGGGCGGCAGTGGGCATATATTTGTACGAAGAAACTTGTCGGGAGGAAGTGCCCGGTGGCAAAAAAGAGTAATACCGCGAGGCAGCTGCGCGTTGTCCTCGCTGTCGCGGTGGTGGCATTACTTCTCGCATTCAGGATGACGTCCGGCAACAAAGCGGAGCAGCCTGCGAAAGAAAATCCTTTTGGAGAGAGCATGAAAAGGGAACTTGCCTCGGCTGTAAAGGAGGTTCTCTATAATATGTTTATGCCATGCGCCTTGACGGGTGGGCTTGAAAAGGACGGCGGATTCTGGATCATTGAGGGACAAGTGGAGACATTGCTTCCGATTTACGGCTATCTGGCGGATACGACATATGGATATGGAGAAGGGGAAGCTTCCATGCGGGAAATTCTTCTCGCCGAAGCGGAGGGGGATTTCCTCACAGAGAGCACATGGGAAGGGACGGCGCGACAGGAAACACAAGACGGAACGGCGTGGACAGGGCAAGGAACGCGGGAAGAAGCAGCGTGGACAGGGCAGGATACGCAGGAAGGAACGGCGTGGACAGGGCAAGGTATATCGGAAGGAACAGCGGAAAGCGGACAGGATGCACCGGAAAACAGCATGCCGACAGAGACAGGACTGAATGTGCAGGATGGGACGGTGGGCAGCCTTCCGTTTCTGCCACATCTGCAGCAGGCGCAGGTTGACAGGGAGGCGTTGAAGGATTATGAGACCCTTCTGAAGCAATTTTATACTGTCGATTCCAATACCACTGTGGGAAGCAGCCAGCTGGATGTTGAAAAGCTCCTCGGAAAAGAAATGCAGATCGACAAGGAGAGCCCGGGACCGCAGATATTGATCTATCATACCCATTCGAGGGAGACCTTTGCCGACTCCGTGCCGGGTGATTCGTCGACCTCAATTGTCGGCGTCGGCGAGTATCTGACGGAGCTTCTGACGAATACATATGGCTACGAGGTCCTTCATCACACGGCGGAGTACGACACGATCCGAAATGAGGCATATTCCAAGGCATTGCCGGAGATTGAAAAGCTGCTTAAGGAGAATCCTTCCATACAGGTCGTGATCGATCTGCACCGGGACGAGATGGCGGAGGAGACCAGACTGGTCATGGATCTCGACGGGAGACCGACGGCGCGTTTTATGTTCTTCAACGGCTTGTCGAGGACAAAGAAGACCGGAAACATTGCCTATCTCTACAATGAAAATCTCGAGGACAATCTTGCGTTTTCATTTCAGATGCAGTTGAAGGCGGCAGAGTATTACCCAGGTCTGACCCGGAAGATTTATCTCAAGGGTTATCGCTACAACATGCACCTGCGGGACAAATATCTGCTCGTGGAGCTCGGTGCGCAGAACAATACCGTTGAGGAGGCGATGAATGCCTGTGATCCGCTGGCGCATATCCTCGATATGGTGCTCTCGGGGAGCGAGTAGGCGGGGCGCGTTACTGTTCACAGTCTATATTCCGCAAAGTCAAAATTGCATGAAATGCAATTTTGCGAGACTTGCAGGCGCTGTGCATCGCGAAGCGTGTTGCTGTGAACGGAGTGAACAGTAACAGGTGCGCCGGTTTTTCGCTGCGGGCGCGACGTTTTACTAGACAATGAATGTTTCCATATGCTACAATTCTAAGGATATAGGTTTGAAAGTAAAGCGAGAAGTGAGGAAGTACAAATGGCAGTAATGGATCAAAGTAAAATCCGCAATTTCTGTATTGTGGCGCATATAGATCACGGTAAATCAACGCTGGCAGACCGCATTATCGAGAAGACAGGGCTTTTGACGAAGCGCGAGATGCAGGATCAGGTTTTGGATAATATGGAGCTGGAGCGCGAGAGGGGAATCACGATCAAGGCGCAGGCGGTACGAACGGTATACAAGGCAGAAGACGGGGAGGAATATATTTTCAATCTGATCGACACCCCCGGACATGTGGACTTTAATTATGAGGTGAGCCGTTCCCTTGCGGCGTGTGACGGCGCGATTCTGGTCGTGGACGCGGCACAGGGAATTGAGGCGCAGACGCTTGCAAACGTCTACCTTGCCCTTGATCATAATCTGGATGTGTTCCCGGTCATTAATAAGATCGATCTTCCGAGTGCTGATCCCGAGCGGGTCAAGGAGGAGATCGAGGATGTCATCGGGCTGGAGGCGGAGGACGCCCCTTTAATTTCTGCGAAGAACGGTATTGGCATCGAGGAGGTTCTTGAGCAGGTGGTGAAGAAGATTCCGGCGCCGAAGGGAGACCCTGCGGCACCGCTGCAGGCGCTGATCTTTGACTCCGTGTACGATTCCTACAGAGGAGTCATTATTTTCTGCCGTGTGATGGAAGGTACGGTAAAGCGTGGCACGACAATCCAGATGATGGCTACCGGAGCGAAGGAGGAGGTTGTCGAGGTCGGCTACTTCGGAGCAGGGCAGTTTATCCCCTGCGAGGAGCTTTCGGCGGGCATGGTAGGCTATATTACCGCGTCCATCAAGAATGTCAAGGATACGGCGGTCGGCGACACCGTGACGGATGCGAACAACCCCTGCAAGGAGCCGTTGCCCGGCTACCGCAAGGTGCAGTCCATGGTTTACTGCGGGCTTTATCCGGCGGACGGCGCAAAATATCCCGATCTCCGGGACGCGCTGGAGAAGCTGCAGCTCAATGACGCTTCCCTGAACTATGAGCCGGAGACATCGATTGCCCTGGGCTTTGGCTTCCGCTGTGGTTTTCTGGGATTGCTGCATCTGGAGATCATTCAGGAGAGATTGGAGAGAGAGTATAATCTCGACCTTGTGACGACGGCACCCGGAGTTGTCTATAAGGTATATAAGACGAACGGGGACGTCATTGAGCTGACGAATCCCTCAAACCTGCCTGATCCATCGGAGATCGAACACATGGAGGAGCCGATTGTCAGCGCAGAAATTATGGTGACGAGCGAATTTATCGGCTCCATCATGGAGCTTTGTCAGGAGCGCAGAGGACGTTATCTTGGCATGGAATATATTGAGGGAACGAGGGCACTGCTGAAATATGAACTGCCGTTGAACGAGATCATCTATGATTTCTTTGACGCCCTGAAATCCCGCTCCAGAGGCTATGCTTCCTTCGACTACGACATCAAGGGCTACGAGCCGTCAAAGCTGGTGAAGCTGGACATTCTCGTCAACCATGAGGAGGTGGACGCGCTGTCCTTTATTGTGCATGCCGATTCCGCCTATGAGAGAGGAAGAAAGATGTGTGAGAAGCTGAAGGATGAGATCCCGAGGCATCTCTTTGAAATACCGATTCAGGCGGCGGTCGGTGGTAAAATCATCGCCCGCGAGACGGTCAAGGCGATGCGCAAGGATGTGCTTGCAAAGTGCTACGGCGGCGACATCACCCGTAAGAAGAAGCTGCTTGAGAAGCAGAAGGAAGGAAAGAAACGTATGCGTCAGGTCGGCAGCGTTTCCATCCCGCAGAAGGCATTCATGAGCGTTCTCAAGCTGGATGATAACTAAGATGGAACTGTATTTTCACATCCCTTTCTGCATCAGAAAATGCTTTTACTGTGATTTCCTGTCAGCCCCTGCGGATGAGCGGACGAAGGCTGCCTATATGGAGGCATTGCGGCGGGAGACAGCTTTAAGAACGGAAGAATACGGCGGCGACAGCGTCACGTCGGTCTTCATCGGCGGAGGTACGCCCTCTGCGGTGGAGGCGGAGGAGATTGCGTCACTGCTCGCCACCGTGCGGCAGCATTATCCGTTGTCGGAGGACGCGGAGATTACAATAGAGGTCAATCCCGGAACCGTTACGGCGGAAAAACTGGAAATCTACCGCACGGCGGGAATCAACCGTCTCAGCATCGGGTTGCAGTCCGCGGACGACAGAGAACTTGCGGCAATCGGCAGGATACACACATGGCAGCAATTTCTCGACACCTATCGTCTGGCGGTCGGGGCAGGCTTTCAGAATATCAATGTGGACATCATGAGCACGCTGCCGGGGCAGACCATGGAGAGCTATCGGGTCACGCTGGAAAAAATTCTGGCGCTTAAACCCCAGCCGGCGCATATTTCGGCGTACAGTCTGATTCTGGAGGAGGGAACGGCATTCTGGGACATGATGCAGCGGGGAGAGCTGGCTCTGCCGGACGAGGATGCGGACAGGCAGATGTACAGTGAGACAAAGCGCATTCTCGTGGAAGCAGGCTATGCAAGATATGAAATATCGAATTATGCAAAGCCGGGTCATGAATGCAGACATAATTGCGGGTATTGGCGCAGAGAGGAGTATGTCGGTTTCGGAATCGGTGCGGCATCGTTGTTCCGGGAGAGACGTTTCCGCAATGGGGACAGCCTGACAGCTTATCTCAGAGACCCTGTGGGCTGTCGGGAGGAGATACAGGAACTCAGCAGACAGGAGCAGATGGAAGAATTTATGTTTCTGGGACTGCGAATGACGGAGGGAGTGTCAGAGGGGGAATTTGAAGCCGGCTTCGGGCAGAAGCCGGAAACTGTCTACGGCGAGGCGATACAGCGTAACCTCCGGGACGGGCTGTTGGAATGGAAGGGCGGGAAGGGCTGCGAAAATGCGCGGAGGCTTGCCCTGACAGAGAGAGGACTTGACGTCAGCAATTATGTCATGGCGCAGTTTTTGCTGACTTGACGGTCAACCGGAAGAGGAAAAGTGTGGTAGCATGACAAAAGTGGCATTTTGTGACGACGACGTGTCGGTGCTGGGCGAGGTCAGTGCCCTGCTGGATCAATATCGTGTGGAACGGAATCAGGAGATCGGATATGCAGCGTTCAAGAGTCCGCTGGAGCTGCTGGCGGAAATTGAGCACGGTATGCGGTTTGATATTCTGTTTCTGGATGTCATCATGCCGGGGCAGAACGGCATCAGCGCGGCAAAGGAGATCAGAAAATTTGACAGCAGTGTGAAGATTATTTTTCTGACCTCTTCCTCTGAATTTGCAGTGCAGTCCTATACGGTGAACGCTTTCTTTTACCAACTGAAGCCGATCAACAGGGAAAGCTTTTTCCGGCTGATGGATTCGGTGGTCTCCGAGTGCGAGAAGGTGCAGCAGAACAGTCTGGTTCTCAGATGTAAGAGCGGGATCACGCAGATTGACCTCGACAGGCTCGTATACTGCGAGGTGAACGGACGGACACTGATCTTTCACATGGACGGCGGAAAGGTCTATGAGAGCAACGGAAGCATGGACGAGCTGAGTGCGCAGCTGGAGGTTTACGAGTGCTTCCTGCGTCCGCACAGGTCTTATCTGATCAATATGGAGTACATACAACAGATTTCGACGCGGGAGATTATTCTGGCTGACAGGACGGAAATTCCGATTCCGCACGGGAAGTGCTCGGAGATAAAAAATCAGTATCTGGAGTATGCCTTCAGCAGAAAGCAGGTTTTATTATCATGACGAACGGTTTATATCTGGCGGACGGCATTGCAGTAGGAGTGTATGGAATGACACTGTCTGCTGCTTTTTGCGATATATCTTGGACGCGGCGGAAGCGGATTCTCATGGGGGTGAGCATGGTGGTGCTCCTGCTGTTTCAGGGAGCGATTTATCTGTGGGCTGACTCGGACGCGATTCCTTATCTCTACCCGCTGATTACGCATTTCCCATTGATTCTGGTTCTGTGCGCGCTCAGCAGAAAGTATCTCTGGTCGCCGATAGCCGCGCTCACGGCTTATCTCTGCTGTCAGCTCAGACGCTGGCTGGCACTGCTGGTCGTGGCGGCCTGTGCCGGCGATCTGAGAACGCAGTATATGGTGCAGATCGTGATTACGGTTCCACTCTTGTTTCTGCTGCTGCGCTTTGTGGCGCCATCGGTGCGGGCGATTGCGCAGGACACCATTGCCGTGCAGTGTCGCTTCGGACTGATACCGGCGCTCAGCTACGGTTTTGACTATCTGACGAGGATATACACGGATCTGTTGGCGCAGGGGGCGCCCGTTGCCGTGGAATTCATGCCGTTTGTGTGCTGCGTGGCATATCTGATCTTTGTGCTAAGAACATCGGAGGAGAGGAAACTGCGCAGTCAGCTCGAGCAGACGCAGAACAGCCTGAATCTGCAGGTCTCCCAGGCGGTGCGTGAGATCGCTTCTCTGCGGGAATCACAGCAGCGGGCGAGCACCTACCGGCATGACCTGCGCCACCACATGCAGTATCTTTCCTCCTGTATTGAGAGCGGCAGGCTGGAGCAGGCACAGACCTATATCCATGAGGTCTGCTCTGAGATCGAGGCAGGAAAGGTTGTTGCCTATTGTGAAAATGAGGCTGCTAACCTGATTTTGTCAGCGTTTGCAGGGCGGGCACAGGAGCGTGACATTCCAATCGAGATCCGGGCGGACATTCCGCAGAATCTGAAGGTATCGGAGACCGATCTCTGCGTGCTGCTGTCCAACGCGCTGGAAAATGCCCTGAATGCCTGCGCGAAATTAAAGGAGCGCGGTGCGGAATGCGGTGTCGGGGTTGATGCATATGAAAAGAAGGACAGACTTTTCTTGCAGATCGTAAATTCCTGTGAGAGCGGCGTCAGGTTTGAAAATGGAGTTCCGGTGACAGACCGCCCGGGACACGGAGTGGGCGTTGGCAGTATTTGTGCCATCGTCGAGCGCTACGGAGGCATCTATACCTTTTCGGAGCAGAACGGCAGATTTACGCTGCGCTGTTCGCTCTGAGCGCTTTCAGTGCATTTTTTGGTCGATTCGTGACATGGATGTTCCCCTTTTCGAAAAATGATGTAGAATGAACCCAGATGGTCTGAACGGACAAAAGGGGGGCTTATGGAGAGGGTAGTTATTGTTGTTTTACTCATTGTTCTGCTGGCTGTCTGGATGATCTCCGTGAGACAAAAACTGGCGGCGATGAATGAAAATATCAATAATGCCATGAACCAGATCGGTGTGCAGCTGGCTGTGTGTTTTGATATGCTGACGTCGCTCATAGAGCTGACGGGAGTTTATGCGGCGAATGAGCGGGAGCCGCTGGAGAAGCTTGCAAATGCCGGAAGACGTGAGATCACCGCAAAGTCAACGCCGGAGGAGGTACTCGGACAGGAGAAGATCATAGCGGAGACAATGGAGCTTTTGACCGCTGTGGCAGACAGAAATCCTGAATTGAAGGCGGCAGGGGACTATGAAAAATATATGGATGCCGTGAGATGCTATGAGAAGATGGTACATACCAGCCGGCTGATCTATAATGATTTTGTCGGAAAGCTCAACAAGAGCATGGAAAGGTTTCCGTCAAGCCTGATTGCCGGACTGCTCGGTTTCCGGCAGCGTGGATACCTGGAATCGTTGGAGAAAGAAGAGAATACAAACAAAAGTAAATAAAACAGGAGGAAAAAAAGATGGGATTATTCAGTAATGACAAAAAGCCTTGTCCGATTTGCGGGGGACCTACTCCAAGGCTTCTGCCGACAAAGATTGAGGACACGCCGATCTGTAAAGAATGTGCGGGCAAGATTGATCTGCCGAACGGAGCACAGAATGGAATGTCACTTGAGGATTTCAGGCAGTATATTGCATTCTATGACCAGAATCAGGAGCTGCAGGATGCTTTTTCGGAGACCTACCGCTATGACTTTGGATTTTTTGGCGGAAATCTTCTGCTGGACAGCACGCAGGGATTGTTCCGCTTAAAGAATTCAAACACTTCTCTGGTGTTTGAGGCGGCGAATCTGAAGGCGTTCAGAATTCTGGAGGATGGCGCGCCGCTGTTTGAGGGCAGCCGGGAAGCCCTGAGATGCTGTAAGAGCGATGTTGAGGACCGCGCGAGGGCGATGGAACCGAAAATTACCCGCTATATGATGGAACTGCGGGAACATGAGATGCTGGAGCGGATAGACAGACTGCGCGACCGGCATGATGAGGATGATCATGATTCGCATTTTGATGCGCCCACCTTTGACGAGCAGGCTCCGGTTCAGAAATTCTCCGTGGAACTGACACTGGAGCATCCCTATTGGGAGAATTGCAGCTGGCAGACGGGTGCACCGACCTTTGACAGAGAATGTCCCAGTGTTGAGGGTTATCTGTGCGACTACCGCAATAAGGTGGAGGATCTGCACATTCTGGCAGTGAATCTCATGCAGCTTTTGAATCCCGGTGCACCGGAGATCAAGGAGGGCGAAAGCACTGCGGCGCAGGCGGCAGCCCAGACAGCGCCTCAGACAGCGCCCGTGACGGATATCGCTGCGGAAATCAAGAAATATAAGGAACTGCTGGATGCAGGCATCCTGACGGAGGAGGAATTCACAGCAAAGAAAAAACAGTTGCTGGGAATATAGATTAAAAGGAGGATATTATGAAAAAGAAAGTTTTATCACTGGTTATGGCAGCGGCGATGGTATTTTCACTGACTGCCTGTGGCGATGAGTATGAGGAGGATCCCGTTGTAAACGACGACGTTGAGACCTCGTCAGTGGAATCGTCGGAGGAATCGTCTGCGGAAGTTGTCTCTGACGACGGAGCGGGAACAGAGGATGTGGCTGCAGGGGAAGGAAGCTGGGCAATTTACTGGTATCTCTGCGGCAGCGATCTGGAGTCCGGCGGCGGTTTTGCTTCCGGCGATATGGGAGAGCTGATGGAAGTACAGCTTCCTGAGAATGTGAATGTTGTCATTGAGACAGGCGGATCGTCTGAATGGCAGAATGATTTGGTCGACGCTTCCAAGCTGCAGAGATGGGTGTACAACAGTGAGGGACTGATGCTGGTTGACGAGCAGCCCTCTGCAAGCATGGGCGAGGCGCAGACGCTGGCTGATTTCCTGAACTTTGCCAAGACGAATTATCCGGCAGACAAGACGGCGGTTGTATTCTGGAATCACGGCGGCGGTTCTGTTTCCGGCGCATCCTTTGACGAGCTTTATGACTTTGACTCTCTGACACTGGATGAGATGTATACAGCTTTTTCAAGCGTGTGGGAGCCTTCCGCAGAGGATCAGCCGCTGGAGCTGGTAGGCTTTGACACCTGCCTTATGGCGACAGTAGATGTGGCTTATACCTTCTCTGATCTGGCACATTATCTTGTGGCATCTGAGGAGACAGAGCCCGCAAATGGCTGGTATTACTCTCAGTGGGTAGGCGCTCTGGCACAGGATACGTCCATGGACGGCGCAGAGCTTGGCAAGGTGATCTGTGATGCCTATTATGCAGGCTGTGAAGAGGTTGGAACACAGGATAACACAACCCTTTCCCTGACAGATCTCTCCAAAGTAGGACCTCTGCTTGAGGCATATGAGTCCTTCGGTGCGGAAGCATTGGCAGCGGCTTGTACCGATCCCGCATTCTTCTCACAGTTCGGTCGTGTTGCTTCACAGAGTGAAAATTACGGCGGCAACACGAAGGAACAGGGCTATACCAACATGGTAGACCTCGGACATATGGCACGTCAGAGTTCAGGAATGCTTGCTTCTTCCCAGAGCGTGCTGGATGCACTGGATGACTGTGTCCTTTACAAGGTAGGCGGACAGTACAGAACAGAGGCGACAGGTCTTTCCTGTTACTATTCCTACAACGGCGATGTTGATGAATTCAACAGCTATGCAGGTCTTGGCGCCGGTGAGGCATTCAAGTACTTCTATTCCTATGAGCTTACCGGTGAACTGGATGATTCCGGTATGGAATATATCGCAGATATGGACTTCACAGAGCTGCCTGAGATTCAGAACCTTCTCACAATGGGCTGGGACGGCATATCTTTGGATGTGGATGAAGAAGGTGCCGCATATATGACGCTGGGACCCGATGCAAACAACATTCTGGCAGGAATCGGATTTTCTCTCTACTATGTGGATGCAGAAAATGATCTGATGATGCTTCTGGGAACAGATAACGACATGAACGCCGATTGGGACAACGGTGTGTTCTCCGACAATTTCCGCGGCATATGGGGCAGCATTGACGGCAACCTTGTCTACATGGAACTCAGCTTCGAGGGCGATGATTACAACCTGTATTCCGTACCTGTGCTGTTAAACGGTGAGGAGTACAACCTTCAGGTAGTATATGACTTCACTGGGGAGCAGTGGGGAATCATTGGCGCAAGACAGGGAATTGACGACAGCGGTATGGCTGACAAGGAGCTGCGTCTGCTGCAGGAAGGCGACGAGATCACAACAATCTGGTATATGGCTACAGCTACCGGTGATGACGGCTTTGAGCCTTACGAGGCAGATACCTTTACCGTGACTGCAGATACTGCCTTCGATGAGATCCAGCTGCCTGACGGAAGCTATTCCATGGTCTTTGAGATGCGTGATGCAATGGGCAATTATGCATACTCCGATGCAGTGACCTTCGACTGCGAGGCCGGTGAGATTTACACTTCAGTTTACACAGACTAAAAATTGAGGCTGCTACTGTTCAGGGGAGTGAACATACAGAGAGCTGCTCAGCAGGGAAATTCTGTGGGGCAGCTCTTTTGCATACGGTTACGGGCGCAGTTTTTGTCGGTATGACAGGCACCGGGCGGGTGACGGTTACATAAACTATTGTTAAGAGTAATCCGCGGGGGGCTGTCTTGAAAACCTTTCAAAAACCACTGACTCAGGGAGAAGAAGCGGAATGTGTCCGGCTGCTGAGAGAGGGTACTGCGGAACAGGCGAAGCAGGCAAAGGATATGCTGATCGAACGCAATATGAGACTGGTTGCCCATGTTGCCAAGAAATATCAAAATGCGGATGAGGATATGGACGACCTGATTTCGATCGGCTGTATCGGGCTGATTAAGGCGGTGGATACTTTTGATGACAGGAAGGGCAGACTGGCTACCTATGCCTGCCGGTGTATTGATAATGAGCTACTGATGCTGCTCAGGGGGAAGCGTAAGACTTCCAGGGAGGTCTCCCTTTTCGAGCCGATCGGGCAGGATAAGGAGGGAAATGAAATACATCTGATGGATGTCATGGAGCAGCAGCAGCCGGACATTCTGGAAAACATGGAGCTGTCCGCGAATATAAAGAAGCTGTTTGTCCTGATGGAGGAGGCGCTGACACCGAGGGAGAGGGAGATTCTGACGATGCGGTATGGGCTGAACGGCAGGCGTGAAGCGACGCAGAATGAGATCGGAGCGGAAATGGGTATCTCCCGCAGCTATGTTTCAAGAATCGAAAAGAAGGCATTACAGAAGCTGCGGAAAAAATTCGTTCAGGAATGAGTCAAACAAAGAAATTTTCATTTGTCATTTACAAGCGTAGCGTATATAATAAAAGGGGGACAAAAAGGGGGAGTACAAATGAAATTTATCGAGACAGCAGAACTCAAAAAAGGAATGCGGCTTGCGAGACCTATTTACAATAAGTCAGGCGTACTTCTGTTTGAGAGAAATTCAAAGCTGACGGCGCAGACGATCGAGAGTGTCAGGAACTTCGGACTGCTGGGCGTCTATATTCTGGAGCCCGCAGAGCCGCTTCCGCCGATTTCGGAGGAGGATCTTGATTTTGAGCGTTTCCAGATCATGACAGTCTTTGCCATGCAGGATGAGCTGCAAAGGCTTCTGGCTACTGGAAGGACGGAGCGTCTGCCGAGTATTGTGTCATTGATTATTAAAAAGTACAGTGACCACGAGGGAAAAGTTAATTTTTACCAGAATCTGCGCAGCAGGGATGACTATGTGTGCAGCCATTCCCTCAATGTTGCAATTCTGTGCACGCTGATCGCAAATGCGATGGATATGCTCCCGGAGGAGCGTCTGCAGACGGTACAGGCGGCTGTTCTTCACGATATTGGGAAGCTGAGGGTTCCGAAGGAGCTTCTCTTTGCGAAGGAGGAGACAAAGGAGAACCATGTGAAGATCTATCTGGAGCAGGCGGAGGGGCTTGGCATTCTGGAGGAAGCGTTGCCGGACGGCGAACGAATCCGCAAGATTTGTCTGCAGGCATTGAAGCTCAAGAACGATCTGGAAAACAGTCGTAAGCCTGAGGCGGACGCCCGATATGTAACTGCGGCGAGGGTGCTTGCCGTGGCAAACCGGTATGACGAGCTCACGGCGATGGATTTTCAGGGGAAAGCGGAGTCCGAAGTAAAGGCGCTGCTGGAGTTCCGAAAATACCCGGAGGTCTATGATCCGAAGATAGTGGATGCACTGATCAGATCGGTCAATATTCTGGTTCCCGGAGTCAGTGTGGAGCTGAATACGAGGGAGAAGGCTCTGGTACTGATTGAGAACGCGAAGGATATTCTGAGACCGACGCTGCTGATGTTCAGGGATAACAGTATTCTTGACCTTGCGTTAGAGCGGAATGCGAGTCTCTATATTGTAGATATTATGAAGACAATGGATAACCGGTACATCATGGATCGGGAGACCGTAGATAAAATGTTGCGGCAGGGCACCTGACGGAAGCAGAAGTGCTCAGTAAGTTATTGTTAAGTATCCGTTAAATTGATGACCTGCGGAGTGCGTGTTACGACACGTCTTCCGCAGGAACTTCTGAGAAATCTTTTTTATTCATTATTCCAAATTTCAACAAAATTCCAAACCAAATAATTTCATTATGCAAAGGAGGTACTTATATGTACAGTACAGTTCTGTCCGGCGCTCTGCTTGGAGTGTCCGCTTATCCTGTCTCCGTGGAGGTGGACGTTGCAAGAGGGCTGCCAGGTTTTTCAATGGTCGGTTCGCTGGGAGGAGAAGTGAGGGAATCGCGGGAGCGTGTTGTCGTGGCATTAAAAAATGTCGGGATCGATCTGCCGCCCAAGAGGATCACGGTCAATCTTTCTCCTGCGGACAGAAGGAAGGAGGGCACAGCCTTTGATCTTCCAATCGCCGTCGGGCTGCTTGGAGCAATGGAGTATTTTGAGCCTGACGCAGCAGAGGGAATCCTTTTCCTCGGGGAACTCGGGCTGGACGGTGAGATAAAAAAGGTGCGGGGCGTTCTGCCGATCGTGAAGGAGGCTGCGGCGAGAGGAATCAGAGAGTGCATTGTGCCGTTGGCAAATGCAAAGGAAGGAGCCGCGATCGGAGGAATACGCGTGCGGGGAGCAGGACATATCCGTGAGGTGCTCCGTTTTCTCGCGGGGAAGGGTACAGAGCGGGAGGAGCTTCTTCCTGCAGCCATGGACGAGAGCGGGGAAGGCGATGAGAAAAACCTGAGCGGGGGAATGCCGGATTTCGAGCAGGTCAGTGGGCAGGAGACGGCAAGGCGTGCGGCGGAGATAGCGGCAGCGGGCTTCCATAACCTTCTGATGGTGGGACCGCCGGGAGCCGGAAAGTCGATGATTGCCAAGCGCATTCCGGGGATTCTTCCGCCGCTGACAAGGGATGAAAGCCTTGAGGTGACTTCTATTCTCAGTGTCGCCGGGCTGCTCGAGGAGGGAGCCGCGCTTGTGAAGGAGAGACCCTTCAGGAGTCCGCACCACACAATTTCACAGGCGGCGCTGGTCGGGGGAGGCTCCAATCCCATGCCGGGGATGATTTCGCTGGCGCACAGAGGTGTCCTCTTTCTGGATGAGCTGCCGGAGTTCCAGAGGATTGCATTGGATTCCCTGCGGCAGCCGCTGGAGGAGCATAAGGTCAACATTGCGAGAGTTGGCGGAAATGTGACTTATCCAAGTGATTTCATGCTGGTTTGTGCGATGAATCCCTGCCCATGCGGATTTTACCCGGACAGGAACCGGTGCCGCTGCACGGAGCCGCAGGTAAAGCGGTACATGGGGAAGATTTCCGGACCAATTCTTGACCGGATTGATCTTTGCGTGGAGCTTCAGCCTGTGGAACTTGCAGGACTGAGAGGCAGGCGGAAGGCGGAGTCCAGCGCAGTGATCAGGGAGCGGGTGCGGCTGGCACGCGAACGGCAGGCAGAGCGGTTCCGCAGCACAGGGTGCAGATTCAATGCGGATATTGATGCGGC
The DNA here is from genome assembly GCA_934402375.1 of uncultured Acetatifactor sp. Taxonomy (GTDB): domain Bacteria; phylum Bacillota; class Clostridia; order Lachnospirales; family Lachnospiraceae; genus Acetatifactor. Next base: position 31,753 of record CAKRUB010000020.1, read on the forward strand.
GAACATTGAGAAGTACTGTCCTCTCGGCGATGAGGAACAGCTGTATATGGAGCAGCTGTATCATTCGTTGCAGCTCAGCGCAAGGGCTTATCACAGGATATTGAAGGTGGCGCGGACGATTGCCGACCTTGCTGGGGAGGAGCAGATCAAGGCGGAGCATCTGCTGGAGGCGTCGTTTTTCAGACCGTCGTTAGAGTATTGGATATAGGGAGGAGTTATGAGGTTAGAGGAGATGAAAACGCCGGGGGTGGCGGGAATATGTGTCGTGGAGAGGGGAGAGCGGGAGTATCCGGCGCGGCTTCTGGAGATTCCCGATCCGCCGGAAAGGCTTTATGTGATTGGCAGGCTGCCGGAGGAGAATGTTCCCTCGGTGGCGATTATCGGTGCGAGGGAGTGTTCGGAGTATGGAAGCTATGTCGCGGCGCGTCTCGGGGAATGCATGGGAAGAAACGGTATACAGGTTGTCAGCGGGATGGCGAGGGGAATTGACGGTATCGGACAGTCGGCGGCGCTGGACGCTGGAGGCAGTTCCTTTGCCGTGCTCGGCAGTGGTGTGGATGTCTGCTATCCGGCGGGAAACAGAAGGCTGTACGAAAGGCTGCGTGAGCAGGGAGGGATTCTGTCGGAATACCCGCCGGGGACACCTGCGCTCTCGAGGAATTTTCCGCCGCGAAACCGGATCGTGAGCGGGCTTGCGGATGCGGTGGTCGTCGTGGAGGCGAGGGAAAAGAGCGGAACCTTAATTACGGTTGACATGGCGCTGGAGCAGGGCAAGGAGGTCTATGCGGTGCCGGGGAGAGTGACGGATACGCTGAGCTGTGGCTGCAACAGGCTTGTGAAGCAGGGAGCGGCGGTGCTTCTCGATCCGGAGGAGCTGGCGGAGGAGCTTCGTGGCATCTGCGGCAGACGTGGTCTGACAGCCCGGGAAAAAGTGCAGCGTGAGCCGGGCAGGAAGCGGAGAAAGCATAAGGGCTTTGAGATCAATGCAGCAGAGGAAAACAGACGTCTTTTGGAGGAAAATCCGTTGCTGGCGGCGGTTTATCATCAGCTGGAGCTGACGCCGAAGTCCGTTGAGCATATACGCGATGCCCTGCCGGAAAAATACAGGGGCGAACAGATTAACGTTTATCTGATCCGGCTCTGTATGGAAAAGCTGGCGGTGCAGGTAAGCCCGGGACAATTCTGCCGTGCCAGAAATTGACGGTATAAAGATTTGGTAATTTTGATGCCTTGCACAATTTGAGAATAGAGGCTATGATGAAAGGTATATTGTGATTTGAATCATTGTGGCGCGGACATGCGCGGAAACGAGGATGTATGTATAGAGAGAATACCAGAGTCGTACAGATTGGAAACCGTAAGATCGGCGGAGGGAATCCCATTCTGATCCAGTCGATGACCAATACGAAGACAGAGGATGTGGAGGCGACCGTAGCGCAGATTCTTGCATTGGAGAAGGCGGGCTGTGAGATCATCCGCTGCACGGTTCCGACAGAAGAGGCGGCAAGGGCGGTCAGTGAGATTAAAAAACAGATTCATATTCCGCTTGTGGCGGATATTCATTTTGATTACCGGATGGCGATCGCCGCGATAGAGAATGGTGCGGATAAGATCAGAATTAACCCGGGAAATATCGGAAGTGCCGAGAAGGTAAAGGCTGTGGTGGATGCGGCGAGGGAGCGGGAAATTCCGATCCGTGTGGGGGTGAACAGCGGTTCCCTTGAGAAGCCGCTCCTTGAAAAGTACGGCGGTGTGACGGCGGAGGGCATTGTGGAGAGCGCGCTGGACAAGGTGCGCATGATCGAGGAGCTCGATTACCACAATCTTGTGATCAGCATTAAGTCTTCCGACGTACTCATGTGTGTCAGGGCGCATGAGCTTCTGGCGGACAGAACGGACTATCCGCTGCATGTGGGAATCACCGAGGCGGGAACCGTGCGCAGCGGAAACATCAAGTCGGCAATCGGACTTGGACTGATCTTAAGCAAGGGAATTGGAGATACGATCCGTGTTTCCCTGACTGGAGATCCGGTCGAGGAGATTAAGTCGGCAAGGCTGATTTTAAGGACACTCGGACTGCGCAAGGGCGGTATTGAGGTGGTGTCCTGTCCTACCTGCGGCAGAACCCAGATCGATCTGATCGGGCTGGCATCGAAGGTGGAGGCACTGGTAGAAGACTACCCGCTGGACATCAAGGTAGCAGTGATGGGCTGTGCGGTAAACGGTCCCGGAGAGGCGAAAGAGGCGGATCTGGGAATTGCCGGCGGACGCGGCGAGGGACTGCTCATCAAAAAAGGTGAGATCGTCCGCAAGGTGCCGGAGGATGAACTTTTAAATGCATTGAAATATGAGTTGGACCATTGGACAGGTGAAAAGTAGATGAGTAAGCCCTTTTTTGAGGTATTTCCCACATTAAAAATTGAATCTCCGCTGCATGACAGACTGGAACAGGCAGTGATTGACAGGGTTTCGACCTCAAAGCGTAAGGAGGTGCTGCGCATCTATCTGTTCAGCACAAGACTCATCTTAAAGACGGATATTCGTAAGACGGAGGAAGAGATCAAGAAGCAGCTTTTCCCGGGAGCAATGCTTTCGGTCATCATTCAGGAGCGGTTTGAACTCTCCTCCCAGTACACGCCGGAAAATCTGATGAAGGAATACAGGGACAGTATTCTTGAGGAATTACGGGAGTACAGCCATATTGAGTACACGGCATTCCGGACGGCGGAGATTGCGTATTCCGGCACGGAGAAGATGACCCTGACGCTGGAGGACACGGTGCTTAACCGCAGCAAGGAGGCGGAGCTGGTGCGTATCCTTGAGAAAATTTTTATAGAGCGCTGCGGACTGCGCTGTAATATCGGGATTGCATACAGAGAGGCCGTGACAGGGAAGTTTGCTGAGGATGACGCGCTGAAGCTGCAGATGAAGGTCGATGAGATTGCGAAGCGGATCAGCCATGCAAAGAGCGAGCAGAGGGCGGCACAGGAGAATGCCGGACATGCGGAGGGCTCTCAGGCAAAGCCTGCTCCGACGGACACTGTCGGACGCCAGAACAAGGGCGGTACGACATCTGCGGGTGGAAAGCAGTTCGGCGGCAAGAGCTTCGGCGGTGAATTCCGCAAGAGCAGGAGTGAGTTCCGCAGGGGCGGAGATTATACGAAGACTCTGAAGCAGTCCGAAAATCCCGATGTGATATACGGAAGGGACTTTGAGGATGAGGAAATCCTTCACATTGAGGACATTATCGGTGAGATGGGAGAGGTCATTATCCGCGGAAAGGTTTTGAAGGCGGACAGCCGCGACATCAAGAATGAAAAGTCGATCATCATGTTCGATGTCACGGATTTCACGGATACCATCGGGGTAAAGCTGTTTACAAAGACGGAATTCAAGGATGAACTGTTAAAGGGAGTGAAGCCCGGCAGCTTTGTCAAGATCAAGGGCGTTGTCAATCTGGATAAGTTCGACCATGAGCTGACGATCGGTACAATCGCGGGAATCAAGAAGATCTCCGATTTCACGACGACAAGAATGGATACGGCGCCGCATAAACGTGTGGAGCTTCATTGTCATACGAAGATGAGCGATATGGACGGTGTGTCCGAGGCGAAGGACATTGTAAAGCGCGCTTACAAATGGGGGCACAGGGCGATTGCCATCACAGACCACGGCGTTGTCCAGAGCTTTACCGATGCGAACCATGTCTGGGATGATCTCTGGAAGGAGGAGAAGGGAAAGCGCGCGGAGGCGGGCGATCCAAACCCGGACAAGCAGGATTTCTTTAAGATATTGTACGGTGTCGAGGCTTATCTGGTGGATGATCTGAAGGAGATTGTCACCGGCGACAGAGGACAGACGCTAGAGGATGATTTTGTTGTCTTTGATATTGAGACGACGGGCTTCTCACCGGTGAATAACCGCATTATCGAGATTGGTGCGGTGAAGGTCTGCGGCGGTGAGGTCGTGGACAGATTTTCTACCTTTGTCAATCCGCAGGTGCCGATTCCGTTTGAGATAGAGAAGCTGACGAGCATTCGGGACGACATGGTGATGGATGCGCCGCTGATCGAGGAGGTTCTGCCGAGATTTCTCGAGTTCTGCCGGGATTGTGTCCTCGTTGCGCATAACGCAAACTTTGATATGAGCTTTATCATCGAAAATTCCAGAAGGCAGGGTCTGTCGACGGATTATACCTTTGTGGACACCGTGGGCATTGCGAGGGTGCTGCTGCCGAACCAGTCAAAGCATACGCTGGATGCGGTAGCGAAGAGCCTGAATATTTCGCTGGAGAACCATCACCGGGCGGTCGATGACGCGGAGTGTACAGCATGGATCTTCGTCAAGTTTATTAAGATGCTTGCGGAGCAGGAGATTGTCACGCTCAGTCAGGTGAATGCGATGGGTGCGGCGAGTGTGGATTTGGTCAGAAAGCTGCCGTCCTACCACGCGATCATTCTCGCAAAGAACGATCTCGGGAGAATTAACCTGTACCGGCTTGTCTCGCAGTCCCACCTGACCTATTTTAACCGTCATCCGAGGATACCGAAGAGCCTTGTGATGAAGTACCGGGAAGGCCTGATCCTCGGCAGCGCCTGTGAGGCGGGAGAGCTTTACCGTGCTCTTCTGGACGGACAGAGCGATATGCAGATCGCCAGACTGGTAAATTTCTACGATTACCTTGAGATACAGCCCTGCGGGAATAATAAATTCATGATTGCCTCGGAGAAGGTTCGGACGATCAACTCCATCGAAGACATTCAGGAGGTCAACCGACGGATTGTCAAGCTTGGCGAGCAGTTTCACAAGCCAGTCGTGGCAACCTGTGACGTTCATTTCCTCGACCCTGAGGACGAAATCTACAGGCGCATCATCATGGCTGGAAAGGGCTTTGACGACGCTGACGATCAGGCGCCGCTGTTCCTGCATACAACGGAGGAAATGCTGGAGGAATTCTCTTATCTCGGCAGCGACAAGGCGTATGAGATCGTGGTGAAGAATACGAATATGATCGCGGATATGTGTGAGACGATCGCTCCCGTGCGACCAGATAAATGTCCGCCCGTCATTCCCGACAGTGATAAGACGCTGACAAAGATCTGCTATGACAGGGCGCATGAGCTCTATGGACCGGAGCTGCCGAAGATCGTTGAAGAGCGGCTGCAAAGGGAATTAAACTCCATTATCAAGAACGGCTTCGCCGTAATGTATATCATTGCGCAGAAGCTGGTGTGGAAGTCTGTGGAGGACGGCTACCTTGTCGGCTCGCGTGGCTCCGTCGGAAGTTCCTTTGTGGCGACCATGTCAGGAATCACGGAGATCAACCCCTTAAGCCCGCACTATTATTGCAGCAAATGCCACTACTCCGACTTTGACAGCGATGAGGTAAAGGCATATGCCGGAACTGCCGGAATCGACATGCCGGACAAGGTCTGTCCGGTCTGCGGCGAGCCGCTGCACAAGGAGGGCTTTGACATCCCGTTTGAGACCTTCCTTGGATTCAAGGGAGACAAGGAGCCGGATATTGACCTGAATTTCTCCGGCGAATACCAGTCGAAGGCACACAAGTACACGGAGGTTATCTTCGGTGCCGGACAGACCTTCCGCGCGGGCACAATCGCAACGCTTGCGGATAAGACGGCGTTCGGCTATGTCAAGAATTATTATGAAGAGAGGGGAAAGCATAAGCGTAACAGTGAGATTGACCGTATCGTTATGGGTTGTGTCGGCGTGCGCCGCAGTACCGGTCAGCACCCGGGAGGCATCGTCGTTCTGCCGCTGGGGCAGGACATCAACTCCTTCACCCCCGTACAGCATCCGGCGAACGATATGACGACGGACACCATAACGACGCACTTTGACTACCACTCGATCGACCACAACCTTCTGAAGCTGGACATTCTCGGACACGATGATCCGACGATGATCCGTATGCTGCAGGATCTGACGGGGCGTGATCCGCTGACGATTCCGCTGGACGGCAGGGATGTCATGAGCCTGTTCCAGAATACCGATGCGCTCGGCATAACGCCGGAGCAGATCGGCGGGACGAAGCTGGGCTGTCTCGGTATCCCCGAGTTTGGCACGGATTTCGCTATGAACATGGTTATCGAGGCGCAGCCGCAGACGTTTTCTGACCTTGTCAGAATCTCCGGACTGTCTCACGGAACCAACGTGTGGGTGGGCAATGCGCAGGATCTGATCCGGGAGGGGATCGCTACGATTTCCACCTGTGTATGTACCCGAGACGATATTATGACCTATCTGATCAATAAGGGCGTGGAACCGGAAAAGTCCTTTAAGATCATGGAGGCTGTGCGTAAGGGAACAGTTGCAAAGAAGAAGATTGATCCGAAGCTGTGGGAGGCATGGAAGGAGGATATGCTCGCGCATAATGTGCCGCAGTGGTATCTGGAATCCTGTCAGAAGATCGAGTACATGTTCCCGAAGGCGCATGCCGCCGCCTATGTCATGATGGCATGGCGTATCGCGTACTGTAAGATTCATTACCCGTTGGCATATTACGGTGCGTTCTTCAGCATCCGCGCCAAAGCTTTTTCCTATGAGCAGATGTGTCAGGGACAGGCGCACATGGAGGCGATTATGAAGGAGTACAGACGCAGGATGGATGCTGTCTCCAACAAGGAGCCGGGGGCGCAGCCGCTTTCCAACAAGGAGGAGCTTGCCTACGGCGATATGCGTGTGGTTCAGGAGATGTATGCGAGAGGCTTCCAGTTTGAGCCGATAGATATTTTCCGGGCAAAATCCAGATCGTTCCAGATCGTCGGAGATAAGCTGATGCCGTCTCTGAGCAGTATCGACGGCTTGGGCGAGAAAGCGGCGGACGCGATCGTGGAGGCGGCGAAGGATGGTCCGTTCCTGTCGAGGGACGACTTTAGGGAGCGCACAAAGGTGACAAAGACCATCGTGGATCTTATGGCAGAGCTGGGGCTGCTGGGAGATCTTCCTGAGTCGAATCAGCTGAGTCTGTTTGATTTTCAATAGAATTTTAATATAAAGGTAGAGCAGAAAGAATTTTTTTCTTCCTGCTCTACCTTTATATTACCACAAAATCGCAAAAAAATCAAGTCTGGTACTGTTCCCACTCCGGCGATATAATCGGAAAACAGCGTACAGATTGAAAAAATTTTTCAATCACGAGATTTGTGTCTGCGCGCACTTGACACAAACTTGCCATGCGCAAAGGACGTGCGCAGAAATGGAGATGGATATGGAAGAAAAGGACTGGCTGCAGCTGATGTCTGAGGAAAACCAGATTCAGAAGGTTTTGCAGACGAATCAGTTCACGGAGGCATTCGGGCTTACCCTGTCGGAGGAGGATGCCCAGCTGCTGGTACAGGAGAGGGGAACCAATCTGAAGGAGCAGCAGAGAGTAGAGTTCGGGGAGGGAATCCTTGCAAAGCTGGCTGTCGGCTTTTGCGACTCGCCGAATATCTGGCAGGAGAATTATGTGGAGGTGCTGGAGAGACTGCAGGAGATTTTTTACCTGTATAAGAATGAATCCATGGACGAGCTGACGGACGATGAGCTGATTGCGTACATGCGGGAGAAATTTGATGGGGTATGCCATGGCGACCCGGATTATCTGGAGGACACGGTTCTGGAGGACTTTGCGAGAAATATCCGCGCCAGGACAAGGAAGTACATCGGAAGATACCGCAGGGAGGAAGAATGATGCCGGATTATGAGATGGACGAACTGATGCCGGTGGTCGCGGAGCTGACGAGAAAATATACCTCAGGAGAGAGCTCTTCTGTGACCTATGAGACAGCGAGACACCTCATGGAGGCTGTCCTTTACTGTATCGGAGAACTGGAAGGCGGGACTTTGCCGATGGGCGGGGGAACATTGTCTGCCGGACAGGCATACCGGCTTGGCTGCGAGAAGGTGAGAGAAAAGGTCAAGGCAGCAGAGCAGGCATACAGAAAGCTGCTGGGTTATTTTTCTGCCTATGGAAATGAAAATTATTATGATACGGTGGTGAAGGGAATTGCAGGCTTTTTCACCCGTTATGATGCAAGATTTTCCCCGCAGGAGACAATTATTACAATGGACTATCCGGTGCTGATTTCACTGAATGGGAAAGCGGGTATTGATGCGGTGGCGGAATATATCAGATGTATTGCACTGGAGCAGCGGTTTCTGGGAGCCTTTCAAGAGAACTTCGTGACAGACATTCTTACACGCTTTCATTCCGGCTACAGAAGGCAGTTTTTCAATCTCTGCCGTGTGGTATTCCGGCATGTCGTCGCAAGAACACTGATCACCGAAAGGCAGCGGCAGGGAGAGCAGGCAGGCGCAGAGGAAATTCTGGAAAGTGCGGCAGACAGGCTTTCTGCACAGGAACTGACAGAACTGCTGGAGCGTGCTGCTGACGCGGTGCTTGAAAGAGGCTGGGAGATGCCGCAGGAGCTGGGAGACTATCTGAAGAGGGATATTCCTGATTTTGTGGCAGAGCTGAGACTGGCGGCGGAAAATCATTGTGTTCAGAAAATTGTTGTTGTGTGAGAGGGATTGTATTGGGAGAAGCGGAGACGGATTCCGTCAGCGCTTCTCTCCGTAACGGACAGGAATTAAATGTGCCCTCTGTAAAGCCAGATAGAGAATCGGCACCAGGATCAGATGTAAAAGGATGCCCGGCAGACTGGAGACAAAATAAGCAGTCGCCCACATTTTCAGGGTGTAAGCGCCAGACGAGAAGAACAGCGCCTTAGCGACTCCTCCGATGATGCGTCCGGCAAGCATCGCACCGACCAGACTGATGTAAAGATCGGGAAGTGTCTTCCCGGTTTTTACCAGACGGAGCAGCAGACCGGAAACAATGCCGTACACGGACAATTCGATCAGCATTCCGTACAGAACCGGTCCCGCAGGGGGCATTCCGCTGATCATGCAGGATAAAACGGGACCGATCAGCCCGCATGCGAAGCCATACTGCCAGCTGCAGACCAGTCCGCACAGCAGAACGGGGATGTGCATCGGTGAGAGCATTACGCCGCTGTTCGGGATGGCGTGAACCGCGATGGGAAGTACAACGCAGAGCGCCATGCAGACGGCGCAGGTGACTATTTTTTTAGCAGGTGACATTTTTTCCATAGTGGTATCTTCCTTTCAGTATCGTTTAAGTTTATTGGGCGTTTGGTTTTCGCAAGTAACGTTGCGCAAAATGCACAGACCACCGCAGGCACGCTTTCGCTTTGCTTCGCACGCAGCGGCACATAAGTCTCCCTAGTACGGAGACTAAGTGCCGGCGGCTCCAGAGTGCGCTGCTTGTGGTCAGGTGCATCTTGCACAACTGTTATCCGAAATGTGCGAGGTTTGCAAATACCTTTCCTTCAAATTTACCGCCACTATTCAGAACCCCATTCGCAAAAAGCAAGTTTATATTACTTTGAATAGTGTAACAAAAGAAGTTCAAATGTCAAGAGCATATCTGCATCAGATACTTGAATAATTACGGGGAAACATGTTATGATCGATGGGAGTCTTGAGAAATATAAGAAACGCAAATGATAGGAATTGTGTAAGAAGAGGCATGAGGAATCCGGTACAGATACAGAACATCATAACAGAAATAGCGGGACGGCTGAATTTAAAAGAGAGCGGAGTGAAGGTTATAGCGATTGACGGACGCTGTGCCTCCGGCAAAACGACGCTGGCAAAGGAACTGGCGGAGAGTCTCGGGGCGGGAGTCATCCATATGGATGATTTTTTCCTTCCCGGAGAGCTGAGAACGGAGGAGCGTCTGCGTGAGCCGGGAGGAAATGTTCATTATGAACGTTTTGCGGAGGAGGTGCTTGACGCCCTTCGCAGTGAGGCTTCGTTTTCCTATGGGCGATTTGACTGTCAACGCAGGAAGGTCATGGAGAGTGTGATCGTTCCCGCGGGCAGGCTGCGCATTGTCGAGGGAGCCTACAGCTGTCATCCGTTTTTTGGAAATTATATGGATCTGAGGATATTCCGGGATGTTTCCCCGGAGGTACAGTGCGAGCGAATCCGCGTCCGAAACGGGGAACAGGCGCTGAAGAATTTCCGGGAGAGGTGGATTCCCATGGAGGAGGCCTATTTCAGGGCGTATGGAATCATGGAACAGGCGGACATAATAATCGAAAAGGAATGAGGGAACAATGCTGCAATGTTTTTATCCCGATCATGAGATCGACAGTGCATATGCGATAGATTACGAGGATTTATACCGGAAGGGATATCGGGGAATCATCTACGATATTGACAATACGCTTGTGCCGCACGGCGCGCCTGCGGACGAGAGAGCGATCGCCCTGTTCCAGAGACTGCGCAAAATCGGATACCGGACGATACTGCTGTCCAACAACAAGGAGCCGCGGGTTAAGAGCTTTTGCGAACAGGTTGGCTCCATGTATATCTTCAAGGCAGGGAAGCCTAAGACCGCAGGCTACCGAAACGCGATGGAGCGGATGGGAACCACTGCGGAGAACACGCTGTTTGTCGGCGATCAGCTTTTCACCGATGTATGGGGAGCAAAAAAGGCGGGGATTGTCACTTACCTTGTAAAGCCGATTCACCCGAAGGAGGAGATACAGATCGTGTTGAAGCGCAGACTGGAGTGGATCGTTCTGTTCTTTTACCATAGACAAAAGCATTGAGCGGAAAGGAAGGTCACTGTATGAAGATTGACGGATATACCCGTACCTGCGGACTGATCGGAAATCCGGTGGAGCATACCATGTCTCCGGCAATCCATAACACGATTGCGGAGGAGACGGGACAAAATCTGGTCTATGTGCCGTTTCATGTGCCGGAGGGTAAGGTGCGTGAGGCGGTCGAGGGAGCTTACGCGCTGAACCTTCTGGGCTGCAATGTGACGGTTCCTTATAAGAGCGCTGTCATCCCATGGCTGAAGGAGCTGGATCCGTTGGCAGAGCGGATAGGGGCTGTGAATACGCTGGTGCGCACGCAGAATGGCTTCAAGGGCTATAATACGGACATGCCGGGGCTTTACCGGGCGCTTGCCTCCGACGGCATCGCGCTTCGCGGAGAACATGTCATCATTCTCGGAGCGGGAGGCGTGGCGAGAGCGGTGGCAGTCATGCTTGCCGACGAGGCGGAGGAGATATTGATCCTGAACCGGACGGTGGAGAAGGCACAGGCGATTGCCGATGAAGTAAACGGCTATACCGGCAGGAAGACGGTAAGGGCACTGCCGCTCGACGGCTACAGACAGTTGCCAGAGGAGCAACGCTATCTTGCCATTCAGGCAACCAATGTTGGTATGTTCCCGAAGACAGGGGAAGCGCTTATCGAGGATGGCGGTTTCTATGAGCGCATCCATACGGGGTATGATCTGATCTTTAATCCGGTAGACACAAGGTTCATGCAGCTGACACGGGAGGCGGGGGGACAGGCCTGCAACGGTCTGAAAATGCTTTTGTATCAGGGAATCATTGCGTATGAGCTCTGGACGGGGACAGAAATTACACAAGAATTGGTAGAGAAGGCTTACGAGGCGATGAAGCTTGCCATGGGCATAAAGTAACGTGGGTGCGGAATGGCGGACAGATAGGAGCAGGGATGAGACAGGAAGAAAATTTGATCCTGATAGGATTTATGGGAAGCGGGAAGAGCTCTGTCGGCGTGAAGCTTTCTTACAGGCTGCGCAAGCCGGTCGAGGATACCGATAAGCTGATCGAGCGGAGAGAGGGAAGAACGATCAGCGAGATCTTTGCGGAAGAAGGCGAAGAATATTTCCGGCAGCAGGAGACAGAGCTGCTGCGTGAGCTTGTCGGGAAAAGGGAGGGCAGGATCTTTTCCGTCGGGGGCGGAACGCCGCTGCGGGAGGAGAACAGAGCGCTGCTGAAAAAGCTCGGGAAGGTGGTCTATCTCCGCGCCTGCCCGGAGACAATCTATGCGAGAATAAAGGGAGACACAACGCGCCCGCTTCTGCAGTGCGGGAATCCGCTGCAAAGAATTGCAGAACTGCTGGAGAGCCGCAGCGAGGCATACGAGGACTGTGCGGATTTCGTTGTCGATGTGGACGGACTGGACATGGATGCTGTACTGAAGAAAATAGTAAAGGAGACAGAGAATATGAAGCTGTTAGTGATCAATGGACCCAACATCAATTTCCTTGGAATCAGGGAGAAAAGCGTTTACGGCACGCAGGACTATCAGTATCTGCTGGAGCTGATACGGAAGAAGGCGGAGAGCACGGGCTGTGAGATCCAGGTGTTCCAGAGCAATCATGAGGGAGCAATCATCGACCGGATACAGGAGGCATACTTCGACGGCACGGAGGGCATTGTCATCAATCCGGGCGCCTATACGCATTACAGCTACGCAATTCGTGACGCACTCGCCAGCATAACGGTGCCGAAGGTCGAAATCCACATTTCAGACATCACAAAGCGGGAGGAATTCCGGAAAATTTCAGTGACGGCGCCTGTCTGTGACAAGCAGATTTATGGGCAGGGACTGGACGGTTATCTGCAGGCAATTGACTTCATACGGCAGCACAACACTTAATTTTTTTCTTTTTTTACAAAAATGGTTGAAATTAGTACGTTTTTATATTAAACTTAATAAGAATTATTTTGTGAGCAAAATTAGGAGGAATATAATATGATTTCTGCAGGTGATTTCAGAAATGGTATTACTATCGAGTACGATAATAACGTATACCAGATTATTGAATTCCAGCATGTAAAGCCTGGAAAGGGCGCTGCTTTCGTGAGAACGAAGCTGAAAAATATCAAGAGTGGCGGTGTAGTCGAGAAGACCTTCCGTCCTACCGAAAAGTGTCCTCAGGCACGTATTGATAGAAAAGATATGCAGTATCTGTACAGAGACGGTGATCTGTATTACTTTATGGATACAGAGAACTACGAGCAGCTGGCATTGAACACTGATACGATCGGTGACGCTATGAAGTTCGTCAAGGAAAATGAAATGTGTAAGGTCTGCTCCCACAATGGCAATGTTTTCTCTGTAGAGCCTCCTCTTTTTGTAGAGCTGGAGATCACAGAGACAGAACCCGGCTTCAAGGGTGACACCGCGACAGGCGCGTCCAAGCCTGCTATCGTGGAGACCGGTGCACAGGTTTCCGTTCCTCTGTTTGTTGATCAGGGTGATAAGATCAAGATCGACACCAGAACCGGAGAGTATCTGTCCAGAGTATAAGGAACAGCATTCTTTTCATACAGTCAGACTTGTGAGGCAATGACACTTTCGGAGTGTTGTTGCCTTTTTCTTATGCCGGCGGGAGCCGGAGTCGTACAGACATATCTTACAATTCACAAATTACAACAAATCACAACAATGAAAAGGAGATTGTATATGGAAATGAAGGAATTCGCACAAAAGGTGTTAGTTGCAGTGAAGGGAAAGCTGGGAGAAGGGTATCGTGTGGAAATAAAGGAGGTTCGGAAGAATAACGGCATTCTGCTGCACGGACTGGTGATCCTGTCGGAGACGAAGAATGTCGTTCCGACGATCTATCTGGAAATTTTTATGGCGGCATACGAGGATGGTGTTCCCTTTTCAAAAATTATTGACAAAATTCTGGATGTCTATCAGGAGGAGATGCCGAAGGGCGATGTCAGCATGGAATTTTTCAAGGAATTTGATAAGGTGAGCGACAGAATCTGCTACCGGCTGATCCGAAGGAAAGGAAATGAAGCGCTGCTTGAGGAGATTCCGCATGTAGAGTTCATGGATCTCGCCATCTGCTTTTTCTATGCCTATCAGGGAGGAGCGCTGGGAGACGGTTCGATTCCTATCTACAATTCACATCTGGAAATGTGGAAGGTGGGGACGAAGGAGCTGATGACACTGGCAGGGGTCAATACTCCTAGAATCTATCCTGCGGAGTTGAGGTCGATGACGGATATCCTGAAAGAGACGGCACAGATACAGGTGATCGGGGGTCCGGTACCGGAGAGTAATCTGGACATTTTGACAAATGACAGAAGGGCACAGGGGGCAGCATGTATTCTGTATCCGGGAATGCTGGAAAGAATTGCGACGGTAAAGAAGAGGAGCTTTTACATAATTCCCAGTTCTGTACATGAAGTGCTCATTCTCAGGGACACAGGCAGGGAGAATGTAGAGGAGATCAAGAAGACCATCAGGGAGGTCAACAGCAGGTTTGTTGCCAAAGAGGAAATTTTGTCTGATAATCTATATTACTATGATTTCGGTTCAAAGACGGTCAAAATTATTTTCTAAAAAATTTCATGAATTCGTTGTAGACATACAGAGTTTTTTATGATATTATAGTCAGGGTGATGTAATAATTTTGTAACAATTAATACTATGCATCCGTAGTCTAACGGATAGAACGAAGGCCTCCGACGCCTTTAATGCAGGTTCGATTCCTGTCGGATGCATTTTACATCACCCTGTACTGTATAAAGTGAAGAAAGCAAATTTTAAAAGAGCCGCTTGCGGCTTTTTGCATTTAGGTGAACATGTGAAACCCTGATTTAAGTGTCCGTTTAAGCGGATGGATTGGAGCAGGATATGAGTAAAGAGAAATGGAAGAAAATTCGGGATTTAATCGTTAAAAATTGCAAGATTGTATTTCCGGTGCTGGTTGTGGTTGTGGCTGCTGTGACCGTCGTAATTGCGCTGAATGCCAACAAGTCGAAGGCGGAGGAGCAGGTGTCTGCGGAACAGAGCAGTGAGTCTGCCTCGCAGGAAAGTGAGACGGCGGAGGCAAGACCGTCTGCGGAGGAGGTTCCGCTTGCTGCGAATGAAGACGAGGCGATCTATTCGCTCGTTGCGACTTACTATAATGCAATCGGAACAGGCGACACAGATACCCTGCAGACGATCTGTCAGGGCATCAATGAGAATATATTGCTGTACTATGAGGAATTATCAAATTATATCGATCATTATGCGAATATTGATATTTATTCCAAGCAGGGACCGGCGGATGGCTCAACGATTGTCTATGTATACTATAAGATGGGAATTGTGGATTATGGCGAGTTTCCGGGGTACGAGACGCTCTATGTCTGCACGGATGAAAATGGGCAGCTTTATATCAAGGATGCCAGTATTTTCACCGATGAAGAGACGGAGTATATCAGGACGGCAAACGAACAGGTCGATGTTGTCGAGTTTAACAACCGTATCAACGTAGAGTACAGTGAACTGATCTCGCAGAATCCGAATTTGCTGGAATATGTCGGCCTGCTCAGCACACAGCTGAAGACAAGAGTCGGAGAGATCCTTTCCAGCCGGATTCAGGGAACAGAGGAAGAAAGCGGCGAGAGCACGGCGGAGCAGCCGGGCGGTGAAGCGGGAACAACGGATCAGACGCAGCAGCCGGAGACACCGGTGGATGCCGGATCGCAGTATGCAACGGCAACGACGACCGTGAATGTCAGAAGCTCGGACAGCGAACGTGCCGATAAGCTGGGCAAGGTGACAAACGGAACCAGAGTTCAAGTGCAGGAGGTGCGCGTAAACGGCTGGACTAAGATTGTTTTTGAGGGAAAGGATGGCTATATTAAGTCGGAATATCTTCAGCTGGAGGAAAGCGCAGCCGGTTTTGAGACGATCGGAACCGTGACAGCTACGACCAACATCAATGTGCGTTCGGCAGCGAGCGAGACGGCAGAGCGGCTCGGTGTGCTTGCCGGTGGAGCGACAATTGATCTGATTGCAAACGAGAACGGCTGGTGCAAGGTGAAATACAACGGACAGGTGGGATATGTGAAGTCGGATTATGTAACCCAGCAGTAAGATTTTGTAATTCAGCAGAAAAGAGTATAAAGTAATAAAAAACAGGGAAGCCTTTTACTGTATACCAGTTAGGCTTCTCTTTTTATGCGGTCGCAGAGCATTTCGATCCGATGGCAGGCATGGAAGCCGGATGGGAGGAAGAGACAATGACGACACAGGAAATCGAAGTTTACAGAAAAATCCAGAGGAATACCGAGATGGGGATGAAGGCAATTGATGCCGTATCCGATAAGGTTTATGACGATGCGCTCGCCATGCAGCTTTCCAGACAGACATTGAAGTATTCGGAGTTTCACACTGCCGCCGCAAAGCAGCTGGTCGCGGGAAAGGCTGAATACTATCGCAGCGGGTTTCTGGAGGATGCGAAGCTGCGCACGGGACTGCATTACAATACCCTGCTGAATACCAGTACGGGACATATCGCGGAATTGATGATCAGGAACAGCACAAACGGCATTCTGGATATGGAAAAGGTGTTAAAGCGCAACGAGAATATCGGAGAGAAGACGGCGACGCTTGCAAAACAGTTGATTGAGTGTGAAGAGAGGAATGTTGCCAGACTAAAACAGTATTTGTGATTTTGTATAAAATACCTAAAAATATTAAAAAAACTTTTACGATTTAATGAAATAAAGTCAGTTGAGAAATGGACGATTACGAGGTATAATAATGCACAGGATGTAAGTCCTGTGTTTTTTTTAACATGGGATGTATACATGTATATTCATATACTAAATTAAGGAGGAAATTAAAATGTCATACGTTGATGAGGTTTATGATCTGGTCGTAGCGAAGAATCCGGCGCAGCCCGAATTCCATCAGGCAGTGAAGGAGGTTCTCGAATCCCTGCGTGTCGTTATCGAGGCAAACGAAGAGAAGTACCGCAAGGATGCTCTTCTGGAGAGACTTGTAACCCCGGAGAGACAGCTTTTGTTCCGTGTTCCCTGGGTGGATGACAAGGGACAGGTTCAGGTAAACAACGGCTTCCGCGTACAGTTCAATTCCGCAATCGGACCCTACAAGGGAGGTTTGAGACTCCATCCGAGCGTAAACCTTGGAATCATCAAGTTCCTTGGCTTCGAGCAGATCTTCAAGAACTCTCTGACCGGACTGCCGATCGGCGGCGGCAAGGGCGGCTCCGATTTTGATCCCAAGGGAAAGTCAGACAGAGAAGTTATGGCATTTTGCCAGAGCTTTATCAATGAGCTCCATAAATATATCGGCGCAGACACCGATGTTCCCGCAGGAGACATCGGAACCGGAGCGAGAGAGATTGGTTATATGTACGGACAGTACAAGAGACTGACAGGTCTGTACGAGGGTGTTCTTACCGGAAAGGGACTGTCCTATGGCGGCTCTCTGGCAAGAACAGAGGCTACCGGCTATGGTCTGCTTTATCTGACAGAGGAGATGCTGAAGTGCAACGGCAAGGATATTGCAGGAAAGACGGTTGCTGTTTCCGGAGCCGGAAACGTGGCAATCTATGCAATCCAGAAGGCACAGCAGCTCGGCGCGAAGCCTGTTACCTGCTCTGACTCCACAGGCTGGATCTATGATCCGGAAGGAATTGATGTTGCGCTTCTGAAGGAAGTAAAGGAAGTAAAGCGTGCAAGACTGACCGAGTACGCAGCAGCAAGACCCAGCGCTGAGTATCACGAGAAGAAGAACGGCGAGCACGGCGTATGGAGCGTGAAGTGTGATGTCGCTCTTCCCTGCGCAACACAGAACGAATTGAACCTTGAGGACGCTAAGATGCTGGTAGCGAACGGATGCTTCGCAGTTGCAGAGGGCGCGAACATGCCTACAACCATGGACGCAACCGAGTATTTCCAGAAGAACGGCGTTCTGTTCTGCCCCGGCAAGGCGGCTAACGCAGGCGGCGTTGCTACCTCCGCACTTGAGATGAGCCAGAACAGCGAGAGACTTTCCTGGACCTTCGAGGAAGTTGACGCAAAGCTGAAGAATATCATGGTAAATATCTTCCACAATCTGGATGATGCCGCAAAGAAGTATGGCATGGAGGGCAACTATGTTGCCGGCGCCAACATCGCAGGCTTCCTGAAGGTGGCAGATGCTATGACCGCACAGGGTATTGTCTAATTAAGAATTTCTAAGATAATATAAGATATTGAGAAGTCCTGGAAATGTTGAATTTCTGGGGCTTTTCTTTATGTATTGAAATGACAAAAGAATTGTCAGAATATTCATAAATAGAAGATAATTTACGTTGTTTTGAGGTCGTTATATACGCGTGATACACAAGTGATATACAGGTGGTATACACTCGTTTTTACTGATTTTGGATGATTTTTTTGAAGCATTTCATCCGGTGTTTTTCAAGATGATTCAAGCTGAATATGAGAGTAATGTTAATAATAAGAAACATCATAAGTGTATCCAGCAATCAGTCTTGATTTACTATTTTATATCTTGTTCACTTCTGTAAGAAGTTCTTCTAAAGTCTTATGGGTGTACGTTCCCTTGGTGGTGTCGTTTTTCATACTGTGTCCCATAATCAGTTTGATACATACGTCATTTGCACCGGCGCTGTCCATAAGTGAAGCAAAGGTGTGTCTGCCATCGTGGGGCAGGTGTTTCATTTTGAGTTTTCCCATGCACGTATTAAAATTGCCGTTCATGTAGGTTCCGTAGGTGTAATGATTTCCAAACTTGTTATTGATCAGGTATTTCTTGTTTGCGTCGTAGCGGTTTTTGACGAGAGGTATAATCTTATCGTTCAGTGGGATAATTCTGTCTTTCCCGGCTTCGGTTTTCATGCCACCTACCATGTACTTTTCGTCTAAATGGACATTTTCCGTCTGGATTTCCAATAGCTCGGTTGGTCGCAGTCCGGTATAAATCATAATCAGGATAATATCTACATTGTTGATTTCATATAGCTTCGACCAGAGTGTTTTGATTTCTTCATCGGAATACCTATCATGTATCTGCTCCGTAGAGTTTGTCCATTCATAAACCAGACCTTCTGTTAAATCCCTGTCTATGTATTCATTCAATTTAGCGTATTGATACATAGCCTTCAGGACGGCTCGCATGGAAGAAATCGTAGTCTGCGATTTGTGATTGTAGGCATTTAAGCATTGCTGCAAATCATTTGTCCTGATGGAAATAAATTTGCGGTCATGTAGCTCGCTGAAATGATTAAAAGCAATCTCATAATTTCGCCATGTGGAATCGCTAATCTGGTTTTTAAGCGATTTTCGGTATTTCTTCCATTTCTCGTACATCTCTGCGAAAGTAGGCGAGTCCGAGTATTTCATATGCTCTGGAACAACCGCACCGCTATTGTATTCAGCAAGATAGGTGTAAGCCATTTCCGGTTTGGCGAAGTAAGCCAGGTAGGTGTATTTTCGCTTGACCTTCCCAGTATCGTCTTCCACAAGTTTCGAGATACGGACAGCGTAGGGCTTTCGTCGTTTGCCACCAAGCTGTTGTCCAGCAAATTAAACGATGCTCCATCCGGCAGATTATTTTGAACTGATTTGGGATCCCTACAGTGATGCCCGTCACTTTAAAAGCAACTGTTTCATCAAATTGTTTTCCAGACAGAAAGACTCCCGCAAATTAATTGCGGGAGTCTTCTCAGCCGAGGGTGCTGTCATTGATTGCCTGCATCACGATGTCAGATGTGATCTGGTTAGCTGACTGACTATGCCCGATTACAAGCGAAGCGTTGCAGAGCTTGCTGATCACGCGGGCTGTTCCATCAGAAGCATTCAGGATTGCTTCAATGGCTGCATCATCAAAAACAGGCGCTGTACAGCCTGCCTTTTTCAGTTTCCATTCCATGTAAGCACGGCCTTCTTCTTTTGAGTAGCCATCAACGTTGTAGTTCATGATGATACGCTGACGGAGCGGTTCATGGATGGAAAGCTGCAGCGTATTATTCAGCTGTGGCAGACCGACCAGAAGAATCACAGCCCGGTCCCGGGAGTCCATCTCAAAGTTGAATAGGATTTTCAGGTCGTTGAGAACAGCATTTTTGATATAGTTCGCTTCATCAATGATGATAACCGGAGTCTTCTTTTTATCCAGGGCAAGGCGGTTGATCTCATCCTGGATGATGTGAAAGTTTTCAGTCTTTCGGTAGGATGACTGTGCACCCAGGGATACGGCGAGATTCCGGTAAAAATCATTCACCGTAACGGTGGAAAGGCTGGTGTAAACCACCTTATACAGGGATGGGTTTAGTCCGGCGGACCAGGAACGAACCAGAGTTGTTTTTCCACGACCCGGAGCAGCGGTAAGAAGACCGAAACCTTTGGTCCTGGCAAGGTAATCCAGGCGGAATTTCGCCTCTTTATACTCGGAACCTTCAAAAAGAATCTCTTTGGAATTCTTTAAAAAAGGATTGAATTCCAGACCATAACGGGCAGTGAGTTCCATTAGTCTTCACCTCCTGCCAGACGCACTTTGTCCCGTTTGACCGAGGCATTGTCGTGCTTGTTGAGAAGGCGGATCGGAGTAAGGGAACCATCGGCTTCTACAATAAAGATGTCCTTCATGTCTGGTGTATAACGGAGGGTGATGCGTTGCTTTGCAAAACGGTAATCGACCTCATACTCCACCTGATCAATCACAATGACAGAGTCAGCGGATACCCGGCGCTCGATTTCGAGAAGAAACGAGGAATCGATTTGTTCATCCGGGAGGCGGCTGATCAGTTCCGGCTCCTGAAAGAAACGTTCCTGTGGAGATACTCCCTTCAATGAGGAATGCGGGCGCTGGTTATAGCTTCTGACAAAGGTCATGAGGCTCCCTCTGAGTTCTTCCAGTGTATGAAAATCCCTCATATCCAGGGATGCCATCCATTGATCTTTCAGGGTGCGGAACCATCTCTCAATCTTGGCTTTCTGTGTGGGTGTATAAGGTCTGCAATAGCTGATCACAGATCCGATCCGGGCAGCCAGAAGTTCCATCTGTCTGTTCTTATAGGCAGCACCGTTATCAAAGTTGAAAACCTTTGGTTTGCCATATTTGGAGACGGCTGATTTCATGACGGACATAAGATTTACGAAAGTGTCGTTAAAGAAAGCATCCGCAGCAAGGATAAATCGGCTGGCATCATCGATCAGTGCGATCACATAAACACGATGCTTCTTCCCATCTCCGGTTTTCAGATAGGGACCGGCACTGGAATCCCCGCACCATACCTCGTTGATATGTGGGCGTTCATAACGGCGCATATCCTGGTTGTTCGTCAGACGTTGCTGTAAGACGAGCTGGTTGATGAAACGGCATATCGTAGATTCTGAAAGTTGGCCGGAGCGGATGCTGCCGTTATCCTGGAGCTGTTTATAGATCGCAGCTGCAGACATCCGGGGATAATGATGCTTCAGATAAATGATCTGCTCTTTCAGGTCTTCGTCGATCTTCCGGCTTACACCGCAGTCAGACCGTCCGGTGGGAACCAAAGCATCAAACCCGGATTTCTTGTAAGAAAGGTACCATTTTTCCAGAGTTCCCGGAGAATAGTGCCGAATGGAACCGTCTGGTGCCTTGATTCCTTTTGCTGAAG
>CAKRUB010000021.1 GCA_934402375.1 uncultured Acetatifactor sp.
ATAGGAAATCACCGCCGTTTCTTTTATTATACCAAAAAACAGCAATAAAAGCCAGAAATATTTGCCTAAATATCAATGCGTCGGTACACTAGAATGACTGCGAACTAGGGAGACCCGGACATCAATATCAAAAGCTTCTTCTTCTGGAAAGTCAAAATTGCTGACTAAGCCCTTGGAGTGGATATCTTTCGTACGGAACAGAAAGAACTGCTTTTGTTCGTGCACATGAGCCATGTTGTTGTAGGAGCAATAGCCACGGTCACCAATATAGACGTTCTTTTTTCCTGCAAGAATCTCGTGGCGGTCAACCATGTTACAAAAAGCACCAAATTCATTTTTTTCATGAACAAGCTGGATCATGGCATCCGTATACGTGTGTGTTGTAAGGTCATAAAAAGCATTCAAATGCATGCTGTAGACGCCTCTGATAGAATTTCCAGGTGAGCAGTAATAGTCAGCGGAAGAAAAAGATGGTGTACTGAAATAAGTGCAGGTCGAACCGTCTGCAGCCAGAAAACGGTATTTCCCATCACTTAAAGTACTTGGGAGCAATCCTATGGCAGATGAATTAAAATGTTTGAATACAGCTTCCAAGGCAGCCGCTTTCAGCTTTTGCCGCTGCTGGTTAAGAGCGGAAGAAGTAGGCATGGAAGAGGCATCCAATCCCCAAAAGTCCAGCATTTCAACTTTTGTGGATGAAGAACCCTGCGAGACGAGAAAAGAAATAAGTTTTTGAGAAGAGATCTTTCGATTCCTCTGAAAATCAATATCCGGATGAATGGAATAATTCGAGATATTAGAACAAACATGTTCTACAGATGACATAAACAGATTTTTAATTTTTTGATGGATCATAATGGTGTGCCTCCTTGAAAAAGTGATATATCGCTAATTCAAGGGCCGCTCTCGTTACCTCTAAAACCAATCAGTAACGAGAGCGGCCGCACATTCTATTGTGTTTGTCAACCATAAAAAAATGGTTAGACCCCTTATTGAAAATCTAACCATTTAAGATACGCAATACTAACTAAATGACATTGCGGAGTGAACAGTAACGATTTTTCACCATGCGGTATCCATCAAGTGATAGTGTATTGGTTTCTTTCTCACTTAGCGAATCGATCGTATAATTTATCAACCTCAGCTTCATACACTGATTCAGTATGAGTATCAAATTTTTAGCCGCGCAGAAAAAGACGGCATCGCCCATTCCGGGAAATGCCGCCTCGTTTACTTTTATTCCACTGTTGTCTCTTTCTTCAGCCACTCGGCTTCCTCTGCCGTCAGATGAGGCGCCAGACGCTTGTAAACCTCCTCCTGATATGCCTTGAGGTAGGCAAGCTGTGTCTCTGTCAAAAGCTCCTTCACGATCAGATCCATATCGATCGGAACCCATGTCAGGGTCTTGAAATGCATGAACTGTCCGTACTCGTTCTTGGCATCATTCTCTGCCACCATGACATTCTCGATACGGATGCCGTGGCTGCCTTCGATATAGATGCCGGGCTCGTTCGTGACGTCCATTCCCGCCTCGATCACTGCCTCTGTCTGTCCCTCCAAGAACTTCCATCTCAGGTTCTGAGGTCCCTCATGCACATTCAGGATATAGCCGACGCCATGACCGGTGCCGCACTTATAGTCGAGCGCCATGTTCCAGATCGGCTGACGCGCCAGAATGTCCAGATTTCGTCCCGTACAGCCGTAGAGCCAGTGCGCATTCGTCATCTGGAGCATACCTGCTGCAACCATTGTGTAATGCTTCTTTTCGAGGTCTGAAACCGGTCCGAGCGCAACCGTTCTCGTCACATCGGTCGTGCCGCCAAAATACTGTCCGCCCGAATCGATCAGGTACATTCCCTCCGGCTTTAATACCGCATGATTCTCCGGCGTGGGCTCATAATGCATCATTGCAGCATTTGCGCGGTAAGCGGAGATCGAGGGGAAGGACAGATCCATAAATTCGGGAATCTCCCGGCGGAACGCCTCCAGCTTATCCGCAACTGAAATCTCATCCATCTCCACCTTGCCGATGTTCGTTTTCAGCCAGCAGATGAACTTCGTCAGAGCGACGCTGTCCTTCAGGTAGATCTCGTCCATGTTGGCAAGCTCTGTCGGATTCTTAACAGCCTTCATCAGCTCTGTCGGGTTATTCTTCTCTATGATCTCCTGTCTCTCGCTCAGGATTCTGTAGAATGCATAGCTGCAATGCCTCTTATCCATCAGCACCTTACGTCCGGCAGGCAGTGCCTTCAGATATTCAACAACGGTATTGTACTCCTTGACCTCTACCTTCTTTTCAGCAAGATAGGACTTCACCTTATCATCCAGCGCACTCTCCTGAATGAAAAGCACCGTCTCCTCCTCTGTCAGCCATGCATAGGACATAGCGACCGGATTACATTCCACGTCACAGCCCCTGATGTTGAAAAGCCACATGATGTCATCCAGCTTCGTCAGAAGAAGGCTGTCCGCGCCCTCCTCAACCGTCTTTTTCAGGACATCCGCTCTCTTTTCCTCAAAGCTCTTACCGGCAAGCTTCTCATCCAGCACGATCACCTTTCCTGCCGGAAACGCGGGGCGATCCTTCCAGAGCTGCTCCGCAAGATCCTGTTCATAGAGGAATCTGACATACTTCTTCTCCAGCTTCTTCTCATAGCCGCGGCCCTGCGACATCGGTATTACCCGACCGTCAAAGCCGAGGGTCTGCCCCTTCTTCATGTTCTCCTCGAGGAACTCAATGATTGTCGGCACGCCCTCATCCTGCATACGGAACAGGGTTATTGTTGTGCCCTCCAGCTCCTTTTCCGCCTGAATGAAGTATCTGCCGTCTGTCCACAGTCCTGCCCCCTCCTGCCACACAAGCAGGGTTCCGTTTGAACCGGAGAAATTTGAGAAATACTCTCTTACCTTAAAGTAGTCACTGACATATTCCGAGTTATGGAAATCCGCCGTCGGAATCATATAAAAATCAATATCAGCCTCCTGCATTGCACCTCTGAGTGCTGCAAGACGTCCCTGTATTACCTTGTTTTCCATCTTATCCTATCTTCCTTTTCTCTTCCTTTATTAATAACCGCTTGTCTGCTGTCCCTTGCACAGTCCGACCGCTCTCGAAGTTCCGATCCGGTCACAGCCAAGCTCTAAGAAGCCCTCAAGGTCTTCCATGGTCGAGACACCGCCCGCCGCCTTAATCTTTACCTTCGGACCGATGTACTTTTTGAACAGCTCCACATCCTCCCGCGTCGCGCCGCCGGTTCCAAAGCCTGTGGACGTCTTGATATAATCCGCCCCGGCATTTGTCACCGCCCTACACATCGCAATCTTCTCTTCTTCTGTCAGGTAACAGGTCTCAATGATGACCTTCAGAATATGTTCTCCGCATTCCTTTTTCAATGTGCGGATCTCTTCTTCCACCTTCTCGTACAGCCCGTTTTTCACATCGCTGATATTGATGACCATGTCGATCTCGTTGCAACCGTCCGCCAAAGCCTGTCTTACCTCGGCGATCTTCGCCTCAGTCACGCTGTACCCCAGCGGGAACCCAACCACCGTGCAGATATTTACCTTATCCCCATAGGCTTCATGGATACGCCGGATGTAAGCCGGAGGGACACAGACGCTCGCCGTCTGGAACTCGATTGCCTCATCACACAGCTTCACAATATCCTCCCATGTAGCATAGGCTTTTAACTGCGTGTGATCCACATGCCTAAGTATTTCCTGTGTCGTCATCTGGTTTTTCTCCTAACTACAGACGGCGGAGCATTCCGCTCCGCCGCAAACTTTTCTAATTGAAAACTTATTTCTGAGGACCTGCAGCTACCAGTGCCTTGCCGGCATCATTGCCCTCGTACTTTGCAAAATTCTTGATGAATCTGCCTGCAAGATCGTCAGCCTTAGCTTCCCAATCTGCAACATTTGCATAGGTGTCACGAGGATCAAGAATTCCGCTGTCTACTCCGGGAAGCTCGGTAGGAATCTCAAAGTCAAAGATCGGAAGCTTCTTTGTAGGAGCCTTGTTGATATCACCGCTCAGGATAGCGTCAATAATTCCACGGGTATCCTTGATGGAGATACGCTTGCCGGTTCCGTTCCATCCGGTATTTACAAGGTAAGCCTTAGCGCCGCTCTTCTGCATCTTCTTAACAAGCTCCTCTGCATACTTTGTAGGATGCAGCTCGAGGAATGCCTGACCGAAGCAAGCGGAGAAGGTAGGGGTAGGCTCGGTAATTCCGCGCTCTGTACCTGCCAGCTTAGCTGTGAAGCCGGACAGGAAGTAATACTGGGTCTGCTCAGGTGTCAGGATAGACACAGGAGGCAGTACTCCGAATGCATCTGCGGAAAGGAAAATAACATTCTTTGCAGCAGGTGCGGAAGAAATCGGGCGCACGATGTTCTGAATATGGTTGATCGGATAAGATACACGGGTGTTCTCCGTTACGCTCTTATCGTCGAAGTCGATCTTTCCTTCTGCATCAACAGTAACGTTCTCAAGCAGAGCGTCACGTCTGATTGCATTGTAGATGTCGGGCTCGGAATCCTTGTCCAGATTGATAACCTTTGCGTAGCAGCCGCCCTCGAAGTTGAACACGCCGTTGTCGTCCCAGCCGTGCTCGTCATCACCGATCAGCAGTCTCTTGGGATCTGTGGACAGTGTAGTCTTACCTGTTCCGGAAAGTCCGAAGAAGATTGCGGTATTCTCACCGTTCATATCGGTGTTTGCGGAGCAGTGCATGGAAGCAATGCCCTTAAGAGGCAGATAGTAGTTCATCATGGAGAACATACCCTTCTTCATCTCTCCGCCGTACCATGTATTCACAATTACCTGCTCACGGCTGGTAATGTTGAACGCTACACAGGTCTCGGAATTCAGACCAAGCTCCTTGAAGTTCTCAACCTTTGCCTTGGATGCGTTGTAAACAACGAAGTCAGGCTCGAAACTCTTCAGCTCATCCTCTGTAGGCTGGATGAACATGTTCTTAATGAAGTGTGCCTGCCATGCAACCTCTACGATGAAGCGGACAGCCATACGGGTATCCCTGTTCGCGCCGCAGAATGCATCAACAACGAACAGTCTCTTGTTGGACAGCTCCTTCTTAGCGATCTCCTTAACCTCTGCCCATGCAGCCTCGGTCATAGGATGGTTGTCGTTCTTATATTCATCAGAGGTCCACCATACGGTATCCTTGGAATTTTCATCCATAACGATATACTTATCTTTAGGAGAACGTCCTGTGTAGATACCAGTCATTACGTTTACTGCGCCAAGCTCAGTAACCTGACCCCTCTCGTAACCTTCCAGTTCGGGCTTGGTCTCCTCTTCGTACAGGAAATCATACGAAGGATTGTACACGATTTCCGTCGTTCCGGTAATGCCATACTTGTTCAAATCAATTGCTGCCATATCATTTACCTCTCTTCTTTAATGTAAATTGAAAATTTACTCACGGTCATTCTACCATGATTTTATCTTTCCGTAAAGTATCTATTTCTTGTATTTCTACTGTCCGATCAGATTTTGAGAAACTTTTTCACCGTGTCTTTCATCTCCGCGGTCTCACACTGTGTATCGTGCAGGACAGGTGCGGTACGGATCTCCTCGATTGCCTGCGGAACCCTGACATTGGCGATTCTTGAAAGCTCGTCAACCAGTTCAAAATCACCCATCGCGTCATATTTGCCGTCAATGGCATTCATCACGCTTCTTGTAAACTTGAACGGGCTTGCGGTGGACGCAATCACGGTCTTTGTGTGGTCTCCCGTCTCCTCCACATACTTCCGGTACACTGCCGAAGCAACCGCCGTATGGGTATCAATCACATATCCGCAGTCCTCGTAAAGGCGCTTGATCTCTGCGGCTGTCTCTGCTTCATCCGCATAATTTCCGTAGAAATCCTTCAGCGCACCCTTCATCTCATCTGTGATCTCATATCTGCCCTCTCCGGTCAGCGCTGCCATCAGCCCTCTGTTTTCCCCGGCATCATTTCCGGCGATCCAGTAAATCAGACGCTCAAGGTTGCTGGAGATCAATATATCCATGGACGGAGAGCTTGTCAGCACAAACTCCCGGTTGCGGTCGTAGACACCGGTGCGGAAAAAGTCATACAGCACCTTGTTGTCGTTGGACGCACAGATCAGCTTATCGATCGGAAGTCCCATATTCTTTGCGTAGAACGCCGCAAGGATGTTTCCGAAGTTTCCAGTGGGAACCGTAACATTGATCTTCTCGCCGTCCGCAATCTTTCCTTCCTTAAGCAGTGTCACATAAGCATATACATAGTAGCAGACCTGCGGGATCAGGCGGCCGATGTTAATGGAATTTGCGGAAGAAAACTGGAAGCCGTTCTCCTCCATCTCCTTCGCCAGTTCCTTGTCCGAGAAGATTTTCTTCACGCCGGTCTGGGCATCATCGAAGTTCCCATGGATTCCGACAACAAAGGTATTCTTCCCCTTCTGTGTTACCATCTGCTTCTCCTGAATCGGGCTGACGCCGTTCTTCGGATAGAATACGACGATTCTGGTTCCCTCGACATCGGCAAAACCTGCCAGCGCAGCCTTTCCGGTATCGCCGGAGGTTGCCGTGAGAATAACGATCTCATTTTTGATTGCGTTCTTTCTGGCGGATGTTATCATCAGGTGCGGCAGAATCGACAATGCCATGTCCTTGAATGCGATTGTCGGGCCGTGAAACAGCTCCAGATAATACGCGTTCTCTGCCTCTGCAAGCGGTGCAATCACCTCTGTGTCAAACTTGGAATCATATGCACGGTCGATACAGGTCTTAAGCTCGCTCTCTGTAAAATCCGTAAAATACAGCTTCATTACTTCATATGCGACCTGACGATAATCCATCTGGGAAAGCTCTCTCAGACTCTTATCCAGAGCAGGAATATGATCCGGCACGAAAAGTCCGCCGTCGTCAGTCAGTCCCTTCAGGATTGCCTCTGATGCCTTAACCGCTGTGCCCTTGCTTCTTGTACTGTTATAGAATACTTCCATCATCTCTTCCTCCGCCTTCGCTGTTCCTTATCTTATGCCGACCTTATACCGACTGCGCCGTGTTTCTTCTGCTGAGCTCCAGCAGCTTCTCCCGCATGTCGCTCTCCAGCTTCTGGAGTTCAACCTCGGCATTTCTTCTCTTCTCACGACCGTCCTGCTGGATCTTAAGCACCTCGTCCAGCGTCGTGATCAGGGTCTGGTTGGTCGTCTTGAGTGTCTCGATGTCAACGATTCCTCTCTCGCTCTCCTTCGCCGTCTCAAGCGTAGCAACCTTCAGATTCTCGGCATTCTTCTTCAAGAGCTCGTTTGTCATGTCGCTGACCTCACGCTGCGCTCTCGCAGCATCCGTAGAATGATTTAACCCGATGGCAATGACCATCTGGCTCTTCCAGAGCGGGATCGTGTTGACAAGCGTGGACTGTATCTTGTCGCTCATGACCGTGTCGTTATTCTGGATCAGACGGATCTGGGGTGCCATCTGCAGGGATACTGTCCTTGTCAGCTCCAGATCGTGAATCTTCTTGTCAAACCGGTTACACATTTCGGCAAAATCTCTCGCCGCCTGCGTATCCTCCGGCAGCTTGCTCTGCTCTGCCTTCGCCACCAGCGCCGGAAGCTCCTTCTCCTGCGCTTCCTTGAGCTTCTGCTTTCCGGCAAGGATATACATCGACAATTCCTTGAAATAATTCAGGTTCAGCTCATACATCTTGTCGAGCATCGCAACATCCTTGAGCAGCGTCACCTGATGCGCCTCCAGCGCATCGCTGATCTTATTGACATTGACCTCTGCCTTGTCATATCTCGCCTTCATGTTGGAGAGCTGGTTACTCTTTTTCTTGATGATGCCGAAAAGTCCCTTTAACTCTTCCCCGTCATCTATGGATTTCAGCTCGGCAACCACCTGTGTCAGCATCTCGCCGACCTCTCCCATATCCTTTGTGCGGACATTGCTCAGCGCTGTCTCTGAAAAATCCGCAATCTTCTTCTGGCAGCCCGCACCAAACTGCAGCACCTGCTGGGTGTTGGTAATATCAATCTGCGCTGCAAAGTCATTTACCATCTTCTGTTCTTCCGGCGAAAGCTCTACGCCCAGCTCCTCTCCGGCCTTTTCAATTTTCTCAGGCTTAACCTCCGCCACCTGTGCCTCTTCGCTTGTCTCAATCACAGGCTCAAAGGTCAGCGTCGGAGCCTGCTTCAACAGTTCATCAATGTCACTCATCTATGTATCCTCCTTATGGTATCTGTATTTTCTCTCATTGGCGCTGCGCCGTCATCTCGGCACCTTCTCCAGCTCCTTCTCCCGTGAGAAGACGCTCTGTCCCGCAAGACCTTCCTTGGCGAGCATTGTCTGCAAAACCTGCGCATCGGTCGTCACATCATAGGCGGTCTCCCGGAACATCCTGTTCAGCAGCTCCTCAAAGGCGCTGTTAATCGTATCCAGTGTCTTCTCAATCTCCGCCTTCGCCTCGAGGATCTCCGCGCTCTGCGAACTCAGATCGTCAAACTCCTCATAAGCGCCCACCAGCTTCAGTGTGGTGGGAAGATAGTAGTTCATGAATTTCTTCATCTGCGGCATCTGCTCCGGATGCTCCTTCAGTCCGTCAAAGATTTCCTTCAACAGATTCTCCAGGCGGAACAGTTTCGCCGAAATCTCCTCTCCCGGAATATTATCATTCATATTGCGCAGCTTCTTAATACACTCCTGCCCTTCCGCGATCATCTCATCCAGTTCGCTCCGCTCAGCCGCTGCCGTCGCCACCGGCTCCGTCTTTATGCCGCTCACGCTCTGCTTAAGCTCCTGTGCCTTCTGTTCACGCTCCTGCAGCTTCCGCTGTTTTTCCAACGCCAGATATTCCCGGTATATCTTGTCATCCAGCATCAGGCAGGTCGCCTGGTTGTCCAGATGTCCCTCCGGGAAATAGCCTGCCTCCAGCATTTTCCGCACATCCTTCAGGATATACTTCTGGGTCTTATTCGTGTGAAGCGCCAGCTCCTCCAGATTGATATAATGGTTATGTCCGGCAAGCTCCGCATATTTCTCGGCGCGCTCCAGCCTCAGCTTTTGAATACAGCCTATATTGATCAGTACAATACAGACAATCATCATCAGAAAGATCATTGTAAATGCGATTTTAAAGCCGCCTCCGAGTCCGAGCGCCAGTCCACCGAAGACCGCAGACAGGATTCCCAGCACACCGGTGCCGATACCGCCGAAGACTCTGTAGAGGATATTAGAAACCCTGCCGACCCGCTTGAACGGTGCCTTCAGCCTTGCCGCAGCCGCCTCCCTGAGACTCTGCTCCCGCTGTCTTTCCTCCTGTACGCGCTTGCGCTCCCTTGTCTCCGCTGCATACCGCTCCGTATGACTTTCTGTCTGGTTTCCCGACACAGCCTGTCCGACCTTGTCAGTCACATCCTTAAGCGTGTCCTGCACCGTTCCCACGATCACATTGCTTAAATCCTTGAAATTACCGGTTTTTAAAGCCGAATCGACAGCATCCCGGATTTCCTCTCCCATGCTGTTCCATGACTTATTATTACTCATTTGCTCTCCCATACAATCATTTTGCGAAAAAATTTCCAGATTGATTATCCCATAAATGTCCCGACATGGCAAGAGTTTTGTTTGATTCCCCTTCACTTAAAGAACTCATGTCCCCCATGTGAAAACAAAAAGGTCAGATTTTCATCAAACCATCTCATCCGGTTCTTGTTCGCATATTTTCTCGCCGCAAAATACAGAGCGCCCTCCGAAATATCCTCCCCCGCAAGTGCGCGCTCCACCGCGGAAATCGTCTCCTCGCTGATCTCGACGGAATAATAGCGTCCGTTTGCCACCGGCGAGAACTGCGTCACACCTTTCTCACGCTGGAACACCACCTCCGTCACCGTCCCGGGAAAGCTGTCGTTATCCACCCTGTTGAGAACCACGTTGGCGACCAGCAGCTTTCCGTCCTCGTCCTCGCAGCCTGCCTCCGCCTCAACAATTCTGAGCAGCACCTCCAGTTCCTCCTCGTCGAGCACCCTCTGCGGGCGTTGCTCCATGATCTGATAGCTGACCACCCGCTGACCGGAGACAGCGACATCGGCAATTCCGATACCTCTGCTCCCGCCCGCCTCGCTCCCGAAGGCTTCCGCCTCCAGCGCCTGCGCCTTGCTCTCGATCTCCTCCAGCTCCAGCCTCATCGCCTGCACCGGCTCTGCGGCAAGCCCTGCCGCCGCCAGCTCCCTGACACAGACAAATCCCATCAGTAAGATCAGATTCCCTGTCAGAAGCAGACCTATTGCTTTCTTATACATAATGCCCCGTTCCTTTCCCGTCTTCATAGTCACAGCTTTGCCTGTCCGATATATCAGTATATGATGGGAAACGAAAAAATATATCTGAAAACTTGTCTGCCTGTTCTCTCTGATGTTATACTGTTATCAATACACTGTGATTTTAACAAAGGAGACCGCGTATGGATAAGAACTTACCGGAGGGCGTCTTTCCCGCCTGCCGCAAGAATGGAGAACCCTACTTCCGTTCCTCGCTCACGCACAGAGGAAAACATATCAGTCTCGGCAGCTACCCGTCTCCCGAAGCGGCTCACGCGGCATATCTGGAAGGGCGCCGCCTTCTCGCCGACGCCACACTTTTCCCGGAGCATTATACCCCGGCACATACCCTTTCCTTTGAGAAATGGATCTGCCTGATCAACTATCGTGACAACAATATCTATTTCAGCACGCCGATCTATGTCGGGCGGAAGATGTTTTATTACTATCTCTCACCGTCCGAGGTGCTGAAATTTGACATGGATGATCTCTTTTTTTATTCTTCCCACAAGATCATGCGCAGGGGGAACCATTACTTTGTCGCAGACTACGGCTCACAGCTTAGCATTGTCTCGCGCTACGGCATACGCCCCTATGCAAGACAGGGACAGGATTACCGCTTCCTCAACGGCGACCCGCTTGATTTCCGCCGCGAAAATCTCGACATTTTAAATGTCTACCATGGGGTGACAAGGGAAAAGAAAAACGGACAGTATATCTATACCGTCCGCATTCATCTTCATGGAAATTATGTTGTAGGCCACTACTCCGATGAGATCAGCGCCGCAATCGCATACAATAAGGCAGTTGATCTTCTGCGTAAGAAGGGCATCAAAAAGGAATTTCTCTCAAATTACATTGAGGGGCTTCCGCCCCGGAAATATGCCGAAATCTATTCCTCCCTGCAGATTTCCCAGAAGCTGCTGGACTTTTGTCCTACTTCTCCGCATAATCAATAAAGCTGATGTTGAGGTTGACAAGTCCGGCAATACCGTCCACCGTTCCCTGTGTGTTATACTGCCACATTGTGAACTTATACGGATAGTCAGGAATATCCGCCTGCTGGGAAAGCCATACATCATAAGCGGTCAGCTTTGACATATCAATCTGGCGGATAAGCCATTCCTTATTGCCGTAGATAATGGTCTTATAGCCCGCGGCACCGATCGTATCCAGAAACGCTTTGGTGATCTCCGTCCTCTCCGCCTTGCTCAGCTTATCCGTCCTGGCTGTGTCACTTGTCACAAGCTCCATATCAAAAGCCACCGGATAAGAAATAGTATACTCGCCGAGCTGCTGCAGCACCAGATTTGCCTCCTCCACTGCCTCCTCCTTCGAGATTGCCTGCGAATAGAAGTAAACCCCGACATCAAGTCCCGCATCCGTTGCCCGCTTGATATTTTCGCTGAAATAATCATCCACGATCAGCTGTCCCGTTCCATAGCCCCTCGCTCCGACACGGATCATGACAAACTGGATTCCCGCCTTTTTCACCTTGACAAAATCAATATAATCCTGCAGCTTGGACACATCGACCCCGACATAGGAGGTCTGCTTCCCGTTCTCATAGTATTTCATGAAATCCGACTGACAAACCAGCTTTGTGAAATCATATTCATTCTTCGGCAGATAGGGACTGATCAGCACCCACTCCTCGGTTCCGTCCCACTTTTCGACCAGCGTATGCTTGCCGTCCGTAGACGGATCATTCTTTACTTCCTCCTGCGGCAGTGACTGCTCCGGTTCCGGCGTCGCCTCCACCTCCTCCGGATACTTATCCCAGAAGTCAAGGTCGTCCGGGTGGAGCACACCCTCCGACACATATCTCTCCGGCTCAGGGGAGAGGATGACCGGAGAAGTCTCCTGACTTGCAGTCCCCTGCACATTCTGTCCCGGCTTTTTATTTCCGCTGTTCATAATCAGTACAACGATCAATATCACCGCAACAAAAGCCGTCACCGCAACGATCGTCATTACCACCGTCGGCGTCATGCCCGAACGATCTTCGTAATCATCATGCAGTTTCATCTCTCTCCCCTCCTTCCGGCAGATCTTCTTTTCAATGCTTTACAATTGCCTTCTTCGGGCATTTCTCAGCACAGGTACCGCAGCCGGTACACTTCTCCTGATCAATGACAGCGTGGAACTCCGTCACCGTCACAGCCTGATTCGGACAATTCTTCACGCAGATGCCGCAGCCGATGCAGCCCACCTGACATGCCTTCATCGTGACAGGTCCTTTATCTCTGGAACTGCATGCAACCGCGAACTTCGCGTCATAGGGCACGAGCGAGATCAGATGCTTCGGACAGACGGCAATACATTTCTTACAAGCCTTGCAGGCTTCCTTATCCACGACCGCCACACCGTTTACCACATGAATCGCGTCAAAGGGACAAACCTTGGCACAGGTGCCGAAGCCGAGACAGCCGTTGTTGCAGGATTTCGGTCCACCGCCGGGCACAAAGCTCATCATCCGGCAGTCCTCAATGCCATAATAGTCATAATCCTTCTTCGCCTTATCGCAGTCGCCCTGACAGGCAACATAGGCGACCTGTCTCGCGCTCTCTTCCGCTTCCACGCCCATAATTCCGGCGATTACCTTGCCGACAGCTTCACCGCCGACCGGGCAGGCATTGACCGGCGCCTCTCCCTTTGCAATCGCAGCCGCCAGACCGGAACAGCCCGCATAGCCGCAGCCGCCGCAGTTATTTCCGGGCAGCGCCGCCAGCACAGCCTCCTCCTTCTCGTCCACTGTCACCTTGAACTTAATACCGGCAACTCCGAGGAAGAGTCCGACAAAAATACCAACTACTCCGACTATCACCGTAGCCGTAATGATTCCTGTAATATTCATGTGTCATCCTCCCTACAGCAGACCTGAAAATCCGACAAAGGCGATTGCCATCAGTCCGGCAGTCACCAGAACCGTGGGCATTCCCTTGAAGGACTCGGGGAAATCATTATGCTCTATTTTTTCGCGGATACCTGCAAGGATCACGATTGCAATCGTAAATCCGAGCGCCGTCGCAAATCCGTTTATCACGCCCGTCAGAATGCCGTACTCCGCCTGCTCGTTGTTGATGGCAACGCCGAGTACCGCACAGTTCGTCGTAATCAGCGGCAGATATACACCGAGCGCCTCATAGAGCGATGGCATAGCCTTTTTCAGGAACATCTCGACAAACTGCACAAGTGCCGCAATGACCAGAATAAAGACAATCGTATCAAGGTACTGCACCTGAAATTTAATCAATATGAACTGGTTGATCACTCCCGCCACCGCGCTGGCAAGCGTAATGACGAAGATAACCGCCACTCCCATTCCCCCTGCGGTCTTGACCTTCTTGGATACGCCAAGAAAGGGACACAGACCCATAAACTGACTGAGCACAACATTGCTCACCATGGAGGAACTGATCAGGATAATCAATAAATCTTTTACATTTTCCATTTATTTTTCCTCCGCATCCGTGTCATAAAAACGCTTTGAGCATCCTTTTTCGCTGCAGTTCATGCAGTCCTCGGTACAGCCCGAACCAATCTTCTCGTAAGGCTTTCCCGCCTTCTTGCGCTTTGCCTTGATGTAGTTCTGCAGTGCAACCAGACATGCCAGCACAAAGAACGCTCCGGGCGCCTGGCTGAAAATGCGGATCGGTTCAAACGAAGCCGGCATGATGGAGATGCCGAAAACCTTCCCCGCGCCGAGAATCTCGCGCAGCGCACCGATACAGGTCAGTGCAAACGAGAAGCCAAGCCCCATGCCGAGTCCGTCAAACATGGAAGGGATCGGCGGATTAGAATATGCATATGCCTCCGCGCGTCCCAGAATGATACAGTTTACAACAATCAGCGGAATATAAACGCCCAGCGATTTATTCAATGCCGGCAGATACGCCTCAAGCAGAAGCTGCACCACCGTCACGAACGTCGCAATGACGACAATGAACGCCGGGATACGCACCCTGCTCGGTATGATCTTTCTGAGCAGGGAGATAAACAGATTGCTCAGCGTCAGCACTGCCATCGTCGTCAGACCCATACCGAGTCCGTTCATCGCCGAGGTCGTAACCGCAAGGGTCGGACACATTCCCAGCGTCAGGACGAAGGTAGGGTTCTCCTTTATCAGTCCGTTATAAATTCTCTCTCCAGCCTTACTCATTGACAGCACCTCCCTCCAGAAGCTCCAGCGCAACTCTTAAGCCTCCGTTGACGGCATTCGTGACTGCCTTTGTCGTGACCGTTGCACCGCTGATGGCGTCCACCTCATTCTCCGCAGACGCTCCGTTTTTCACATAAGTAAAGCTCTGTACCTTCTTATCGGCAAACTGCGGTGTCAGAACATTCGGCGCTTCCATACCGAGTCCGGCAGTCTCCTTGATCTCCGTGATGGAGACGCCGTTCACCGTGCCGTCCACACCGACGCCGACATAGAGCACAATGTCGCCGCCATAGCCCTTG
Source organism: uncultured Acetatifactor sp. (assembly GCA_934402375.1). Lineage (GTDB taxonomy): Bacteria > Bacillota > Clostridia > Lachnospirales > Lachnospiraceae > Acetatifactor. The sequence goes on from CAKRUB010000021.1 coordinate 14,779, forward strand.
GAGGAGGTAGCCTCAACCACATAGCCGTAACAGCTTCCGTTGTCGTATGCCGTGTACACCGTTCCGATCTCGACATTCGTCTCCGCAAGCTCCGCCGCCAGCGCCTCATCCGGCACATAATTTGCATCCTCGAAATTCAGCGTGATTCCCTGCTCCTCCGCCTTCGGAAAGACCGCGACGCACGCCTCCTGAATCGTCTTCTCCTGCTGTAATCTTCTCGGCTCCTTCGTCAGCTCATAGACAAAGCCGAGCAGAAGACCGGAGATCATCGTAATCCCGAAAAGGATACCCGCCTCCTTCAGCATCGTCCTGATCTCATCTTTATTTTTCATGACGCCCGCCTCCTCTCTTATATCCAAAGGCTGTCGGCTTGGTAATTCTCTCGATCAGGGGCACCAGCAGATTGCCCAGGATAATCACGTAGGAAACTCCCTCGGCTCCCGGTCCGAAGATTCGGAAAATACCCGTCATCACGCCGAGGAAGATGCCGAACAGGTACTGCCCTCCGATCGTGATCGGTCTCGTCACATAATCGGTCGCCATGAAGAAGGCGCCCAGCATTAATCCACCGCCCACGAGCTGTGCTGCAAGGTAAGCCGGCTCGAAGCCGTGTCCGCCGAAAATGCCGACAAAGATAAGAAACGATACTATGTAGCTTCCCGGAATGCGCAGGTCGATCACCCCGAGAAGGATCAGCAGGCACGCACCGATGATCAGCGCGATTGCCGAAGTCTCACCGATGGTTCCGGCTGTTCTTCCGATTACCATGTCCATGACATTTACCTGCTCGCCCGCCTTCAATGCCGCAAGCGGTGTCGCTCCAGTATAGGCGTCGCAGTCAAAGGCTGTCATCGCCGTCGGAAACGAAATCAGCAGGAAGCATCTCGCTCCCAATGCCGGGTTCATGAAGTTCTGACCCAGACCGCCGAACAGCATCTTTACGACAAGGATGGCGAACACGCCGCCCAGCGCCGCGATCCAGAGAGGGATTGTCACCGGAAGGTTCAGCGCCAGAAGCAAGCCCGTCACGACCGCCGAAAGATCCGTGATCGTCAGCTTCTTCTTATATAATCCGAATAAAAATTCCGTCAGTACCGTACTTGCAACCGTCACCAGAACCACTGCAGCCGCTCTTGCGCCGAAATTATAGATTCCGTAGCCTGTCGCAGGCATCAATGCAAGGATGACAGCCAGCATGATTCCGCTCGTAGTCACCTTGGAACGAATATGGGGATTTGATGATACTTTAAACAATTCGCTCATGGTCTTCCTCCTACTTCTTTCTCTTCGCCAGCTGTATCTTACGCATGGACTTGATCTCCTGGGTCAACGGTCTCTTCGCAGGGCAGACAAAGCTGCAGCAGCCGCATTCGCAGCACTCCATACCATGGTTTGCCACAAATTCCTCTTCCTCAAAATGCTCCGCATAGCTTGCCAGCCGGCTCGGGATAATCCTTCCGGGGCAAGCCTCCACACAGCGTCCGCAGTTGATGCAGGGGCCCGGCTCCATCGCCGCAACATCATCCTTCGACAGTCCCAGAAGCGCAGTGGAGGTCTTCGTTGACGGTACATTCAGGTCAAACATTCCGAATCCCATCATCGGACCGCCGCAGATGATCTTCTCCGGCGTCGTCTTAAACCCGCCCGCCTCGTCGAGGATTTCCTGATAGCTCATTCCGATCTTCACCCGGAAGTTTCTCGGGTTCGCCACCGCGTCACCCGTCACAGTGACAATACGCTCCATCAGAGGTCGTCCCTCGACGACAGCGCGGTAAATCGCCACAATGGTATCTACGTTATTCACAATACAGCCAACGTCAGCCGGCAGCATTGTAGAGTTGATTTTACGTCCTGTCGTCGCGTAGATCAGCTGTCTCTCACCACCCTGCGGGTATTTCGTCTTCAATGCCTTCACACTGATCCTCGGCTCGTCCTTCGTCAGCTGTCTGAGCAGGGAAATGCAGTCCGGCTTGTTATCCTCGACCGCGAGGATTCCCTGCGCATTGTCAAAGAGCTTTAATACAATTTTCAGTCCGCCGATCAGCTTCTCCGGCTCCTCCAGCATTCTCCGGTAATCGGAGGTCAGATACGGTTCACACTCCGCACAGTTTGCAATCACATATTCGATTTTTTCAGGCTCCTTCGGGGACAGCTTTACATGAGTCGGAAAGCCTGCGCCTCCCATACCGACAATGCCCGCCTCACGGACAATATCGATGATCTCCTCCCTGCCGAGCTTCTCCAGCGGTGCCTGCGGATAGAATCCAACGTCCTCATACAGACCGTCATTCTCCACAACGATACTCATGACCATGTCGCCCGTCACTACGCGCCTCGGTTCGATCGCCTTGACCGTACCGGACACAGACGCATAGACAGGCGCTGAAACAAAGCCCCCGCTCTCCGCAATTTTCTGTCCTGTAAGCACTCTGTCCCCCTTGGCAACGATCGCCTTTGCCGGAGCACCGATATGCTGGGACAGCGGATAGACCAGCTCGCTTCCGGGAAGGATGTCCTGAATCGGCTTATCCTTCGACAATTCCTTTCCATCGTAGGGATGTATACCGCCCACAAATGTCAAATTTGCCATACCTTGCTACGTCCTTTCCTTTCATTCTACCCGAGATTTTCTGTCGAATTTTGCGAAAACCTCTCCCAATAAATATACTATTTTTTTCAATAAAATACTACTGCAAAATTTATTTTTATGCTATCATATTTATAAGCATATTTCACACAGGAGGTTTGTCATGAGAATTTCTGAAGAAACAATAGAGAACTTTTCCATCTCCTACCCGCTTGAACGCATTGCGCCGCTTGAGCGCATTCTCTTTATTGATATTGAAACCACCGGCTTTACAGCGCGTTCCTCCTATCTGTATCTGATCGGCTGCGCCTATTATCTCGCCGGAAAATGGCACACGATCCAGTGGATGGCGGAGAATTACAATCAGGAAGCCGAAATTCTGAACGCTTTCTTTGAGTTTTCAAGACTGTACCGCTATCTGATCCATTTTAACGGGAATAACTTTGACCTTCCCTTCATCCAGCAGAAATGCGAACAGCTTTCCCTGCCGCACAGCTTTGATGCCTTTCAGGGTCTCGACATCTACAGACGGATTGCGCCCTACAAGTTCATTCTGCGTCTTCCAAACTGCAAGCAGAAAACGTTGGAGCAGTATCTTGGGATCGACCGCAAGGATGTCTTTTCCGGCGGTGAACTGATCGGTCTGTATCACGACTATGTAAAGAATCCGACCGAATTTTCGGAGAACGCCCTCTTCCTCCACAATGCCGACGATCTGAAGGGGATGCTTGAGACGCTTCCGATACTGGCTTACTATGACCTGTTTAACCAGCCCGTGCGCGCAAAAAAAGTACAGGCTAACTATTATAAAGATGGGAACGGTCATACGCGCAAGGAGCTTGTCATCACGATTGCAACGGATACAACGCTTCCAAAATTGATCACCGCCTCCGCAAACGGCTGTCTGCTCCGCGGAGAGGACTCGGTCGTTACCCTGAAAATACCGATCTATGAGGAAGAGCTGAAATATTTCTACTCCAATTATCACGATTACTACTATCTTCCGACGGAGGACGTCGCCCTGCATAAGTCAGTCGCAGGCTTTGTCGACAGAGAACACCGTGTTCCCGCCTCCGCCGCAAACTGCTATACCAGAAAGGTTGCCAACTACCTTCCCCAGTGGGATGTTGTGTTCGAGCCATTCTTCAAGCGGGATTACAAGAGCCGCGAGTTGTTCTTTGAACTGACGGATGAAATGAAAAAGAACCGTCAGGCATTCTCTGATTATGCCGCCCATGTGCTTGCAATGATGGCATCAACCTACTGAGAAATGTGCGCCGCCATGCACGCGCAATAAAGCCGTAAAACACTTCACCCCCGCTCCTCAATTCTGAGGGGCAGGGGTGTTTTTCTGGTTATTTATGAGTTTTTCTCTTTTTAAAGTACACTGTCGCGCCAGCTGCGCCAATGCCTGTTACCAGCAGCAGCGTGCCGCAGAGGATCGCTATCCTCTTGCCGCCGGCTCCTGCTATCCGGTTGCCTCCAAGTCCGGCTACCTCATTGCCGCCGTTTCCGGAGACAACGGAACCACCGCCACTGCTTCCGCCCGATCCACCGTCTCCACCACCGGGTCCACCATTACCTCCATCATCTCCACCGTCACCGGAGATAACGCCGGCAACAAAACCATCCGTATCAACAACCACCTCCGTGGAAGTGACTATATCAGAGCTGGAAAAAACCACAGAATCCGTAGATGCAACAGAATTCGAAGCGACTACAACATCCGAAGAAGCTACAACATCCGAAGAAGCAATAACATTCGCTTCTGTTATTGCCCCATAATTTACATTGGTGGCAATATTTGCATTGGCATACACATTCGCATTGGCAGCCGCATTGACATGACTTACGGCATTTGCCATAGTAGTAGCATTTGCTGCATATATTATATTTGCAGCAAACGCCGGTGTAATTATGGCAGTAGCCTGCGTTCCCGGCGCCTGTGCTGCCTGTACTTTCAGGGCACTTGCTACATTTTCCGTAGCAGCACTGTCCAGCGAATCGAGATATTCTGTAAGTTTCACGCTTTTGCCGTTCTCATCAAAACCGACAATGGTATCAATTCCCTTTTCTTTTAACACAGAAACAGGGTCACTTTCACGCAAGAGCTGTCTTTTCGATTTCCATTCTTGTCGAAAGTTCTCTTTAGCGCTGCTTCTACAGGAAATACGGATACACTCATAACCACTGTATCGACGATACAGATCCCAAATCCCACCATAATCCCGATATCTTCACTTTTACCGATAACAAAAAACAGCGAAAGAACACTGACCGCCAGCAGAACCAGGCCGGTCTTAAACCAGATTCTTCCGAAATAGTGATGAGCGAATTCCCATGTGTCCCTGTTTTTCATTGACATGGTTGTTCTGTATCCATATAATGAATTTATTTTTTTAGGTGCCGCTTTTCTGAAAATTGCACCGAATATTATCATCAGCAGCGGAGCCCACAAAGCCTCTGACAACGTCAAAAACCACATCACCTGTTCCTCCTGTTCCTTCTGACTTCATCATCTGCTTTCCCCTATTGCCAGTCTGCAAATTCATCCTTGTGCTCCTGTATGTAGCTCCATATCACCTGAACAAGCTCATTTTCCACCTCTTCGTAATGCTCCGGCAGGAGACTGCCATTGGCAAAAATGCTCTCACCGGATTCATATTGTACTGACAGAGAAAACGACTTATCACTCTCATCAGATGACAGAAATTCATTGTATCCGTTCCATGCCGCCAGATGATATTTTTCCACAATCTCCTGCAGCGCCTCATACGGCGGTTCCGGAATGGCACCATAAAAGAAATAATCGATATTCCCGTTTCTGATCGTGGCTCTCATATAGGGTGTTCCGGGATCATCCGGTCTCGTTTCAAAGCTGCACTCAAATCGTTCAGAAGAAAACCGGGGATATACACAAAAGGAAAAGCTATCCATATTCGTATCCTCGATTACTTTCGGATACTGTTCCTCGTACCACAGCTTTTTGGTTGGCTGAATCAGTTCCGTCAGCTCAGAGGCAACCGTCTGGTAATTGGCCGGAAAGCAATTTTCCCCGAATGCGGAAAGCGTTGTTCCATCTGTAAATTCTACATACATAGAGAACCCACCCCCATCAAGAACCATGAAGTTATTGCCGTGAAATCCATTCCAGCTTCCAACCTCATTCGTTTCCAGAATCTCCCGCACCCGATCCATTAACTTCGCGTCGTCCATATGCAGATATTCATCCTCGTATGCAATTTCCAGACACACCTGCGTTCCCTCTTCCGCACGGGTCAGTGTAAATGAAGATATTTCCGGCATGGCGCTCTCATGCTGGCTGAAGGTGATTTTCTGAACCTCTGTAATCTCTACCGGGGATGTAGACGGCGTTTTCAGAATTTCCTCCCTATTTTTCTTTCCGCATCCTGTAAAAAGAGCAGTTATCCACAGCGACATAATCCCCATCTTCAAAATCCTCCCTAGGATTCTTTTACCCCTGTCTTTTTCCATATAACCCTTACAAAACCTCCGTCCACTGAATCTCCGGAGCATTCTCAATTTCCCATGTAATTCCGAGTTCCCTCTTATGTTCCTCAAGGATGGCATTCATCTCATCCTCTTCATAGATCAGGATCCCCTTTTCCCGGTACAGACCAAGTATCTCATCCTCCGGCATTGCCGGATTTCCTGCCTCATCGCTGAATACATACCAATTTCCGCGAAGATATTCATTATAGGCATCTTCATCATCACCAGTGGGAGGCTCCATAAAGTTGTAAATCGCCAGCATATACGTTTCCTGACTGTCACCCTGACTGCTGTAACGAATGTCCAGTTCTTCCCTTACATCCGCTGGCAGATAATTTTCGGGAATCAGATTCGCTTCCAGCCCCATCGCATATTGGACAGAATATACGAGAGAAATCCTGCCTTTTGCATCAATCAGACTTTCCATTTGCTTTGAATTGTAATAATCAAACATTGTCGATGTATCAATCATTCCGGCACTGTTCAGCCACACTTCGCGACGGTAATAGCTGTTACATCCCGCAAGATATTGAATCCTTCCGTCAATCCATTTAAAGAACAGATATTCTCTTGCAAAATCATACTCATCTGACGTCGTAAATTCCATACATACTGCCAGCTCCGGTTCACCGTCCAGACCGCAGTCAATCAATGAATAGGTTGTGCTTTTCAGAACATCCGGCATATCCATTTCCCCCAAAAAAGCCGAACATCTGTCGGAAATCTCTCCCAGCGTATACTCCCCTTCCTCCAATATCACATCCTCGTCAGAGATAACAACCGCCGTTGCTGCCCCGTCCAGAAAATTCATATACTCTGTTTCTGCGTCGGCATATAACGTATCCCCATCCGAAGACTCCGGCAGGGTAGCTGACTGCTGTCCGGCGAAAGACCCGCTGTTGTAATCTGTCAAATCGGTTACACCGGGGGAGTACCATGGGATGTTCATCGTCCCATCATACAAGGACAGTGAAGGATTCCAATCCAGTACTTCTCCGGCACTGTCTACGATTGTCACCTGTGTTCCGGGGATCACGTCACTTGGATTTGCACAGAGCAGGATTGGCCCGCCTGCTTCACTGCGATAAAGAACCTGTCCGGGTTCTCCATAAAACCCGTTGCTCTCATCCATAATCCATTCATTGACAGCCAGAGAGGCTGACTGATCAGTGGGAATAATACAATAAATTTCATTTCCGCCATCCGGCTGTTCCACATAATTTTGTTCCGGTATCTCCCAAAGGAACGGATAGTCCGACAAATCCGCTTCCGCCAGAAAAGTAGCAATATCCGTACCGTATCCCAAAAAGACCGCCGCACACAAGTCCCCATTGGAAGCTGCTAAAAGACGCAGATCCTCTATTGTAGCACCATAAGAATCCCCGGTTTCTGTTTCTGTTTCTCTTTCCTCTGAGGTTTGTCTGGAATGCTCTACCCCACTCCCTGACTGTGAGGTCTCTGCCGGAATATTATTTGATGTAATCTGCTCACCGGTTCCGCAGGCTGTCATACTCAGAAAAATGAGAAATCCCCCTGTCATCAGCCCTATTTTTTTCATGTACTGTTTACCTCCACATTTTAAGCCCATGGATCTGACGCTTTGGGCTGCCGGATATCTGTCAGCAGATACTGTTCCCACAGAAACCATCTGCCGTCCCCTTTTCTGCGGAGCTTGATGGGACGAGGACTGTCTGCTCCCCCACAGGGAATGAAGAGCTTTTTATACCCTTCCTCTGCGTCCGAAATATGGTTGCTTTCAATGGTGAGCCGGAAGGGTTCTTCCGGTGTATAGTTGTTTTCCGGTACAGCACCCACAAAATAGGAAAACGGAAGATAGGTCTTTCCTCCCCGGAACCTGTCATTCAGGAAGGAAATTTCCTGACCGTTAAGCGGGCGCGGACCCCGCAGCCAGTTCAGCATCTCCAGTCCTGCCTGCTTCTCCACCGCATAGACGCAAAGTGCGCATACCGTCAGCGCAGCTGTCTGAAAAGGAGTTTCCAGCCTGGCTTCGGGCAAAGCCTGCATCTGGCTTAAGTTTTCCGGCAAAGCCGTAAAAGTAAAGCTCTCCTTCTTGTTTCCCTGTGAATTATCTGCACCTTCCATCATTTCTCCGGTAACCTGTCTCATTTTATCAAATATGCTCATATATTTTCCCTCCATAGCAACTGTTTTGCAAAAGCTTGTATAAAAGGGGAACAAAAGACTGTTTTAGCCTTCTGTCCCCATAAAGGACTCAGATGGATTAGTTGAGGTTTGCAGATCCGCTGGCATAAAGGGTGCCGTCCTCGTTAAAATAGACACTCAGCCATGGACCAGTGCTGTCATCGACAAACCAGAAATAAATCTGACGTCCATAGCTTGCTTCATACATATATGCAGAAGGATCCACGCCAATATGCTCCACCACGTCCTTGTAGGTCAGCTTTTCGAGATCAGAGCCGGTGAAGACATTCAAATCCTGAAAGTAATCCCTCTGGGTCTCCGCAAGCGTCTCCTGGGTAGCGCGCTCGTCGCTCATGGGCTGCACTTCAGTGGACTTATAGTCCAGATTGTAAGGGTTGTCATTCGCTTGTTCGCCACCGTTGCCGCCATCGCCGCTGCCGCAGGCAGCCAGAGCGAACACCATCGCAAGTGTCAGCAGGAGCGTTATCATTTTATTTATTTTTTTCATAGTAATCTTTCCTTTCAAAAATAGATATCATCAAAAATCAGGTCTGCTTGCGCCACAGTTCTCACAGAATTTCCCCTGGTTTGTTGCACCGCAGTAGGGGCAGCTCCAGCTCTGTACGACATTTTCCCGCGTCGGTGCGGCGTATGCTGTCTGATTTGCGTCTGACATCACGCGTTCATCCGGCATGGTGGCACCATTTATACAGCCATCCCCATCCGGCACCGGTGCCTCAGTCCGCTGTCCTGCCACCGCGTTACAGCGCATATACCCAAGCAGACTGCAAATCTCCTCGCATGTCTCCTTATAATTACGGTAGCGCGTATTATCCAGCGGGCAGAGATTCCCGTCCTCCAGCTTGAGATTGCCCAGCAGACCTATTTTTTCACCACAGATGTCACAATACTTTTTATCAAAAATCCCATCGTCTACCCTCTCCTGCACAGACTAATTTTCTTTCTTATTTAAATACGCTCCATAGATATATAAAGCAGGCAGAATCAATCCGGTTGCAAGGGAAGTTACGCTAAAACCACTTCCGCCAACCATGTTCAGCACATTTCCGAGTACACTGAGAACTGCTACAATTGCTCCCCATACAATACACTTTTGAGCCAGCTCAGGTTTGGTACAATTTTTTACTCCCTGAATTCCGGCAATCAACTGTACAATTCCGCTTATCAGACACAGGAAAGAAGCGGCATAAAGCAGACCGGTTCCTGCTGCACTCCCCGACAATGCAGCCAGACCGCTGACTCCGAGAATTGCAACAATACCTGCGATAATTCCAAATGCACCTCCAATAATCATCAAAATGCCTGTTACCTTTAAAAATTTCTGTCCCTTCATAATCAGTCTCCTTTCATTTTCTTTTGTCTTAAATTTGAGTTTGTCTTGATACCGCTTCCACACCCGGTATGTTGCAAAGCCCCCTGCATCTCCTTTCCACTGCCGCCCTGTCAGACAAACCATTGTCCACGGTCTCAACATCAGCATAGCAGTTGGGATGCCAAAAGGATATACTTACCATTCGTATTTTGCTGCATCTGGGGCAAAATACGAATCATTAGTATACAACATACAGTGGTGCATATGTGTCGCTATGCAAGATATGGTGCATTCGCAGCTTTCTTAATGACTGATCGCAGATTACGGATTACTCAGAATATCAATTCTGATAAATGAGCTCCTCCAATCTGTCACACCTTCTGAACAGGTCTATGTAAAGCATCAATTCCTCACGAGTTGACACACATAGCTTCTCATTTATGTTTGTATTATGCTTTCTTGCAGTTCCCACGCTGATAAATGCTCTTGCTATGCTGATCCGCTGTTCCCACTGCCTTTAAGTCGGAAAAACGCAGGTATTTCTGTGATACATGATATGAGAAAAGTCCGGGAAGCTTCCCGGACTTTTCTCGATTTATAAGGGCTTCTGATAAAAGAACGAATTCTTTCTCTCATATCCCATCTCTTTGTAATTCACAATCTGCTCTGTACTGCCGATAAACAGGACTCCACCGGGCGCCAGTGATCTGAAATACTTGCGGAAGACCTCATCCTTGGCCTCCTCCGTAAAATAGATCAGCACATTGCGGCACACGATCATATGGTAGTCCGTCGGATAGATGTCCTTCAATAAATTATGTTCCTTGAAATCCACTCTCGCCTTAATCTCATCGGAGATCTTATAAGACGGCCCCACCTGTGTAAAATATTTCTTCTTCAGATCCTCCGGTACAGATGCAATGCTCTTCGCATCGTACAAACCGACCTTCGCCTTTGCAAGGATCTGCTTGTCGAGATCTGTCGCAAAAATACGGATATTGTTCAACGGCACATGCCTTGACAAAGCCATCACGAGCGAATACGGTTCATCGCCTGTAGAACATGCCGCGCTCCATATTTTCAGGTTTCTGCCAAATCTCTTGACAAGCTCCGGTATTACCTCTTCATCCAGCAGCTTCCACTGTTCGGGGTTCCGATAAAACTCAGACACATTGATCGTAATATAGCTCACAAACTCTTCAAACAGATCCTTGTCCGTTTTCAGGGCATGTACATATCTGTCATAGCCTTCGATCTTATGCTTTGCAATCAAAGTGTCGATCCGGCGCTTCATCTGCTTTTCCTTGTAGCCGTTGAGGTCTATACTCGTCAGTGACAGCACTTCCCGCTTAAAATATTCATAATCGTATGTCATCGGCATTCACCGTCCCGATTTTTCTTTTCTTATTCGTTCTCTTCCGCTTCCTGTGCAGCGATCACTGCATCAATGTTCACGGGTACAACATCCTCGTCGGAATCCTCGTTCTCCTGAGTCTCAGGTACGAGCATTGCCTTGATGCTGAGGGAGATCTTTCTGTCAGCCTCGTTGAAGTCAACAACCTTTGCTGTCACCTCATCGCCAACCTTCAATACATCCGCCGGCTTCTCAACATGCTCCTTGGAGATCTGGGAAACATGCAGCAGTGCGTCTACACCGGGCTCCAGCTCAACAAATGCGCCGAAGTCTGTCATTCTTGCAACTTTACCGGTAACGATATTGCCGACAGCGTACTTGCTTGCAGCATCCTTCCAGGGATTTGCATCGTCAAACTTCAGGGAAAGGGCAATCTTATTGCCGCTGATCTCCTTGATCAGAACCTTCAGCTTATCGCCAACCTTGAACACCTTCTTGGGATGTTCAACACGTCCCCAAGACATCTCTGAAATATGAAGCAGTCCGTCAGCTCCGCCGAGGTCAACAAACGCACCGAAGTCCGTCACGTTCTTGACAACGCCTTCCACGATGTCTCCCTCGTGGATTCTCTCGAACAGTTCCTTCTGGAGCTCAGCCTTCTGAGCAACGAGAAGCTGTCTGCGGTCGCCGATATATCTTCTTCTCTTGGGATTGTACTCGCTGATCACGAATTCAATCTCCTGTCCTGCATACTTTGAAAGATCCTTCTCATAGGAATCGGAAACAAGGCTTGCCGGGATAAAGATTCTAACCTCATCCACAATCACGCTGAGACCGCCGTCCAGAACCTGGGATACGGTAGCCTTCAGAACCTCTTTGCTGTTATATGCTTCCTCAATTCTCTTATTTCCTCTGTCTGCGGCAAGTCTCTTATAGGTCAGTACAACCTGTCCTTCGCCGTCATTTACCTTCAGAACCTTTACCTCCATGGTATCGCCGGGCTTTACCACCGTTGTCAGGTCTAAGTTGGAATCATTGGTGTATTCATTTCTTGTAAGAATACCGTCTGACTTGTATCCGATATTCAAAACGATTTCATCCGTTTTGACATCGATGACTGTGCCTTCGACTACCTCTCCTGAATGTATTGTCTTAATTGAATCTTCCAGCATTTGTTCAAAAGTTAATTCTGACATAATTTTGAACCTCCTCGATTAATTTATTTGGGGTGGAAGCCCCCGCTGTAATACCCACCAGGCGGACAGATTTAGGCAGTTCTAAATGCAAGTCATCCAGTGTCTGTATAAAATAGGTATCCGCACACTCCTCACAGCAGATCTCATACAGCTTTTTGCTGTTTGAACTGCGCTTTCCTCCTATTACGATCATCACATCAGCCTCCCGTGCAAGCGCTCTTGCTGACTGCTGACGCTCCTCTGTCGCGTTACATATAGTATTCACAACACTAACATTGTAACCTTTTTTTTCAAAAATTTCAACTATATATTGAAATTTATTGTAGTTAAATGTCGTTTGAGAGACAACACATAGTTTTCTGCCCTCCGGCGGGATGAAATTCATCGCCTCCTCCGGCTCCTCCAGCACGGTTGCAGACCCGCTGCACCACCCGACAATCCCCTCCACCTCCGGGTGTCCCGGATTGCCGATAATGACAATATGGCTGCCCTCCCTGCTCTCCTTTTCAACGATTCTGTGGATTCTCTTCACAAACGGGCAGGTAGCGTCGATGCATTCCAGTCCCTTCTCCTCCAGCAGCCGGTAAATTTCCGCCGGAACACCATGTGCGCGGATAATGACCGCGGCAGACTCCGAACCGTCCTCCTGTGCCGGCAGCTTCTCCAGCGCCTCCCGGTTTTCCAGCACGCCGACGCCTCTCTCCGCCAGTTCGCGGACAACTTCCTCGTTGTGCACGATAGGCCCATAGGTATATATAGTCTTCCCCTTTGCGAGCTGTTCATACACCGTATCGATCGCACGCTTTACGCCAAAGCAGAAACCTGCACATTCCGCAAGCCTGATCTCCATGTTCCACCTCTTTCCGTCCTATTCTCTCGCGCAGAGCGCCGTCAGCCTCTCGACAACCTCCTCGATCGTCATGTCGGAGGTATCCACAAGCACCGCATCCTCCGCCTGCTTCAGCGGAGATGTCTCTCTGTGCATATCGCGGTAATCCCGCTCCTCGATGTCCGCCTGGATCTTTTTCAGATCACACGTTTCTCCCTTTGCCTGCAGTTCTTCATAGCGCCGCTTCGCCCGGATCTCGCTGCTGGCTGTCAGATAAACCTTTTTCTGGGCATGCGGGAGCACACAGGTTCCGATGTCGCGCCCATCCATGATGCAGTCGCTCTCCGCGGCGAGCTTACGCTGGAGCTCCACCAGCTTTTTCCTCACCTCCGGTATCGGGCTGATCGCCGAAGCTGCATTTCCGACCTCCTCCGTGCGCAGATAAGCATTCACATTCTCTCCGTTCAGATACACGACCTGAATGCCGTCCTCATAGCGGATCGTCACGTCCGCCTCGCCGCATTTCTCAATAATTTTTTCCCTGTCATCCAGAGCGATCTTTTGCCTGACAATAAAGAGCGCCAGCGCGCGGTACATCGATCCGGTATCGACATAGATCAGATTCATCCGCTTCGCAACCGCCTTGGCAATCGTACTCTTTCCGGCTCCCGCCGGTCCGTCCACTGCAATGTTATAACTCATATGCTACCTCCTGCAAGATGCCCGGTAGACCAGGCAATCTGTAAATTAAAGCCTCCGGTCAGTGCATCCAGATCCAGCACCTCCCCGGCAAAGTATAAGCCCCTGAACTTCTTTGATTCCATTGTGGAGGGATTGACATCCCTGACCGAGACTCCTCCCCTTGTGATAATCGCTTCCGCGAACTCTCTGGTTCCGCTCACCGTCAGCGGCAGATCCTTGATCAGCCCGGCAAAGCGCCGCCTTTCCTCCCTCGAGATCTCATTCACCTTCTTTTCAGCGGAGATGCCGGAGTTTTCGACCATCACCGGAATCAGTCTCACAGGGAACAGTCCTCCCAGTGCATTCTTGAACTGGCGGTTATGGTTCTCCTCAAAATCCCGGATCAGCCGCCTGTCAAGCTGTTCCATATCCATCGCCGGCTTCAGGTCGAGATGTACCGACGTCTCTTTCCCGGGCCTGTAATAGCTGCTCGCCGACAGCACCAGAGGCCCGCTGATGCCGAAATGCGTAAACAGCATCTCACCGAAGCCGTCATAGACCTTGCGTCCGCCGCACACAAGCGACAGTCCTACATTTTTCAGCGCAAGCCCCATAAGCTCCCCGCACCATTTCTCCTTTATATTAAACGGCACAAGCGCGGGCTGCGGTTCAATGATCTTATGCCCTGTCTCCGAAGCAAAGCGGTAGCCGTCTCCGGTAGAGCCGGTCGACGGATAGGATATGCCGCCTGTGCAGACGATCACTTTCTCCGCCTCCATCCGCTTCCCGTCCGACAGGAGCACCCCTTCCGCCTTTTCCGTGCCGAGCAGTTTTTTTACCTCCGTGCCCAGAAGAACTCTGACACCTCTCTTTTTCAGCTCTCTCTGAAACGCCGCGATCACATCCGAGGAGTGATCCGACACCGGAAAGACACGGTCTCCCCGCTCTGTCTTCAACGGGCATCCCGCCTGCTCCAGAAAGTCCATGACCGCCCTGTTGTCAAAATCATAAAAGGCGCTGTACAGAAATTTCGGATTCGAGCAGACATTTGCCAGAAGTGTTTCCATATCCGCCGCATTCGTGACATTGCAGCGCCCCTTTCCGGTGATAAACAGCTTCTTCCCGAGCTTCTCGTTTTTTTCAATCAGGCAGACACTGTCGCCTCTGTCCGCCGCAGCAACCGCTGCCATCATGCCTGCCGCGCCGCCGCCAACAACGATCACACTGCTCATTCCGCGTTCTCCCTTCTGAGCGAATAATCAAGCATCGGCTCATCATTTATAAAGTCAATCTCATCATTCAGATAGACCTGATAATTATTCCAGGTCTCCTCCAGCATCTCCAGATTATGTCTGACCTCCTGCGGACATTTCAGGCAAAGCGCCACGACCAGCGCGTTGATTACGCTCAACGGCGCCACAAGAGAATCGACAATGGACACCATGTCGCTTCTCGCCAGCAGATTGCAGGAGGAATAAAGGCTCATCGGCGAATGCGTGGAATCCGTGACCGCGATCACCTTCGCATTCCTGTCGCTCGCAAATTCCATCGCCTTCAGCGTTCTCATGGAATATCTCGGGAAGCTGATTCCGATAAAACAGTCCTTATCCCCGATCCTTATCATCTGTTCAAAGGTCTCACTGACACTCGTCGTCTTTAACAGCACGACACCGCCCCGGATCATATTCAGATAAAAATGCAGGAATTCCGCCAACGGTTCGTTGCTGCGCAGTCCCATGATGTAGATGGTCTCCGCCTCCAGAATCGTGTTTACCGCCGATTCGAAGGCTGCCGGGTCGAGGTTGTCTATCGTATGCTGCAGCTTTTCAATGTCGGAGGTTATGACCGAGGTGAGCACCTCCGACTGGGAACTTCTGCCGTATTTCGCATCCATCTTCTGTACCGTGCTGAGCTTCCCCTTTACGCATTCCTCCAGCGCTCTCTGGAATTTCGGATAGCCGTCGTAGCCGATGCCCGAGGCAAAGCGCACAACCGTCGACTCACTGATACCCAGCATCTCTCCCAGCTTTGCCGCTGTCATGAACACCGCCTGATCGTAGTGCTCTGAGATAAAATTTGCAATCGCCTTGTGGCTCTTGCTCATCCTGTCATATTGTTCCGATATTCTGTCCAGAATATCAAATTCTCTCGCCATGCTGCGCTTCCCCCGTTATATCGTCGCAATAAATGCTCTGTAGGAGTTTTCCAACAGCTCCCTCGTCTGAAGATCCGTCAGGTCATAGTCACCCGTCAGAGACATGCACGCCGCTCCATGGATGAAAATCCACATTTTCTTAAAGAGTTCCTGCGGATTCGGACAGCCCGCGACTCTGGCAAGGTTGATCTCGTAAACCACATTTCCCTCCGAACCGTTCAGCAGCTCGTACATGCTCTTACGGTCCTCGCTGTGATTAACAAACAGCAATTCAAAAAGATGCCTCTCCTGTCTGGCAAAGGCAATATATGCCATGCCGAGATTAGCAAACGGCGTCTTTCCCATGCGGGGATAGAGGTTATAAAAATCCCGGAAAAATTCGGCTGCCTTCTCATACACCGCATCCCAAAGCTCCTCCATATTCTTATACACTCTGAAAATCGGCTGTGTGGAGCATCCAGCCTTCGCCGCCACCTTTCTCGCCGTGACGTTTGCAAAGCCCTCTTCCCGGGTCATCGCAAATGCAGTATCCAGAATCCTGTCTATCGTGATCGACTCTTTCCTTGCCATTTTCCTCCAAGTACCTCTCTGTTCCGTTATCCATAGCAGATGCACTTCTCCTGCCAGTAACATATGTTATTTTACAGAATTGTCCACAATCTGTCAAGGCAAATAAAGACCCCGCAAAAACCGTGTTCCGATCTCTGCGGGGTCTGTGCCATGTTATCCTATATCATCTCTTCGACATGTTATTTGCAGTCCACTCTGTCACGGCTCTCCCATCTGTTATACAGGGTAAGCTCCGTTCTTAGTGTCTGCCTGCGTCATGTCAACCTTTTCCTGCTGTGCCTGACGGTACTTGAAGAAATCAGTAGCAACCTGAGGGAACAGTGCATAGGACAGAACGTCCTCATCCTGCTGCTTCCATTCCTTCATCTCGTTCTCCAGCTTATTCATCTCTGCAGGAAGCGTATCTGCAAAACGTCCTGTCAGTCTCTTCTCGCCGGGGATGACCTTGTCGATGACTTCCTGACTCATAGGCTTAACGGTCTGTCCATACTCTCCGCGCAGTACAGCCTTGGTCTCCTTGGTTGCCATCTTATATCTCTCACCCATCAGTACGTTGAATACTGCCTGTGTGCCGACAATCTGTGAGGAAGGAGTAACCAGAGGGGGCTCACCGAGATCCTTACGAACCTCAGGAATCTCCTTCAATACGTCGTAATACTTATCCTCTGCATTCTGTTCCTTCAGCTGGCTCACCATGTTGGAGAGCATTCCGCCGGGCACCTGATAAAGCAGGGTCTTGATGTCTACGCCCATTACCTTGGGATTCAGAAGTCCGCTCTTCAGGCACTCATCCCTGTAAGGACGGAAGTAGTCTGCGATCTCCGCAAGAAGATTCTGGTCAAATCCGGTATCATACTCAGTTCCGCGGAAGGTCTCAACCATAACCTCAGTTGCAGGCTGGGAGGTTCCCATTGCGAACGGGCTGATCGCTGTATCAATCACATCCACACCGGCTTCGACAGCCTTCAGGTAGGTCATGCTTGCAACACCGGAGGTGTAGTGGGTATGCAGCTGGATCGGCAGCTTGGTGTTCTCCTTCATCGCCTTGATCAGCTCACTTGCCTTGTAAGGTACAAGAAGTCCTGCCATATCCTTGATACAGATGGAATCCGCACCCATCTCCTCGATCTTCTTCGCCATGTCTGCCCAATACTCCAGTGTATAAGCGTCACCGAGCGTGTAGGACAGCGCTACCTGTGCATGTCCTCTGCCCTCCTGCTGCTTCATTTTGTTGGTGGCATTTACTGCCTCCTGCAGGTTGGGAAGATAGTTCAGGCAGTCGAAGATACGGATGATGTCGATACCGTTTGCGATAGACTTCTGAACGAATGCATCTACAACGTCATCTGCATACGGTCTGTAGCCGAGGATATTCTGTCCACGGAACAGCATCTGCAGCTTGGTGTTCTTGAATCCGTCACGCAGCTTGCGGAGTCTGTCCCACGGATCTTCCTTCAGGAAACGCAAGGACGCATCAAAGGTTGCTCCGCCCCAGCACTCTACAGAATGGTATCCGACCTTGTCGAGCTTGTCTACAATGGGAAGCATGAACTCGGTAGGCATTCTGGTTGCGATCAGGGACTGATGAGCATCACGCAATACTGTCTCCGTAATTTTAATCGGTTTCTTTATTGTTTCTGACATTACGATTTTCCTCCATATAAATTTAGTTAATGCTAAAGCTGTGCCCAGCCACCTAAAGCTGTGCATTTATCGCGCTTCGCGCTCTATATGCCGTCAGCTGGTCGTCTTGCTGTTCGTGCAAGCACGACAGCTGCATCGCCAGCTGTCGGCATGCACAGCTTTAAAATACCCCGAATATCGCCATGAAGGTACCGGCTGCAACAGCGGTACCGATAACGCCTGCTACGTTGGGTCCCATTGCGTGCATCAGCAGGAAGTTTGTAGGATCTGCTTCTGCGCCGACCTTCTGGGAAACACGAGCTGCCATAGGTACGGCAGACACACCTGCGGAACCGATCAGCGGGTTCGTCTTTCCGTGTGTCAGCACACAGAGCAGCTTACCGAAGAGGATACCCGCAGCCGTACCGAACGCAAATGCGATCAGTCCGAGACCTACGATCTTCAATGTATCCATGTTCAGGAATGCCTCTGCGCTTGTCGTTGCACCTACGGAGGTTCCCAGCAGGATAACGACAATGTACATCATTGCGTTGGAAGCTGTCTCAGTCAGCTGTCTTACCACTCCGGACTCCTTGAAGAGGTTGCCGAGCATCAGCATACCTACCAGAGGAGCTGTCGTAGGAAGGATCAGACAAACTACGATTGTAACGATGATGGGGAACAGAATCTTCTCCAGCTTCGTTACAGGACGAAGCTGACCCATCTTGATCTTCCGCTCCTTCTCAGTCGTAAAGAGCTTCATGATCGGCGGCTGGATAACCGGAACCAGTGACATGTAGGAATATGCCGCCACTGCGATCGGTCCGAGAATTGCTGTCTGACCGAGTTTACCGGCAAGGAAAATCGATGTAGGGCCGTCTGCACCACCGATAATGGAGATGGCAGCGGCTGCCTTGTCGTTGAAGCCGAGCCACATTGCTCCGAAATATGCAGCAAAGATACCAAACTGTGCCGCAGCGCCCAGCAGAAAGCTCTTGGGGTTTGCGATCAGGGGACCAAAGTCCGTCATCGCGCCGACGCCCATGAAGATCAGCGAAGGCAGGATTGCCAGCTCGTCTAACTTATAAAAGTAATACAGCAGACCGCCGGCGCCGTTAGCCGCGTCCTCTGCGTGAAGCATGATGTCGGGATAGATATTAACCAACAGCATACCAAAGGCTATCGGAACCAGAAGCAACGGTTCAAACTCCCAGCGAATAGCCAGATAAAGAAAGAAGCACGCAACTGCTATCATAAGGTAATTTCCCCATGTCAGGTTAAAAAACGCTGTCTGATGAAGCAGGTTGCTAAGCGTAGAACCTATGTATTCCATTTGTTGACCTCCTGTTGTCGTTGTCTATAGATGGTACAATGCCGTGCCAGCCATACACTTAGTTCATGGTTGCAAGGACAGCACCTGCCTCAACAGCATCACCGACAGCGACATCAATGCTTGCAACGGTTCCATCCTTAGGAGCCACAACCGGAATCTCCATCTTCATTGCCTCAATGACAACAACAGCATCTCCTGCCTTGACAGCATCTCCGGGCTTCTTCTCCAGCTTGAATACCTTACCGGCTGCACCTGCCTCGATCTTTACGCTGCCAGCTGCGCCGGATGCCGCGGGTGCTGCTGCCGGAGCTGCGGGTGCTGCCTTGGGAGCTACAGGAGCTGCCTTGGGAGCTGCGGGAGCCTTTGCTGCAACGGGTGCTCCTGTGGATGCACCCTCTTCTACTGTTACATCATACACGTTTCCATTTACGGTAATGGTATAGTTCTTCATTTTAATTATCCTCCATTTATTTAGCGTCTTCTGATTGAACGTACAACAAATCCATCTGTGGATGTCTCTCCACGATATGCCGCGATCGCCGCCGCAATGGCTGCGACGATTTCACAGTCATCTGCCTCAGCTACCGGCTCCTGTACTACAGGCTGTGCCGCTACAGGTGCTTCCGCAACTGTCTCCGGTACTGCCTTCGCTGCCTTCTTGCGGTTTGCCATTGCCTCCTGCAGCTTGGGAATAAACTGCATTGCAGAAATGATAAAGCTGATCAGGATCAGTACAAGGAATACCGTTCCCATACCGATCAGCGTGTTCAATGCCGCCCTGCCCATCAGCTCTCCCATGGAAGAAACAGGATTCAGCGCCGCAGATTCCATCCGAAGGAACATATCATTCGAGAAAATGATCTCCGCAGAGGCATTCTTCTTTTCACCTGTGACATCGACATTGACAATAATCTGCTTTCCGTCTATCTTTGCTTCCGTCTCACCGACGCTTACCACGCTTCCCATGCTCTCAAGAGCCGAGCTGAAGGATTCAATCGCCGTTGTCACCGCATAGCCGTCAACCTGTAAGCCGAAATACTGGTCGCAGAGATACTCAATCTCCTCATTTGTCAGATCTGCCGAAGTGAACTCCTCTGCATTGCAAAGGTATTCCGTGAAAAGAGGAACGATAGAAGTTGCAAGCTGTTCGGCGTTGTCAACCTTCTGCTGCTCATACGCCGTCAGTTCCTCCCCGCTTCCGCAGGCTGTCAGTCCGAAGATACAGGTAAGCATACAAACTAAAGCCATCAATCTCTTCTTCATCTTAACTATAATCACCTTTCTATACTGTTCCGTGCTTTTTAACCGGACGATCCTCGCTCTTGGTAAAGAGCATCTCAAAGGCACCGATGACATACTTTCTGGTGTCGGCAGCCTCTACGAGCCTGTCCACATATCCTCTCCTTGCAGCACTTACCGCTGAAAGCTGTAATGCCTCGTATGCAGCCGCCTTCTCGTTGATCACGTCAGCGCCTTGTCCGTCGTACATGATCTTTGCAGCCAGCTTGCTGTCCATCGCGCCGATCTCAGCGTTCGGCCATGCATATGTAATGTCAGCGCCGAGTGCCTTGGAATTCATAACGGTCGCCGCTGTTCCGAGCGCCTTTCCGATAATGACATTCACCTTGGGAACAGTTGCATTCGCAAATGCATAGGTAAGCTTTGCCGCAGCCTTTGCAATGCCCTTTTCGGAGCACATGGTCGCCTTGTAGCCCTTTACGTTGGTGAGCGTCAGCACGGGGATGTCAAATGCGTCACAGAAGTTAACGAAATCAGCTGCCTTTTCACAGCCCTCTCTGGAGAGAACCGCATCCAGCTTCTCTGCAACCTTACCTTCCTCGTCACAGATCTCACTTCTGTTTGCAACAGCGCCTACCGTAACGCCGTCCAGCTTCAGGAAGCCCACAACCATCTCCTTGCCATAGCTCTTCTTCACTTCGAAGAAGTCGTTGTCATCTGCAATGACAGCCAGTGCAACGGAGGTATCGCCGACACAGCCGGCAAGCTCTGCGTTCACACGGTTCAGATCATCCGTGCACTCGACAATATCGCTGCCCTCGTTGTTGTTGGAGGGAAGGAACGCAATCAGATCACGGATCTTTGCAATAACAGTCGCCTCGTCAGCCACAACATCGACAATACCGCTCTCCTCTGACTGGAATACAGCAGAAGCGGAATCACACTTTGTGACAACATTACCGTCCAGTGCGTTCGGTGCATTGACGAACAGCTTTGCATTCTTCTCTTCCATGAAAGTAAAGTCTGTCATGGTAGGGAACAGAGCAAGTCCACCGCCGCAGCTGCCGAGAATTGCCGTGATCTGGGGAACTACACCGGAAGCGAGAGTCTGCTTCATGTAGATCGCGCCGAAAGCATTCAGTGCATCTGTTGCCTCCTGTAATCTAAGTCCTGCGGAATCGATCAGACCGATGACAGGCGCTCCTGTCTTCATTGCCAGATCGTAGATGTTGGCAATCTTCCTTGCATGCATTTCGCCGATCGTGCCGTTCATCACGGACGCATCCTGGCTGTACACATACACGGGCTTACCACAAATTACTCCGTAGCCGGTCACGCAGCCGTCTGAAGGAGTTTCGTCTGGTTTCATATTGAAATCTGTAGCCCTTGCAGTTACAAGTCCGCCGATTTCAACGAAACTGTTGTCGTCGAGTAAAGCTGTGATTCTTTGACTCGCTTTTGATGTAGTACTCATGCTTTCAGTCCTCCGTTTATAATAAATAGATAAGAACAATTTAATACAGGAAATCTAAAAAAACCAAAATCCCCCGATTATTGTCTTGACTAGTATAACACAAAAAATGCAACCCGCAAAGAGCGAATTGCATTTTTTTGTGTTTCTTTTATTTTTCTTCCTGCGCGTGGAGAATTTTCATGAATTCCTCGCCCGTGATCGTCTCCTTCTCATAGAGATATTTCGCCAGCTCATGCAGCTTGGACTGATGTGTCTTCAAAAGTGCCATCGCCTTGTCATAGCCCTCGCGCACCGTTCCGATGACCATTTCGTCCACCTCGGCAGCCATCTCCGGCGAGCAGCTTAAGGAGCTGTCTCCTCCGAGATAGGCATTGGTCTGCGTCTCCAGCGCCACCATGCCGAACCTGTCGCTCATTCCGTAGCGCGTGATCATTGCCCTTGCGAGCTTCGTCGCCTGTTCGATGTCGTTCGACGCCCCTGTCGTTATCGAGTTAAAGATCAGCTTCTCTGCACAGCGCCCGCCGGTCAGGGTAGCGATCTTATTTTTCAGTTCCTCCTCCGACATCAGGTTCCGCTCCTCGGCATCCACCTGCATCGTATAGCCGAGCGCCCCGGAGGTCCGGGGGATGATCGTAATCTTTGTGACAGGCGCCGAATCCGTCTGTAACGCCGCCACAAGGGCATGTCCGATCTCATGGTAGGCGACAATCAGTTTTTCCTTCGACGAAAGCACCTCATTCTTTTTCTGGTATCCGGCGATGACTGTCTCGATGCTCTCCTCCAGATCTGCCTGTGTGACAAACTTCCGGTTCTCTCTCACCGCCTTTAACGCCGCCTCGTTCACCATATTGGCAAGCTCTGCGCCCGATGCACCGGATGCAGCCCTCGCAATGGCATTGAAGTCGACATTGTCCGAAAGCTTTACCTTTCTCGCATGAACCTTCAGAATCTCTTCTCTTCCCTTGAGGTCGGGCAGTTCCACCGGGATTCTACGGTCGAAACGTCCCGGTCTTAAGAGCGCCGGGTCAAGAGTGTCCGGTCTGTTCGTCGCCGCAAGTATAACGACACCCTTGGATGCATCGAAGCCGTCCATCTCCGTCAGCAGCTGGTTTAGCGTCTGCTCACGTTCATCGTTTCCACCCATGCCGCCGCTGTCACGCTTTTTACCTATGGTATCGATCTCATCGATAAAGACGATGCAGGGAGCCTTCTCATTCGCCTGCTTGAACAGGTCACGAACCTTCGACGCACCCATACCGACAAACATCTCTACAAACTCCGAACCGGATATGGAGAAAAAGGGAACCTCCGCCTCACCGGCAACCGCCTTCGCAAGCAGCGTCTTACCTGTGCCGGGAGGACCTACCAGCAGTGCTCCCTTCGGGCACACCGCTCCGATCTCCTGATATTTCTGGGGATTGTGAAGAAAATCCACAATCTCCGCCAGCAGCTCCTTCGCCTCGTCTTCTCCGGCCACATCGTTAAAGGTGATGCCTGTCGTAGACTCCACATACACCTTGGCGTTGCTTTTTCCGAACTGCATAAACGGACTTCCCGCCGTCGCTCCGCCCATCTTGTTCATGAGGAGCCTTGCCAGAAGCTGTCCCAGCCCCCAGAAAATAAGGATCGGCAGAATCCACACAAGCAGGAAATTCAGTATGGGATTCATCTCCTTCTGCGCCACTCTTCCGAATTCGCAGCCGGCATCCTGCAGCCGGTTTACCAGCTCCGGGTCATCAAAGGTCGCCGTCTCGTAAAACTGCGGCTCCTCGCTCTTATCCGTAAAGTAGATCATGTCACCGTTCAGTTCCACCCTGGCGACCTGCTTTTCATCAATCATCGTCAGAAACGTGCCGTAATCCACCTCTTTCACACGGTTCGCTCCGATGTTCGGGAACAGAAAGATATTCAGCAGAATCAGTGCCACCAGCGCAATGGTGTAATAGAAAAGCAATGGTTTCTTTGGTTTTTCAACTTTTTTCATTTCGCTATTTCCTCCTTCACGTACAGACCTTCCATAGCTTTGCCTGTACTATAGCGCAAGAAGGATTCCCCAGTCAATAAAGAGACTCTGTATTATTCTAAAAAAAGTGTAAACAATTATAAAATTCAGAAGATGCAATATCTGGAAAGTATCTGGTTGACGCACCATACAAAATCAATCTTTTTTACTGCCTGTGCCGTCACGATCCTTTCCCGCAGATAAACCGTATCTCCCACGCTGTATGTAATCTCTCCCACCTCCGTACCTGCCTCGACGGGAGCCTGCAGCGCCTTCTCAATCCGGTATTCCACCTTTATTTCCTCGTCCTCGCGCATAAGAAGTCCCTCCACAGATTTCTCGCCTGCTCCGCCAGCCAAAGAATCCACGCCACCATACTCCGTTGTCCTCCTGCCCTGTATCACGGTATCAGTATACGCAGTCTCCCCAAGAATATACGTCTGCCCGTTTAAAACAGGAATCGGCTGCAGTCTGTCCTCGTCAAAAGCAATCCCCTCGTCCCGGAAGCTCCGATAGAAGAAATGATCCACGCCGTACTGCATCAGTTCCCTCGTATCACTCCACTTCCACGTCTTATGATTCGGCCATCCGCAGGCAAGAAGCGTCACGACAAAGGTTCTTCCGTCCCGTTCCAGAGACCCTACATAACAGTAGCCCGCCTTGTTGGTAAAGCCGGTCTTGCCACTGAGCGCTCCGTCCATCATGTTCAGAAAGGCATTGTGGTTGACACAGGAATATCCCCTGCCGTTCGCGGAAAAGCTGTAATTCTGCGTCCGCGTGATCTCCAGAAATTCATCCCGCTTTTCGGACTCTCCGATGCAGTAGCTCATAATCCGTGCCAGCTCTGCCGCCGTCGTGCAGTGCTCCTTTGTAATCACCGTGCCATCCTGCAGGGTAAACTCCTGCGTCGCGTCCAGACCGTTCGGCGTGATGAACCAGCTGTCCTTACAGCCGAGCTCAACCGCTTTCTCATTCATCAGTCGCGCAAATGCCGCAACTGCCATCTTGCTCTCCTCCATCGTGTAATCGGATGGCTCCTTTCCGGCGAGTTCCGGCTCGAGAAACTTCCCTCCGACATGTTCCGCGAGTGCCACCGCAGAGTCATTATGTGACTCCAGCATCAGTGAATACAGCAGATCACGCACCGTGTATTCCTCTCCCCTTCTGATTCCGAGATGCACCTTCGGCATACCGGCGGCGTAGGAGGAAGTCTTCAGTGTCTCGTCCGGAGAGGCATTCTCCAGTACGACAATGCAGGTCAGTATCTTTGTCGTGCTCGCCATCGCCATCGGCGCATCCGCATTCTTCCCGTAGAGAACCCTTCCCGTATCCGCATCCATCAATACCGCCGCCGTCGCATACAGCGAAAGGTTCTCCGCCGGATCACTGCCCTCCGCTGCCGCCGACAGCTTTACCGCAAGAAAAAGGGCGCAAAAAAAGCCCCATACTGTTTTTTTCATCCGCACTTTTCCGATACCCGCAAAATATGGATTTAAAACAGTATATGAGGCTTCCTCTCTAAATATCCAGCTGCATCTGCACTTCCGCTTCCGCCTGCTGCTTGAATTCCTCCACCTGCACCGGATTCAGCTCCGGCAGCTCCTCCAGACTCTTGACGCCAAAGCATCTAAGAAACTGCTCCGTCGTCCCAAAGAGCAGCGGTCTTCCCGGTGCATCCAGCCTGCCGAGCTCCATGATCAGATCATATTCCAGAAGCTTGTTGATCGCATGGTCACAGCTGACACCTCTCACCCGCTCCACCTCAATCCTTGTCACAGGCTGCTTATAAGCAATAATGGACAGGGTTTCCAGAACGGTATCTGTCAAGGTCATTTTCCGGGGCGTCTTGGCAATCTTGATCAGATATTCATACATTTCTGACTTTGTACAGAGCTGCACCGAATCGTCGAACCATGTCAGCGCAATCCCTCTGTCGCTCTTGGCATAGCGCTTTTCCATGCCCTTCAATATCTCCTTCGTTGTCTTTACATCCTCTTCAATCACCTCGGCAAGGCTTTTCACCTCAACCGAATCTCCCATCGTAAACAGTATTGCCTCCAACACCGCCTCCGCCTTGGCTCGCTCCATAAACGTCCCTCACTCATCCCCTCACATCTGTGATGTGATCATGATGTCATCAAAAATATTTTCCTGACAGATCAGAATCTTTCCCGTCTTCATCAGCTCCAGAATAACCAGAAAGGTAACAATCACTTCCATCTTGTTTGACTGCTTTTCCAACAGCTTACGGAAACTGAAGGTTCTGTGTTCCTTCGCATATGCCTCGACATAGAGCGTCTTCGCATCCATGTCGATCTCTTCCTTCTCGATATTGCCGTAATGGCTTCTGATCGGGTCGATCTTGTCCTCCTGCTTCCGCACGATGGACTTAAAAATTTCATGCAGCTTGTTCAGCGTCATATCCCCGACCAGCTCTTCATAATCCACAGGCTGTCGGTAGGCGGCAACCTCCTCCGGCAGTCTCTGCTCGCGGTAAAGATTCCTCGCCGCATCCACCTGCCTGTCCCTCAGCTCAAAGGACATGTATTTATACATCTTATATTCCAACAGCTTCTGTACCAGTTCCGCTCTCGGATCCTCTTCCTCGCCTTCCTCATTGACCTCCTTGGGAAGGAGCATCCTGCATTTAATGTCGATCAGCGTGGCTGCCATGACAAGAAATTCACTCATCACATTCATGTCATCGGTTTCCATATTCTTTATGTACGCAAGGTACTGCTCCGTGATCTCCACAATGGGAATATCGTAGATGTCGATTTTATTTTTGTCTATCAGATGCAGCAAAAGATCCAGCGGACCCTCGAACACCTCAAGTTTTACCGGTATCGCCATAGTTTCCTCAATATATGTCGGTTCAAATTGATAACAGTTCCGATTTTACATCAGTTCCGGCACGAAGTCAACCACCCAGAGTTCGCCGGGGTTAAACAGTCTCACCGGGATTGTATGCGAGCCGAGCCCCCTGCTCAGCAGCATGACGGAGTCTCCCTCCCGGAACACGCCGCCGTCATATTTCGGGAACGGCGCAAGGCTCGGTGACACAAGTCCCTTTCCCAAGAACGGCACTCTGACAATTCCTCCGTGCACATGCCCCGAGACCGTCAGATCTGCCCCCCACTGCGCATATTTCGGAAAATACTCCGGATTATGCGCCAGCAGAATCGTATAGCACTCCTTGTCCGGCGCACCGAGCGTCTTTGTCAGATAGGACTCATCCATCCTCTGCTTTCCGAAGCGCTTGTAATACTGCTTTGCAATCTCCACCCCGTAAACGGCGACGCCGAACTCCGCAAGCTCTGCATGCGCATTCACAAGCGGTTCGACTCCCATATCCGCCAGCGCTTCTGCATACCGCTCCGCCATATCCCCGTACTTTTCCGGGTACAGCTTCAGCCTGTGCTCGTGGTTGCCGTTTGCATAGTAGACCGGGTATTCTTCCCGAAGTTTCTTCAGGAAGTCAACCGCCACATCCAGTTTTTTCCCCGGCTTTGCCGTCGGAATATCCCCCGCAGCCAGTATCATATCCGGCTTCTGTTCCCTGATTGCCGCCAGAAGCCGCTCATTCTCTTTCCCATAACGCTTATTGTGAAGATCCGCGACCACAACCGCCCTGAATGGCTTTCTGATCCGTCGATCCGTCATTTTCAGCTTCCGCACGACAAAACGGTTGCTGTCATACAGCGCCACCCAGGCAAACGCCACGCAGATTATTCCTAAAACGGTTATTAAAATATCAGCCATCGTACTCCTCCACGCCTCGTACCTCTATAAAAGATAAAATCCAACCACCTTCTTCAGGTAATCTAGATACCCCGCCTTCTCCACTGTCGCTCCGTACAGGATCGGCACGCTTCCGATCTCACTGCCATTCAGCAGATACCTTGCCTTCCCCGCTTCACCGCCCTCTGTCACAGGCGCCTGAACGGATTCCGGCAGTTCAATCACCTTCTCGACCGCCTCAAGATTATTTCCGGCAATGTCAAGGTAACGGAACTCACCGCCGAAGCACAGCGGCACTTCCTCCTCAACGCCGCGTTCCACCGGCATAGGAGGCAGACTTTCCTTGTTTTCATCCACATAGACATTGCACACGCCAAAGCCGTAGGTCAGAAGGGTCTGGGCATCCGCAAATCTCGTCTTATAATCCGGCGCTCCCATGACCACGGCAATCAGATCAATTCCATCCCTGCTCGCCGTCGCCGAGATGCAGTATTTCGCCTTGCTCATGGAACCTGTCTTAAGTCCGGTCGCATATTGATACTGCTTCAACAGCTTATTCGTGCTGTTGAGTGTAAACTTACTGCTGCCCTGTCTAGTCTCGTGCGTGATGTCCTCCATCCAGATCTTTGTATAGTCAAAGATCTGCGGGTGGTTCACCGTCAGCTCCCGCGACATGACCGCGACATCCCTCGCACACGAATAATGATTGTCGGACTCGCTCAGCCCGCAGCAATCCTCGAAATGCGTATCGACCATTCCAAGCTCCAGCGCCCGTTCATTCATCATCTCGACAAACGCCTGCTCACTTCCTGCAATATGCTCTGCTACGGCGACGCTTGCATCGTTACCAGAAGACACCACAATACACTTGATCATGGTATCTAGGGTCTGTGTCTCCCCCGCCGCCAGATAGACCTGCGAGCCGCCCATCGAGCTTGCATATTCACTCGTCAGCACCTCGTCCGTCAGCTTAATCTTCCCCGCGTCCAGCGCCTCAAAGGTCAGAAGCAGCGTCATGATCTTCGTGATGCTGGCGGGGCTGCGCCGCTCTGCCGAGTTCGACTCGTAAATGACCTGTCCTGTCGAACTCTCTATTAAAATAACGGAAGGGGATGAAACAGAGACATTCGCACTGACCGGCAGTGCTGTCGATACCCATAGGATCAACGCTAAAAACAGTGACACCAAAGACTTTCTTCCAAACATAATCTGCCACACTCCTGACGCACGATACTACTTATAAGTATGACAGCTTTTCACCCGATAGAACAGAAAACCCCCGGTCAGTTCAACCGAGGGTCTGCTAACGTTTTTAGTTATATTTACGCTTTCTAGCTGCTTCAGACTTCTTCTTACGTCTTACGCTAGGCTTCTCGTAATGCTCACGCTTGCGAATCTCCTGCTGAATACCAGCTTTAGCGCAACTTCTCTTGAAACGGCGCAGTGCGCTGTCCAGAGTCTCGTTCTCTTTTACGATTACGTTTGACATCTCTACCCGACCTCCCTTCAGTCCCTCAAGTAACATGACTGATTGGGTTAATATTATGTATTACAGCATTGCTGCCGCATACACACTAAGTATTATAGCATAAATGTTTCATCCGTCAACAGTTTTTTTACAAAAACCGCAGTCGTTTTACTTTCCGTCAGGCAAGCTGGCTCTCCAGCACCTTTGCCGCCTCTTCTACCGCAGCCGGAATACCGGCAGGATTCTTTCCACCCGCCTGCGCCATATTCGGGCGTCCGCCGCCACCACCGCCGACCAGAGCCGCAATTCCCTTGATCAGATTTCCGGCATGAGCGCCCTTTGCAATCGCACCGTCGGTCGCCATGGAAATCATGTTTACCTTGCCATCCAGATTTGACAGCAGTACGACAATGCCCTCACCGAGCTTTGCCTTTAACTGGTCGCCAAGATCGCGCAGTCCGTTCATATCGACGCCATCGACATTGACCGCCAGCAGCTTGACTCCCTTCACCTCCTGCACCTGGTTCATGACATCACCGAGTGCAGACTGTGCGAGCTTCGCCTTCATGGATTCATTTTCCGAACCCAGCTGCTTTAATTCCGCCTGCATATGTTGGATCTTTTCACTCAATGCAGCCGGTGCACACTTCGCCGCTGCCGCTGCCTTCGCAAGATTCTCCTCAAGCGTCTGATAGTATGTCATCACATTCGCTCCGGTCAGCGCTTCGATTCTTCTGACGCCCGCAGCGACACCACTCTCGGAAAGAATCTTGAAATACGCGATCTCTCCGGTATGCTTAACATGCGTACCGCCGCAAAGCTCTCTGGAAAAATCTCCCATGGAGACAACTCGCACGGTCTCGCCGTATTTTTCTCCGAACAGAGCCATAGCACCGCTCTTCTTTGCTTCCTCAATGCTCATGACATCCGTAACAACGGGCAGATCCTCCGCAATCTTCTCATTGACAAGAGCTTCCACACGCGCAAGCTCCTCCTGCGTCATCGCCTGTGAATGGCTGAAATCGAAACGGGTTCTGCTGCCGTCCTGATAGGAGCCCTGCTGCTCTACATGATCGCCGAGCACTGCGCGCAGCGCGCTCTGCAGCAGGTGGGTCGCAGAGTGGTTCTTGCAGATATTTTTACGGTTTGCAGTATCGACAGCCAGCTCCGCTGCTTCCTTCACCTTGATCGTACCGGAAACAACTTTTCCGATATGACCGATTCTTCCGCCGGCGATCTTTACCGTCTCCTCCACCTCAAAGCTGCCGCTCTCAGTGCGGATAATACCGGTATCGCCCTTCTGACCGCCCATGGTTGCATAGAACGGTGTCTTCGCCGTGATAATCGTTCCGTTCTCGCCCGTCTTCAAGGTATCGGTCAGCTCTGTCTCGTTCGCAACGGCAAGAATCTCTGCTTCTGCCGTCAATGTATCGTATCCGACAAATTCACTGGTCAGACCGGCATCCAGCGTATCAAATACGCCTGCGCCCGCGGCATTCAGCTTCGCGGAGAAATTCTGTCCTTCTCTCGCCTTCTGCTTCTGCTCTTCCATAGCAGTCTCAAAGCCGGTCTCATCGACCTTAAGCCCTTCCTCCTCTGCCAGTTCGACCGTAAGCTCGATGGGGAAACCAAAGGTATCATAGAGATAAAATGCCGACTTTCCGTCAATGTCCTTCTTATTCTCGGCACGCTTCTGCTCAAGGATTTTATAGAATTCCTTCATGCCGTTCTCCAGCGTGCTCTCGAAGCGTGCAATCTCCTTCTGCAGCTCAGAAAGAATGAACTCTCTGTTTTTCTTTAAGAGCGGATAGCTTTCGCCGTAAATCTGGTCAATGTACATTCCGCCGATCGTCAGAAGGTTCTCCGTGCCGAGGTTCAGGCTGCGTCCGTGTCTCACCGCGCGGCGGATCAGACGGCGGAGCACATAGCCTGCGCCCGCATTCGAGGGCAGAAGCTTTGCCTCGTCACCGATCAGCATAATGCTTGTACGGATATGGTCAGCGAGAATACGCATCGACTTCGTCAGCTTCTCGTCCTGCTCATACTTCACGCCGGAGGTCTGCTCGATATAAGCGATAATCGGCGCGAAGAGATCCGTCTGGTAAACGTCCTTCGTACCGTTCAGGAATGCCAGAATACGCTCCAGTCCCCATCCGGTATCAACGTTCTTCTGCTTCAGCGGGGTCAGCGATCCGTCCTTATGCTTCTCATACTGCATAAACACGTCATTGCCAAGCTCGGTATATTTTCCACAGTGGCATCCGGGGCCGCAGTCCGGGCCGCAGTCCGGCTTGTCGGCGACATAGAACATCTCACTGTCCGGACCGCAGGGACCATGCTCCAGACCCCACCAGTTATCCTCGGCGGGCAGATAGTATATATTATCCTTGTGGAACCCGGAAGCGATCCTGTATGTCGCACCCTCCTCGTCCCTCGGAGCATTGTCGTCTCCGGCAAACACCGTCGCTGCAAGGTGATCCGCGTCAAAGCCGAATACCTGCGTCAGAAGCTCAAAGCTCCACTGGCAGCGCTCTTTTTTGAAATAATCTCCAAGGCTCCAGCTTCCCATCATCTCAAAGAAAGTAACATGGCTCTTATCGCCAACGGAGTCAATGTCGTTGGTACGCACACAGCCCTGCACATTGCAGAGTCTGGTTCCGAGAGGATGCTTCTGTCCCAGAAGATAAGGCATCAGCGGCTGCATTCCCGCAACATTAAACAGCACTCCCGTAGAGCCGTCCGACACAAGCGATACAGCCCCTACATCCACATGTCCGCGGTCGATATAAAACTGCTTCCATGTTTTTCTCAGTTCATCCGAAGTGAATTGTCTCATGATCAGCTTCTCCTT
Organism: uncultured Acetatifactor sp.; assembly: GCA_934402375.1. GTDB lineage: Bacteria > Bacillota > Clostridia > Lachnospirales > Lachnospiraceae > Acetatifactor. The sequence goes on from CAKRUB010000021.1 coordinate 46,891, forward strand.
ATCCTAAAACGTAAACTTGTCCGCAAAGTATGCGTCAAGCTCCGTTATTGCCACGCGTTCCTGCTCCATGGAATCCCTGAAACGTACTGTCACGCAGCCATCCGTCTCGGACTCAAAGTCGTAGGTCACACAGAACGGTGTTCCGATCTCATCCTGACGGCGGTATCTCTTTCCGATATTTCCTCTGTCGTCAAACTCACAGTTATATTTCCTGGAGAGCTGTGCATAGATCTTCTCAGCGCCCTCGTTCAGCTTCTTGGAAAGCGGCAGCACACCGATCTTGACCGGTGCAAGCGCCGGATGGAAACGGAGCACGGTACGCATATCTCCGCCCTCAAGCTCCTCCTCGTCATATGCTGCGCAGAGGAATGCCAGTACCACGCGGTCTGCGCCGAGAGACGGCTCAACCACATAAGGTATGTACTTCTCCTTCTTCTCATCATCAAAATAGCTCATATCCTCGCCGGACGTATTTGCATGCTGGGTCAGGTCATAGTCTGTTCTGTCCGCAATGCCCCATAGCTCGCCCCAGCCGAAGGGGAACATGAACTCAATATCCGTCGTGCCCTTACTGTAGAAGCAAAGCTCCTCGGGGCTGTGGTCGCGAAGACGGATCTCGTCCTCCTTGATGCCGAGGGACAGCAGCCAGTCTCTGCAGAAGCCTCTCCAATACTGGAACCACTCGAGATCGGTGCCGGGCTCACAGAAGAACTCCAGCTCCATCTGCTCGAACTCTCTTGTACGGAAGGTGAAGTTTCCGGGTGTGATCTCGTTTCGGAATGCCTTACCAATCTGTCCGATACCGAACGGAATCTTCTTTCTCGAGGTTCTCTGTACATTCTTAAAGTTTACAAAAATACCCTGCGCGGTCTCCGGGCGGAGGTAGACCACGCTCTTTGCGTCCTCTGTCACGCCCTGGAATGTCTTAAACATCAGATTAAACTGACGGATATCCGTAAAGTTATGCTTGCCGCAGCTGGGACAGGGAATATTGTGCTCCTCCACAAATTCCTTCATCTGCTCCTGACTCCAGGAATCCACGCTCTCCTTGAGCTCAATTCCCTTTTCTGCGCAGAAATCCTCGATCAGCTTGTCCGCGCGGAAACGCTCATGGCACTCTCTGCAGTCCATCAGCGGATCGGAGAAACCGCCGAGGTGACCGCTTGCCACCCATGTCTGGGGATTCATCAAAATGGCACAGTCAACACCGACGTTGTACGGATTCTCCTGAACGAACTTCTGCCACCATGCTCTCTTGACATTGTTCTTCAGCTCCACGCCGAGATTGCCGTAATCCCATGTATTTGCCAGTCCGCCGTAAATCTCCGAACCGGGATATACGAATCCTCTCGCCTTCGCCAGTGCCACAATCTTGTCCATTGTCTTTTCCATATTGCTCTTCCTCACAATCTTTCTATTTTTTCAGTAGAATGGATACCGTTCCCTCAGCAGCGGTCGTATCTACACTTCCATCTTCCTTCAGAACTGCGCCCCCGCTCACTCCTGTCACCTTTGACGGGCAGTAAACAAGCGCTTTCGCGTCCGTGATTATGACCTTTCTGTCCACTTCGGCATTCAGCGGTATCTCCTCGCCCTTTTCATTCGTCAGGACGGTATTCACCGCATACCCGGCGTCCTTCGCTTCGCCGACTGTGCCGTAAAAAAGTACGCTGCCGTTAAACCCTTCAAAGGTATCGCAGCTGTCAAACCGGTAGGTAATCACGACCCTGTCGCCATCCTCCGGCACGAGTTCTGCCTTTTCCACCGTCACTGCGGAAGCTCCTGCGCTCCTGCAAAATTCCGCCGCTTCCTTCATCGCCATGGAGGTCAGCTCCTCAAGCTGATAATACTCTCTGTCAAAGGCTCCGGCGAGATAATAGGTCACTCCGCCCTTTTTGTCGATACAGATCGTCGTTGTCTCCACCGCGTCAGGCACACCGGCTCCGCCGCATCCCGCAAATGTCATAAGCAGCAGGCAGATGCAGACAACAGCCATAACTCTTTTCTTCATAATCCAGCTCCTCAATATACCAAGTTATTGTATCAAAAACATTCTGTATTTTCAACTAAGAGTTTTCAGAACCTCCAGACTTCTGAACGTATGCCCTACATACCTCTTCATATATTCCTCCGCGATCTGCTCAAGCTCCGCCAGAACGGCATCCGTCACCGTGAAGGTATAAAGCTTCTCGACCGGGCTTGCCTCTATGTATCGCAGCGCATAGATCGTGGATTCCTCAAGTTTTCTGTCCGTCGGCGGCCCCGGGAATTCCCCGTTCACGGCGATCGCCTTGCACTCAAAGACACATCTCACAAGCGGATTCGGCAGGGAATCTGCACTGATCGCACGCAGCGACTGGTACAGCAGCTTCAGCATCTGGCTCTCGTCATTGTTTTCTCTGGTATAATAGTCTGCCACCTCGGCAAAATACATCCCGTAGCAGGCGCCTATGTAATCCGTGCGCAGCTCTTCAAAATAATTCTGGATCTCCGCCTCCGCCAGCGTGTAGGAGCTTTTCCCCTCGTACAGCTTGAATCTGCCGAAGGAAAGCGGATTTGTCGCGGCGGCGAGCTTGTTCCCCGGTCGCCTCGCCCCTCTCGCAAAGACCGACAGCTTCCCTCGCTCCTTAGTCAGAATGCTGATATGTCTGTCGTACTCCGCCACGGGCGACTGCTTCAATATGATTCCTGTCACCATGATATATTCCTGCATGTGCCTCTTCTCCCCGCGCGCTGTCCCTGCATCCCGCATCCCGGCTCTCAACCGAGACATACGACAGATAATCCTCAATCCTTCCGGTATTTTCAAACTGCTTCCAGTATTCCATATTCATCCGCACATCCCCCGATTCCATTTGTATTTCCATGCTCACAGACCGATCATGTGTCATCAGTAGAATTTGCAGATTTCCGCTTTTCTATTCGTTCATTTTCTTCGGATCATAGCCAAAATTTTTCAACAGGAAGTCGCTGTCGCGCCAGTCCTTTTTCACCTTCACCCAGAGCTGCAGATTGACCTGCATCTCAAGTAAATCCTCTATTTCCGGGCGTGCGGTGGAACCGATCTTCTTCAGCATTGCGCCGCCCTTGCCGATAATGATGCCCTTGTGGGACTCTCTCTCGCACACGATCGTTGCCTCGATGTGGCAGATTTTCCCTTTTTCCTTCATGCTCTCGATGCTGACGGCGATTCCGTGGGGGATTTCATCCTCCAGAAGGCGCAGCGCCTTCTCCCTGATCAGCTCTGCGACAATCTGGCGCATGGGCTGATCCGTGATCGTGTCTTCATCATAAAACGCCGGTCCGTAGGGCAGATACTTGAAGATGCATTTGACAAGCTCGTCGGTGTTATTCCCCTTCAATGCCGACACCGGCACGATCTCCTGAAAGTCCAGTTCCTTGCGGTAGGTGTCGATAAGCGCAAACAGCGCATCCTTCTTCACGGTATCGATCTTATTGATCACAAGGATCACCGGTGTCTTCGTCTTTTTCAGCTGCTCGATGATGTGTCTCTCCCCTGCGCCGATATAGTCTGTCGGCTCCACCAGCCACAATATGACATCGACATCCTCCATCGTGCGCTCCGCCACATTCACCATGTACTCGCCAAGCTTATTTTTCGCCTTATGAATTCCCGGCGTGTCGAGGAAGACAATCTGTCCCTCCTCCGTCGTCAGCACGGTCTGTATTCTGTTTCTCGTCGTCTGTGGTCTGTTGGAGGTGATCGCGATCTTCTGTCCGATCAGCCGGTTCATCAGCGTGGATTTTCCCACGTTCGGTCTTCCGATCAGTGTCGCAAAGCCGGATTTGTAAGCTGGATTTTCGTTCATTCTGCTCCTCATTTCTGTGCACCGGTCAGTTATGCAGACCGGTGAAATTATAAACACGGTTCATTGTAATCGTTTTGTCCGAAAAAGTAAATTCATTTTTGCGGAAGTTATCTCGTAAGACAGTAAATCATGACCGCCTGCTGGACGGCAATCAGGCATTCCTTGAAGTCATATCCCACAAAATACTCCGAGTCTATGACGTCCTCCGAAACTTCCTCGCCCCGGTAAAAGGGCGGGCATGGATTCAACACTGCTCCCGGATTTGCCCTGTCCATCATCTCACTCGTCACCTGACAGTCCTTAAAGGCAGCAAGAGCGCTCTCCGGCAGAGAATCCGTACAGACAATATCTTTGCCTGTAACCGCCTTCTCAATGCTGTGATACACAGGCAGCCCCTCTATTTCATAGCCCTCTCCGCAACATTGTTCCAGAGAAAAGCCCATGACCTCTGCCGCCTCCTTCCATGCCAGTCCGATGTTTCCCCGCTTCCCGCAGAACAGGAATTTGTCCTTTGTGAAATCCGTCCTGCGTTTGGACAACGCATACAGATCCGAGAGCATCTCGCACGGATGGTTACTGTCCGTCATGGCATTGATCACAGGCACTTTCAGATTTTCCGCCAGCTTCTCAAGCCTTTTGATGTCTGCGTGTCTTGCGATCACAAGATCCGCCCAATTGTCAAGATAGCCGCAGACATCTCTCAAATCCTCTTTCTTGTCAAGTGTTTCCGTCGGGAACAATATCGTCTGTCCGCCCAGCAGATAAATTCCTTTTTCAAAGGAAACCCTTGTCCGTATACTGGAATTCGGGAAAAACATCACCACACATTTTCCTTTCAGGAAGTCCCGGTAAGCCCCTCCCCTGACCTCATCCGTCAGTCTGAAAATCTCATATATATCATCGGCACAATAATCTGTCAATCGAAGCATGTCCTTCATTGTAGTCCTCCGTTTACGCAAATGCTTTCTGCTCTGCCCTGTGCGGCAGCGCCCGCATTCCTCTTAATCTCTTCCTTTATTTTATCCCGGATCTCTTCAAACGCTATCGGCGTGTAATTGATTCTCTCGCAGCAGACGCAGAAGCTCTGCGCGGAATAGTCGCTGTAGATCGGATTTGCGTGGACGTGTCCGAAGATATTGGCATAGGGCATGTTGGAATTGATATACATGGGCTCGTGCGACAGAATCCAGAAGCCGTCATAGATGACCGGGTATCTGCTCACGCCCTCAAAGCCGCAGTCCATATAGAACTGCTCGCTTTCGGTGTCATGGTTTCCCATGACAAGCCGCTTATGTCCCTTTAACCTTCCAAGGATCTCCTTCGTTTTTTCCTTCGCATACACCGAAAAATCTCCCACCACGAAAACCGTATCTGCCTCCGCGACGGTCTCATTCCAGTTTCTGATGATCGCCTCGTCCATCTCCCCGACATCTGCAAACGGACGGTTCTCATAGCCGATGATCTCCGCCTGCCCGAAATGCGTGTCCGCAATAAAAAATATCTTTCCCATACGCCTGTCTCCCTTTGCACTTACAGGTCTGCTCCGCCCGTCAGCGGATTTTCCTTTGCTGTGATCTCCGTCACCTTCAGCCTGCATATTATTTTGCGCACTTTCTTCCTATTGTACACCGTTACCGCACGCTTTCACAAGTCTGTCATACAATTCTCTGGTTCCCGCTTCACTCTCATCGTTAAATAAATACGTCTTATCCTGCGTTCTGACGAGGATGGCAGCCTTCGTCTTAAGGCATACATAGGTGCGGCACTTGCCATAGCCCGACACAATGAACTACCCCGGGGCAAGCCCTCAAGCATCTTTCGCGACTACGGCACATCCGTGCCTTGACGCTTCAGATACT
>CAKRUB010000022.1 GCA_934402375.1 uncultured Acetatifactor sp.
GCTTGCTTTTACGCTGGACGAGCTTCCGACCCAGAGCGCATATCTGGCGATTAAGGCTTATGATGTGGATGAAGATTACGGTGAGACGGATTATGTGTACTTAAATGACGACATTTATCTTCCCATGGATCTGACGAATAATTATGGGAAGACATATAACAAGGAGACAATCGGTTACCTCGCGGGTACGAACAACACATGGAACACCACCGTGTTTGAGATTCCTCTCGACAAGCTGAAAAAGGGAAAGAATGTCATATCCGTGACCGTTGCAAAGAGCTGGGTGGTGACGGTAGACTGGATGCAGCTCATACTGGACGGCGGGGCAGCAGACTCCAATATTGAAGAATTTTCCCTGAAGCTCCAGAATGCCGTCACGGAAAATAATCAGGTTTCCGTAGAGTCCCTTGTGACAGTCAGGCAGAAAGGGAATACGCAGTATACCACAGAATATGTCCTGACGCAGGAGGAGACGGGAAATGCGCTGGACGCATGTTTCGGACAGGTGCAGGCGACAGAGGAGATAGCGCTTGGTATGCCCTTAGACTCGCCGAGCGGCGTATATAAGATCACGGGAATTCTTAAGGATCCGACAACGGAGGAGATCAAGGCAACCGACAGCGTCAGCTTTTATTTCATGCAGGGCTTGGGAATCGGTCCGAAGGTCAGCTATACCTTGTCGCCGGATGTCCTTACGAAAACGGATGTGGAGATAACGGTGAGCGCTGAGGCAGTGCCGGAGATGGGGATTACCGATGTGACGGTTCCGGAAACATCAAGGGTTGTTTCAGAAAACGGCGAATATTCCTTTACCATAAATTATAAGCTGAACGGCAGTGACAGGTCGGCAGACTATAAGGTAAAGGTGGACAATATCGACAAGACGGCTCCCGAGATTACCTATACGACCGTCACGGTTTTGGAGGATGAGGCGCAGGCGACGGTGGAAAAGCTGTTTGCGGAGGCACTTTCCGCCTCGGACAACCGCAAGCTCGCCGATGAGCCATGGTCGTACACGATACCGACGAATGTCAGCAGCACGCTGGGGACAAAGACCGTTCCGGTGACGGCGACGGACGCTGTGGGAAATACAAGCAAAGAAAACTGTACCATTACGGTGACGGCAAAGCCTCTGGAATTGAAGCTCAGCACGCTGACAGCGGTTTCCGGCAGTAAGGATCAGTACAGCTTAAATGCGGTTTTAACCCATACCGGAGCGGATGCAATCACGGAGACGGGCTTCGTATGGGGCATTGTACCGGCGCCCACACTGGAGCTTAACAATGGAAGCATAACGACCTCCAGCGTTGTCAAAACAAAGAACGGAAGCTTAAGTGCAACCGCCACAGAGCTTGTCTCCGGCGTGGAATACTATGCGCGGGCGTATGCGAAGGTTACATCTGGCGGAAGTACGAAGGTCATATACAGCGAAGCGAAAGAATTCGGCTTCGGAATCCCGAAGTACGGCACGTTTTCCCTGCAGGGAATATCGACCAACAGCCGAGAAACGACCTTTACGATTAAAAGAACCGGCGGAACGGACGGGGAGCAGACCGTCTATTACCGCACGGTAAACGGCTCCGCCATCGGCGGCACCCATTTTACCCATGTGCAGGGAAAGGTTATCTTCGCGGACGGGGAGACATCCAAGACCGTGACTGTGACGGAGAATGGTGTGACAAGTGCCTATAAGAACAATGAGGGCACAAGGTACTCCAATGCGGACAGAACCTACTCACTGGAAATTTACCGCGTAGAGGGAGGCGGGAAGATTGACGAGACAATGCGTTCGAAGACACGGACGATGTCGAAGAACAACAGTTATACCATCAACAGGTCAATTTATACCACGGAAAAATTAATGGTCGATCAGACAGAGGTAAGTACGACCAGTGGGGAAAAAATTCAGGACTCAAAAAGTGAACAAGGCGCGACAAATAGCAATGTGTGTTTTCGGATCAACCGCGACAATGTGGAGAACTACCATACCGAGAGAAAACTTTCCGACTATTATACCAATAATCAGTTGGCGTATTTGAATGCAACCGCCAGCGGGTGGTATTATCGGTATCAGTTGAAGGCTTATGAAGGCGCTGACGGCTATGAACATGCCTATATGGGAAAATCGGAGGTGCCGAAGAATGGCTATTTTGACTTAATAGGAAAGAATGGCAAAGTTGCGGAAGGTGGCGTAGTTACAGGAGTATCCGGGCAGCTTTGGGCATGTAACTTTCAACTCGCTGATAATAAAGCAACAACCTTTCTTTTCCCGAGCACCGAAACGGGTGGGGGAGTGGGAGCTACTAAGCCAACAAGAATCTCTGGTACGACTTATTCTTACAACAATAACACATGGGTGAAGCTGGGTGTAGATGAGACATGCTATGCTTACTTTGGTGCGAGTGGTAAAAACGAGGACAGCTGGTATGTGGACGGTCTGACCAGCTATGTCATGGTGCAGGATGAGAAGGAACCTCAGCTCCTCGGCGTTGCACCCATGGCGAGCAGCACTTACCTTCCGGGCGATCCGATTACGGTGGCACTTGTCTTTGACGAGATCGTGGACAGCCAGAACAGCTCTCTGAGTGGTCTTACCATCACGACCAACGTAGGAACTTTGACATACGCAGGCGGCGCGGACACGAATGTGCTGTATTTTAAAGGGACAGTATCGGTTGCTGACGGCATATATAGCATCAACGCACTGACGGTTACCGGTATTAGCAATGCCTCCAACATTAAGGATATGTGCAATCTGTCCGGCACCAGCCAGACATTTCCGACGGACAAACATACCAACATGACCGTGGACAACAGTAAGCCGTCGGTGACGGTTACGGCAGCAGACGCGAGCAGCGCATTGCCCAGTCATCAGGCAACCATCACGGCGAAAAATGCAACGACCATTCAGTATACATGGACGCAAAATACCGATCTGCCCGCCTATGGCTGGCAGAGTACCAAAAGTGGTACAACGCTTACGGAGAGCAGAGGCACGGCGGGAGAGAAGGAAACGTGGTATCTGCATGTGCTTGCCACCGCATCCTCGGGAGCTTCCACTCACACTTATAAGTCGTTTTCCTTTAAACAGCCCACGATCACGGCGGTATCCGTAAGGGCGGGTTCCACGACCTCCTACGCGGATGTGGCTGATGTATGGAAAACCGGAAAATATATCGTGGTGCAGTATACGGGCACGCAGACCTCCGGCACGAAGATTACTTTTGACGGACCGGTGAGCGGTTCAAAGACAGTTACGGCATCAAGCGGGACGACGTATCTGAAAGTTACGGAAAACGGAACGTACACCGTCACACTGACGGACAGCTACGGAAGTGTGATTTCCAAGACCGTTGAGGTACAAAAAATAGATGCCCAGAAGCCGACGGTGACAATCCGCAGCGGCAGCAGCACGGGTGCGGATACCGTATACAATGAGCTGACCCTTGCTGTGTTCCCGGAGGATACCGGCGGCAGCGGTGTGGCAAAGGTGGAGTATGCATGGACAAATGACACAGCAACACCTTCCTCGTGGACGACGCTCACTGCGGGCACGGACGGCAGCTATCAGGCAGAGTATACCGCCAAAGAGACTGTAAAGACCGCCAAATATCTTCAGGTAAAAGTTACAGACGGCGCGGGAAATGTCTCCACAGTTGTTCGGTCGGGACCGTATTATATGATGAAGCCGGCAACCGGAGCAGGACTTCCCACGATTACCGTGACTGGAAATGCGGGTTCATGGGGAAAGAGCGCTGTGCTTATATGGACGGCGAAGAAAGGAACCGGTACAGGCGCCGGCAATATTAAGTCCGTATACACGCCGGACGGCATAAAGACCGATGCCACCGGAACCTGTACTGTGACGAAAAACGGTGTCTATGTATTCATGGTGACGGACGAATATGGCAATTCCGTCAGTACGAAAGTGCTTGTGAAGAACATTGACAACGAGGCGCCGAAGCTGGAAAAGCTGGAGTGCTCCGTATCTACAGACTGGAAAACAGGCACGATTCAGCTGATAGGGGCTACGGATGACTGTACAGCAATCTACGATGAAAAGGGAAACTGTACAAGTCATGGCGGCATCGGCATTCAGACAATGGAGTACCGGGGGGAGAATGAGACGGAATGGAAGACCCTCACCGGGAACAGCTTTACCGTGTCGGAAAACGGAAAATATGTAGTCCGGCTTACAGACAATTTAGGAAATGTCAGCAAAGAGTACAGCGTGGAGATGAAGCTTATTGATAAGCAGGCGCCGTCTCTTACGGCAGCGGTGGAGAGCGGCGTCAGTGCGAACGCCGGCGGCTGGTATAATGCGGCGGCTCTGCACATTGCGCTGACCTATTCCGATAATGTGGGTGTCGTAAAGCTGTACGGCAAAGTAGATGAGGGTGAGTTTGCGGAAATCAGCGGTATTTCCGCGGAGTCCGAGACAATATTTACGAAAGCTTACGACTGTACAGAGGGTGTGCATACCTATACCTTTAAGGCGGTGGACGCGGCGGGCAATGAGAACATATCCGATCCGGTCATCGTGAAATGGGATAAGACAAGGCCTGTCATCGGTGAAATTACCGTCGAGCAGAAGGCAGCGAACCTTCTTGACTGGATCATCGGGAAGGAGAGCCTGATCCTCTATATTCCGGTGACGGAGAATGGCAGCGGGGCGGATGAGATTTCCTATACCATAACGCCCGCGTCCGGCACGGCGCAGGCTGCGACTGCAGAGCTTAAGAATGGTCGGGCGAAGATCGTCCTTTCCGCAGACTGGAAGGGCAAGATCACCGACATCAGATGTACCGATGCGGCGGGAAATGTCTCTGATACAAAGAGCATCACCGGCGCGGCAAACGGTTTCATCGTGGAGGATAACCCGCCGGAGATTACCTTTACGGCGGCTGACCTGACAGACCCTGTGAATCCCAGACCGGGAGAGGGGCTGTCTGAGAATTACTATGAGGAAACTGCTGTTCCGACGGTCTATGTGTCGGTAACGGATGCGGAAGACGCCGGTATTACCGCGGGAATCAAAGACATTACCTATACCATAGACGACGGTGAAGAGCAGAAGGTAGACGGCAGCTTTGCGACTGCCCTGAAGGGAAGCTATGGCTTTATCATACCGCTCACCGGTAAGACGGGCATTGTAAACATTACCGTGAAGGCTTCCGATCATGCGGGAAATACCGCGGAAAAAACGGCGACTGTGCGTATCAAAGAAAAGGAGAAGAAGCCTGCCCCTGTGCCCGATTACCGGAAAGAGCAGCTTACCGGACTGACACCGGGCGCAGCTTATGAGGTGGAAGGGAAAACCTTATCCGCTGATGAGCAGGGCTGTATTGCCATCGGGGAAGACTGGTTTGGCAGAACGATTCCGATTTCTAAAAAGGGAACGGAGAGCACGTCAGACAGCGACGCGGCAGAGCTTGCCATAGCCGGACGTCCGGAGATTCCGTCTGTATCTGCGAAGGCTGAGACGATCAAAGGCAAAAAGGACGGCATATTAAACGGCGTCAGTGAGGCGATGGAATACAGCACTGACGGCACAAGCTGGATAGCGATTGCCTCCGGCGAGATAACGGACGGTAGTCTGTCAGGTCTTGCAGCAGGGGAAATTTTGATCCGTGTGAAAGCGACAGAGACTGCGCCGCACGGAAAAGAGGTGCAGATAGCGATTGCGGAGGGCAGAACGCTGACCGTTACATTCGATGCAAACGGCGGAAGCACCGTCGCTCCGGTTGCCGGAAAGGCATGGCAGGAGACGGTAGACAGACCGGAGGAGCCGGTGAAGGAAGGCTATGCCCTGGAGGGCTGGTATTGCGACAAAGCCTTTACGACCGCATGGCATTTCGCGGACGAAGCAGACGCAGATCAGCTGACGGAGGATGTGACCCTTTATGCGAAGTGGAAGGATACCGCAAAGCCGGAGCTTACTGCAGTGCCGGCAGACAATAAGGATGCGCAGAAATGGCAGAAGGAACTGTCGATAGTCCTTACCTATTCGGACAATGAGGGTGTGACAGTGCTTTATGTTCAGAGGGATGGCGGCGCTTACGAGGAGCTTTCCATGGCAGGGAGTACCGTGCAGGACGACGGTAAAACCTATCGGCTGACGTTTGACGGACTGGAAGAGGGAGAGCACACCTACAGCTTCAAGGCGGTGGACGCAGCGGGCAATGAAACAGTAACGGATGCCTTGACTGCAAAGCTTGACACAACGAAGCCGGTGATCGGTGAAATTACCTTTGAGCAGAAGGCAGCGAACCTTCTTGACTGGATCATCGGGAAGGAGAGCCTGATCCTCTATATTCCGGTGACGGAGGAAGGCAGCGGAGCGGATGAGATTTCCTATACCATAACGCCGGCGTCCGGTACGGCGGAAGTGAAGACGGCAAAGCTTGAGAATGGTCGGGCGAAGATCGTCCTTTCCGCAGACTGGAAGGGCAAGATTACCGACATCAGTTGTACCGATGCGGCGGGAAATGTCTCTGACACAAAGAGCATCACAGGCGCAGCAAACGGTTTCATCGTGGAGGATAACCCGCCGAAGATTACCTTTACGGCGGCTGATATGGCAGACCCGGCAAATCCCAGACCGGGAGAGGAGCTGTCGAAGGATTACTATGAGGAAACTGCCGTGCCGACGGTCTATGTGACGGTAACGGATGCAGAAGACGACGGTATTACCGCGGGAATCAAAGACATTACCTATACCATAGACGACGGTGAAGAGCAGAAGGTAGACGGCAGGTTTGACACTGCCCTGAAGGAAAGCTATGGCTTTATCATACCGCTTACCGGAAGGACGGGCACTGTAGACATCACCGTGAAGGCTTCCGATCATGCGGGAAATACCGCAGAAAAAACGGCGACTGTGCGTATCAAAGAAAAGGAGAAGAAGCCTGCTCCCAAGCCAGATTACCGGAAAGAGCAGCTTACCGGACTGATGCCGGGCGCAGCCTATGAGGTGGAAGGAGAAACCCTATCCGCCGATGGGCAGGGCTGTATTGCCATTCAGGAAGACTGGTTTGGCAGTACGATTCAGATTATAAAAAAGGGAACGGAGAGCACGTCAGACAGCGACGCGGCAAAGCTTGCCATAGCCGGGCGACCGGAAAGCCCCGCTGTATCTGCGGGCAATGAGACGATCAAAGGCAAAGAGGACGGAACGTTAAACGGCGTCAGTGAGACGATGGAATACAGCACGGACGGCGGTACGAGCTGGATAGCGATTGCTTCCGGCGAGATAACGGACGGCAGTCTGTCAGGTCTTGCAGCAGGGAAAATTTTGATCCGCATGAAAGCGACAGAGACCGCGCCCCACGGAAAGCAGGTGCAGATAGCGATTGCGGAGGGCAGAACGCTGACCGTTACATTCGATGCAAATGGCGGAAGTAACGTCACCGCGGTTGCCGGAAAGGCATGGAAGGAGACGGTAGACAGACCGCAGGAGCCGGTGAAGGAAGGTTATGCGCTGGAGGGCTGGTATCTTGACCATACCTTTACGACCGCATGGCATTTCGCGGACGAAGCAGACGCAGATCAGCTGTCGGAGGATGTGACCCTTTATGCAAAGTGGCGGGATACCGCAAAGCCGAATCTTGCCGCAGTACCGGATAAGGATGCGGGAAAATGGCAGAGGGAACTGTCGATAGCGCTTACCTATTCGGACAATGAAGGCGTGACAGGGCTTTATGTCCAGAAGGACAGCGGAGCTTACGCGTCGCTTTCCATGGCAGGCAGCACCACGCAGGACGGCGGTAGAACGTACCAGCTTTTATTTGACGGACTGGAAGAGGGAGAGCACACCTATACCTTCAAGGCGGTGGACGCGGCGGGCAATGAAACAGTGACAGACGCATTGACTGCAAAGCTTGACACGACAAAGCCGGTAATCGGAGACATTACCGTCGAGCGGAAGGCAGCGAACATTTTTGACTGGATTATCGGTAGAAAAAGCCTGATTCTGAGTATTCCGGTGACGGAGGAAGGCAGCGGGGCGGAGGAGGTTTCCTATACCATAACGCCCGCGTCCGGCACTGCGCAGGAAGCGACGGCAGAGCTTGAGAATGGTGTGGCGAAGATTACCCTTTCCGCAGACTGGAAGGGCAAAATCACCGACATCAGATGTACCGATGCAGCGGGAAATGTTTCTGACACAAAGAACATTACAGGTGCAGTAAACGGTATCATCGTGGAGGATAACCCGCCGGAGATCAGCTTTACAGTAAACGGCAGTGAAGCGTTGGCGGAAGAATATGAGGAAGTGCCGACGATTGCCGTGACGGTAAAGGATGACAAGGACAATGCTGTTTCTGCCGGTCTGGCTTCCGTGACCTACCAGATTGGAAATGATGCGGAAACCGCTTTGCAGGAAGATTTTACAGCAAGCCTGAAAACCGAAGCCGGATTTACGATACCGGCGGAGAAGCTTCCGTTCGTTGTGGGAGAGATTACGATTGTCGTGAGAGCGGCGGACAATGCCGGAAATCAGACGGAGAAGAGCCTTACGGTACACGTACATACCGGCGGTGAGACGCCGAAGCCTACGCCGACGCCGGAAGCACCTACGCCGACACCGGCAGCGCCGACGCCAACGCCGGAAGCACCTACGCCGACACCGGCAGCGCCGACGCCAACGCCGGCAGCGCCGACCCCTACGCCAGTAGTACCGACCCCTACGCCGGAAGCGCCTACGCCTACGCCAGTAGCACCTACGCCGACGCCGGAAGCACCTACGCCGACGCCAGTAGCACCTACGCCGACGCCGGTAGCACCTACGCCGACGCCAGTAGTACCGACCCCTACGCCGGTAGCACCTACACCAACACCGGCAGCGCCTACGCCTACGCCGGAAGCGCCTACGCCGACACCGGCAGCGCCGACGCCGACGCCAGCAGCACCTACGCCGACGCCGGAAGCACCTACGCCGACGCCGGAAGCGCCTACGCCTACGCCGGAAGCGCCTACGCCAACGCCGGTAGCACCTACGCCTACACCGGTAGCGCCTACGCCTACGCCGGAAGCGCCTACGCCGACCCCGACACCGGTAGCACCTACGCCGACACCGGAAGCGCCGACCCCTACGCCGGCAGCGCCTACGCCAACGCCAGAAGCGCCTACGCCTACGCCGGAAGCACCTACGCCTACACCGGTAGCACCGACCCCTACGCCGGAAGCGCCTACGCCTACGCCAGTTGTACCGACGCCTACGCCGGAAGCGCCGACCCCGACACCGGCAGCGCCGACCCCGACACCGGTAGTACCGACACCTACGCCTACGCCGGCAGAGACACCGAAGCCGACGGAAACGCCGGTATCAACGGGCGAACCGGTGTCAACGAACGAACCGACAGCGACGGACGAACCGGCGTCAACGAACGAACCGACAGCGACGGACGAACCGGCGTCAACGAACGAACCGACAGCGACGGACGAACCGGCAGCAACGGACGAACCGGCGTCAGCGGACAATGGGAAAGCCATGGCAGGTGCAAGCACAGCTTTGACACTGGGTGACGGCACCGTCATTGTAACGGTTGTTTGTGAGGAGCAGGAGTATACCGCGGAAGTGGCAGATACCACGGCAGTAGCGGACGCAGTGTTGACGCCGGAGCAGATACAGAGCGTGACGGACGGTGAAACCATAGAAATCCGAATAGACGTGAAGGATATTTCCGGTAACGTGTCGGAGCAGGATAAGGGGGTAATTGAAAACGGTATCGAAGAATACCGGAAGAACTTGCCGGAACTGGTACTCGGAATGTACGTTGACATCTCCATATTCATGAAAATCGGGGGAGGCGACTGGAATGCTGTTAGCCGGACACAGGAACCGATAGAGGTCGTAATCGGTATTCCGCCCCAGCTACAAAGCGATGACAGAATATTTTACATTATCCGTGCCCACGAAGGGGAATACACCCTTTTGACGGATATGGATGATGAACCGGATACCATAACCATTCATACGGACATGTTCTCCACCTATGCGATTGCCTACGAGCAGGTGAGCGGAACAGGAGAAAACCATAAGTGCGGACTATGCCATATCTGTCCGACCTTCCTTGGCATCTGCTGCTTTGTGTGGCTGGCAATTATCCTGGCAGTAGTTTTGGGTATTTGGATTGTCAGCCGGAGAAACAGGAAAGAGAAGGAAGAAAATAAAACAGCATAAGTGAATTAAAGCGGGTGGTAACGTTAAGCGTTGCCATCCGTTTTTGTCATAGGACAATCCGCGCATGGAATAAGCTGAAACAAGCAAGAAAAATGGGGACAGCGGATGTTAAATATAACGGATGCAGAACTGGATGCAATGGCTGCTGTGGATGTCAGGACGGTAGACATCAATACGCTGACAGACATTCGGGATATCAAGATTGACACAAATCTGCCGGTGGAAGAAAAGCTGGCTTCCTTTGCAGCGCAGACCAACAATATCTATGTCCATCGCGTGGGCGATTATGTGGTGAAGGTCAGCTTCCAGAAGGAAGGACCGGGGATAGACGATAAGATGGAGGAATATCTGAGACATCTGGCGGGGGGATTCCAATGAATGAAAAGCATTTTCTGGCAGCCATGTACCTCCGGCTTTCAAGGGATGACAGCGATGTGGGAGATGTGACAGATAAGGATGGCAAATTGAAATCCGAGAGCAACAGCATCGGAAATCAGAGAGAAATCATCAGAACCTTTATCCATGGACAACCGGAGATCGAATTGTATGATATTTATGTTGATGATGGGTTTTCGGGCAGTAATTTCGACAGGCCGGAATTTAAAAGAATGATATGCGATATCGAAGCGGGAAAGGTGAACTGTGTCATTGTAAAAGACCTTTCCCGCTTTGGACGTGATTATATTGAGTCCGGGAGATATCTACAAAAAATCTTTCCGGCTCTTTCTGTGCGTTTCATTGCGCTTACAGACCATTATGACAGTTTTCATGCGGATGCAGGAGAGAGCGGCATCGTTCTTCCGGTGAAAAACTTTATTAACGATTCCTATTGCAGGGATATTTCCACAAAAGTGAAAAGCCAGTTTGAAGTAAAGAGAAAGAATGGGGAGTGTATTGCGCCGTTTGCCCTCTATGGATACAGAAAGGCAGATAACAACAAAAACCGGCTTGTGGTGGATGATTATGCAGCGGAAGTTGTGCGTAACATTTTTGACTGGAAAATGGAAGGCATGGCGGTTTCCGCCATAGCGGATAAATTGAATGGACTTGGTATCCTTTCTCCGAAAGAGTATAAGAAATCCACAGGGATAAATTACAGAGGGGGATTTTCCAACGCCGTAAAATCCAGGTGGAGCAGCACCACGGTAAAGCGGATACTGACAAATGAAATGTATCTTGGTCATATGGTGCAGGGGAAAACCGGGAAGATAAATTATAAGCTGAAAAAAAGTGTGGAAAAACCTGAAAAAGAATGGGTCAAGGTGAAAAATACCCATGAGCCGGTCGTATCGGAGGATGTTTTTCTGGTTGTCAGCAACCTGCTGAAGGTTGATGGACGGGTAAGTCCCGTAACAGAGAAAAACAGTTTTTTTACAGGAATACTGTTTTGCGGAGACTGTGGGGAACAGATGATAAGACGGGTAAACCGCTATAAAAACGCACAGAGGGTTTACTATATCTGTTCTACCAAAAACCGGGGGGAGGGCTGTACTAGACACAGCATACCGGAGGAGGCGTTAAAGCAGCTTGTAGCGGAAACGGTGACAAAATATGCGAACTGTTTTTTGCACGAAAAGCGGATGCTTGAAAAAGCCCTGGACAGAAAAACAAATCTTGAATTCGCCGCTCGTTGTGATACAGAAATTGCAAGATTAAAGCAGGAACAGGATAAATATGCTTCTCTCTGCTCGGGCTTATATGAGGATTTGAATGAGAGGGTTATAACAGAGAGCGAATTTGAACGTCTGCACAGCGAGTTTAAAAGGAAAGCCGGAGAAGCTGAGGAAGCACAGAAAAAACAGGGGCTTATGATTGCGGAACTGCTAAAAACAGGTGTTATTTCAGCGGCAAGGCTGAGAATGCTGCAGGATTGTCCGGGACTGAAGGAGGTGGACCGCCATACGCTGTGCAGTATGGTTAAGAAAATTCTGGTGTTTGAAAATCGCAGGATTGAAATGGAGTTTTATTGCACCGATCAGTATCGCGTCACGCGGGGGGCATAGGAATGGGCAGAGTATCCAAGCGAAGAAAAACAGCGGGTATCCAGACAGAGCGGAACGTGGAGAAACAGCGATATAAAGCCGGCATCTATGCAAGGCTATCATCGGGGCAGGACGAAACGAAAAAGGAATCGATTGAGGTTCAGATTGAGATTGCAAGGAAATTTGTAGAGGAGTTTAACCGGAACCAGACCGGAGAGGTGATGGAGGTGATCGGATGTTATATCGATGTAGGAAAGACAGGCAGCAATTTTGAAAGAGCCGGTTTTCTCCGGCTATTGCAGGATATAAGGCTTGGAAAAATAAACAGCGTGATTGTAAAGGACTTATCGAGGTTTGGCAGAAATTATCTTGAGGCAGGTAATTACATTGAAAAGATATTTCCATTTCTGGGAGTGCGCTTCATTGCAGTCGCGGATGACTTCGATACCGGCAAAGAGGGCAATGAGAAGAAGCAGATGGCTTCGGAAATTAAGAATCTTGTGAATGATATGTATGCAAAGGATTTTTCCCAAAAGGCAAAGCTGCACCTGAAACAAAGGAGAGAGGAAGGCTCCTATGTGGGTGGCCCGCCGCCATACGGATATAGGGCAGAATGGAACGGGAAGCGGTGTATGCTGATACCTGATGAGAACACGAAGGGAATTGTCCGCTTTATTTACGAAAAATTCATAGAAACGGAAAGCTATACCGCTGTTGCCCATGAGCTGAATATCAGACAGGTCAACCCGCCTGCGCTGTATAAAAAAACAAAGGAAGCTTATCATGCACCGGATGCGGGAGAATATAAGGGGTGGAATAAAAGTGCGGTGGAGCGGATTCTGAAAAGTGAAACCTATATGGGAACCCTTGTGCAGGGAAAAACCAGCATAACCGCAAGGGATGAGAGGAACCGTGTTCATCAGCCGGAGGCGGACTGGGTGATAACAGAGAAGGCGCATGAGCCATTGATTGACAGGGAGCTCTACCGCAGAGTCGTGGAGATCAGAGAAAAAAAGAGGTGATGTAGAATGGAGCGTCTCGCATTATATTTGCGGTTATCCATAGATGACGGGGGAGAAAAGGACGAGAGTAACAGTATCGGCAATCAGAGAAAGCTGATATATGAGTACCTACAGCAGGATTCGGAGCTATCCCGGTATGAGGTGGAGGAATTTTGCGATGACGGCTGGTCCGGCACCAATATGGACAGACCGGGGCTGCAGAGGCTGTTAAAGGAGGTAAAGGCAAATCATATCAGATGTATCCTTGTCAAGGATATGTCCCGTTTTTCGAGGGATTACATTGAGATGGGAACTTATTTGAACCAGATATTCCCGTTTATGGGCATCCGGTTTATTGCTGTCAATGACCATTATGACAGCAGGGAACAGCGCGGAAGCGCCATAGAGATGGATACGGCATTCCGGACACTTTTATATGACCTGTACAGCAAGGATGTATCGGTGAAGGTAAAGGCTTCCTTTGCAAACAAGTGTGCAAACGGAGAATATGTCTTCGGACAGGCTCCGTTCGGATATGAGAAAAGCAGGGAGGTAAAAAATACGGTCATCGTGAACGGAAGAGAGGCGGAAATTGTGCGGTATATTTTTTCGCTCGCGGTGCAGGGCAGAACCAGCACACAGATTGCAAGGCAGCTTTACGGGGAAGGTGTGCCAACTGCTGCGCAGATGCGTCACCCGGAGAGGAAAGATACGGACGGAAAAATTCATACATGGAGTGCAAATGCAGTCAGGAACATACTGAATAACCGTTTTTACCTCGGAGAGATGGCATATGGGAAAACGGTCAGAAGGTCTGTGGGAAGCCAAAGCGGCATTGCGGTACCGAGAGAGGATTGGAAGGTAATCAGGAATCACCATGAGGCGCTCATCCCAGAAGAAATCTATGAACGGGTATCGTCCTTTAAGACGGGACATCTCACAGAAAGAAAAAGTACCGCAAAACAGAATCGGGAGAAGCATCCGCTTGCCGGGAAATTGTATTGCGGCGGCTGTGGCTATTCCTTAAATTATAAGCCAGATCGCGAAACGAACCGTTACAGACGGTTTGAATGTAGGAAACATGCTTTGCTTCGGATACCGGAATGCTGTACCTATATGAGTGCCGCTTTGCTGGAGGACACGGTGCTTATGCTGCTGAAGAAAGAGTTAATGCTTTGTGGAAATGCAAGGAAGCAGAAAGAAAGCCTGTCTTCGTTTCAACGGGCAGGCGCGCGGTTCCTGAGAAAGAAGCTGGAGAAAGGCAGGCGGGAACAAAAGCAGCTTCAGGCGGAGAAGGATAATTTGTATGAGCAATATGCATTGAAAGCAATCAGCAGGGAGGAGTATCAGGAGCGTTCCGGGGAACTGACAGAGCGGTTGGCTTCCTCATCCGTAGGGGAAGCGGAGGCGGCAGGAAAACTTGCTGTATTGGAAAGCGAAGCCCGGGAAGTGGAGGCGGATATGGAGCAGCTGATCCGTTACGCGCATATTGAGGAGCTGACGCAGGAAGTGGTTCATGCTTTTATCAGAAAAGTTTCTGTTTATAAGGATAAAAGGATTGAGATCGAGTGGAATTTCAATATGGAGTCAGGCATGACAGCGGCTTTGCGGGAGCGAAGACCTGAAATAAATAGAAGAAGTTCGTGACAATAACCTGACATCAGCGGGCTGGGGGAAGCTCTGCGTGGCGGAGAGCATACCGCGGCGGGCGAGGGTATAGGAGGAAGATTTGCACCGCCGTACCCAGTGTCAGTGGCGGGCGAGGGTATAGGAGGAAGATTTGCACCGCCGTACCCAGTGTCAGTGGCAGGCGGGGGTATAGGAGAGAATTTTGCGTTGCGGTACACAGAGCCAGCGACGATAGGGTGAGGCATAGCAATAATGAGAATTTATAGACTTGTTTATAGTTCCATAAACAGATATAATAGGGTTGTCTTATGCAAAATATGTAGGAATTGCTAAACCTACGAATTTCAGGAGACAGTTGTGCAAGATGCACATGACCGCAAGCAGCGCACTCTGGAGCCGCCGGCGCTTAGATGGCGTACTTTGGCAGGCACCGTGTTTTGGTGCCTTTTATGCCGCCGTTGCGTGCGGAAGGTAGCGAAAGCGTGCCTGCGGTGGTCTGTGCATCTTACGCAACGTCACTTGCAAAGTTACGGTTTCTACAATTACCTGACAAACCAAGAATAGAAGAGGTGGAGTATGGCGGAAGAATTAAAGGACAGGAAAGACGTCCCGGAGGAGCTTACATGGGATCTCAGCAGAATTTATGCGACGGAGGAGGACATGTTCGCCGACGCGGAGAAGGCAAAGCAGCTTTCGGAGGAGATAGCGGAGGAATATCAGGGTAAGCTGGACACGCCGGAGCGGATCGAAGAATGTGTCAGCAAGTACCGCACCGTCAGAGAGTTGATGACATTGGTGGGGAATTACTGCGACCTTGCGGTTTCTGTGGACTATTATGACAATCATAATCAGGAACGCATGGGAAGGATAAGCCGTCTCGGTGCGGAGATCAACAGCCGGCTGAGCTTTGTGAGCAGCGAGATCACGCAGCAGTCGGAGGAAGTGATACAGGCGGCGATAGAAATCAGCGAACACAACAAGGGATATTTGAAGGATATTCTGAGGGAGAAACCGCACAAGCTGCACCCGGAGGCGGAGCGCGTGATCTCTGCACTGGGTCAGAGCATCTACAGCACGCCCTATGAGATCTACAATACCGCAAAGCTGGCAGACATGAAATTCGAGCCGTTTACAGTTGGCGGCAAGGAATATCCGTTGGGCTATTCCCTCTTTGAGGACAATTACGAATACGAGCCGGATACCGCAGTGCGCCGGGCGGCTTTTTCCGCTTTCTCCCAAAAGATCAGAGAGTATGAGAACGTGACTGCTGCGGCATATAATGCGAATGTCCAGACAGATAAGGTGCTGGCGAACCTCCGCGGCGCCGACTCCGTATTTGATTATCTGCTCTTTGGACAGAAGGTCGACAGGAAGCTCTATGACCGCCAGATCGACCTGATCATGGATAAGCTGGCTCCACATATGCGCAAATATGTAAGACTGATCCGTAGGGTGCACCACCTGGACAGAATGACCTATGCAGATCTGAAGCTGCCGGTAGACCCGGGTTACGCGCCGGATATCACGATTGAAGGCTCGAAGGAATACATAGAGAAGGGACTGTCGATTCTCGGGGAAGATTATGTGGATATGATCAGGACAGCCTATCGTGAGAGATGGGTGGATTTCGCCCAGAATAAGGGAAAGTCGACGGGCGGCTTCTGTGCAAGCCCCTACGGGAAAAATTCCTACATCCTGCTGAGCTGGAACCATAAGATGTCGGATGTGTTCACGCTGGCGCACGAGTTGGGACATGCAGGGCATTTCAAGGCGTGCAATCAGGCGCAGTCGATCTTTGACACGGATGTCTCGACCTATTTCATTGAAGCGCCGTCCACGATGAACGAGCTGCTCATGGGACATTATTTATTGAAGACCAGCGAGGACAAGCGTTTCCGCCGCTGGGTTCTGGCATGCATGATCGGGAACACCTATTACCACAATTTTGTCACGCATCTTCTGGAGGCGGCTTACCAGAGAGAGGTTTACCGGCGTGTGGATGCCGGGGAGAGCGTACAGGCGGAAAGCCTGAGCGGCATTATGCGCGAGGTGCTGGAGAAGTTCTGGGGAGATGCGGTGGAGTTAAACGAGGGCGCGGAGCTGACATGGATGCGCCAGCCGCATTACTACATGGGGCTGTATTCCTATACCTACAGCGCCGGGCTGACCGTGGCAACGCAGGTCTGCAAGCGGATCGAAAAGGAAGGGCAGAAAGCGGTAGACGACTGGAAGAAGGTGCTTGCGGCGGGCAGCACGCTTGATCCGGTTGGACTTGCTGCACTGGCGGGAGTTGATATAACGACGGATGCGTCGCTGGCGGATACGATAGAGACAATTGGCGCAATGATTGACGAAATCTGCGAATTGACCGAGGAGCTGGAGCCGATCAATCCCATCACGCGCCTTGATTACCCGGACGTGGATGTGATCAGGGTCGGGGATACCTATTATATGATCAGCACCACGATGCATTTTATGCCCGGCTGTGAGATTCTACGCTCCTATGATCTGCGGCACTGGGAGCACGCGACCTATGTGTATGACGTGCTCGACGGCACACCGGCGCAGAGGCTTGAGGGAGAGCAGAGCATCTACGGACAGGGCATGTGGGCGGCATCCCTGCGGTATCACAATGGAAAATTCTATGTCTGCTTTGTGGCAAATGACACTCATAAGACCTACCTCTACACATCGGAGACGATGGAGGGACCGTGGGAGAAGCACTATGTGGAGGGCTTCTATCATGACTGCTCCCTGCTTTTCGACGATGACGACAGAGTGTACATTGCCTACGGAAACAAGAACGTGTACATTACGGAGCTGAAAAGCGATCTGAGCGGGCCGAAGGAGGGAGGACTGCACAGACTGGCAGTCAGTGACGAGGGCAACCCGAACCTCGGCTATGAGGGAACGCATTTTTACAAGATCGGCGGAAGGTATTATCTGTTCTTTATCCACTCGGCATGGGATCACTGGGAGAGAACGCAGGTGTGCTTTGTGGCGGATTCGATAGACGGCGAGTTTGTCGGCGGTGAGATTCTGGAGGACGACAGGGGCTACTGCGGTCAGGGTGTTGCGCAGGGCGGTATCGTCGATACGCCGGACGGAAAATGGTACGCAATGCTCTTTCAGGACAGCGGCGCGGTCGGACGCATCCCGATTCTGATTCCGATGGAATGGCGGGAGGGACTGACGGTGCGGCGCGAGGCACTGCCCGGTGAGCAGGCGGAGAGAAGGATCGAGGCACCGTTTCCGGTGCTCGGCGAGAATGGCAGGATACCGGAGCCCTTTGCAATCGAGAGCACACGGCCGGGATATGAGTATATGCCGCTGGTGGACAGCGATGACTTCAAGGGTCAATGGAAAATGTGCTGGCAGTTCAATCACCAGCCGTTGCTGTCTCTGATAGAACAGGATCGGGAAAAAGGGCTTTTCAGCGTCAGGACGGATAAGCTGTGTACAAGGCTGACGCAGGCGCGGAACATGATCACGCAGAGAATGTGGTATCCGGGATGCGCCGGGGAGGTCACGGTTGACGGAAGTGCCCTGAAGGAAGGAGACTTCGCCGGTATCTGCGCATTACAGGGCTGCTACGGCTTCATCGGACTGATGAGAAAGGACGGTCAGCTCAGGCTGACGGTGAGGGCGGTGGAGCCGCAGACCAGCTCCGTGATGCCGCTGAGACCGGAGGAGAACGCAGAGAAGGAGCTGGCGTGCATCCCATTCGGCGGAGAGAAGGTCAGACTGCGTCTGGAGGTTGACTTCACGGAGATGAAGGACACGGCTTCCTTCTATTATATAGAAGAAGACGGAACGCGGAAGAAGCTGGGCGGCGATCACAAGCTCTATTTCAAGCTGGATCACTTCTGCGGCTGCCGCTTCGGTCTGTTCGTATATTCCACGCAGGAGGCTGGAGGAAGCGCTTCGTTCAGCAGCTTTACCTATGAGTGCCACTGAAAAAAACGGCAGATAAAAAAGGGAAGAGAACAGCAATATGCAGGGAGACAGCTGGTGAAAAGAATGCAAAAGTGAACAAATTGCATAGAAGCTCCGCAAATTTTAAGGGAAGAATAGCAACATGTGGGAAGACAGCCTGCGGAGTTTTGTGTAATATGCTATTATGGGCAGAGGGAAATGATGCTGTCGTATGTGTAAATTGCGATTATACTGGATTTTTTGGAGGAAACTATGAAAAGCTCTGTTAAGAAGGTGATTGTGGCAGCGTGCGTGGTGGCAGTGATAGCGGTGATTGCTATCCTTCTTTCGATGCGCGATGTGGAGGATTTTCATGAGAAGTATGCGGGAACGGATCTTTCTATGGAAATTGCAGGCATGGAGAGAGAGGGAACCTATACAGGATATCTGAGTGACCATGCAGGCGCTGCGGACGCGTCTGAGAGTAGGGATGTGGATCTGTTTGCCTATACCTCTACTGGCAATGTGGAGATAGAGGAGAACTATGAGGGCGCGGGAAAGGTACTGTTTACCGGAACCGGCTCTGTGGTTACATGGGAGGTTGATGTGCCGGAGAGCGGCTTCTATAACCTTTATATAGAATATCTTCTTCCGGAGTCGAGAGGAGTTGCCGCGGAACGCGTTGTGTATATCAATGGAGAGGTTCCTTTTGAGGATGCAAGGAATGTCTCGTTCTCCAGAATCTGGACGGATGGCGGAGAAGTGAGAGTAGACAATCAGGGGAATGAAATCCGCCCGACGCAGGTGGAGGTCTATGACTGGCAGACTGCTTACTTCAGGGATGATATGGGGTACATTGCGGAACCTTACAAATTTTATTTTGAGAAGGGGCCAAACAGCATTACGCTTGAAGGCGAAAACGAACCGATGTTCCTGAAGAAATTGACAGTGAGCGCGGTACGGGATATAGATACTTATGACGAGTATCTTGCAAAACAGCCTCAGGTAAACGCTTCTGAGGGGGCAAGAAACTACAGTCAGGTTATACAGGGCGAGACATCGACACTCAGGTCGGAATCCTCTCTCTATGCAAAGTATGACAGGTCTTCCCCGACAACACAGCCGAATAGCGTGACGACTACAGTCCTGAACTATGTAGGCGGAGAAGCGTGGAGAAGTCCGGGACAGTGGATTGAGTGGAATTTTGAAGTGCCGGAGGATGGTTATTACAATATTATGATCAAGGGACGTCAGAATTATGCAAGAGGAAGCGTCTCTAACAGAACGGTATACATAGACGGCGAAATATTGTTCGAGGAATTGAAGGAAGTATCTTTCAGCTACAGCAATGACTGGGAAAATGTGGAACTTGCTGATGAGGAAGGGAATCCGTATAATATTTATCTGACCGAGGGAAGCCACACGCTTCGCATGGAGGCAGCACTGGGCGGCCTTGGATCAATACTTGAGGAGCTGGAGGATTCCACCTACCGGCTGAACCAGATCTACAGAAAGATATTGGTGTATACCGGAGCAAATCCGGATAAGTACAGAGACTATAAGATTAATCTGAACTATCCGGAAATCATGCAGGCGATGGATCTGGAATCCAAGAGACTGTATAAGATCGTGGATGACATGGTGGCATACAGCGGACAGAAGGCTGACCAGATCGCCACTGCCCAGACGGTTGCCCAGCAGTTGGAGCGTTTCTGTGAAAAGCCCAATAAAATCACGCTGGAGTTCACAACCTTTAAGGACAATATCACGGCGCTGGGAACGGCATCTTTGAATATGAGCCAGACGAATCTGGATATTGATTATATTGTCGTGAGCGGAACGGATACCAGACCGGCGAAAGATAAAGCGGGGGCTTTTGCAAAGCTCTGGCATGAAATCAAATCCTTTGTCGCATCCTTCACGGTAGATTACAACTCTGTCGGAGACGTATATGATGACAAGGGAAGTGACGAAGTTGTCAAGGTATGGGTTCTGACGGGACGTGATCAGGGAACGATACTGAAGGCGATGGTGGATGACACTTTCACACCGGAGAGCGGAGTAAAGGTCAATGTTGAGATTGTAGACCCTGGAGCACTGCTGAATGCGGTTCTGGCAGGAAGGGGACCCAATGTTGTGTTGTCGGTGGGCGCGGATCAGCCCGTAAACTATGCGCTGAGAGGAGCAGCTGAAGATATTACGCAGTTTGCGGATTATGAGGATGTGCTCTCCCATTATACGCGCAGCTCCTATGAACAGTATGCTCTGGATGGAAGTATTTACGCACTTCCTGAGACACAGACCTTTAATGTAATGTTCTACAGAAAGGATGTCCTCGAAGAGCTTGGGCTGGAACCTCCGCAGACATGGCAGGAACTGATTGAAATGCTCCCGACCATTCAGGGTAATAACCTGTCAGTGGGTATCCCGTCTGCAGCAGGCAGCAGCGGAAGCGCGGCTGCAACCACGGCAGTTGCCTCCAACACGCCGGACTTATCGCTTTATTTCACGCTGATGTTCCAGAACGGCGGTGATCTGTATAACGAGGCAGGAACGAAGACAACGGTGGATAATGAAGCGGGTATCAAGGCATTTGATGATTATGTCAGATACTTCAATGACTACGGACTCCCTACGGTTTATGATTTTGTCAGCCGGTTCCGTTCCGGCGAGATGCCAATCGGTATTTCGGCATATTCGACCTACAATACGCTGATCGTATCCGCACCGGAAATCAGAGGCCTCTGGGACTTCACCCTGATTCCGGGAACAGAGCGTCAGGATGAAAACGGTGAAACCTATATAGACCGCTCCGATTTCATCACGGGAAGTGCAACGATGATGATTAAGACGGAAGACGAAGCCCTGAGACAGAATTCGTGGGAATTCATGAAGTGGTGGGCTCAGCCGGATACGCAGGTCAGATTCGGACGTGAGATCGAGGCGCTTCTCGGTTCCTCTGCAAGATATGCGACAGCGAATAAGGATGCCTTTGAACAGCTGTCATGGAGCGCGGACGATATTGCAATCCTGAGTGAACAGTGGAATCAGACGGTGGGCATCAGAGAGGTTCCCGGAGGATATTACACGGGTCGCCACATTACAAACGCAATCCGGAAGGTAATCAACGACAAGGATGACACCAGAGAGACAATTATCGACTACTCTATTACCATTAACGATGAAATTACCAAGAAACGAAACGAATTCGGCTTGCCGGTAGAATAGGGGAGTGAAAAATGAAAGAATATTTACGCAAATATGTTGCCCTGCGGAAACACAATGCGCAGGTGGCATGGAAAAAGGCAAAGAGAAGCAAAATGTGCTATGCATTTCTGGCACCCTATGCAATTTTGTTCACGCTCTTTTTTGTGGCACCGGTTGTTGTATCCATCTTCTTTAGTTTTACATACTACAACATTCTGGAGACTCCAAGGTTTATTGGTCTGCAGAACTATATAAGCCTTTTGCTGGAGGATGATGTATTCCTGATCGGTGTGAAAAATACACTGATGATTGCAGTCATCACGGGACCCCTCGGATACATTATGTCTTTCCTCTTCGCGTGGCTGATCAACGAGCTTCCGAGGTGGGTGCGAAGCGTGGCGGTGGTTGTCTTCTACGCCCCGTCCATTGCTGGCAACTGTTACGTCATTTTCTCCGTATTCTTCAGAGGAGATGCTTACGGCTATGTCAATGCATTCCTGATGAATCTTGGTATCATTGATGCGCCGATTCTCTGGTTTATTAACCCGGTTTACATGCTGCCGATCTGTATGCTGGTTATTCTCTGGATGAGTCTTGGCACCGGCTTCCTCTCCTTTGTGGCAGGTCTGCAGGGAGTTGACCGGTCACAGTTTGAAGCGGGCTACATGGACGGTATCAAGAACAGATGGCAGGAGCTCTGGTACATTACCCTGCCAAATATGAAGCCGATGCTGATGTTCGGCGCGGTCATGTCGATCACCCAGGCGTTTGGTGTGTGCGACGTAACCATGGCGCTGTGCGGATATCCAAGTACGGATTACGCGGCGCGGACGATCGTTACCCACCTTTTTGACTATGGTTATTCCAGATTTGAAATGGGTTATGCGTGTGCGATTGCAACGATTCTGTTCCTGATGATGATTCTGTGTAACAAAGCAATTCAAAGTCTGTTGAGAAGAGTAGGAACCTGATATGAGCAAGAAGAAAAAACAAGAAAACATCGAAAAAGCGTACCACAAGAAACTGATCAAGAGGAGAAAACCGAACCGCTCTATTGCAGGAGATATCTGTCTGTACCTGTTTCTGGCATTGGTGGCGCTGGTTATGGCATTCCCGATTATCTATGCTGTCAGCAGTGCATTAAAGCCGTTGGATGAGCTGTTCATGTTCCCACCCAAGATTCTGGCGCAGCATCCGACGATGGATAACTTTTCAGATCTGTTTGTGACGATGGGAAAGTCGTGGGTAACCTTTTCCAGATACCTGTTCAATACGACTTTCATTACAGCGGTAGGAACCTTCGGACATCTGATTATCTCGTCAATGGGTGCATTTGTGCTTGCAAAGTATGATTTCCCGGGTGGGCAGGTATTCTTTAAAATTGTCACGGTTGCGATGATGTTTACAGGATATGTTACGGCGATTCCGAACTACCTGATCTTAAACGGACTGGGCTGGATTGATACCTATTGGTCGATCATCATTCCTGCTTTTGCTTCTCCTATGGGACTGTTCCTGATGAAGCAGTTCATGGAAGGACTGCCGACCTCGCTGATTGAGGCAGCAAAGATAGACGGTGCAAATGAATGGAAGGTATTCAGTGGAATTGTTATGCCGAATGTTAAGCCTGCATGGATGACGCTGATTATCTTTTCGGTTCAGGGTCTCTGGAATAACAAGGCGGCAACCTATATCTATTCTGAGGAAAAGAAGACACTGGTGTATGCACTGCAGCAGATCCAGAGCGGCGGTATTGCAAGAACCGGTCAGGGTGCAGCTGTTCTGGTTGTGGTCATGGTCGTTCCCATCGCGATATTCGTGTTCTCAGAGAGCCAGATTTTGGAAACGATGGCAAGCTCCGGCTTGAAGGATTAAACAGTGCAGAGGTGGCATATGAAAAAGATAATAAGAAGAGTCGGCGCGCTGTCCCTTGCCGCCGCAGTACTGGCGGGTTCCTCGATGGTGACCTGCGCAACAGAAAGAACCTATACCTATAATTACGATTACTGGGAAGATGTTCAGGATTCGCCGGATGCCTATACAGTCACGCGGGTTTTTGCTTCCGTGGATCTGGGGCTGGATGTCAATATGAAGAATCCGCAGGGACTCTTTGTGAAGGACAACACTCTCTACATCTGTGATACCGGCAATAACCGTATATTGCAGCTGGAGAGGACAGGAAGAGAAAAGTTTGAGCTGGTGCGTATCATTGATGAAATCAGTGGAAACGTGGAGACGAAGACACTTGCCTCGCCGAGCGATATTGCGGTGACTGAGGAGGGCAACATCTTCATTGCGGATACCAACAACGGACGTGTGCTGAAGGTGGATGAAGATCTGAACTACCTTCTGGAGTTTAACAAGCCGGAGGATTCCACCCTGAATTCCGATCTTGTGTTCCAGCCGACAAAGCTCGCGGTTGATACAGCGGGACGTGTATACTGCATCGCCTCCGGTATCAACAAGGGATTGATCAAATATGAGGCGGACGGCACTTTTTCCGGTTTTGTCGGAGCCTCAAAGGTTACCTTCAACTGGACGGATTACATATGGAAACGACTTGCGACGGCGGAGCAGAGGGCTCAGATGGAATCCTTTGTTCCCACGGAGTATGATAATATTTATATCGACTATGAGGGCTTTATCTATGCATGTACAGGTCAGGTTGAGGAAGCGGATCTGGATTCCGGTGACGCTGACGCGATCCGCAAGCTGAATCTTCTGGGAGATGATATTCTCGTGAGAAACGGCGAATACCCTGTATACGGTGATCTCTACTGGGGAAGTGGCGGCGGTTACTCCGGTCCGTCCTGGATGATTGACATCACGGCTTTCGAGAATGATGTCTATGTGGCGCTGGATAAGAACCGCGGAAGACTGTTCGCCTATAACGACCAGGGGCGTCTGGTATTTGCATTCGGCGGTAACGGCAATGAGGACGGCTATTTCCGCAGACCTGCTGCGATTGAACACATGGGTTATGATCTCCTTGTTCTGGATTCGCTGGATTGCAGCGTGACACTGTTTACAACAACAGAGTTTGGAACGCTGATCTATCAGGCAATCGATGAATTTGATGCGGGAAATTATACGCAGTCCGGTGAGACATGGCAGAAGGTCATGGATATCAATGGCAATTATGATCTGGCTTACATCGGTATCGGTCGATCCCTTCTGAGGCAGGAAAGATATAAAGAGGCCATGGAGTACTTTGAACTGAAGTATGACGATGATAATTATTCCAAAGCCTTTAAGCAGTATCGTAAGGAATGGGTGGAAGACCATATCGGCATTATCATTGCTGTGATTCTGGTGCTTTTCCTTGTGCCGATGGGAATTGGCAAGGTCAAGCAGGTAAAGCATGAGATTGATGTCGCAGACATTTTTAGAACGTAGAGATGGAGGCAGGTATGATAGCAGCATTGAAAAAGAAAGAGACATATGTACATTATCTTGCGACGCTGAAATTTGCGCTGTACTGCATCACGCATCCTCTGGACGGGTTCTGGGATCTGACACATGAGAAGCGCGGTTCTATCGCAGCGGCAAATACAATATTGATTCTGACACTTCTCGTCAGGATCATGAAGCTTCAGTTTACGAGCTTTATCTTTCTGAATGTTTACTGGGAGGGAATCAATATCTTTTTGTATATTGCCAGCATTCTCTTCCCGTTGGCATTGTGGGTAGTTGGCAACTGGGCTCTGACGACGTTGTTTGACGGTAAGGGGCGTCTCGGGCAGGTCTATATGGCAACCTGCTATGCACTGGTGCCTTATCCACTGGTTCAGCTTCCGCTGATTATTTTCAGCAACTTTGTGACGGTGGATGAGAGAGAGTTTTATACCGTACTCAGCGGCATATCACTGGTATGGGTGGCTCTGCTGATTGTGACGGCAATGTCGCAGATCCATGAATACAAGATGGGAAAAAACATCCTGTTTACGATTGCGACCTTGTTTGCCATGCTGGTCATGATATTTATCCTGCTCTTATTCTTCAGCATGATATCACAGGGAATATCCTATTTTATTTCGCTGGGCAGGGAGATTTTATTCCGAATATAGCAATGTCTGTCAGCAATCAACATAGACAACAGAGCAGGAAGGAAAAGCTATGAAAAAGGACAAAACAGCCGGAAAAGGAAAAGTGAAAGCGGCAGTTATCAGACAGCTGAAAAGCATGATTGTTCCGATTATTATCTGTCTGGTGATTTTAGCAGGTATTATCGTTGTCATGACCTATCAGAATCAGGAGGAGCCTGTAGAGATCATCCGGCTCAACGGTTACGAGGGTGAAGAAAACGCAATTGTCATGGAGAGCGATGCCATTAAATTTGAGATGGATCCCCTGACAACGCAGTTTACGGTTACTGCGAAGAAGACTGGCAAGGTCTGGAAGTCAAATCCGGATGATGGCGCAAATGATCCACTGGCGCAGGCTTCTGAACGGGGACGTCTGCAGTCAACGCTGTCTATTGTGTGGAGTACGGTCAACGGTGTTGATGCGGAGTATAATAATTACGATTACGGCATTAAGAATGGTCTGTATGACATAGAGACAGGCGAGAATTACGTTAAGGTGAAATATTCTATCGGTGATGTGGAGAGAGAGTATTATATCCCGCCGATTACGACAGAGGAAAAGCTGGAATACTGGTTCAGCCAGATGGATGCCAATGATGCCACGCTTATAAAGGAATATTACAAGAAGTATGATATCAATAAGCTCGGCAAGAAGGATAATAAAGAGGAATTACTTGCGAAGTATCCAATTCTTGCGGATGAGGTGATTTATGTACTCCGTGATAAGACAAATGGCAGCCTGAAGCAGAAGTTTGAAGGCTTTTTTGAGGCAGCGGGCTATACGACGGAGGATTACGAGGAAGATAAGAGCCTCGACAGTTCAGAAAAGACTACGGACAAACCGGTATTTAATGTCAGCATCGTCTATCGTCTGGATGGAGATGATCTTCTGGTTGAAGTCCCGATGTCCGAGCTGGAATATCAGGAGGATAAGCCGATCTACAGCCTGACTGTTCTTCCCTACTTTGGAGCGGGGACAATGGATGACGAAGGTTATCTGATGATTCCGGAGGGCGGCGGTGCGTTGATTAACTTCAACAACGGTAAGACCACACAGAACAGCTATTATGCAAATGTTTACGGCTGGGATATGTGCCTCAACAGGACATCGGTAGTACACGAAACAAGAACCTATTTTAATACCTTCGGTATTTCCGAGAAGGATAATTCGTTCCTTTGTATTCTGGAGGAGGGCGTTCCGTATGCATCGATACAGGCAGATGTCAGTGGAAGATATAACAGCTACAACTATGTAAATGTAGTTTACAGCATTGCCCAGAGAGAACAGTATGACGTGTCCTCTCTTATAAACGGAACGATGTTCATGTATCTGCAGCAGCTGCCGGATGAGACATTGACACAGAGATACCGCTTTATCGACTCTGGAAGCTATGTTGATATGGCAAATGTCTACAGAGGCTATATGCAGGACAAATACGGTGCGGACATGGCGATGCGCGACGATACGGAGACACCGGTAGCTCTGGAGATTGTCGGAGCGGTAGACAAGGTGAGGCAGGTGCTCGGTGTGCCGGTATCGAGACCCTTAAAGCTGACGAGCTATGAGGAGGCGGAGGCAATCACCACAGAGCTGTATAACGATGGACTGAGGAATATGAGTGTAAAGCTCACAGGCTGGATGAACGGTGGTGTACAGCAGAAGATGCTGAGCAGAACCAGAACCATATCCTGTCTGGGAAGCAGGTCAGATCTTAAGAATATGGTGAAGAATGCCGGGGCACTTGGGGTCGGAGTGTATCTGGACGGTATCACGCATTATGCACAGAACAGTAATTTATTGAATGGCTTTTGGGTTTTCACAGATGCGGCAAGATTTATCAGCAAGGAAAAGGCAGAGCTGTATGACTACAGCACAATTACTTATGCACAGCGTGACAGTCAGGATCCTTATTATCTGCTTCATGCAGACAAGATCATGGAGATGACAGACAATCTGGTAAAGGGTGCGGAAAAGTTTGGCGCGAACATTTCGCTGAATGACACCGGCTATATCCTTTCTTCCGATTTCTACCGCAAGAATACTGTTTCCAGACAGCAGGCGATGGAGATGCAGGCACAGAAGCTTAAGGAGATCAAGGACAGCGGCATGGGAATCATGACCCGTATGGGAAATGATTATGCGATTGTGTATGCAGATATTGTCACCGGAGTGGACTTAAACGGCAGTGAATATTCCATCATTGATACCTTTGTTCCTTTCTATCAGCTGGCGCTTCACGGCTATGTCGATTATACGGGAGAAGCACTAAACCTTACCGGTGAGACACAGGAGGAGCTGCTCCGTTCTGCTGAATATGGAGCCGGACTGTACTTTACGGTAATGAACGAAAGTCCCTTTGCCTTACAGAAAACTCTGTATACACAGTACTTCGGCGCGGAGTACAGCGCATGGCATGACAGAATCGTTAGCATTTACAGCAGATATAATGAAGAGCTTGGTCATACGTTCAACCAGCACATGACGGATCACATCAGTTTTTCTGAGGAATTGAAGTGTACGGTGTATGAGGATGGTACAAGGGTCTATGTAAATTATAGCTATAACGATGCGGAAGTGGACGGACACCGGGTTCCCGCCAGAGACTATCTGGTAGTGAAATAAGTAGAAAGGGTAATGATGATGAAGAAACAGAAGAATAAGTTAGCGGGTCTTCAAAAACGTAAGGCGATAGCCGGATATCTGTTTATTATGCCCTTTATCCTGGGATTCCTGATATTTATGGTAAAGCCGTTTTTCCAGTCGCTGTATATGAGCTTTTGTGATGTGCAGCTTGGATCGGCAACCTTTGAGATGAACTGGATCGGCATTGGGAACTATGTTAAGGCATTCACCGTTGATCCCAAATTTAACCGTCTGCTGGTAGAGGAACTAGGACGGATGGTGGTGGATTCTCTGGCAATTATGGTATTCAGCTTCTTTGTTGCGCTGATTCTGAACCAGAAGTTCAAGGGAAGAGCTTTTGTAAGGGCAATTTTCTTCCTGCCGGTAATTCTTTCCTCGGGTGTTATCTTAGGTCTGGAGACAGACAATGCACTGATGGCAAGTATTCAGGCGGCAGTGGAGGAGAGTACACCGACAGTCAGTATCACAGGCGCGATCAAGACTATTCTGGAGACCGCTGGAGTCGGTTCAAGAGCCTTTAAGATAGTGTTTGATATTATTGACAATATTTATGACATTGCAATTTCCTCGGGAATCCAGATCATTATCTTCTTATCCGGATTACAGACGATTTCTTCGAGTATGTACGAGGCGGCTGACATAGAGGGCTGTACAAAGTGGGAGAGTCTGTGGAAGATTACATTCCCCATGATCAGCTCACTGTTCCTTGTAAACTGGATTTATACGGTTGTTGATTTCTGTATGAGATCGGACAATGAGGTGATCAAGAAAATTACAGAGGTAATGACGGTACAGCTGTATTATGGCTATGCTTCCGCAATGTCATGGGTATACTTCCTGATTGTCATAGCGTTCATCGGTATTACAGCATTGTTCATTTCAAGGGGGGTTTACTATTATGACTAAAAGGGTAAAAGTACATGGAGATAGTACCTTCTGGGAGAGAAACCGGAAATCCGGCGGTTATCTTCTGAAAAAGACCATTATGAAGTACGCGGTCAGCATCTGCAGATTCATCCTGCTGTTCGGTATGTGCTTCATGATCCTGCAGCCGATTCTGGATAAGATATCTGTCAGCTTCATGGAGGAGCAGGACATCTACAGTCCGACGGTCATTGCGATTCCGGAGCACTTTACGACGAAGAATTACATTCTTGCAGCCCAGCTGATGGACTACGGGAAGTCGTTGACAAATACGATCATTGTATCATTAACAATTGCAATCCTGCAGATTTCGGTTTGTACACTGGTGGGCTATGGCTTTGCAAGATTTGAATTCCCGTTGAAGAAGTTCTGGTTTGCCTGTGTACTGATGGTCATCATTATACCGCCGCAGCTGATTTCTTCGTCCCTGCATCTGCACTTTAAATTTTTCGATATATTTGGTATCTTTGAGCTGACAACGGGAAGTGCGATCAACCTCAGGGGATCTTCCCTTCCGTATTATCTGATGAGTGCGGGCTGTATGGGCTTGAAGAATGGATTATATATCTATATGATCCGTCAGTTCTTCCGGAACATTCCGAAGGAGCTGGAGGAGGCCGCCTATGTGGACGGCTGTGGCACGCTGATGACCTTTGTGCGTATCATGCTGCCGGATGCAACACCGATCCTGACCTCCTGTTTCCTGTTTTCGTTTGTCTGGCAGTGGACGGACAGCTTTTACTCCAAGATGTTCCTTGGAAATATCGAACTGATCAGTACCCAGATTGCAATGCTGGTGGACAGATTGTCGGTATACATCCAGCGAATTACGGGAACCTCGTCTACGGGGTCTGTCGGTTATTCCAACTGTATTCTTTCGACAGGTACGTTGATGCTGATTGTTCCGCTTTTATTGATCTACCTCTTCGCGCAGAAGGGCTTTGTTGAGAGCTTAAGCAGCTCCGGTATCAAGATGTAATTGTATATATATCCGAATGTACCCGCCGGGAACACCCCGGAAAAGGCATTACTGTTCTCCGGCTGGGAAAAGGATTTATATAAATTTAAGGAGGATGAAAAATGAAAAGAGAAATGTTTAGAAAACTGATGGCAGCTTCTCTGGCAACCGTGATGGCAATGAGCATGGCTGGCTGTGGAAGCGAGGATGCGGGAGCTTCTTCCGCAGAGAGCAGCACTGAATCTTCAGTAGCTGAAAGCTCTTCTACAGAGTCCACAGAGGCGTCTTCTGTAGAAGAGGATGTCAATCCGTATCCCATTCTGACAGACGAGAACGGAAACGTTTACGATCTGGGCGGCATGGAGATCGTGATCCGCGACTGGTGGTCCAACAAGGACAATGGCACAGACGGTTTCGATATTACAGAGAATGATTACGGCGAGGCGACCAAGGAGTACATGGATTGGGCGCAGGAGACCTATAACTTCAAGATCAGAAGAGAGTCCATCTCTGACTGGGGATCTGCTCCTCAGGATTTCGTAGACTATGTAACCACCGGCGGCGACGAGAACAACTATATATTCGCTCTGCGTCAGGATGCTGCTATCACCTCCGCTATGGGTCAGGGTCTGATGTATGACCTTGCAACCCTGAAGTCCTTTGACTTCTCCGAGGATAAGTGGAAGAGCGGCGTGCATGAGCTGATGTCCAAGGGTGATTCCATCTATTGTATGTCTCCCTATGATCCGGAACCCCGTACCGGTGTATTCTTTAATAAGAGACTGCTCTCCGAGGCAGGTATTGATCCTGAGGAGCTCTATGATCTTCAGGAGAACATGGAGTGGACATGGGATAAGTTCGAAGAGCTCTGCGCAAAGGTGCAGAGAGATATCGACAGTGACGGTACCATTGATATCTACGCAATGGACATGAACGATTCTGTTCTGTACAATGCAGCTGTATTCTCTAACGGCGGCGAGTATGTCGGCATGGAGAACGGCAAGTATACCTATCGTCTTGAGGACGAGGAGACTCTTGCAGGTCTTGAGTGGGGCGTAAAGATGGTTCAGACCTACACAAAGACACTGGACGAGAACGGCGAGGCTCCGGCATGGGATTACTACAATGGCGCGTTTGTAAACGGTGAAATTGTATTCTGTATCGAGCAGGCATATTGTGCAGGCGCTCCCGGTTCTGGCTCTCCTTGGGCTGAGATGGCTGATGATTACGGCTTCGTATGCTTCCCGATGGGACCTAACGCAACCGATTACACCAACTGCTACTCTGACAACCCGTATGCAATTCCTGC
This sequence comes from uncultured Acetatifactor sp., assembly GCA_934402375.1. Taxonomy (GTDB): domain Bacteria; phylum Bacillota; class Clostridia; order Lachnospirales; family Lachnospiraceae; genus Acetatifactor. Next base: position 31,838 of record CAKRUB010000022.1, read on the forward strand.
ATGCTACGACGCTGACAAGGCTGAGAAGATCGCATTTGCATTTAACGTAATCACCGATCCTACTCCCGGATATGAAGATTATCCCGCTTGGAGAGCCGGCTACTATGCAAAGTTCCGCGATACCGAGTCTGTTGATCTGACACTGACCAGAATGGTATCCAACGGTATGGTTACCTATGATGGACTTATTCCGAACCTGAAGTTAGGTGAGGATCTTACATGGAAGCTTGGCAGCACACCTGTTTCTGAGTGTGTAGAAGCAATCGCTGAGACATGGAAGTCTTATATTGCAGAGGCAAATGCACAGTAAGGCATCTTACAATCAATTGTTTTTATAATCATAGAAGGGGTGGTGTTTTCCGGGCATCATCCCTTTTTGAATAAAAACGGATCGACATTTCGGAATTATAGATGAAGAAATACTGGATGTGAGAATAAAGGATCATCTAAAGAATGGAGAGTGTGTAAAATGGAAGTAAAATTTCATTTGCCGGGCCTGCGGCAGAATTACCCGTTAAATATGCTGATTTTGAGTCTGATGGAGCAGAAGCCTGAATTTTTCCGGGAGGGCATTCAGATCGCGTCTTTCTTCGGCGAATTTCCGGCATCCCTCTGGAACGGTGGCAGACCCTCCAACTACGACCAATGCGATGCTGATTATGTGCGGAACGTTGTCAAAAACATTAATGCGAAGGGAATTCCCGTGCGGTATACCTATACCAATATGCTGCTGAATGAGGAGGATTGCAAGGATCCTTACTGCAACTTCTGTATGCAGATTGCAGACAATGGTATGAACGGGGTCATTGTCTTTTCACCTGTTCTCGAAAGGTATATCAGGGAGAATTATCCGGGCTACAGACTGAACAGTTCTACCTGTAAGGAAATCAGGGATATCAGGCTCGTCAACGAAGAGCTGAAGAAGGATTATCATCTGGTTGTACTTGACTACAATTTCAACAATCGGTTTGAAGAACTGGATAAGATAGAGGATAAGGAGCGGTGCGAAATACTTGTCAATGCTGTCTGCATACCGGACTGTCCCAGAAGAGGCGAGCACTACAAAAATATTGCCAGGAACCAGCGCATTATGTTAAAAAACCGAAAGCTTCCCGCAGATAAGCAGATACCTTTGGAGAAGTGGTATTGTGAATACGGAGAGAAAAACTGTATTCATACGATTCAGAATTACTGCACTTATATTTCACCGGAGGCGATCTGGGAGAAATATGTGCCGATGGGCTTCAGCAATTTCAAGATCGAAGGAAGGACAGCCAATCTCTTCTCTCTGGTCGAAACCTACTGTCACTATCTGGTCCGACCGGAATATCAGGGACAGGCGAGAATCCTGCTTCTGAATAACCTTGCAGCGAATAAGGTTATTACCGTAAATCACCCAAGACCCAGAAAATGGGTGCCGGAGACATAGGGAGGAGTTAGACGTTATGGCGGCAAAGGAAGTATACTGGCATCTGCCCGGTTTTTGTTATTTCAGACTGTTAAATCAGGTGATCATCAATCTCATGAAGGATTATCCCGAGAAATTCAGGGATGGCTACCGGATCGGCTCCGTGTACGGAACCTTTCCCGGAGCGATCTGGAACGGCGGGAGAGCCGTCTTCGGCATCACGGGAAAAAATGATATTGAGAATATTTTGAAAATTTATAACAGCAGAGGTATTCCGGTTCGATTTACATGGACGAATTCGCTGATCGAGGAGAAGCATCTGCAGGACACCTACTGCAATCTGATCATGCGCATGGCTGATAACGGATTGAATCAGGTACTGGTAAACACGCCGGTTCTGGAGGAGTACATACGGAGGGAATACCCGGATTTTAAGCTGATTTCCTCGACGACAAAACGCATCACCGGCGTAGATGGCGTACTGGAGGAGCTGCAGAAGGATTATTTCCTTGTTGTGCTGGACTATGATCTGAATCATAATGAGGAGGCGCTGAAAAAGCTGGGGCCCTATGCGGGGCGGATCGAGCTTCTGGTGAATGAGGTCTGTTATCCGGGCTGTGCTTACAGGGCGGAGCATTACAGACAGCAGTCGCAGATGCAGCTGGAATTTGATGTGAATACCGCGTTTCCCTGTCCGAACAAGACACAGCAGAGAAGCTTTAAGGAATGCATGAAACGACAGGCTTTTATTTCTAATGAGGAGATCGGGGATTACATAGACAAGGGGTTTGTCAACTTTAAAATAGCAGGCCGCGGTATGCCGGTAGAGTATGCGAAGGAGTCCTGTCTCTACTTTCTGGTGAAGGATGACTGCAGAGATTTTATCAGAGGAAAGATCGATAGATTGTTTGAGCAGTTTAAAAGTGTACAGACAGTCAGAAGGTAGATCAGCCTGGGAACAGGTGAAAATAAAAAAGGGTTAGAGAGGTCGACAGATGGTGAAGAGGAAACGCCATAAATGGGGAAAATATGCTGCCTGTCTGTTAAGCGCATGTTTAGCAGGTCTGACGGGCTGCGGAGGGCAGACGCAGGAAGAGAGTATTGTTGTATATGAGCCGGAGACGGAGGGAACAGCTTATCAGTTTGCAGTGGTCGATATCGGTGACGTAAGTAAGGTCGAGAAGGTGAAAGCAACCTACAGTCAGATGGCTGAGCAGGAGGTCAGCTTTTCCATAAGCGGTAAATTGATTGAGAAGGTATATGTCAAGGAAGGGGACAGCGTGAAAAAGGGTGACCTGCTCGCCGAACTTTCCGGGGGAGATCTGGACAGGCAGATTGAGACGCTGGAATATCAGATAGAGCGCAACAGCCTTCTGCTGGGTTATGCGGATACAAATGAGTCCTATGAAATATCGGCTGCGTGGGTCAATTATCTCTATAAGGGATGGGGGACGGACGAGAGTGTCAAGAAATCCGTAGAGACGATACAGCAGAATTACAGATATCTGCGTGAGGATTACAACGATGCCATTGAACTGGATCAGAGGAAGCTCGACAGCCTTGTCAGGGAGCAGAAGGACAGTAAGGTATATGCGTCGATGAACGGCGTAGTTTACCGTCTGGAAGAGAATCTTGAGGGAAAAACCTCACAGAGAGATGAGACGATTATGACAATTGTGGATACCGAGGAGTGTCTCTTTGCAACCTCGGTGCCGGAGCTTGCGGGCTACTTTCATGAGGGAGAGACGGTGACTATGACGCTCTCCAGCGGAAAGACGGCAGGCGAATATGTGCTGATGCCTACCCATATGGATAAGTGGGGGGAGGAGCAGTATTTCTCTGTGTTTGACGGCTCCTATGAGACCGGAATCGAGGTAGGCGCTTCGGGAACGATCCAGATTGTGACTGACTGTAAGGAACAGGTGCTCAGAGTACCGGTCAGCGCGATAAACAGTGCGGATGGGGAAGAGTATGTCTATGTGCTGGATCAGGACGGTCAGAGACAGGTCAGATGGGTGAAAACAGGTTTACACGGAGACGACATGGTCGAGATCCTGAGTGGTCTTGAAGAAGGAGAGAAGGTTATTCGAAGATGGTGATCAGAGGAAAGAAAATAATTTCAGTGGTGCTCTCTCTGGGACTGGCTCTGTCGTTCAGCGGCTGCGGGCAGGGAGCGCAGGCAGTTTCCGGGGAGATACCGGAGCTGCTGGAGCCCGTAGGTGTGGCACAGAATTACGAGGAAGCGGCAGTGAGAACCCTGTATGATGCAACGGTATATTCTGCAATGGTGTGTCCTGAGGTGAAGGAATATGAAGCAGAGCGTTCCATGAGCTTTGAAGAGTATGATGCATTTCCCGGCGAGACAGTAAAAAAGGGACAGAGGCTGCTGCATGGCAATACGGAAGCAATTGACAAAAGTATTGAGAACATGGAAAAGAAGATAGCTGATATGGAGGAAAGCTATCAGGAGTTTCTGACGGAGCAGCAGGAAACCCTTGCCGAGAGTAAGAGGGCAAGGACGGACAACGGCAATGTCGTGAAGAGCCTTGAGGAGAGCAAGCCGGAGCAATACCGGATAAATGAGGAAACCGGCAAACAGGAGGAGACAGAGGCATACCAGCAGTGGCAGGAGCAGTATACAAAGTTTAACGCACTGTACCATATCGCAGAGCAGAGTGTCATGGAGCTTGAGGAGGCGATCAAGGAGAGGACAGAGCTTTACGAGCTGGATCATGCTTACAATCTTGCACAGCTGGAGTATCTGCGGCAGGACAGGAAGGCGCTGACGCTGACGACGACAGCGGGCGGAGTGGTTTCCGCAGTGCAGTATTATCTGAACGGGGACTGGATCAGTACCGGACAAAGTATTGTGTCGGTATGTGAACCGGAAAAAAAACAGCTTCGCTGTGAGTATATCAGCAGAAGCACGGTTACAAAGGCGGAAGATGTTTACGCTCTTGTGGATGGAAAGCGCTATGAGGTGGAATATCAGGTGCTGGAGACAGAAGAGTATCAGAGACTGCAGGAGCAGAATGGAGCTGTATATTCAACCTTTTATGTCGAGACAGGAGAGGAGGAAATCAGTCAGGGGAGCTATGCGGTAATCGTGATTGTGAAGAAGACCGCAAAGGATGTACTTACTGTTCCGAAGGATGCGATCAACAAGGACGATACGACGAGCTATGTCTATGTCCTGCAGAATGAGGAGGCTGTCTATACCCCTGTGAAGACAGGCATGAGTGACGGCATGTATACGGAAATCATCTCCGGGCTGTCAGCGGGGGATAAGATTCTGACAGAATCCGCAATCACGGCTTCAGACGATACGGCGGTTGTAAAACAGGGAAGTGTCGGGCATGAGTTCAGCGGAACCGGCTATCTGTACTATCCCTCGACGGAGGTTGTGAAGAATGATCTGACCTACGGAACGGTCTATTATACGGAACGGCTTGTGCGGCAGTACCAGCAGGTCCAGAAGGGTGAAGTCCTTGCCCGGGTCAGGGTTGTGGCGGATGAAGTGGAGCTTGAGCGGAATGAGAGAAAGCTTCAGCGTGAGCAGGAGCGTCTGAATGTATTTATGGCGGAACAGGCTAAGCTTGCTGAAAGTGAAAGGGATGAGAAGGCGATAAAGGCGAAGGAGGAGACAATCCGTGAGCTTGAGGAGCTGATTACGGATATGAAGAACGATTTCGCTGTCACAGAGATCAGGTCTCCGATCAGCGGCATTGTCACGGAGGTGGTTTCCTTCGAGGCGGAGGATCTGGTGCAGCCGGGGGCGCGGCTGTTCCAGGTTGCGGACGAGACGCGCAGCTATATCATTGTCGAAGATCAGAATGGTCAGCTTGCCTTTGGAAATCAGGCGACGATTACCTATAAAGGGCAGGAGGGACAGGATAAGACAGGGCATGGAGAGGTTGTCACCCAGAATAAGATGGCGGTGAGCGCTACAATTCCTTCGGATTATGCACTCATACAGGTTTCACCGGAGGATATCGGGGAGATGGCAGGCAGCTCGCAGGAGTTCGACGGATGGTGGAACCGCAGCCGTTTCAAGGTGACCGTGCAGATCCGGTCCATGAGGGGAGTGCTACTTGTACCCAAGAAGGCTGTGAAGGAAAAGAATGGCTGTACCTATGTCAAGGTTAAGAACCAGGATGGCAAAGCTTTTTATCAGAGCTTTATTGCAGGCGGATCCGACCTCTCAAATTACTGGGTGGTAGAGGGACTGTCGGAGGGAATGGAAATATGCTTAGAATAATGCTGGAAAAATTAATGTCAAAGAAGTGGATGAATCTGTGTCTGCTTCTGGGAAGTGTATTGTTGATTGCCACAGTGGTGAGTTTTCCGCTTTATCAGACTGCTGCGTATGACAGGATGCTGCGTGATGAGTTTCAGAACGCGCTGGCAGATACTGGTGAGTGGCCGGCAAAGCTTGAGATGTCGGTAGTCTCTAAGAAAGAGGCCGGTGGGAAGACGATCAGCCGTCTGGAGGAGCTGAACAGAGGGATATGCAACGATCTTGGTGTCACTCAGAGACAGGTTATCAGCTATTACCTCATGTATAAGCAGGATGCACATTCAACCATGAACAGAACGGATGTCGGTGAGATTCCGGTGAGAATTGGTGCGTTGTCAGGGCTGCAGGAGCATGCAGAGCTGATCAGCGGGGAAATGTTCTCGGAGAGCGGACTCACGGAGGATGGAAGCATCGAGGTTGTGGTCAGCCAGAGCGCACTGGTTGGTCTGAATCTGCTGGTCGGGGAAACGATCAGGCTGGATAATCTGAAGGATGCTGAGGGAGGAGAGATCCGCCTCTATATCAAGGGAATATTCCGGGCAGGGGACAACAGCGATTTTTACTGGCAGCTGAACCCGGATCTGATGGACAATGTCTGTCTGATGGACATGGATTTATACCGGCAGATGTTCACGGGGGATAATGCGCAGAAATATACGATGAACTGCAACTATTACACCTTGTTTGAGTATTCGGATCTGACCGCTTCACAGGTGGAGAAGCTGTTGGAAAAGACAAAGTATTATACGGACGAGAGCGCCTATAAGGGAGTTATAGAGAAACCGTTGTATAAGGATACCCTGTCGACCTATCTGCGGAAGCAAGGCAGGATACAGGCAACGCTGACGATTCTCCAGATACCGGTACTGATTATGCTGGGTGCTTTTCTGTTCATGATTTCCGGACAGATGTATGAGATGGAGCGGAATGAAATCTCTGTCATAAAGAGCCGTGGCAGCTCGGGAGGACAGATTTTCAGACTTTATCTTTATCAGAGTATGTTTCTGGCGTTTGTCGGGGGAATTCTGGGCATTGCTCTCGGAGCCGTGTTCAGCCAGATCCTCGGTTCGGCGAAGAGCTTTCTGGAATTTGACAGCAGCCGGACGCTTGCCCTGACCTTCACTCCGCAGGTATGGATCTATGCGGGAGCCTCCGTGCTCGCTACATTGCTCATTATGACCCTGCCCGCAATCCGGCATAGCCGGGTCACAATCGTCAAGCTGAAACAGCAGAAGGCGCTGAAAAAGAAGAGCTGGTGGGAAAAGATTTTTCTGGATGTCATATTGCTCGGTCTTTCTCTGTATGGGTATTACAGCTTTCGGAAAAGTGCGGACAGTCTGGCAGAGAGTGTGCTCTCGGGAGAAGCGCTGGATCCGCTTCTCTATGTCAGTTCATCATTGTTTATTGTGGGACTGGGACTGCTCTTCCTCAGACTTCAGCCTCTTTTTGTCCAGCTGATTTATCTGATCGGAAAGAAGCGTTGGAGCCCGGCAAGCTATGCGTCCTTTATGGAGATAATTAAAAATGGCAGGAAACAGCAATTTATCATGCTCTTTCTCATCATGACCATTTCACTTGGCATGTATCATGCAACTGTGGCCCGGACGATTTTACAGAATGCAAGGGATAACGTAGAATATCTGGACGGAGCGGATGTGATCGTGCGGGAGGTCTGGACAGAGATAACGGATACGAACGGTGCGGCGACGGGCAGTTATCTTGAGCCAGATTACAGTAAATATGCGGACTTAAGCTGTGCTGAGAACTATACTAAGGTGATCTACGACGAAAAGGCATATCTCGGAACGGGAAAGACATCCAGACAGTCCATTGTGCTCATGGGCATTCATACGAAGAATTTCGGCATGGTAACATGGGTACCTACCGGACTCATGGGGCATCCTTACTATGACTATCTGAATGAGCTTGCAGTGGTGCAGAATGGAATACTGGTATCAGAGAATTTCCGCAGTAAGCTTGGGTACGAGATTGGAGATTCCATTACATATTATAATAACAAGGGAATGAGCGCCACCGGGAAGATCGTGGATTTCTTTGACTACTGGCCCGGCTATGCCCCGACAGTTACGGATCTCAACCCTGACGGCACCGCATACACGGAAGACCAGTATCTTCTTGTGGCGCATTATAATCTGTTGCAGCAGAAGTGGGGAACACAGCCCTATGAAGTCTGGATCAGTCTGAAGCCGGATGCGGATACGAAGGTTGTGTACGATTGGATAGATAAGAATGATGTCAGACTCAAGAAGTTCGTGGATCGGACGAGTGATGTGGAGGATGCAATAGAGGATCCGCTGTTACAGGGAACGAATGGTGTCCTTACGATGGGCTTTGTCGTGACGATTCTGCTGTGTGCAGTCGGCTATCTGATTTACTGGATTATGTCGATACGCTCCAGAGAAATGATTTTCGGTGTATTGAGGGCTTGCGGAATGCATAAGGGTGAGCTGATTCATATGCTGTTGAACGAGCAGCTTTTTTCAGGTGTGCTGTCTGTTATCGCAGGTATCGGAATCGGACGGCTGACATCAGTGATGTTCGTGCCGATGCTGCAGCGGGCATACGCCGCGGCAAATCAGGTGCTGCCTATGGAGCTGGTTGTAAATGCGTCGGATATGCTGAGGCTGTACAGTGTGATTGCCTGTGTGATGCTGGTATGTCTTGCGACACTGATTCTGTTGTTGTTTAAAATGAATGTGACAAAGGCGCTGAAGCTGGGTGAAGAATAATGGAGAATAATTTTGTGATTCAGGTAAAGGATGTCGATCGGATATTTCAGGTGCCGGGAGGGCAGTTCCAGGCACTGAAAAAAATTAATGCGGAAATTCCGAAGGGCAGTCTGACGATATTGAAGGGGCGTTCCGGTTCAGGTAAGACAACGCTTATGAACATCATCGGAACGCTGGATAATCCTTCGGCAGGAGAGGTATGGATCGACGGCAGAGCTGTGAAAGGGATGTCGGACAAGGAGCGGGAGAACCTGCGCAGAAGAGATATGGGCTTTGTTTTCCAGGCGGTATCACTGATCCCGACGATGAATGCCTTTCAGAATGTTGAGTTTTCCATGCGCATGGCAGGAATCAGGGCTGGCAGGGAGCGCGACAGGCGTGTGGAGGAATGCCTGAAGCTTGTGGGACTGGGAAGCCGTATCCATCATATGCCGGCGGAGATGTCCGGAGGTGAGCAGCAGAGAGTGGCCATTGCAAGGGCGATAGCACACAGTCCGAAGCTGATTCTGGCTGATGAACCGACGGCAGAGCTTGACAGTGCGATGGCAGCACAGGTGACAAAGCTCTTTCATGATATGACGAGAAAGGAAGGAATATCCATTCTCATGACAACACATGATGTCGGACTGATGGATGCCGGAGATATGATTATTGAACTCGAAAATGGAGAGCGCGTCATAAGAACCGCAGAAGGAGAGTGACAGATGCCGGACGCAATGATACGGGCGGAAGGCCTGGTAAAAATCTATAAAACCAAACAGACGGAGGTGCTTGCGCTTCAGGGGCTGGATCTGCAGGTGGATACAGGGGAACTGACCGCCATCATCGGTAACAGCGGAAGTGGTAAGTCGACCTTTCTGAATATGATAGGCGGGCTGGATCGGCCAAGTGCAGGATCGCTCTTTGTGGCGGGCAGCAACCTTTTTACCATGACGGAAAAGGAGCTTGTGCGTTATAAGAGAGAGACGGTCGGTTTCGTCTGGCAGAATAACGGCAGGAATCTGGTACCCTATCTGTCGGTACTGGAGAATGTAATGCTGCCGATGAATCTTTCCGGTACCAGAAAAAAGAAGGAGAAGGCGCTGCAGCTCCTTGAGATGGTCGGGATGAGTGCGAAAAAGCACAGCCGGATGAATATGCTGTCCGGAGGTGAACAGCAGAGGATTGCGATTGCGATTGCGCTTGCAAATTCTCCGAAGCTGCTGCTGGCAGACGAGCCGACAGGAAGTGTAGATATGAAAACTGCAAACTACATTTTTGATGTTTTTACCGAGCTGAACAGGAACGGTCAGACGATCCTGATTGTCACGCATGATGTCGCGCTCTCCAAGAAGGTGAAGAGAGTTGTGGCGATCCGGGACGGCAAGATCAGCAGCGAGCGCGTCCTGAAGGAGGCATATGCCGACCGGCTACAGGAGAGCAATATCGACTGGCGTGCGGAGGAGACGCAGGAGGAATATGCCATTGTCGACAAGGTCGGGAGAGTACAGATTCCTGCCGAGCTGCTCTCCGGGCTGGAACTGGATGACAATAAGGTAAGTATCAGTATACAGGACGGGAAAGTAGTAATTTCAAAGCCGGAGGCCTGACGAGAAGCAAGGGAAAGGACGGATCCAGCTATGAAGAAGGCTGAAGGAACTATTGTAAAAAATTCAAATCCAATTATCAAAGCAGATTATCCCAACCCGGATGTGATCAGGGTCGGGGATGTGTACTATATGCTCTGCGCCACCCTGCATTTCCTGCCGGGAGCGGTCATACTTCGCTCCTATGATCTGATCCATTGGGAGATCGCCAGCTATGTATTCGAGACCTTTGAAGGAACGGAGGAGGCGCGGATGACGAACGAGCGCAGCAACTACGGCTATGGCATGTGGGCTGGCTCCATCCGGTATTATAAAGGGCGCTTTTATGTCAGCTTCGCGGCGAAGGAGACCTGCAAGACCTATTTTTATTCCGCGGAGAGTGTGGAAGGATCGTGGGAGAGCCAGTGCATTGACTTCTATTTTCATCACGGCTCGCTCTTCTTTGATGATGACGACAGGGTGTATCTGATATTCGGACATAATGAAATCTTTATCCGTGAGATGCTCCCGGATCTGAGCGGTCTGATGCCGGGAGGCTTTGCGCGGAAGCTGCTCACGGAGCAGGGGGATGTCTGGCTCGGATATGAGGGCTCGCACTTCTATAAGATAAACGGAAGGTATTATCTGCTGGTTGTCCGTTGGCCGAAGACGGGAACGCAGAGGAGGATACAACTGTGCTTTGCGGGCGACAGTCTGGACGGCGAATTTCAGGGCAGGACGGTGCTGGATGATGACATGGGATATTTTAACAGCGGTATTTCCCAAGGGGGCTTAGTCGAGACGAATGACGGTCGATGGTTTTCGGTGATGATGCAGGACAGACTTGCCGCGGGCAGGGCTTCCGTTCTGGTTCCGGTTGAATGGAAGGACGGCTATCCTGTTTTCGGCAGTGAGAAGAAAGCACCGTTGGTTGTGGAGAATGTCAGCAACAGACCGTATTATGAGTACGAACCACTCTATACCTCAGACGATTTCGCACCGGTGCCGGAAGAGGACATTTACCGTCTGAAACCGCAGTGGCAGTGGAATCATGAGCCGAATCCGGCACTCTGGGGGATTGCAGAGGAAGGCGGACTGCGCATTGAGACGGGGAAGCTGTGCACGAATGTCACGCAGGCGGTAAATACGCTGACGCAGAGAATGTTTTTCCCGAAGAGCAGTGTGGAAGTCACGGTCGATGCCGCAGGGCTGAATGAGGGAGATGTGGCGGGTCTCTGTGCGCTACAGGGCTGTTACGGGCTGCTTGCCGTGACAATGGAGCTGAAGCAGTATTATCTCGTCGTCATCGAGAGAGAGAATACGGAGAAGAACCGGAATACCACGGTTGCGGATTACATGCCGGGAATCGTGAAGGAGAAGATACATCTTGCCTCACCGGTCGTCCGGCTTCGGATGGAGACGGATTTTGAAAAGGGTAGGGATACAGCAGAATTTTTCTACAGTGAGGATCTTTGCGATGTAAAATGGAAAAAGGCGGGAGAGGGGCACAAATTATATTTCGGCCTGGATCATTTTTCGGGCTGCCGCTGCGGTCTCAGCATCTATTCGACGAAGAAGGTCGGAGGTTCAGCCTTGTTCCGGGATTTTGTATATGAGTATCAATAATGGAATGAAGTACCCGGGCAGGGTACTTTTTTCACTTTATAGGAAAGACCGTCTTTGGCGTTCTGTTGAATTGAAAATAGCCCGCACAAATGCGGGCATGATAAATAAACGGTTGTCGATTTAGAAGATGTAGAAACCTTCTTCACCAAAATCGTCATCAAGTTCGTCATCATTTAAGAAATAATCCATATCCAGAAGTTCATCCTCGCTCATATGGCGAATGTCCTTGGATGTCATACCTTCTGGGGGATTTTCAATGTATTTTCTGCGCAGTTCCTCGATATCAGGTTTCATAAATGGAAATCTCCTTTCAGAGAGATTATATCATCAGAATTTATGCGGAGGAACGTTTCCCACGAGATTTGGACATTGTTTTCTCGTAAAGTTCTTCAAGAGAAACGCGCTGATGATTGTAGTAGAGTTCAAGAAACTCCATTTTATGCGTGCAATCAGGACACTGTAAGGGGTCATACCCAAAAGAAGAAAGAATAGCAGTACGCCACTGATTGAAACTACGAAAAACGTGATGTTTTTCTTTCGCTATAGCACGATGCAGATGATTGTCAATTTCACGGTGGCGGGCATAGATTCCGCCATATCGAATCATTTTAAAGTGCTTTTCAGGGATGTGTCGGATTAACCGTTTTATGAAATCTATAGCAGGGAGTGTTTCTTCGACATACTTTTCGTCTTCGTGGCGATTGTAACGGAAGGTAACGAACTCACCGTCATATTTATCAATTCGGGATGTAGCTATAACCGGGCGACCGAGATAGCGGCCGATATACTTCGCTACGGTTTTAGGATCACATTTATTAGGCTTGGCATAAACATAGAAGCCATGTTTGTGTTCGGAATAACATAAAGCTTTGACTTTCTTGAAAGAGGAACCAAGCCGGCATTCCAATTCGTTAAGCAATGCAGTACGAAAAGCATTTCGGAGGTATGTATAATTAAAGTGTGTGATATGGCGCCAAAAACCGTCATCGCTGTAGCCGCCCTCGGAAGTCAGACAGTGAATGTGAGGATTCCATTTAAGATCCCTGCCAAAAGTATGAAGAACCATGATGTAGCCGGGAGTGAAGTTGGACTTATTCATTTTAAAGAACATACGGGAAAGAACGCAGGCAACAGAATGGAAAAGACAATGAAGCAGAGAACTGTCCTGAAGGAAAAAATCACGTAGATTTTCATCAATCGTGAAGACACAGTGTCTGTGCTGGACGTTAACCAGTTTAAAAGACATGGATGTAGTACGATCCATAGAATACTTGTTACCGCAAGTGGGGCAGAAACGGCTGTGGCAGCGAAAAGGAACGAACTTAAGTTTTCCACAGAGTGGGCAGCCATACATAGCGCCGCCAAAAGAAGGATCACCACAGTTGATCAATTTTTCAATATTTTCCATCTCAGAAGATCTGGTATGAAGAGTATATTTGATTTCTTCATAATAGTCTGTAAAGATTCTTTGTAAGATATTCATATGTCTATTATGCAGAAAAATGAAACAAAAGAAAACCCAACCCCTCAAGATTGAGGGGCAGGGGAGTTGAATAGGCGAAGCCTATTTTTTATGAGACAGGCATTTTCTATGTTGACAAATAAATAATCCTTTGCTATCCTTTACTCATAAGCAGATTTTCTATTTTCAAGTTTCTATTCCGGCGCAAGCCGATGTCTATGAGTCCAGAGAGATCCCTGCTTAGTTACCCAATAAAAATCATAGAGCGGGGGAAGATATGGCGAGAACCGGAAGCTTAATTTTATGCCAGTATATTCTCCTGCGGAAAGTGCGAGGAGGAGAGTACGAATGGCAAAAAGGTATGAGGAACTGACGATTGCGGATGATTTTATGTTTGGCAAGGTGATGGAGGATAAGGAGCTTTGCCGGGAGGTCTTGGAGTGCCTATTAGAGCATCCGATAGGAGAACTGGAAGATGTTCGGACGGAGCGGCAATTCCGGTACACCACAGATGGCAAGCCGATCCGGTTGGATGTGTATACGAGAGATCAGAATCATGTCTATGATGCGGAGATGCAGAACCTGAATCATCAGGCAGTGGAAAAGCTGGAGTTGCCAAGGCGAAGCCGTTTTTACCAGTCTGCGATGGATATGGATCATCTGGACAAGGGAAAGTCTTACCGGGAGCTGCCGGAGGGAAAGGTGTTGTTTCTCTGCACGTTTGATCCCTTTGGGCTTGGGTATGTGAAGTATTCTTTTCAGAACCGCTGCGAGGAGAATAAGGCGCTGTGTCTGCGGGATGGAACGGAAAAGATTTTTTATAACTGTGTCAGCAGCGCCGAAGAGGTACCGGAGCATTTGAAGGAGTTGTATGATTATATCAGGACGGGGAGAGCCGAAAATGCATTGACGCGCAAGATTGAGGAAGCGGTAGGCAGAGCCCGGAAGAACGAAGAATGGAGGTCAGAGTACATGAAAGAGCTGTTGCATGATGATGACGTCAGAGAAGAAGGTAGGGCAGAAGGAAGAGCAGAGGGAAGAAGTATGCTGCTGACTTTGATTCTCAGAATGACAGCCGGAGGAGATGAGGACAAGATAGCACAGTTGGAGAATCCGAAAGTACTGGAAACCATGCAGAGAAAATACGGATTGAATTTTGAATAAAGGGAGCAGTGTTGTCAGGAAAAGGATTTGGCAGAACTATTGCGGGATATGTCACTGGAGGAAAAGATCGGACAGCTTGTACAGCTCTCAGGCTCCTATTTTAAGGAGGAGGCGCTTGTGGATGAGGCAGTCCTGAGGGTGCTGCGGCTGAAGAATCGTCTCGGTCTGTTTGAAAATCCCCATAAGGACGGAGACGGAGAGCAGGAGAAGACAGTCATTCTCTGCGGGGAACACAGAGAGCTTGCCCGGGAAGCCGTGAGGAAATCTATTGTTCTCCTGAAGAACGAGGAGGGCATACTTCCCCTGCGGGCGGGAAAAATTGCATTTATCGGTCCTTATATCGAGGAAGAGGATATGGACAGCGCATGGGCGGTCATCGGCAGAAGAGAAGATCAGGTCAGCATCCGTCAGGCGGCGGAGGATGCTGCGAAGGGGGCGGAGGTAATTGTGCTCTGTCTCGGGGAACACAGGGCGCAGAGCGGCGAGGCTGCAAGCCGCACAGATCTCAGTCTGCCGAGGGTGCAGCTGGAACTGCTAAAGCATATGGCGGCGCAGGGAAAGCTGGTCATCACTGTCATTTTCAGCGGCAGACCGCTGGTGCTGAAAGAGGTCTGCGAATTGTCCGATGCCGTTCTGATGGTATGGTTTCCGGGAACGGAGGGCGGTCATGGTATTATGGACGTTCTGACGGGAACGTATAATCCGTCCGCTAAGCTTCCGATGTGCGTGCCCTATTCCGTCGGGCAGCTGCCGATGTCCTATGATTCCTATACAACAGGCAGACCGAGAAGGAATGACATGCCGGGAGGTTATGTGTCAGGCTATCTCGATGTTCCGAATGAGCCGATGTATCCGTTTGGGTACGGACTCAGCTACACGGAGTTTTCTCTCTCAGAGCCGGAGGCGGAGAAGGAGACGCTGACTGACGGGGAAGTGCTGGGAGCCACAGCATGGCTTGAGAATGTGGGCACTGTTGCCGGAACAGAGACGGTTTCAGCTTTATATCAGAGATCTTGTGGCGGACAGGGTAAGACCGGTAAAGCAGCTGAAGGGATTCCAACAGATTACCTTACAGCCCGGGGAGCGGCGCCGAGTGCGCTTTGAGATCACGGAGGAAATGCTGCGTTTCCACAGGGCGGATGGCAGTTTTTCGAGCCAGCCCGGCAGTTTCCGCGTATGGATTGAGAACAGCAGCAGGACACGCGGAGGTGCGGTGTTTGAACTGCTGTGACAGCTTGCAAAAAAGTCCATGCCATGTTAGAATGATCCAGACGGAGGATGAGTCTGTGAATCAGGTAAATTATCAGCGGGAACTGGATAAGATAATAGAGGGATTGACAGGTGCGGGAGAAAATTCCGCACCTGATTTGTTTCTGCACAGCTGTTGCGCACCCTGCAGCAGCTATGTGCTGGAATATCTTTGTAAGTATTTCCGCATAACGGTCTTTTATTATAACCCGAATATTTCTGCGTCGGAGGAATACCGGAAGAGGGTCGCCGAGCAGAAGAGACTGATCGAGGCATATAATAGGGAAGAAAAAGGATACCCGATCAGAATTATTGAGGGAGATTATGAGCCGGAGCGTTTTTATGAGATTGCTAAGGGTTTTGAGGCCTGCCCGGAGGGTGGCGAGAGATGCTTCCGGTGCTTCGATTTAAGATTGCGGGAGACGGCAAAGCGGGCGAAGGAGGGCGGTTACGACTATTTCTGTACAACGCTTACCATCAGTCCGTTAAAGAATGCTGTGAAGCTGAATGAGATCGGGCAGGCATTGTCCGGGGAGTACGGAGTCAGCTGGCTGCCGTCTGACTTCAAAAAAAGGAATGGCTATAAGAGGTCGATCGAATTATCGGCGGAATATGAGCTGTACCGGCAGAATTACTGCGGATGTGCGTTTTCGCGGAGATGACATTCCGTAACAGTCAGTAGAAATTCCTTGCGTGTGCCGGAAAAGTAAGGTATAGTTAAAAATATGATTTGCGCAGCACGGACAGGTCTATACCTGAGCGACGGTGTGCGGCGCAGAGAACAGACAGGCAGAGATGAGGATTCAGTATGAAGAAGATTTTGGATTTGTTGTCAGAAGAGATGGGAAGGGCATTTGAGGCTGCCGGCTATGACAGTGCGCTCGGAAAGGTTACGATTTCCAACCGTCCCGATCTCTGTGAATATCAGTGCAACGGCGCTATGGCAGGTGCAAAGCAGTATCATAAGGCACCGATCATGATCGCCAACGAGGTTGCGGAAAAGCTGAAGGACAGTGAGGCATTTAAGGAGGCGGCAGCGGTAGCGCCGGGCTTCCTGAACCTGAAGATATCCGAAGAGTATCTCTTAGAGCAGCTTAAGACCATGGCGAAGGAGCCTAAATTCGGACTGGAAAAACCCGCGAAGACAAAGAAAATCATTGTGGATTACGGCGGAGCGAATGTTGCAAAGCCGCTCCATGTAGGGCATCTCCGTTCGGCTGTCATTGGTGAGAGCATCAAGCGTATCAACCGCTATGTCGGACATGAGGTCATCGGCGATGTGCATCTGGGAGACTGGGGCTTGCAGATGGGTCTCGTCATCATGGGTTTGAAGGAAAGAAAGCCCGATCTGATCTATTTTGATGAAAGTTATGAGGGAGAATACCCGGTGGAAGCGCCGTTCAATATCTCAGAGCTTGAGGAGATTTATCCCGCGTCCAGTGCAAAGTCCAAGGAAGATCCCGAGTACAAGGCAAAGGCGATGGAGGCGACCTACAAGCTTCAGAGCGGTGTGCGCGGCTACCGTGCGCTCTGGAAGCAGA
Organism: uncultured Acetatifactor sp.; assembly: GCA_934402375.1. Classification (GTDB taxonomy): domain Bacteria; phylum Bacillota; class Clostridia; order Lachnospirales; family Lachnospiraceae; genus Acetatifactor. The sequence goes on from CAKRUB010000022.1 coordinate 48,899, forward strand.
TACTGAATGTTTCCGTGGCGGATCTGAAGAAAAATTACAGCAGCCTGAACGTGGAATTTGATCTCTGGAAGGGTGAGAGCGATGTGCATGACCTGATTCCCGAGATGGTTGACTATATGAAGAAGGGCGGCTATGCCTATATCAGCGAGGGTGCGCTCGTCGTCGATGTCAAGGAGGAGACGGATACCAAGGAGGTACCGCCCTGCATGATCCTGAAATCCGACGGAGCTTCCCTGTATAATACGACGGATCTTGCTACGATCATGGAACGTATGCGGCTGTATCATCCCGATGAGATTATTTATCTCACGGATAAGAGGCAGGATCTCTACTTTGAACAGGTTTTCCGCTGTGCGAGAAAGACGAAGCTCGTGGAGCCTGAAACGGAGCTGAGATGGATTGGCTTCGGCACGGTAAACGGTAAGGACGGCAAGCCGTTCAAGACCAGAGACGGCGGTGTGATGCGTCTGGAGACGTTGATCCGGGAGACGAAGGACGAGATGTACCGCAAGATCAGAGAGGGACGCGAAATGTCAGAGGAGGAGGCAAGGCAGGCTGCAGACCTTGTTGCCATCTCCGCGCTGCTGTACGGCGATCTCTCCAATCAGGCAGCTAAGGATTACATTTTTGACGTAGACAGGTTTACTTCCTTCGAGGGAGATACCGGCCCTTACATTTTATATACGATTGTCCGTATAAAGTCGATTCTGGCAAAATATAAGGAGCAGGGCGGAAATCTTGAGGAGCTTCAGCTCCGTGTGGCGTCGGGTGATGCGGAGAAGGCGTTGATGATGGAACTGGTGCAGTTCAATGCCATGATGCAGGGTGCTGCAGAGGAGACAGCGCCTCATAAGGTGTGCGCCTATATTTACGATCTTGCCAACGCATTTAACCATTTCTACCATGAGACGAAGATTCTCGGGGAAGAGGACGCGGCGAAGCGGGAGGGACTGCTTGCGCTGCTGGTGCTGACCAGAAATGTACTGGAAACCTGTATACATGTGCTGGGATTTTCCGCACCGGAAAAAATGTAAAAAAATAGTTGACAAAAACAGATTTGCAAGGTATACTAATCAAGTCGGTTGCGAGAGTAACCGACAAATGGAAGTTTAGCTCAGCTGGGAGAGCATCTGCCTTACAAGCAGAGGGTCATAGGTTCGAACCCTATAACTTCCACTCCAACTTAGGTTGGTTATATATCGTATGGCGAGATAGCTCAGTTGGCTAGAGCATGCGGTTCATACCCGCAGTGTCGAGGGTTCGAATCCCCCTCTCGCTATT
>CAKRUB010000023.1 GCA_934402375.1 uncultured Acetatifactor sp.
AAAAAGAGTAATGATAAGTAATAGGTAAGGAACAGGGAAGAACGCCAGAACCGACATTTGCCGGGACTGGCGTTCTTTCTTATAAGACAGGCATTTTTCTATGTTGACAAATAAATGAGCCTTTGCTATCCTTTACTCATAAGCAGATTTTCTATTTTCAAATTTCTGTGCCGGCGCAAGCCGATGTCTATGAGTCCAGAGAAATCCCTGCTTAGTTACCCAATAAAAATCATAGAGCGGGGGAAGATATGGTGAGAACCGGAAGCTTAATTTTATGCCAGTATATTCTCCTGCGGAAAGTGTGAGGAGAATGCGAATGGCAAAAAGGTATGAGGAACTGACGATTGCGGATGATTTTATGTTTGGCAAGGTGATGGAGGATAAAGCGCTTTGCCGGGAGGTCTTGGAGTGCCTGTTGGAGCAGCCGGTCGGAGAACTGGAAGATGTCCGGACGGAGCGGCAATTCCGGTACACAACGGATGGCAAGCCGATCCGGCTGGATGTGTATACGAGAGATCAGAATCATGTCTATGATGCGGAGATGCAGAACCTGAATCATCAGGCGGTGGAGAAGCTGGAGCTGCCAAGACGAAGCCGCTTTTATCAGTCTACGATGGACATGGATCATCTGGGTAAGGGAAAGTCTTACCGGGAGCTGCCGGAAGGGAAGGTACATTGACGCGCAAGATTGAGGAAGCGGTAGGCAGAGCCCGGAAGAACGAAGAATGGAGGTCGGAGTACATGAAAGAACTGTTGCATGATGATGACGTCAGAGAAGAGGGAAGAGCAGAGGGCAGGGAAGAGGGCAGGGAAGAGGGTCTGAGCGAGGGACTGGGCAAGGGCCGGACAGAGGGTAAGCGAACTGCCGCCATAAATCTGAAAGCCATGAATATGCCGATAGAGCAGATAGCACAGGTAATCGAAGAAAACGTGGAAGTTGTAGAACAGTGGCTGGCGGAGGCGTGAGCGTTGTGTAAGCGGGGAGAGCCGAAAGTGCATTGACGCGCAAGATTGAGGAAACGGTAGGCAGAGCCTGGAAGAACGAAGAATGGAGGTCGGAGTACATGAAAGAACTTATAGACGAGTTTGCTGCTGCCTTAGCATAAATTGCATGATGTAAACAGGATTACATGAGTGGGAAGCTTAGTCTTCCCACATTTTTTTCCTCAAAATGCGAAGAGCCCGGAAAGAAAGTGCCAGATCAATAAATTTTCTTGACATTGACGACCGATTGGTCGTATAATTGCGACTGAAAGGTGGCTTTGGCGAAATGAAAGAAGAAATCCTGAAGGCAACTTTAGAGCTTGCCTGTGAAAACGGTCTGGGGAGAATCTCTATGTCGCAGATTGCACAGAGGGCGGGAATTAAGAAATCTTCTCTGTACAGCCATTACAGTTCAAAGAAAGAAATCATTGAGAAAATGTATTCCTATTTCAGGAACCGGGCGCGGGAAAGCAGGGGAGAGCGCGAGACGGATTATGGGGAACTTGTAAAAGGGCGGTCTTTGAAGGAATGTCTGACGACAGCGGTCAACTCGTATAAGGCAATGAACAGTGCTCCGGAGATGGTGATGTTCTACAAGGTGATCATGTCCGAGAGAGCGATCAACCCCGATGCGGCGGAGATTATGGTTGCGGAGACGCGGACGATGATACGCGCCACGAAGCAGCTCTTCTATGCAATGGAGGCGCAGAAGGTGACACATTTCGATGACGCGGATGCAGCCGCATTTTCTTTTGCAATGGCGGTTCATGCCATCATAGATTACGAAGGTGATGCCGGACTTGTGGGCAGTGGGGAAACTGACGGCATGATGGAACGTTATATTGATGAATTTTGTAATCGATATGATCGGAAGGATATAGATTGAAAATATGCGAAAAGAACATGCGTAGAAATGGAGATGGAGATGAAACTATCAAAACTGGGGATATTTGGAATTATCAGTCTGCTGTCCTATACGGCGATGGTGGTGTTCTCGCCGCTCGCCTACCCGGGGTATGACTGGATGACGATGGCTGTGAGCGATCTGACGGCTGAGGGCGCGCCATCGGCAGCACTGGCGGGACAGCTGAACGCCTTGTTCGGACCGTGTGCCGTTGTTTCCATTATGGCGGTCTGCGTTGCCGCGGCAGGGGTGACTTCGCGTCTGCTGCGCATCGGCATCTATTGCTTTGCGGTGATGGAATGGCTCTGCAATGTGGGCTATACCTGTTTCCCATGGGTCAACGGTGCCGATTTTTCTAATGTTCAGAACATGATGCACCTTGCGGTGACGGTACTTGTCGTCGTGTTCTCTCTGGCAGCGCTCATCATGATATGCATCGGGGCGAGGAAGGAGCTAAAGTCGTTGAGCATATGGGCATTGGTTTGTCTGATTGCCATGATGGCGGGTCCGATCGGTACCGGACTGTTGCCGCTATTTACACAATCCATTAATATATGAGATAATAAGTTAGCCATCCGTCGATTGAGGCGGGTGGCTCATTGTGTTTGAAAAGGGGCTAAAGATGAAAAAGCGTATTTTGAAAATTATAATTATTGCCGGATTGCTTGTCTGTATGGCGTTGTTCGGTTTTGCCGTGTACGGACGGCATCAGATGGCGAAAATTCCCGGTCTGAGCTTTCAGGAAGCCTTGGAGTACACAACGGGCGGCAATCCCGATGCGGTAATCACGGTGGGAATCATTAAGGACGGGCAGATTTCCTACAGGGTTTACGGGGAGAACGGGCAGGAACTGCCGACCGAGCTTCATACCTATGAGATCGGTTCGCTGACGAAGACATTTACGGCAGCTCTGATTTATAAGGCGGAGCAGGAAGGAAAACTGGAGCTTACGGCTGCGATTGATCATTACCTGAAGCTGCCGGAGGGAAATGCTTATCCGACCGTGGAGGCGCTGCTGACACATACATCGGGATACAAGGGTTATTATCTGGAAAAACCGATGATCTCTAATTTTTTAAATGGCAAAAATGATTTCTTTGGAATTACGGGAGACATGGTGCTTGCCAGATTGGGGAAGCTCAGTGTACCGAAGGAAAATTATCAATTTACCTATTCCAATTTTGGCTTTGCGACACTGGGACAGATTCTGGAAAGTGTGTATGACTGTGATTTCCGGACGCTGATGAATGAGTTCGTACAGCAGGAATTGGGACTTTTGGAGACGAAGGTATCCGAGCAGGACGGTGATCTCGGGAATTACTGGGACTGGAAGACGGATGAGATTTTCCCGTTGAAGATCAGTCCTAAGAGCGATATAATGAGAGGAAAATAAGCGGTTGTATGATGGGCTTAAATAATACTTAAGGAGAAGAGAAGGATGAAATTTCTGGGAAATGTATTGTGGTTTATTTTTGGAGGTGTGATTTCGGGGCTGACATGGTGGATTGTCGGCTGCCTTTGGTGTATTACGATCATCGGTATCCCGATCGGACGTCAGTGCTTTAAGATTGCCGGGCTGTCTTTTTTCCCGTTCGGCAAGGAGGTTATTTACGGTGGCGGTGCGGCAAGCCTGATTGCCAATATTTTCTGGCTTCTCCTGACAGGAATACCGATGGCGATTGCAAATGCAGTCTGGGGCTGTGTCCTCTGCGTGACGATCATCGGTATCCCCTTCGGAAAGCAGTTCTTCAAGCTGGCAAAGCTGTCGCTGATGCCGTTCGGAGCGACCATACGCTAGAAGTAAAGGGCTTAATCGACCGTGATGTGGTTCTGACGTATGTATTCGCCAATCTTCTTGTCGGAGACGAGGATATGGTTGGAAAGCCAGCCAAGCAGAAACTGTATTAATTCATTCAGATAGTCCTGCTGGTTGTTGTCCATATCGTCGAGGTCGGACAGGTCGATTTCCACAAGGCGCTCTACGAAAGCCGCATGTGCGCGCTTCTGCGCGGCGAGACCGGGATACTGGATGCGCTCCATCAGCATTTCCTCATCATGGAAATGAAATTCAGTGTAGCTTCTCAGTTCGGCGAGCAGGCGCATGATCTCATCATATTTGTCATGCAGAAGTTCGTTGTTGATCAGCGTGTTGACCTCCCGGATGATTTCAAAGAGGCGCTGGTGCTCGTCATCGACAAGCTGGATACCCGTTCTGTACTGATCCGTGAAGGCGAAACGGTCGGGGACATCCTCGGAGGGCATTTTCCCGATCATCATATCGCTGCTGAGAATATGGCGGTAAAGCCAGCGCACAAGGTAGTTGAGAAGCTCCTGCAGAGAGGTTCGCGCGGCCTCCGGGGAGGAGCAGTCAGGCGTAAAGCTGTTCACTTTTTCGGTAAACTGCAGATGCTCCTGTCTCTGGAGAAGAAGCTCGGGATCGTGAATACTCTCCATATAAGCCTCCTCATGGGCAAAGTGCGTGGCGGCATAGTCCTTCAGATTATGTAAGAGATTTTTTGCTATGGAGGACACGTCCGGCGTCTCCGCTGCCAGAGAGATGGCTTCGTTGAGCATCTGGAACAGTCGGCGGTGTTCCTCGTCGAGCTGATCGATATGTATCAGGCAATCTTCGGTAAATTCATACATGATAAGATTCTCCTTTTCTTAAGATTCTTTTGCCCATAGAATAGCACAAATGATGAGAAAAGGGAAGACAGGAGGCAGATAGAATGACGACAAGGGAAGAGGCGCTTGCCTACGGGTTATCCTTTCCCGACACCTATCAGGAGGCGCCGTTTCATGATCCGAACTGGCAGCTTGTCCGAGTGAAGGGAAGTAAAAAGGCTTTTCTTTGGACTTATGAGCGCGATGGCTATATGAATCTGAATGTGAAGGTCAGTCCCGAGTGGCGTGATTTCTGGCGGAGCGCTTTCCAGGCAGTCATCCCGGGCTGGCATCAGAACAGAGAGCATTGGAATACAATCATTCTGGACGGCTCGATACCGGACAAGGATATCAGGCTCATGATAGACGAAAGCTATGCGCTGGTTACGGACAGCCCGACGAAACGGATTTATGAGGCGGTAAAGAAAATTCCGAAGGGAAGGGTCGCAACCTACGGGCAGATTGCGGAGCTGGCAGGAGACAGGAAGATGGCGCGGGCTGTCGGAAATGCGCTGCATAAGAACTCTGATCCGGAGCATGTCCCCTGTTTCCGGGTTGTAAATGCAAAGGGCGAGCTGGCTGGGGAATTTGCATTTGGCGGCAGCGGAGCGCAGGCGAAGCTGCTGGAAGCGGATGGGGTCGAGGTCACAGACGGAAGAGTTGACCTTGAAAAGTATGGAATCACTGTTTCCGACAGTGAAATATTTACTTGAATTTTGTCGAAAACCTGTTATAATCAAAAAAAATATTTGGAACAGACGAAGCCGTCATGCAGAAACTGCATGGCGGCTTTTGGCGTTGGCTCAGACGTAGATGTCCGGCTGCTGGCTGATTTCAATGAATTTTCGCATGGCATGCGTCAGATGACAGCCCTTGCGGTAGGCGACGAAGACCTCACGATGTGTCAGATCGGGATTCACGGTTTTCAGCTTGAAGTAGGTCAGCGGAGCGTTGGAGTAGCTGTATTTTACCAGCGTGTCCGTGACAAAGGTACAGCCAAGTCCTTTGGCTGCCATATGGAAGGCTGTCATCAGCTGATTCAGGTAGATGTTGCACCGGGGAGTGATTCCCGCCTCATCAAAGATGGATAATGCGCGGTCGTGCATATCGTGTCCTTCCTCAAGCAGCATAAAGGGATAATCTGAAAACTGATCGGGTGAGACGCAGGGACAGTCCTCTTCCAGATGTTTTTGCTTCATGACATCCTCTGTAGTCAGACCGGCTTCGGCGAGTGCCGGTGTCAGGGGAAAGGAGGTATTGCAGGGAATGGCAAGCAGGATATTTTCCTCAAAGAGACTTTGCGTCTCAAAGTATTCATGGTCATACTTTCCGGCATCAATGATCAGATCTACGTTGGCTTTCAGAGCTTTGTCATAGAGCAGCACGGAATCTGCCTCATAGAAGTTGACAGAGATCTTTGGGTATAGCGCGGAAAAGGATTTGATGATAAAGGGGAAAACACAGGTGGAAAAGAGGGTCGCGCCGGAAATAACCAGTGAGCCGGTATCCATATGGGCAAGATCCTCAATAGAGGCTCTCAGATCTGCCTCGGCAGACAAAATCTTTACAGCGGCATCTATGTAATATTTGCCCTCCTGTGTGAGCGCCAGTTTACTGGAGCTCCGGTCAAAGATTTTATAGCCCAGCTGGCTTTCGATTTTCTTTACGGAAGCGCTGAGAGAGGGTTGCGAGATAAAGAGATTTCTGGCAGCCTTTGTGAAGCTTCTTTCCTTGTAGATTTCGTAAATATATTGATATTCCTGAATCATTTTTACCCATCCTCCGTGATTTTGAAATGCGGCTTTTTTGCCCGACAAAAATATAATAACACACATTCATAAATAAAACAATATAATAATCATACAAAAATAAGTATTTGATTATTGAAGCCATCAAACTATAATCAAAATCAGGGATATTTAATCTTTTAAGGAGGTAAAAGCCATGGAACTGATAGAGAAAAAGTTTGAAAAACTGGGAATCGATAATGCGCCGGGACAGGAAAAGATGCAGAAGAAAAGTCCCCTGGAGCTTCGCGGTGAGAAGTTGCCGGGAACAGCTGTAGATTTTTCGCACGGCGATGTCAATGCGCATATTCCGACACCGGGAGCGAAGGAAGCATTTTTAAAGGGATATGAGATCGGCGGACATCAGGCCTATACCGAGTATCGCGGTTCGGCGCATTGCAGAGAGCTTGTCGCCGAGAGGCTGAGCAGCTTTACAGGAGCGGGAATTGATAAGGACAAAAATATTATCCTCACTCCCGGAACACAGGGAGCATTGTTTCTGGCAGTCGGATCGCTTGTGGCGAGGGGGGACAAGGTGGCTATTGTGGAGCCGGACTATTTTGCGAACCGGAAGCTGGTGGAATTCTTCGAGGGGGAGCTTTATCCGATACAGATGCATTACTATGCTGATGAAAAAAGCTCCGGCATCGATCTGGAGCAGTTGGAGAAGGCATTTCAGGATGGAGTAAAGCTCTTCCTGTTTTCAAATCCGAATAACCCGACCGGTGCAATTTATTCCTTTGAGGAGATCACGGAGATTGCGGCACTGGCAAAGAAATATAACGCAACGCTGCTGGTCGATCAGTTGTATTCACGACAGATCTTCGATGGCAATGAATATACCCACCTATGTGCCCAGAAGGAAATACCGGAAAATTTGGTGACAATCATAGGACCGTCGAAGACGGAATCTCTGTCAGGCTTCCGGCTGGGAGTTGCCTTCGGCAGTGAATTTATCATAAAGAGAATGGAAAAGCTGCAGGCGATTGTTTCTCTCCGGTGCGCAGGCTATTGTCAGGCGGTGTTCGAGACATGGTTCAGGGAGCCGGAGGGCTTTATGGAAGCCCGCATCAGAGAGCATGCGCGGATCAGGGATGATATTTTACAGGTCATTGCAGAGGCGGACGGAGTAAGGGCGCGTAAGACAAACGGAGGAAGCTATCTGTTTGTGGAATTGCCTGAACTGGAGATACCGATAACGGATTTTGTGAAGGTGGCAAGAGAACTGACCGGAGTGGTAGTCACGCCGGGGACAGAATTCGGGCCGCAGTTTACGCATCACTTCCGGATTAATTTTTCACAGGATCACGATGCCGCGGTGGATGCGATGAGAAGGCTGTTAAAGGTTGCCGAACGTTACAGAAAGGTTGATAAATGATGCAAAAGGTTGGATTTCTTGGATGCGGCAAGATCGGAAGCGCACTGGTCGCCGAGGCGGAGGCGCTTGAAAATGTGCAGGTTGTCTTTGTACAGGATCTTGTATGGGAAAACGCGCAGGCAGACTATAAGATCATACGGGAGCCGGATGAGGCACTGTATGCGGATTGCGATCTGGTGATTGAATCTGCCACGGCAGCAGTCCTGAATGAAAATATCGAGATGATATTGAAACACTGTGACCTGATGATGTTCTCCGTGACGGCTTTCTCAGATCCCGGTTTTCAGAAAAAAACGGAGGAGCTGTGCCGGACATATGGAAGGAAAATTTACATTCCGCATGGAGCGATTCTCGGACTGGACGGTATCTTTGACGGAAACCGGTTATGGGATAAGGTCAGTATTGAGACGGTGAAAAGTCCGAAGAGCCTTGGACGTGCGGAGACAGAAAGAACGGTGCTGTATGAGGGAAGCACCAGAGAGGCATGTGTGCTGTTTCCCAGAAATGTCAATGTACATGCAGCGGTGGCGCTGGCGGGTATCGGCTTTGATAAAACGGTTTCAAGAATCACGGCAGACCCGGCAGTGACGACAAATTCGCATATTATCCGCCTTGAAGGCGAGGGCGTTAATATGGAGATTCATGTTTCCAGCTTTACCACAGGAGGTGTCACCGGAAAATATACACCTTATTCCGCCTGCGGCAGTCTGAGGAGAGTGCTGGAACAGCGAAGTGGATTAAAATTTGTGTGACAAAGGAGGCGCTTTTATGACAAATTATGTGATCACGATTGCCAGAGGCTTTGGAAGCGGAGGAAAACAGATCGCCATAAAGCTGTCTGAGGAGCTGGGGATTCCCTGCTACGACAAGCAGATCCTTGAGATGGCTTCTGAGAGCAGCGGTATTGACGAGGCATTGTTTCTGGAGGCGGATGAAAAGATCCGCGGAAAGTCCATCAAGGAAAAGCTGGAAAAATTTATTTTCAACTATGTGGTAGAACCGGTATATGGCTTTGTTTCGGATCAGAAGCTGTTCGATGTGCAGGCGGAGATTATCCGGAATCTGGCAAAGACAGAGTCCTGTATCATTATCGGGAAATGCGCAAACATGATTCTGAAGGATTATCCGAACGTCATCAGTGTCTACATAGAAGCGCCGCGTCGAGCCTGTCTGGATTCTGTCATGGAGAAGCTGAGGGTATCCGAGGAGGAAGCCGCAAAGATGATCGTATCTACGGATGCATACCGCTCCGAGTACTACAAAACGTATACGGGCGGTGAGGACTGGACGAACCCTACCGCATATGATATGACGCTCAACAGCGACAGGGTCGGCAGAGATAATTGTGTGGAATGTATTAAAAAGTATATTGATATTAAATTCGGATAAGGAGGATAAGGCAATGAAAATGGAAGAGGTTTATCAGTACATCGACAACAACATGGAGAAATCGGTACAGGATTTGCAGGAGCTGCTGCGGATTCCGTCAGTGGCGGCAAAGAATCAGTGTCTGGATGAGGGCGCGGAGTGTGTTATCCGTCTGATGAAGCAGGCGGGCATCGAGGATGCGCGGGGCATCAGCGTCAACGACGGCCCGCAGGTGGTCATCGGCTCTGTCATTGTGAATGAGAAGTATAAGACGCTGCTCTGCTATGGACACTATGACGTTCAGCCCGCGGAACCCTTTGAAGAGTGGATTTCCCCTCCGTTCGATGCGAATATCATCGACGGAAAGATCATTGCAAGGGGAGCTACCGATGATAAGAGCGGAGTGATGGCATTTATCAAGGCATATGAGGCATTTCGCGCCGTTTACGGCGAGCCGCCCGTCAATCTGAAATTTATCTTTGAGGGAGAGGAAGAGATCGGCAGCCCTCACCTTGATGATTTCATGATCCAGTACGGCGATCTGCTCAAGGCAGACGGTATGCATTGCCTTGACGGCGGTGTAAATGCCTCTAAGGTTACGCCGGAGATAGACCTTGGATTGAAAGGAATTCTTTACATCGAACTGATTGCGCACGGCGCAAACCGCGATAATTATTCCGGCAATGCGGCGATGCTTGACAATCCGGCATGGGAGCTTGTACATGCGCTTGCCTCTATCAAGGACAAGGATGGAAAGATCATTATTGACGGATGGTATGACGATTTTATCGAGCCGGACGAGACGGATATTGATCTGATCCGGACGATCTGCGAGGAGACGGACGAGAAGGATCTGCTGGAAAACCTCGGTGTGGATCATTTCGCAAATCACAAGTCGATGTTTGAGGTCCTTTGTGAGAGATATTACGGAGCGACTGCGACGATCAACGGTCTGGTAAGCGGATATACGGGAGAAGGCTCAAAGACCATTGTTCCGGCATCGGCAATGGCAAAGATTGACTTCAGGCTTCCTGCGGGCTTTGACGATTTAAAGCAGCTGGAACGGCTTAAGACGCATCTCGCAAAGCATGGCTTTGGAGATCTGGAGGTGAGAAGCCTTGCGGGAAGAGGTTATCCCTACAAGGTGCCTGTATCCGAGCCGCTCTCACAGGCGATTATTGCAGCTTCCAACGAAATTTTCGGAATCGCTCCTATTGTGCACGGCATGACACAGGAGGACATCATCAAGCATCACCTCGGTATGCCTGTTGTACTGACCGGCTTCGGACCTGCGGACTGCAACCTGCATGCGCCGAATGAGTATATGTCGTTGGATTATTACCAGAGAGGAATCAAGTTTGCGGCATCCATTATGAACCGGTATGCTGACTATAACGACAAGTAGGGGAGACGGAAGATTGAAAAATAAGATTTTTCAATCACGAGATTTGTGTCTGCGCGCACTTGACACAAACTCGCTATGCGCAAAAAGCGTGCGCAGAAATGAGGAAAATATGAGTACATTTGATTTCAGCAATGCAATTTCAAAGAGAGTCAAGGCGGCGCCGGAGGGAGAGCGCGAGCATCTGTTAAAGCTTTCGGAGGGAATGACGGATATTATTTCCCTCGGCAGAGGCGACCCTGACCTCGATACCCCGGAAGTCGTGGTCGAGGCGGCAGTGAAGGCGCTCAGATCAGGGAAGACCCATTACACGCACTGGCAGGGACTGCTCCACCTGAGAGAGCTGATCTGTAAAAAGCTGAAGGAGGACAACGGATTATCCTACAGCCCGGAGGAAATTATCGTGACGAACGGTGTGCAGGAGGCGGTCATGGCGACAATGCTCGCCCTGCTCAATGACGGGGACGAGGTCATCATGGGAGATCCCTTCTACACCTCTTATGCGAACTGCGTCAATGTCGCGGGCGGTAAGCTCGTACTGGTTCCGACGACAGCGGAGGATGAGTATATTCTGAAGGCGGATGCAATCCGGGAGCGTATCACGGATAAGACAAAGATGATCGTCGTTGTCTCGCCGAATAATCCGACGGGAACACTCACGCCGGACGATGAACTGAAGAAGATAGCTGAGCTTGCCATCGAGAAGAATCTGATCGTAATCAGTGACGAAATCTACGAAAAGGTAGTTTTTGAGGATTACAAACATGTCAGCATTGCAGGCTTTCCCGGCATGAGAGAGAGGACGGTCGTATTTAACGGCTTCTCAAAGGCATATTCCATGACGGGCTGGCGAGTCGGATATATGGCGGCTCCGGTTGCTCTCACGGGAAAAATGCAGAATCTGGTACATGATATGGGCATCTGCGTCGCGGAATTTTCACAGTACGGCGCGATCGCGGCGCTGGAGGCGGGCGACAGCATTATTAAAAAGACGGTTGAAATTTACGATGAGAGACGGCATGCCCTGATGGAAGCCTTTGACAAGTGCGGTATCCGGTACAATTACCCGAAGGCCGGTCTTTACATGTGGGTAAGCGTCCGAGAGACAGGTCTTACCTCTTACGAATTTGCCGAGAAGCTTCTGCTGGAGGGGCATGTACAGCTCTTCCCCGGTACCATCTACGGAGACGGCGAGGGCTATGTCAGAGTATCCCTGCTGGCGCCTACGGAGGATTTGAAGGAAGCGGCAAGAAGAATCGAGAAAGTATTTTCAAAATAACGGAAGAGGCAGGAGGTGTTTCAGGTGAAGGATTTATTCTCGGTAAAGGACAAGGTAGTATTTATCACCGGCGGTGATCAGAATATCGGAATGGCGGTCGCCAAGGGATTTGCGGAGAACGGCGCGAAGGTCGTCATCGGTAATACCAGCAGGGAAAAGGCGGAAGGAATCATCCGGTTCATGGAAGAGGGCGGCTATGACTATCTCTGGGTGAAGACGGATATTTCAAAGGAAGAGGAGATCAAGGCGGCGTTTGACGCAATCATGGAGAAATACGGAAGGATAGACGTCCTCTTTAACAATGCCGCCGTGCGGGTGAACCAGATGGGTCTGGAGCATGAGGCAGACTCATGGGACTGGATTTTTGACATCAATGTGCGCGGGACGATGCTGTGTTCCCGTGAGGCGGCGAGGCTGATGAAGGCGCAGGGTGGCGGAAAGATTATCAACACCTCCTCCATCTCTTCCGTGCGGGGAATGGTCAACAGAACCTCCTACTGTGCGACAAAGGCGGCGGTCAACGGCTATACCGCGGCATGTGCCGTGGAGTGGTCAAAGTATGGTATTTATGTAAATGCGGTTGCGTGGGGAGGCGTGAATGTAGAGGAGACTGCGTATGCGGATATGCCGGCAGGAATGCAGGAGGTCGTAAGGATGACGCCGACCGAACATCTGGCAAATGCAGAGGAACTGTACGGAGCGGTTGCTTTTCTGGCAACGGACGCCTCTAACGGAATGAGCGGACAGGTGGTCTTTGTTGACGGAGGTTGGTCGATTGCGGGAAAACCGCAGGAAATCTCATAAAAAAGAATCCGGAGGGCTGACAATGGACGATACAATTTTAAAGGTGAACAACTTAAAAGTATATTTTGTGACCGAAGGCAAGGAATCCCATGCGGTAGACGGTGTGGATTTCGAGGTGAAAAAAGGGGAAATCCTTGGAATTGTCGGGGAGTCAGGGTGCGGAAAAAGCGTTACATCCCTGTCGATCATGAGACTGGTCAAGTGCCCTCCGGGAAAGATTGTGGACGGTGAGATTCTGCTGGAGGGTAAGGATATTCTTAAGTATTCCGACAAGGAGATGCGCGATATTAAAGGGAAAGAGGTCTCCATGATCTTTCAGGAGCCCATGACAAGCCTGAATCCGGCGTATACGATCGGCAATCAGCTTGTGGAGACGCTGCTGAGCCATGAGAAGATAACGCGCAGGGAAGCTAAGGAGATTGTGCTTGATATGTTGAAGAAGGTCATGATCTCCAGACCCGAACAGATCATGAAATCCTTCCCGCATGAGCTGAGCGGCGGTATGAGGCAGAGGATCATGATTGCCATGGCACTGCTCTGCAAGCCGAAGCTGCTGATCGCGGATGAACCGACCACTGCGCTGGATGTCACCATTCAGGCTCAGATTCTGGAGCTGTTAAAGAAGCTGCAGGAGGAGACCCAGACAGCAATCATGCTTATCACGCACGATCTGGGTGTGATTGCGGAGGTTGCGCAGCATGTTGTTGTCATGTATGCCGGAAAAATCGTTGAGGATGCTTCTGTCGGGGAGATATTTGATCATCCGATGCATCCCTATACAGTCGGATTACAGAACTCTACCCCGAAGATCGAATATCAGGGTGAGAAGCTGGAGACGATCGAAGGCTATGTCCCGAACATGACGAAGGAGGTAAAGGGCTGCGCGTTTAAGACCCGATGTCCCTATGCGATGAAAATCTGCGGGGAGCAGGTTCCCGAGCTGAAGGAAGTGTCGCCGGAACATAAGGTGCGTTGCTTCCATTGTGAGCCCTGACGGAAGGAGAGTGAGCGTATGCGTATCCTGTTGAGAGGGAATATGGATGGAAAGAGCTTTTCACAGGCACATATCGATATGCTGAGAAGATATATCCGTCCTACGGACGAACTGCTGCTGAAAAGCGGAGAGGGCGGTATCCTCGACTTCATCTGGAAGACTGTCGATGTGATCATTGCGGTCAACGAGGGAATTTCCGGGAAGGATGTGCAGCTGGCGCCACAGCTCGGAATGGTTTTTGCCTTTGAGGAAAGGTTCACCGGAAAAGTTGACGGTCTTCTTGCGGAGCGGGAGCTTCCGGTCTTTACTGCAAGCGTCTGTGGTGGTACACCGGAATCGAATCTTGAAGCCATGCGGGAATGCGGAGAACTGCTCCAGAAAAAGTATCCGGAATTATCATAAACAAAATGATATGAATGACATAAACAATATATATTGCAAATTATGAAAAACCCTTTGACATTTTATGAGGGTGCATATATAATCAGCTTAACAGTCAAGGGAGACGCGTAAAAGGCGTCTCCCTTTTCGTCTATAGAAAAGGAGAGGATATTATGAAAAAGAAATCAACAAAATTCATGGCACTTGCACTTTCTACTATCATGACCTTCGGCTTGGCGGGCTGTGGCTCAGAGGGAAACGCATCATCTGCAGTGGGCAGCACCGGTTCGAGTCAGTCCGCATCAGCATCATCGTCGGCAACTGCCACGGGTGATGTCATGCAGGGAGAGGTTACACTGACCGTTATCAATTCCTCGGGAATTGAGACCTTAGATCCCTGCCATTCCAACTCGATGATTGAGGATGATATCTTCCGCGAGGTGTTCGACTCCCTTGTACAGAAGGATGCTGATCTGAATATTGTTCCCAGTGTGGCTACCAGCTGGGAGAACTCAGAGGACGGTCTTACATGGACATTCCACCTGAGAGATGATGTCTATTTCCATGACGGCGGCAAGATGACGGCAAACGACGTCAAGTTTACCTTTGACAGAGCGATGGACCCGAACACGGAGATGGACGGCAACTACGCATACAACCTCAGCTTTTTAAACATTGCGAAAATCGAATGTCCGGATGACTATACCATTGTTTTCACGACCAACGATCCCTGTCCGGGATTCCTGAACTGTATGGATCAGTTCTACATCTATTCCGAGGCATATTATGCGGGGCTTTCCAACGAGGAAGCATCGAAGAAGCCGATGGGCTCAGGTCCGTTTATCTTTGATGAGTGGGTGATGGATCAGTATGTGTCTCTCGTGAGAAATACAGATTACTGGGACAATGAAAACGTTGCGACAAATATCACAAAGATTTTATTCCGTCCGGTTCCCGAGGCATCCACAAGGGTTTCCGAGCTGATGACGGCAGATACCTCCGCCGGCGCAACGGTAATTGATAAGCTGGGCACGGAATATAAGGATCAGATCGAACTCAGCAACCTGTCTTTCATCCAGCTGGCAAGCGGAACAAGACAGTTCATCGGACTGGTGCAGTACCACGAGGACAGCATTCTTCTGGACAAGAACGTGCGTCAGGCTTTGAACTACGCGATTGACTTTGACACCATTGCAGCAACCATTCTGGACGGCTTCGGAACAAGAGCATCCTCCATGGTGGCAGAGCCTAATAATAATCCGAACCTCACGGCATACAGCTACGATCCGGACAAGGCGATCTCGCTGCTGGCAGAAGCCGGATATACGGATACCGACGGTGACGGCATCCTTGAGGATGCAGACGGCAACGATCTGTCACTGAGCATTGCATCACCAAACGGAAGATATTTGAAGGACAGTGATATCTGTCAGGCGGTTGCGGATTACATTACAAAGATCGGTATTCCCACGGCGGTCAATACCTATGAATGGTCAGTGTTTGCAGGTAATCTTTCCTCCCTGTCCCTGAGCGAGGATATGTTCTTAGTCGGCTCCGGTTCAGATTTCACCGCACAGGCAGACCTGACAGACTTCTATTCGGGAAGTCAGGCGGGCTATACCGGCTGGGTAAATGAAGAGTATGACAATCTGTTTGATGCGCTGGGCAAGGAGATGGATACAGCGAAATATCAGGAGATTTCCTATCAGGCACAGGAGTTGTTCCTCGACGAAGCGCCGATCATCTTCCTGTACTATCCGCCTCTGTTCTACGGTGCAACCTCTAATTTTGAGTGGACACCGCTTGCAAACGGAAGAATGTTCTTTAAGGATGCTATCGTACATGTCGCTCAATAGAATCTGAAGTGGTGTAGGAGGTGCACAGCCACCTCCTACTATGCTTATATACTGAAGTAAGGAGTGTCGCTTATGGGAAAGTATATTTTAAAGAGACTGATGCAGAGTGTGATCGTGATTTTCGGAGTGACGATCTGCGCGTTTGGATTGCTGTATCTGACGGGAGATCCTACGTTGCTGGTGCTGGGAGATTCCGCAAGCAAGATGTCTGCGGAGGAGATTGCAGCATTTAGGGTTGCAAGGGGCTTTGACAGACCCTGGATCATCCAGTATGGCGAGTATATGTGGAATGTTCTGCACGGGGATCTGGGAACCTCTTATTACTATTTAAGACCGAATATCGAGGTGATCGGCGAAGCCTTTCCCAAGACGGCACAGCTTGCTGTGAGCGCGGTTCTCATGACAATGATCATAGCGATCCCGCTGGGAATCTTAAGCGCCACACATAAAAATACATGGATCGACAGATTTTCGATGGGTTTCGGACTTCTGGGACAATCGCTGCCTGTGTTCTTTCTGGGATTGTTTCTGATCCTGATCTTTGCGGTAAAGCTGAGGTGGTTCCCAGTTTCCGGCTATGGAAGTCTGAAAAACTTTGTATTGCCTACCATTGCCCTCGGGCTGTTCTCCTGTGCCCAGAATGCGCGAATGGTCCGATCGTGTATGCTGGAGGTCATGGGGCAGGACTATATGCGGACGGCGGAATCGAAGGGCATATCAAAGTTCAAGGTGATTTTTAAGCATGGACTCAGAAATGCCCTGATGCCGATCGTTACCATGTTCAGCATGGAATTTGCGGAGCTTCTGGGCGGCGCCGTCATCACGGAAAACATATTTGCATGGCCCGGAATCGGACAGCTCTGCGTCCGGGCGATCAATACCAAGGATATTCCGCTGGTGCAGTCCTGTATTATCGTGATTTCCCTGATCTTCATAGTCATCAATCTGCTGACGGATATTTTATATGTGTTCCTTGATCCGAAGGCGAGATTAAAGTAGGAGGTGGAGAGTATGCAGGCCGAATATGTAAAATATGTAGATGAAGAAGTGAATTATGAGGCGAGACGAGGTGTCCGCTATTTCCTGAAATGCATTTCAAAATCAAAAAGTGTTATTTTTGGCGCAACGGTCATTATTCTTTTCCTTCTGGTTGCAATCTTTGCGCCGATCATTGCGCCGAACAATCCCGAGGCGATCTCTCTGGTGGAGAGGATGCAGAAGCCGGTATTCATGGGCGGAACATGGAAATATCCGCTGGGAACGGATCAGCTCGGAAGGTGTATTCTGAGCCGTATCATATACGGAGCCAGAATCTCTATGATTGTCGGATGCTTTTCCGTTTTCTTTTCGGGTCTGCTGGGGGTTGTTCTGGGTCTGCTCAGCGGATTCTTCGGAGGAATTGTGGATGACATCATCATGAGAATATCCGAGATAATTCAGGCGTTTCCGTTTATTCTGCTGGCGATTGCAATCCTGTCCGTGCTGGGCTCGGGCATCGGAAATGTGATTATCGTTCTGGCAATCACGGGCTGGGTTCAGTATTGCCGTGTTGTCAGGAGCGAGGTGATTTCCGTCCGCGAAAAGGAATATATAGAGGCGACAAAGGCGATGGGTCTGCCGGTTCACAAGGTTATTTTCGGGCATGTGCTGCCGAATGTATTTTCGTCGGTGATTGTTATTGCCAGCTTTTCCTTTGCAAGCTCCATTATATCCGAGGCATCCCTGAGCTTCCTCGGACTCGGCGTAAGCCCGACAGTGCCGACATGGGGACAGATGATCAGCAAATCCAGGGACTATATTTTCACGAATTCCTATATGATGATATTCCCGAGTATTGCGGTTGTGCTGGTAGTCCTCGGCATCAATATTTTCGGTGACTGGCTGAGAGATTATCTGGATCCCAAGACTACGAATTTCTAAGCTACAGGAAAGGGTACGGTATCGGAATGAATAAGGTTGAGCGGGAAGACCTCTTGAAAATCAATTTGTTGAATGATGTCGTGATTTCACATGACGGAGAATGGATTGCCTATGTCAGACAGAATGTGCTTGAGAAGGAGCCTTATTATCGGAGCGTGATCGTGTTGCAGGAGATCGGAAGCGGAAAAACGGAGGAGATCGTGTCCGGGGATAAAGCGGTACATGCCGTCTTTTCGGAGGACGACCGTTCGCTTCTCTTTCTGGGACTGGCATCCGGCACACCGCAGCTTTACCGCTATGATATTACGTCGGGAGATTGTGAGAAGTTGACCTCCATGCACAGGGGAGTGAAGACCTTCGTGCCGGGAAGGGGTGATAATCTCTGTTTTCTTCTTGCTGACATTGGAGAGCAGGATGCCCCGGAGGACTGGTTTCACGAGATGATGGAGTCGGAGAGAAAGGCGGAGCGTGAGAAGAGCGCAAACAGTGCGAGGCATATTACTTCCTTTCAATATCGGATGGATGGTCAGGGATACCGGGAGGCTGCCAGAAGTCAGATCTTTGTGCTGAAGCGGAATGGTGAAATCGAAAGGCTTGCGCAGCCGGAGGTCGGCTTCACGGAGCTGGCTCTGTCGCCGCAGGGGAATTACCTTGCAGCCCTGTCGGAACCGGCGGAGGATGCGGAGAGCAAGCCGGAGCACAATATGCTGTGGGGCTTTGACCTGCGGGAAAAGACCTTTCTGCCTTGGACATCGGACCGATTTGTCATGCAGTGGCCGGTGTGGGCAGAGGATGAGAAAAGGGTGTATTTCTGCGGGCATGATTACAGGCTGGGCTGGAATACGTTATTCCGGCTGTATGAGTATGACTTGAAAACCGGGGAATGCAGTGCAATTACAGAAAAGCTGGATGTCGAGTTTGTCGATTCCGGCATTATGGATATTCGCGGCGGCAGCGGAAACAGAGGCTTAAAATACTGCCGCAAGGACAGGAGCTTTTACTTCCTGTACAGCTGTGATGGCAGCACCTATGTGGCAGCCTACCGGCTTGCGGATGGAACGGTGGAGAAGCTGACGGAGGACAGGCAGCATATTTTCAGCTTTGATCTGTCAGAGGAAAGCATAGCATACATTTTTACCGATCCGCTCATTCCGAATGACATTGCGCTTTTTGACCGCAGGACGCGGGAAAAGAGGCTATTGACAGAATGCAACAGGGAGTATCTCTCGTCCGTGGCGCTGAGCGTACCGCAGCCGATACAGGCGATATCGAAGGACGGACTTGAGATTCACGGCTTTGTGATGAAGCCGACGGAGTGTGAGCAAGGAAAGAAATATCCTGCAATCCTTGAGATTCACGGCGGGCCGAGTCTGATGTATGCCTATGCATTTATGCATGAATTTCAATATCTGGCGGCAAACGGCTATGTAGTATTTTATTGCAATCCCCGGGGTGGCAGCGGACGCGGGCAGGAATTTGAAGCGGGCATTATCGGAGCGAAGGGCGGAAGAGGCACAAATGATTTCTGGGATCTGATGGCGATCACAGATGCCGTGGAAAAACTGGATTATGTGGATGGGAAGCATATCGGAGTAACCGGAGGAAGCTATGGAGGACTGATGACGAA
Source organism: uncultured Acetatifactor sp. (assembly GCA_934402375.1). Lineage (GTDB taxonomy): Bacteria > Bacillota > Clostridia > Lachnospirales > Lachnospiraceae > Acetatifactor. The sequence goes on from CAKRUB010000023.1 coordinate 19,349, forward strand.
CTGGGTTGTCACACACACGTCGAGGTATCAGGCGGCAATTACGCAGCGCTCCATTGTCAATCTTGTGAGCTTCCGGGGAACCTCGGATCTGGGTTTTGTGGATCCCGAAAATTCCTATCAGGTCGATTTCTTCGATGATGAGTATCTGCACAGTATGTCACCGCTTACCTATGCAAAGAACGTAGAAACCCCGTTGTGCATTCTGCATTCGGAAAATGATTACCGGTGTCCGGTGTCTCAGGCGCAGGAATTGTTTTCAGCATTAAGGTATCTGGGAAAGACTGTGGAAATGTACCTATTTCCAAATTCCAGTCATGGGCTGTCCCGCAATGGACAATATCCTTTGCGGATACAGAGACTGGAGATTATACGGGAATGGTTTGATCGGTTTCTGAAATAAAGTGGAAGAGAGGACAGACATATGAACAATAACGAAAGAGAGATTCTGGTTGATGTAAAGTGTCTTTCCAAATATTTTCCCGGCAAGGGAAATCGGAAGGAAGTCGTGAAGGCGGTGGACAATATTTCTCTGCAGATTGCAAAGGGAGAAACCCTGTCCATCGTTGGAGAGTCGGGATGCGGTAAGTCCACGCTGGGGAGAACGATATTGAAGCTGATCGAGCCGTCCGCCGGGGTCGTCTATTACAAGGGGCAGAGCCTGAATGATGTCAGCAAGAAACAGCTGCGGGAGATGCGGAAAAACATGCAGATGGTTTTTCAGGATCCTTATGCGTCCCTGAATCCGAGGAAAACTGTCCGACAGATGCTGGAGGAGCCTATTATCTATCATAAAATTGCAACGTCGCGGGAAGAAGTGGAGAAGAAGGTACTCAGGGTAATGGATCTGTGCGGTCTCCCCAATTATTACATTGACCGTTATCCGCATGAGTTTTCCGGCGGACAGAGGCAGAGAATCTGTATCGCCAGGGCATTGGCGCTCGAGCCGGATTTTGTCGTTCTGGACGAGCCGGTATCCGCGCTGGATGTGTCGATACAGTCCCAGATTATTAACCTGCTGGAGGATCTTCAGAAGGATCTTGGACTGACTTATCTTTTCATTTCCCATGATCTCTCCGTTGTGCATTACATCTCTGACCGCGTTGTCGTAATGTACCTCGGAAACATTATGGAGATCGCCGATAAGAATGAACTATACGAAGCCCCGCTGCATCCCTATACACAGGCGCTGCTGTCTGCGATTCCGAAGGAGAATCCTGCCCAGAAAAAGGAGCGGATTATTCTGGAAGGAGAAATTCCCAGCCCGGCGAATCCTCCGGAGGGCTGTAGATTCTGTACCAGATGCCGCTATGCCTCAGAGACCTGCCACCACAGAATGCCGAAGCTGAATGAGGTGGCTCCGGGGCACTTTGTTGCCTGCGACCGGGTGAAGGAGATAGAAGAACTGAAGAAAAATGCATAAATACATTCCTGTAAAAAAGAGAACCGCACCGTCGGATGACGGCACGGTTCTCTTTTGTGCGTCTCTTTTACGGCAGCCTGTCAGCCCTCGTACAGCCTGCCGGGAATGAATCGTCCATAGCCCCTGGAGGCGGTAATTTTTTCTCCGTCGTAGACCTGTCGGCCGCGGACGTAGGTGGCGAGAAGTCTGCCCTTGAATTCCTTTGTCAGGTAGGGCGCGCAGGCATCGTGTGACTTTGTGAAGAGCTCCGCTTCCTGCGGCTTCCAGAAGCCGGACGGATCGACGATGATAAAGTCGGCATCGGAACCAACGGAAAGCGTACCCTTCTGCGGGTAAATGCCCAACAGCTTTGCGGGAACCTCGCTTGTCAGACGGACAAGCTCCGGGTAGCTGAACAGTCCCTTGTCAGCTGCATCCCACAGCGAGGGTCCGAAGAACTCTATGCCGGGCATTCCCGATGGCGCGGCAAGAAAATCGGCAACGTCTTTTTCCCTGAGAAGGAAGGGGGCATGATCTGAGGAAATGGCATCCAGTGTCCCGTCCTTCAGTCCCTCGATGAGACCGGCACGGTTTGCGGCGTCACGGAGAGGAGGATTTACCTTTGCGAGTGTTCCGTGCTCCTGCATCTCGGCAGTGTCCATGAGCATATAGTGGGGACAGGTCTCCGCCGTGAGGTTTGGATTTTTGAGCTTCAGAAAGCGGATGGCATCTGCGGCATCCGCAGAGGATACATGACAGATGTGCAGCCTTGCCCCGGTCAGCTTTGAGATGACGGCGGCGTTATAGACAGCCAGTTCTTCAGCGCCGGCCGGTCTTGTCTTCATCTGAATCTCGTAGGTGGAATGATCTTCTTCCCGATATTTTTCGCACAGGGCGGAAATGACGCCGTCGTCCTCCGCATGTACGCAGGTGATCAGCCCGGTTGCAGCGTTGGCGTCAAGGCTCCGGAACAGAGCTTTGTTTGTGGGGGCGCAGAGATCGCAAAACTCGTCCTCGCGTCCGGCGGGCGGCTGATGGAGAAAAAGCTTATAGCCGATGGCTCCCTTGCGGGCGAGCGTCATTGCCTTATCGGCATCCTGCGTGGCTCCTGCGCCATAGAATGCAAAGTCGATGACCGCTCTCTCCGAAGCGTAATCTACGCGGTTCTGAAAGGTTTCCGCATCGTGTGGGCTGGGCTTTGCGATCGGCATTTCTACCAGCATGGTAATTCCGCCGTGACCGGCAGCCATAGTGGCAGTATCGAAATCTTCGCGCTCGGAATGTCCGGGCACACGGCAGTGGAAGTGCATATCGATCATACCGGGCATCAGTAGTTTATTGTGAATATCGAGAACTTCAACGGCATCGGGAAGCTCTGCCTCAGGTGAGAGAAGCTCGGCTATTTTTCCGTTTTTGACAGCGATATTCACAGGCAGGATCTCGTTGTGATCGCATAGCTGTGCATTGAGAATTAATAAGTCATACATGTTTTCCCTCTTTTCTGCGCACGCTTTTTGCGCATATCGAGTTTGTGTCAAGTGCGCGCAGACACAAATCTCGTGATTGAAAAATTTAGATAAAATCAGGGTGTTCCTTCAGCCAGACGGAATAATCCGCATATGCCCTGTCAAGATCGTAGAGCGGCCGGTAGCTGAGCTCTTCAAAGATAAAGGGCTCCCGGATGACAGCATTGTCCGAGGCGTGTAGAAAGCAGATGTCGGCAGCCTCTCCGACATTGCAGAGCCGGTAGCTGTGATCCGGGTAATCGGTCAGAACATGTTTACAAAAGCTCTGTGTCGTCCATGGAGAGCCGGATACCAGACAGTACGAGGAATGCCTGTACCAGTCAAGCTTCAATAGCTCATATACATAATTTGCGACATCCCTACTGTAGATCCATTCCTCCGAGGAAAAGCGGTTGAAGGTCACTTCCGTATGAGTTTGGATGGACTGTATAATGCGAAGGGCAGGGCTCATCACGCTGCGGCTCGCGTTTGGGTGCTCCCAGGGACCGAAAACAGCGCCTAAGCGGACAGAGACTGCCCGGATGGAGTATAGACGGCTGTATTCCTGAATCATCTGTTCGGATGCAAACTTCGCAATGCCGTAGCAGGAGGTGGGGTAGAAGCTCAGCTCAGCCTCACGCACCGAAGGAGCCGTTATCAGCCCCCTGCCGACAGCCGCCATGGAGGAGATATAGATAAGGCGGATATCGGGATGTACCTTCAGGCAGTCCAGAACATTCAGAGTTCCACCGAAGTTGATCTGTATAATGCGCTGCGGATCGTCGCGCTCCTGCTCTGCGGATGGCGTGACGGCGGCGCCGTGGATAATATGCGTGATCCGGTTTTCGGTTACAGCGCGTTCCAGACAGTCTCTGTCCATGATGTCTGCCTGAAGGATCGTTAGCTTGCCGTTTAACTGCAAAAATTCCTCAAGTGCAGGAGAAGGCAAGGATGCCTTATCATAGATAAAAACATCATTGCCTTCCATGAGCAGTTTCTGGGCAATATTCAAACACACAAAACCGGAACCGCCGGTAATCAGTATTCGCATGCTGCCTCCTATTCTGTTAGCCTCTTACGACATCTCCGTTCAGAACAACCATGGGATTCATGATGTTGTGAATGTCATCCAGAGGATTTTCCTTTGTGATAACGAAATCTGCGTAGCAGCCTTCCTGAATCCGTCCGAGCTTCTCATCGCCGATCAGGTTTGCACCGTTGATGGTAAGGCACTTTAACAGATCCAGATTGCTGTTAGCCAGCTTCAGCTCCAGCAGACCCTCAAGCTCAGGAATGATGCGGTCGTGTGTGACGAGCGGGCTTCCTGCATCGTTGCCGAAGCAGAGCGGGCAGCCGGCTTCCAGACAGGCACGGATGCTGTTCCAGGTTCTGGGGTTGGCAATCTGACGCTCCCTCTTTAAGACCTGAGCCTCGGGGAGACCCTTTGCGCGGCCTTCGCGCGCCTGAATAAAGGTTGCGGAAAGGGTGGGGATAATGGGGATTTTCTTTTCGCCCATAATGCGGATCGTCTCCTCGGTCATGGGACCGCCGTGCTCGACAGAGTCCACACCTGCCTTTGCCACATTTTCGATTGCCTTATCGACAAGCGCATGAGCGGCAACCTTTACACCGTGCATATGTGCCTCATCGACAATCGCTTCGATTTCCTCGTAGGTAAACTGCGGCATTGTGGAACCGCTTGCCATGATCTTGATGACCTTCGCTCCTGCCTTGATCTGCTTTCTGACAGCAGCGCGGAGAGCCCAGGGACCGTCAACCTCCATGCCGCACCACCAGGTATGTCCGCCGGTGCACATCAGGGCTTCGCCGCAGACATAAAGACGGGGACTGGTGACAATGCCCTGCTTTACTGCCTCGACTGCCTCCAGATTGGACTTATGCATACCGAGATCACGCACTGCGGTGATGCCGACATCCAGATTCTTTCCCATGTTTACACAATACTTGAAGGCGCTGATGGCGGGGGAATCCTCGGTGGACTGGAGCTGAAGATCTCTCTTGCCATCCCATGCGAGATGGGTATGGCAGTTGATGAATCCGGGCATCAGGTAGGAGCCGTTGCCCTCAATGATCTCTCCGTCAAATTCGGCGGAAACGCTGTCGGTAATTTTTGAAATCAGACCATTCTCCACGATGAGGTTGCTCGTTTTTACCTCGCCGGTTTCTACATCAATAATTTTATAATCCTTAAATAATGTCATGGCATTCATCATCCTTTCTGATAAAATTTTGTTTATTCTGCCTCGGATTCAATATCCAGACCAAGCTCTGTGATCGCTTCACCGAATGCTTCCATGTTTGCGAGGGGAGCTTCGGAGTAGTTACGGGCGGAAACAACACCCTTTGCGCCGTACTTGTAGGCGCATTTAACAGCCTTCTTGATGTCCTCGGGGCTGGAGGAAATCTGGTCAGCGCCTGTGGGCACACCGGTAGGAATGCCGGGGAAGATGGGGATCTGGAAATCGGTGGCTTTTCCGATACGCTGGATTGCGTTTCCGATATATTCCGGTGTAAAGCCGTTCAGATCCAGATCCTCTGCCTTGGGCTGGTCGTGAAGACCAAGCACAGGGTAGAGTGCATCGATCAGCAGACCGAGACTCTCAAAGTCCTTGAATATGGTCTTATTTCTGCCTTCCACATAAGCCTTGAAACGGGGACCGGCAGGAATATTGTAAAGAATGGGCTTGAAGAAGTCGGCACAGCCCTTGAAATCTGCGTAATCGTACATGGAGCGCATCCAGAAGGAAAAGCTCTCGGTGAACTGCCAGATACCGATACCGAAGGACTTCTCGGGAGCGATCCACTTTCCTACGCCGTAGACCTCCTTTGCCAGTGCGAGATGGCTTTCATACCACATGTTTTCCCACTGAAGGATTTCGGGGTAACGCATCAGGATACGGACAAAGGTTGCGAGGAAGCCATCGGGCATCTCTTTTCCCGCCTTGCAGGATTGAACGTAATCGTACAGCTTCGTGTACCCTTCCTTTGCACGGTAGCCGTCGATACCCTTGCGGAACGCCTTTGCCATGCAGTGCTCACAGAAGCAGCTGGGAGCTTCGCCGTCCAGCACGGCAACCAGACCGCTCTTTCTCTCGAGATTCCAGAGGATACCTGCAACGTCATGATTCTTGCAGATGTCTTCCACACAGGATCTCCACCAGTGCGTGTAATTCGGATTGTTGTAGCAGGGAATCTTTCCGCGGCGGCCCATGTGGTCTACCTCGAGAATATGTACCCATCCGGGAACCCATAAGGACTTAGGGTTGGGGCGGGAGGTCTCACAATAGTAAATATAAGTATCCATATTGCGCTCTTTCGCCTTCGGAATGACATCCCTTAAGGTGTCAAAGCCCTTGTACAAGGGATCAGGGGCTTCAAAATGCTTGATGAGGGATCCCTCGTAGTAAACGGGATCGGGTTTGAAGAAAGCACCGCCCTGCAGATTGTCGTCTTCCTGAGGACCGTGATCGGGGAAACCTTCCGAAGCACGTCCCGCGTTGCCTCTTGCCCATGAAATTGCGGAGATAAACAAGGAATTTACCTTGGCTTTATCGTGCAGATAATCAAGGGTATGTTCTACGCCTTCATCTACAAAGCTGATACTGCCGACCTGGGCACCTGTTACATTTTTTTTCATAGCGTTCCTCCATTCTGCCATTCAGGCTTTGAAAAATTAAATGACGCAAATCCTGCTTCATTTCACACAATAGCACATAAAAAGACGGAAAACAAGCATAAAATTTAAAAGAGTGATAAAATGCCGAAAAATCAAGTAAAATCAGCGATGCTGAAAAACGTGGAAAAAATATCTTGCAAGAATGCCATAAAAAAGATATAATATTTACAAAACAAGAAGCAGGAAATCCTGCAAGAAGAACAGGGGTGAGGGCTTGGGAAGTATATTTGACAGAATCGCCCAGCGACGTTCCGATCTGAGTAACAGCTACAAGAAGGTTGCGGATTATCTGGAACAGAACTATGAAGATGCGGCATTCATGTCGGCGCTCCAGATTGCACAGGGCGCAGGAGTCAGCGAGTCGGTGGTAATCCGTTTTTCAAGAATACTGAATTACAGCGGGTTCCCTGAGATGAAAAGGTATCTGGAGGCGGAGGTCAAGAAAAACATGACAATGCCTCAGAAGATGCGCAAAGCGGATGTCGGTGAGAATATTTCTTCCACAGATATTTACCGGGTAGTCATGACGCAGGAGTACAATAATATTCTGGGAACCATGAAGAATCCGTATAACCTGAACTCCTTTGAGCAGGTGGTGGATGCACTGGAGACTGCGGAAACGATCTATATTGTGGCGGTCAGGGTGCTGGAGTACATGGCGCAGATTCTGGAAAGTCTTCTGGGAGCGATCGGCAAAAGGGTCATCTGTATTAATCCTGAGAAGGCGATGGATATGCATCGGCTGGTACATGCGGGAGACAGGGATGCCGCGATTCTGATTTCCTTTGCGAGATATGATAAGAGGATGGTCAGAGCCTCACGGTATCTGCGGCAGAACGGTGTGAAGATCGTGACGTTGGCAGACAGTCAGGAATCTCCGGATACGCGCGACGCCGATCTGGTTATCTATCTTCAGGTAGATTCCCATTCCCATACGAATTCCTATTGCGCCCTGAGCGCAGTCATGAACGCCCTCATTACAGCGCTGGGCAGCAGGGACAGGGAGAGAAAGCTTGCAAATCTGGATCTGGTGGAGGACTTGTCCGGCATAAAGGAGTTTACGGAAACATAAAACAATAGAAATACATTTTGAAGACAAAGATGTCTCTCAGGGGATGTCTTTGTTTTTTTATTGCGCTAAGGAGGAAGGATTATGAGGATCACACCGAAGGAAGAGGAAAAGCTGATGCTTCATCTCGCAGGAATGCTTGCAAAGGAAAGACGTGCCCGCGGGTTAAAGCTGAACTACCCGGAGGCCGTTGCCTATATCAGTTCAGAACTGATGGAGATGGCAAGAGACGGAAAAACCGTTGTGGAGCTGATGTGTCTGGGAAATCAGATACTGACGAGGGATGATGTCATGGAAGGCGTTCCCGGCATGATCCACGAGATTCAGGTCGAGGCAACATTTCCCGACGGCACAAAGCTGGTAACGGTTCACAATCCGATCGTCTAAGAAAAGGAGGCTGATAAAGTCATGGAAATCGGAGAAATCATATCGGAGAATGCACAGATTCTATTAAACGCAGGAAAAGAGGTTGTTGAGATAGAAGTGACCAATATCGGAGACAGACCGATTCAGGTGGGCTCTCATTTTCACTTCTTTGAGACGAACCAGTTATTGCGGTTCAACCGCAGAAAAGCTTATGGATACAGACTTGACATTCCATCCGGAACCTCGGTCAGGTTTGAACCGGGCGAGGCGAAGACGGTGCAGCTTGTGGAGCTGGGAGGCAGAAAGAGGGTATTCGGACTGAATGACCTTACCTGTACACAGACAGGCAGCCATACACTGGAGAAGGCGATGCAGAATGCCCGGCTGAAGGGAATCGTCGGAGAGGAGGCAGAAGGATGAGCTGTGTGATCGAAGGTGACCGCTATGCGATGATGTACGGACCGACAAAAGGCGACCGGATCAGGCTGGCGGATACGGAACTGGTAATACAGATTGAAAAGGACTTCACAACCTATGGGGATGAGGTCAAGTTCGGAGGAGGAAAGTCGATCCGTGACGGTATGGGGCAGAATGTGAATATGACCTCAGGGGACGGATGTCTGGATCTTGTCATCACAAACTGTGTCATTCTGGATTACACCGGCATCTATAAAGCGGATATCGGCATCAAAGACGGAAGAATCGCAGGCATTGGCAAGGCGGGAAACCCGGATATTATGGATGGTGTCACAGAAGGAATGGTGATAGGGGCATCGACGGAAGCGCTGGCGGGTGAAAACCTGATCGTGACTGCCGGCGGAATTGATACGCATATTCACTTTATCAGTCCACAGCAAATCAACTGTGCGCTGTTCAGCGGCATCACAACAATGATCGGAGGCGGAACGGGACCGGCAGACGGAACCAACGCGACCACCTGTACCCCCGGACCATGGAATCTCGAGATGATGCTGCGGGCAGCGGAAGCGTACCCGATGAATATCGGCTATCTCGGAAAAGGAAACTGCAGCGCAGAGAAGCCGTTGGAGGAGCAGATTCTTGCGGGAGCGATGGGGCTTAAGATACATGAGGACTGGGGCGCAACCCCGGCGGTGATCGACAGATGCTTAAGCGTTGCCGACCGGTATGACGTACAGGTCGCCATCCACACCGATACCTTGAATGAGGGCGGGTGCGTCGAAGATACTATTCATGCCATTGCAGGCAGGACAATCCATACCTACCACACGGAGGGCGCGGGCGGAGGACATGCGCCGGATATTATGCGGGTGGCGTCTTTTCCCTATATTCTGCCGTCTTCGACAAATCCGACGATGCCGTTTACACAGAATACACTGGATGAGCATCTTGACATGCTGATGGTGTGTCACCATCTGGACAATAAGATACCGGAGGATGTGGCGTTTGCGGATTCCCGTATCCGGCCGGAGACGATAGCTGCCGAGGATGTGATGCATGACATGGGAGTGTTCAGCATGATGAGCTCGGATTCGCAGGCAATGGGGCGTGTCGGTGAAGTCATCACCCGCACATGGCAGACAGCACATAAGATGAAGCTGGAAAGAGGGCCTCTTGAAGAGGATGCTGAAAACGGGAACGATAATTTCAGGGTAAAGCGATATGTTTCAAAGTATACCATCAATCCGGCGATCACCCACGGAATCAGCGATTATGTAGGATCTGTGGAAAAGGGAAAGTTTGCGGATCTGGTGCTGTGGCAGCCGGCGTTCTTCGGGATAAAGCCGGAGATGATCATCAAGGGCGGAATGATCATCGCATCTAAGATGGGAGATGCCAATGCGTCCATCCCGACGACCCAGCCGGTGAAGTACCGACATATGTTCGCGGCGGACGGCACGGCAGTTGCAAAGAGCTGTATCACCTTCGTGTCAGGGGCTGCGTATGAGAACAGAATAGGGGAAAGATACGGGTTGGAGAAGACAATCCTTCCGGTAAGGAATTGCAGAACCTGCGGGAAGAAGGATATGAAATTTAACGACAGACTTCCGAAGATTGAGGTGGATCCGGAGACTTATCAGGTGAAGGTGGACGGCGAAGTGATTTCTTCCAGATCGGCAGACAGGCTTCCGCTGACACAGCTATATTCTTTATTTTAGGGAAGGAGGATGAATGCAATGTACATGATCGAGCATATGCCTGTAAACAAATTACAGCACAGGGACGGAGAGAAACAGGTGGACTACCTTGATTTTGAATGGCATGAACTCAACGGTAAGATTCACAGAATGCAGAGCAGAAACGGCAGAGACGTTGGAATACGTCTCGGGGACGAGGTGCTGCGGCACGGACTCAGAGACGGGGACATCCTGTATGAGGATGAGGAAGTCATTCTGGCGGTAAATGTCTTACCCTTTGAATTGCTTTGCGTTACGGTGGAGCCGGAGCATTCGGAAAACATTGCCCGGGTGTGCTATGAAATCGGAAATACCCATGCGGCGCTCTTCCGGGGAGACACGGACTTCGAGTTCCTCACGCCCTACAGCGAACCTTTGAAGAAATTATTGGAGAAGCTTCATGGTGTCCATGTGAAGGCAGAAGTGAGAAAACCGGATTTCGATGCAGCGATTTCGTCCGGCGCACACCATGCCCATAGTCACTGAACGGATGGATACGGAGTTCATGCTCCTGCAGTTAAATGACGCAGCGTTCCCAATCGGGGCGTATTCCCATTCCTTCGGGCTGGAGACTTATGTACAGAGGGAGCTGGTGAAGGATGCGCCAACAGCAGAGAGCTTTGTCAGAAACAGGCTGGAGTATTCGCTGCAATATTACGAAGCTCTGTGCGCAAGACTTGCCTATGAGGCAGCCGTCGGGGAGAGTGCGGAAAAGCTGCTCCGGCTGGAAGGCATTCTGAGTTCGGCGCGTGTTCCGGCGGAAATACGAAGCGCCAACAAGAAAATGGGGCAGCGATTCCTGAAGACACTGATCAGTGCGGGGATGCTGGAGGAAAAGCCGGGGTTCCTCAAACAATATCTGGAAGGTGCGGCGGAGATGGGAACCTCGCAGTGTATTCTATATGGCATCGTCTGCTGGCTTTGCTCTGTGCCGGAGGAAAGAATGCTCAGCAATTATATTTATGCGCAGACCTCAGCCATGGTTGTGAACTGCGTGAAGCTGATTCCGCTCAGCCAGAATGCAGGACAGGAGATTTTATTCCGGTGTCAGGAGCTGATGCGCCGGGTCGAAGAGAATGTGAGAAAGCTGACGCTGGCGGATGTCGCGCTCTCTACCCCGGGCTTCGACATCAGGTGTATGCAGCATGAAACGCTGTACAGCAGATTGTATATGTCCTGAGAGGACTGCCCGCGAAAGGAGGAAGAGGTATGTTTGTAAAGATAGGTGTGGCGGGGCCGGTTGGCTCCGGGAAGACGGCGCTGATCGAGAACCTGACACGAAAACTGTCGGGAGAATACAGCATCGGCGTTGTCACCAATGACATTTATACGAAGGAGGACGCAGAGTTCCTTTGCAAAAACAGCGTTTTGCCGAAGGAACGGATTATCGGTGTGGAGACCGGAGGCTGTCCGCATACGGCGATCCGCGAGGATGCCTCGATGAATCTGGAAGCCGTTGACGAGCTGCGCCGACGTTTCCCGGACATTAATCTGATGTTCATAGAAAGCGGGGGTGATAACCTTTCGGCAACCTTCAGCCCGGAGCTTGTGGATGCGACAATCTTTGTAATTGATGTCGCGGAGGGCGACAAGATTCCGCGCAAGGGAGGGCCGGGCATTATCAGATCCGATCTTCTGGTCATCAATAAGATTGACCTCGCGCCGATGGTCGGTGCGGATCTGAATGTCATGAAACGCGACTCGGAGAAAATGCGCGGGAAGCGCCCATTTGTATTTACGAATATCAGAAATGATGAAGGAACCGAAGAAATTATAAAATGGATTAAGGAAAACATACTCTTTTAATATGAAGAATCAATTCGGAAAGCTCTCAAAGCTGTTGCTGGAAACAGAATACATGGAAGGAAGGACGGTTCTGCGGAGAGTGGAGTTCACCGCGCCCTTTAAGATCATGAAGCCGTTTCCCCGGAGGGACGGTGGACTTATGGTGATGCAGCAGATGGCGTCTGCCGGAATCATGGAGGGCGATCGCCAGTATCAGGAGGTGTGCGTGGGGGACGGGTGCAGATTACTGCTTACCACGCAGTCCTTTGAAAAAATATTCAAAATGCAGGGAGACTGTGCGGAGCGCGAGAGCCACATATATATAGGAAGAAACGCAGATTTCACTTACGAGCCGCTTCCGGTCATTCCCTTTGAAAAATCGGCGTTCGCCGGCACAACGACGGTGAGAATAGCAGATGGGACGGGGCGCTTTTCGTACAGAGAGATCATTGCCTGCGGCAGAGCGGGAATGGGAGAAAGATTCCGCTTTCGGAGCTTTCGGAATCGCATGGAAATTTATGAAGGAGACCGGCTGATCTATTACGACAATGCCGTCTATGAACCGGGGAAAATCAGGGTCGGAGGGCTTGGCTTCTTTGAAGGCTATACGCATCTGCTGACATGGATCATTGTCAACAGCAAACTGGATTCTGAAAAGCTGGCGGAAATCAGGGAACTGCTGGATGCGTACGACACTGTGGACGGCGGCGTGACAGTGACGGAGCACGGAGATTTTGTGGTTAAGGCTTTCGGGCAGCAGGCGGAGACGTTGATGAACCTGTGCGGGCAGATAAAATTAAGGATAACGGAGGAGAAACAATGCAAAAGGTAATGTTTGTAGGAATCGGGAAAAGAGGAGAACACTGCTGGCTCAAGCTCCTGCTGGAGAGAAAGGATATAAAGATTACGTCCATTGTGGAGCCTAACTTGTCCAGACATGAGGAACTGCGGGTAAATTATCCTGATCTGGCAGAGGCGCACTGGTACGAGGATCTTGACAGCGCATTAGAAGCGGGAGAGGCGGCGGAAACCGATTTTGCGGTGGTTACGACACCGCCGATGTCCCATTATGAAATATCCGTAAAGTTAATGGATCAGGGAGTGGATGTGCTCTGTGAGAAGCCCACGGTTGTTCTGCTTGAGGATGCAATAAAAATGGCTGAACAGGCAAAAAAGCAGAACCGTTTCCTTTGGATTACCCAGAATTTCCGTTTCGCAGAGAGCAGCCAGTTTCTGCTGAACCGTGTTCGCAGCGGTGAGATGGGAAGCGCTGAGATGGGAACAATAGCTTACCACAGGAACAGAGACGGCAAGGCTGACTGGCTGAATAAATATCCGCTGACGATGGAATATCCGATGCTTCTGGAACAATCGGAGCATCATTATGATCTGATGAGATATTGCTATGACCGGGAAGTAGTCAAGATCTACAGCAGGATGATGAATCCGTCATGGAGCATGTATGCAAATCAGGCAACCGTCAATACCATTTTTGAGATGGAAAGGGGAATGCTCGTGAACTACTGGGGCTCGTGGTCTTCCAGCCATGGTTATTTCGATTTCCAGTGGCGGACAGACTTCGCAAAAGGCGCGATTGTCCAGAAGCAGCTCTTCAGCGATGTCTATGTTGGGAAGCCGGACAGTGAAAAGCTGGAGAGAATGCCAATCGACATCAAACCGGAGGATGTGATGGTCTCCGATGCGAGAATCCTGCTGGATAAATTTGTAAACAGAAAGCAGCTGACGGATTTCCGGGGAATTCCCGATATTTATGATAATCTGCTGACGCTGGCTCTTGTCTTTGCAACGATAGAGTCGGACAGAGATTCCAAAGCGATTTATATGGATGAATTCTATAAGCGGGAGGGAATTACTCCGTTCATCAGGAAGAGAGGATTGGGAAAGATTGAAAAATAAAATTTTTCAATCACGAGATTTGTGTCCGCGCGCACTTGACACAAACTCGCTATGCGCAAAGAGCGTGCGCAGAAAAGGGAATAAATATGGAGATGAAATTTGCACAGAGGATGGACAGGCTGCTGCCCTCCGGGATCAGGAAGGTAAATGAGAGAGCGCTGGCGATGGAGCGGGAGGGAGAGACGGTTTTACATTTCGAGATTGGCAGACCGGATTTCGACACGCCGGAATATATCAAACAGGCGTGCATACAGAGCCTTGAAAGAGGTGAGGTCTTCTACACCTCGAACTTCGGAGATATGGAACTGCGCAGGGAGATAGCGAACTACCTCACGAAAAGATGCCGCGTGGAATACCGGGCGGAGGAGATACTTGTAACCGTCGGGCTTTCCGAGGCCATTTTCGATGTACTCTCCGCAATCCTTGATGAGGGCGATGAAATTTTGGTGCCGGATCCCACATGGATCAATTATGTGAATGTGCCGAGAATGCTAGGGGCAGTGCCTGTGAATTATGCTCTTGAGGAGCAGCGAAACTACCAGCCGGACACGGAGGCGCTTGAGAAGCTGATCACGTCGAGGACGAAGGCGATTGTTCTGGTCTCTCCGAATAATCCGACCGGCAGTGTGCTGGAAGCGGAAACTGTAAAGCAGATCGCGGAGCTTGCGACCCGCCACGGACTGTATGTTCTGTCGGATGAGGTGTACGAGAGGCTTCTCTATGACGGCGCAGAGCATATCAGCATTGCATCCCTTGCAGGCATGAAGGAGCGAACCATTGTGCTCAACGGTTTCTCAAAAGCATATTCTATGACAGGGTGGAGAATCGGGTATCTTGCGGCGCCGGAGGAAATGGTGCGGGAGATCAACAAGATTCATCAGCACAATGTCACCTGTGCCGCATCCTTTGTACAGAAAGCCGCCATCACGGCGCTCAGAGACGAGAAGGATGAAGTCCGGGAGATGGTGGCGGAGTACGAGAAACGGAGAAACTACGCAGTCCGTGCGATTAATGAGACAGAGGGCATCAGCTGTACCATGCCGCAGGGCGCGTTCTATATTTTTATCAATATCAAGGCGATCGGCAGGGATTGTGAGACAGTTGCAAAATATCTGCTGGAGGAGAAAAAGATTGCCCTGATCCCCGGCACCGTATTCGGAAAGCGCGGCGAGGGCTATCTGAGAATGTCCTTTGCAAACAGCTATGAAAACGTTGTGGAGGGAATTCGCAGACTTCGGGAGGGGATAGAGGAACTCCGCAGACCTTTATAAAGACATGCAAATCAAGGGAAAGGCTTCTCTTTGGGAACCGTTTATGGTATCCTTATCAGAGGAGCCTTTTTCATGGCTGAGAAAAAGAGACAGGAGGAAAAATTCATGGGTGAGACATTAAAGGTGCTTGAAGAGAGAAGAAGATGAATGCCGAAATCATGGGAAGACCGGGGATTGATCCCTTCTACGGTGCGCCGGAGCTGCTGGTCGTTCTGGCAGACAAGGCGGTTCCTACCTATTTATATGACGGCAGCCTTGTCATGGGAAATCTGCTGAATGCTGCATCCGACCTCGGTGTCGGCAGCTGCTGGATTCACCGCGCAAAGGAGGAATTCGAGTCAGAGGAGGGAAAGAAGATATTGAAGTCCCTCGGCATTGAAGGCGACTATGAGGGCATCGGACATTGTGTGCTCGGGTATGCAGCGGAACCGGCGAAGCCCCCTGTGCCGAGAAAAGAAAATTACGTGTATTATGTGTTGTAAGAGAAGTGGAAAGGTAGTGTAATAAAATGAATTTGCAGAAGCATCAGACATCGCAGGAACTGGCGGAGCACTTTGAATTCCGCAGTATTCTGCCGGAGGAGACAGATCAGGCGGTCGCAATCGAGCATATCTGCTTCCCGCCCAACGAGGCGTGCTCACGAAAGGCGATGACAGAGCGGATCGCAGCGGCACAGGAGCTGTTTCTGGTTGCGATCGACAGGACGAACGGCAGGGTGGCAGGCTTTCTGAACGGTATCTCGACGAATGAGACGCGCTTCCGGGATGAATTTTTTACGGACATCAGCCTGCATGACCCGAAGGGAAAAAGCGTTATGCTGGTCGGGCTGGATGTACTGCCGGAATACCGCGGGCAGGGACTTGCGCGTGAGATTGTCCGCAGGTACGGAGAAAGAGAGAGGGCGAACGGAAGAGAGCTTCTGGTTCTGACCTGTCTTGAACCCAAGGTGGAGATGTACAAGAAAATGGGATTCCGGGATCTCGGTATCGCAAACTCCACCTGGGGCGGCGAGGAATGGCATGAGATGACGCTGGAAATCTGACGGACAAGCATGGAAGCAGGGCGGGAACGCCCGGAACGGAGCAGTATGGAAACATGGTTTTATGAGGTAGTCAGCATAGACGGAGACTATGCGAACCTGAAAAGGACGGATATTGAGACGGATGATCTTAAGCTCGTGGCGAGAGCGTTGCTTCCGCCGGAAATTACAGAGGGAACAAGACTGAAGTACGAGCTTATGCAGTATGAGATTATCTGAAGCTGAAAGAACAGGGGAAACCGGAAGGCGTGAGAAATGCTTTCCGGTTTCTTGTGTATAGGGCTTGACAAAGAGCTGTCTGCTGACTATAATTAAAGACACTTTAAAAAGTATATTTAAAAAGTAGACAGAAAGGAATGAAAAGAGATGACAAAGGAAACAGCGGCTCATTTTGATCTGATAAAAATGCAAAACAGGAAGATGCTGAGGAATTTACTGCGCACGGAGAGCCCTTTGAGCATTGCGAAAGCGGCGGAAAAGACGGGACTCAGCTACCCGACGGTATCGGGACTGCTGAAGGAGCTTCTGCTGGAGGGACAGGTCCTCATTTCGGAACAGCAGAATATTGCGGGGGGCAGACCGGGGATTTGCTACGAGCTTAATGCGGCATACCAGTACGGACTGACACTCTTCTTCGACGATATGCTTTTGCAGGGAAAGGTTTACGATGCGACCGGGACGACCGTGAGGGACTATCTCTGGAAGGGCTTTACAAGGGAGATCAGCGCCGGGGACATTGCGGAGTATGTCGGGGAAGTGAAGCAGGCATATCCGGCGTTGACGGCGGTGGCGATCGGTGTGCCGGGAGCCGTGAAGGAAAAGACCATTATGTATCTGCCGAAGTTTCCTGCGCTGGTGGGAGACGGTCTGGCAAATGCACTGCACGAGAAATGCGGAGTGGACGTGTTTATGGAAAACGACATCAATGCGATCGCCTTTGCAGAAGTGGGGGAATGGGAGAATTTTGCGCATATCGTCTATGTGGAGGAGGATCATTGTATCGGTGTCGGAATCGTGCTCGACGGGGAAATTGTCAGGGGAAGTCAGGGCTTTGCCGGTGAACTGGAATATCTGTGCGAGGACTTGCAGGATGAGGAAAAGACATTTCTGACGGGTATCACGGCACTGACCTGTGTATTGAATTTGTCGCTGATTCTTGTCAGCGGAAGCTTTTGTACGGAAGAAAACGTACGGCGGCTGCGGGAGAAGCTGGCATGTAAATTGCCGGTGGACAGGATTCCCGAGCTGCATATCGTTGACAGCACAGGGGAATTGTACGACCGGGGACTGTTCCGGAAGATTCTGCTGGCATGGTCGCAGCAGATATAGGAAAGGGGTATAAGGCAGTGAACAAAAACAGAGCAGAGGCGGGGGCAAGGATCAGAACGCTGGTGGCAAATGTCATTTCGTTTCTGTTTATACTCGGGTATTGCATGCTTTACCGGAGGGAGAAGTATCATCTGGGCAGGATCGACCGGAGAAGCCTGAATTTCGGGCTGTTTCTGGAGATCATTCGCCTTGGCCTGCCGGTGGGACTGGAGTATCTGCTGTGGAACGGCTCCAACCTTCTGCTGATCCGTTTTGTCAATTACTGATGCAGACAAAGAAGAGCTGAATGCGCTTGGAGTCGTAAGCACAGACGAAAAAGCGTTCTGGCTGATCGATTACTGGTGTGGTAAGGACATCAGAGGGTTGATTCAGATGCCCTTTTCCAGACACTGGATTATGCATATTGAGGCAAGCCTGCGCATAAAGAATAAGATTTCAGCGAAATAAATTTACCTGGCAGAAGCTCATCCCCTTTAATGTGATTCGTTACTCCGATATGAGGATGCCCGGAACAGCAGTGGAGGATGCGTTGGAGCTTGTCGGTCTGTCTGAATTTGGAGACCGTCTTGCAAAAAAATATTCGCTGGGTATGAAGCAGAGGCTCGGGCTTGCCGGAGCACTGTTGGGAAGGCCGCCGATTTTGATTCTGGATGAGCCTACCAATGGACTTGATCCGTCCGGCATACACGAAATTCGGAATCTGATCAAATCGCTGCCAAAGCTTTACGATTGCACGGTTCTTATTTCCTCTCATATGCTGTCTGAAATTGAACTGATGGCGGACGACATTGGAATACTAAACCATGGACGGCTGTTGTTTGAGGGCAGTCTGGATGACTTGCGGCAATATGCCCTGCAACCGGATGGGAATAACATAACTCAAGGGGCCTGCGAGGTTAAACTGGAGGATGTGTTCCTGTCTATGATCGAAAAGGATAACGCAAGCAGGAAGCAGAGGGCAAAGCTATGAGCATGCTGGAAGTCGAATTTCGGAAGGAAAAGAGAGTAGGTGTTATCCCTCTTATGCTTTCGGTGGGTGTCATGGGAGCCGGCTACAGCTTTGCCAATTTCGCTGTGCGGAAAGAGACTCTGTTAAACCTGCCGTTAGCGCCGATGGATGTACTGCTTACGCAGATGTACGGCATGATTATGATACTGAATATGTTTGGCATCATAGTTGCCGCCTGTATGATTTACAATATGGAATTCAGGGGGAGTGCAGTCAAAAAAATGTATATGCTCCCAATGAAGGTACATTCCATGTATATCTGTAAATATGTAATCCTGACAGTCATGCTTCTGATTGACATAGGCATTCAGAATATGGCACTTGCAGGAATCGGTGTGGCTGAGCTGCTGCAAGGCAAATTTGAGGCGCATGCCATAGTGGCTTTTGCAGGATATTCCTTTATTACATCCATGCCGGTGCTATCGTTTATGCTGTTTATTGCGTCACGCTTTGAAAGTATGTGGATTCCGCTCGGCATCGGTGTCGCAGGCTTTCTGAGTGGTATGGCATTGGCTATGCCGGACAATATATGGCTCTGTATACATCCCTTTGTGATGATGCTGAAGCCTGCAATTGCCATGAGCGCACAACCGGAGCCTGTCGTTATTATTCTGGCCGTGGCGGAAACCGTTCTTTTTCTGGACGCCGGGATATGGACGACGAAAAATATGCGTTATGAATGAGGAGGAATTAGGAATATGAATTTTGGAGACTTATTAAAAATTGAGTTTATGAAGGTCAGACGGGGAAAAATCGTCCCGCTGATTTTCATTGCGCCATTGCTTGTAGTAATATCCGGAGTGGCAAATCTGCAAATGTATTTTACACCGGAATATACAAATGCCTGGGCGGCAATGTTTATTCAGAGTGCACTGGTCTATTCCTATTACCTGCTCCCGTTCAGCATGATTGTTGTCTGCGTGATGATGGCAGGGCGTGAAACGGCAAACAACGGAATACTAAAGATGCTGGCATTGCCTGTTAATCGGTATGCACTGTCCGTTGCGAAGTTTTGTGTCCTGCTGTTTTATCTGGTTATGGAAATGGCTGTTTTTCTGGTTACATTTATAATAGCAGGACTCATTGCAACGGGGCGTTCGGAAATTACGGAAACACTGCCAGTTATATATCTATTGAAATGGTGCGCTGGTCTGTTCCTGACCATGCTGCCCAGCATGGCAACAATGTGGGCAATCACTGTGCTTTTCGATAAGCCCTTGCTGTCCGTTGGTCTGAATCTGTTCCTTGTCATTCCCGGCGTACTGGTGGCAAATACACCGCTCTGGGTTGTGTATCCCTATTGTTACAGTGGCTATCTGGTCTCCTGCTCTTTACATGATTTTACGACAGAAGGTGTAAATATGGGATTTGATTTATTCCCTTTCAGTATCTATGCTGCATTGATTCTCGCTATGGCACTCACGATAGCAGTGACGCGGTTTGGAAAAAGACATATGAATGCATAAAACATCTTGAAGCACAAATAGAATAATGATATATTTAGGAAGGGATTAGTAATATAACAGTCTTTTGTGTTCAGATTACCAAACAAAGGAGAAGGAGCGGGAAATGGGAGATAACAGGATCAGCGAGGTACAGAGAAATAACAGGACGGCTCTGTATGGGCATACGATAGAGGCATTGATAGTAGTGGCGTTCTACTTAGCGCGTTTCCTGAGAGGGGAACGGGGGCTGGCGTATTCGGTGATGATCGTTGTGCTGGCTTTGGCGCCCGCTGCGTTGGGCTGGTTTTTCTTCCTGAAAGACAAAGAGACCTCCATGATCAAGCACACGGTGGGAATCGGCTTTGCCATCACTTATTCCGTGATGGTGCTGACGACAGAGGAGGCAAATATCTATGTGCTGGTCATTCCCATGATTCTTCTGGTCACGGTATTCAATGATGTGAAGTTTTCAATTCAGATTAATGCGGGAACGATTATCCTGAGCATGATCATGACGGTGGGCGGAGCGCTCACGGGAAAATTCGGCTATCAGGGAAGAGATGAGGCGGTCGTACAGGTCGTTGCCATGGTGCTTGTGGCGGTGTATTCCGTTTATGCGGCAAAGACTTCGGATGCAAACAGCCGTCAGAAGCTGGACGACATCAAAGAGGCGCAGAGCAGGACGGAGAGTCTTCTGACAGAGCTTACCGGGATGTCGGAACAGATGCAGGCAGGTATGGAGGATATTTACGGAAAGGTCGAGAAGCTGAACGTGTCCTCCGGGATGACAAAGAATGCGATGGCAGAGGTCGGCAGCGGAACCACAGAGACTGCTGAAGCGGTACAGAAGCAGCTGCACCAGACCGAGGAGATTCAGCGCAAGGTCGATTTTGTCAACGACGCGGCGGAAAAAATTGACAATAATATGCAGCAGACAATGCAGATTCTTGAGAGGGCAAACAAGCAGATGGAGACACTGGTGGCTCATGTGGAGCACTCCGTGGAGAAGGGGTCTGATGCTGCAGATAAACTGGAAACGCTGAACAAATATATTGAGGAAATGCATTCGATCGTGGAACTGATCGGCGGAATTACCTCAAAGACAAGTCTGCTGGCGTTAAATGCAAGCATTGAGGCGGCAAGAGCTGGCGAGGCGGGAAAGGGCTTTACGGTCGTTGCCACGGATATTTCGGGCATGGCAACGCAGACAAAGGCGGCAACCGTGCATATTACAGAGCTGATCGGCAATTTGTCCGTTGCAATCAGCGAGGTGGTGACGGTTGTGCGCGAAATGATTGCGGCAATCAATGAGGAAAAGCAGTCGACGGAAAGCACGGCTGAGAACTTCGTACATATTCGCAACAACACGGTTGAAATCCGCGAAAACGTTGAAAAGCTGAATATCAATATTGGCGAGTTGAAGACTGCTAATGAGCAGATTGTGGATTCGATTGAGACGATTTCCGCAATTTCGGAGGAGGCATCCGCTCATGCGAACGAGACCATGGCTGCCCAGGAGGAAAATTCAAATGTGCTCGGCAAGATCACGAATCGGATGCAGAAGCTGATCGAAATATCCAAACAGAGAAGCTGACGGGTTACTGTTCACAGTCCATATTCCGCGAAGTCAAAATTGCATGAAATGCAATTTTGCGAGACTTGCAGGCGCTGTGCATCGCGAAGCGTGTTGCTGTGAACGGAGTGAACAGTAACGCTGACGGTCGGGATGACTATGAATTGCTTGAAACAGAGAAATAGAATATGTTATAATAATGCACTATAAGGGGAGATATGACATATGCTGTTTAATTCTGTTGAATTTTTGATTTTCTTTCCGATCGTTACGCTGATTTATTACATTGTACCTCGGAAGATTCGCTATATCTGGCTTTTGATCTCAAGTTATTATTTCTATATGTGCTGGAATCCAAAGCATGTGATTCTGCTGGCTGTGTCCACCGGAATCACATGGATTTGCGGACTGCTGATTCCCCATGCAAAGAAGCCCGGAGCAAAAAAAGCGATTGTAATCGGCGGGCTGTGCTCGAATCTGGGGATTCTGTTTTTCTTTAAATACTTCACTTTTTTTCAGCAAATTTGTAATCGGTTACTGTCTATGCTGCATTTGCAGACATGGGAGCGGCGGTTTGATATTTTGCTGCCGGTGGGAATTTCCTTTTACATATTCCAAGCGCTTGGATACCTTATCGATGTCTACAGGGGAAAGGTAGAGGCGGAAAAGAACCCTCTGCGCTATGCCCTTTTTGTCTCCTTTTTTCCGCAGCTGGTGGCAGGACCGATCGAGCGCTCCGAAAATCTGCTCGGACAGCTTAAAAATCTGGATAAGGCAAAGCTCGGCAGCTATAAGAAGGTGACAGAAGGTCTTACCTTGATGGTCTGGGGACTTTTCGTGAAAATGGTGATCGCAGACAGGATTGCCATTCTTGTGAACACTGTGTTTGAAAACTATCACATATATGGCACGGTTGCGCTTGCGGCGGGGGCTGTGGGCTTTGCCCTGCAGATTTATTGTGACTTTATGGGGTATTCCACGATTGCGGTCGGCGCAGCCCGCGTGATGGGCTTTAAACTGATGGAAAATTTTGAAACGCCCTATTTTGCAAAATCCGTCAGCGAATTCTGGAGAAGATGGCACATTTCTCTCAGCACATGGTTCAGGGATTACCTGTATATCCCTCTGGGAGGAAACCGCTGCTCCAAATCCCGTAAGTACCTGAACATTATGATAACAATGGCACTCAGCGGTCTGTGGCATGGGGCAAACTGGACTTATATCGCATGGGGAGTGCTGCACGGTCTCTATCAGGTCGTGGGCGATCTCACGGGAAAGCTGCGGAGTGGATTTTACCGGAAGCTTCACGCAAAAACGGAGAGCTTCAGCTTTCGGCTTGCTCAGGGGATTATGACCTTCATGCTGGTAGATGTCGCATGGATATTTTTCCGTGCGCCCAGTATCAGGGATGCTCTCGAGTTCTGCCGTAGACTGGTGACAAAGTGGGATCCGTGGAATCTCTTTAATGGTACGGTCTATACGCTCGGACTTGACAGGGTGGAGATGCACATTCTGCTGGCGGGCTTTATAATGCTGCTTCTGACAGACATTCTACGTTACAGGAAGAAACTAGACCTCGTTGGATTTTTGCAGCAGCAATGTATCTGGTTTCGGTGGATCGTTATTTTCGTGCTGATTGTTTCGGTATTGGTATATGGAACCTACGGAATCCGGTTTGAATCCCAACAGTTTATTTATTTCCAATTCTGACAGGACTGTGGGAGATAGGAGCTGAAGAAAATGGACTCGAATAAGAAGAGATTGATTAAGCAGGGAGCTTCTGCAGTTTGTTTCTGCTTGCTTTTGATCCTGCTTTTGAAATATGTTTACGGTGTGTTTGCGTGGAAGGACGGCGCGGGAGCATACATTACGCCGGTTCCGACCTTTTATGAACTGGATAAGGACACGGTCGATGTATTGTTTCTGGGAAGCAGTCATTGCTATTGTGCTGTCAGGAATGCACAGCTTTGGGACAGCTATGGAATGGCGACCTACAGTCTTGCAATCTCGGGACAGGATCTCGCGGCATCCTATTACTGGCTGGAGGAGGCGTTGAAGACTCAGACTCCCAAGGTAGTCTGTCTGGAGGTGTACGGCGTTGACTTTCACGGCTATGAGGATCAGGGAAATTTATACAGAAATGTCCTTCCGTACAGGATTTCCGGCGACTATGCGAATATGCTTCGGGACATTGTCGGCGGAGACGAAGAGAAGGACATTTTCATGAAGTGGCCGATCCTTCACACCAGATACACCGAATTGCAGAGACAGGATTTCCCGGGAGAGACGCCGCTTTTTATCGGCTACCGGGCGGAATTCCATGCGGAAGCTATTGACTGGCGCGCGAACGGATTGCACGCATACGAGGGAAATGAGGTCATGCCGATCGAGGAAGCCGAGGAGACATGGCTTCGGAAAATTATTGAGACCGCGAAGGAAAACGGAATTGAGCTCTGCTTCTTTGCCGCGCCGTTTGCAGCCACGGATGAAGAACAGATGAAATTCAACCGTGTAAAGCAGATCGCGGAGGAGGAAGAAATACCGTTCATCAACACCATAGCGGATCATGAGAAGCTGGGGTTGATCGCCGATGTGGACTTTATCGACTGGGCGCATACGAACATATGGGGAGCGCAGAAGGTCACGGCATATCTGGGAGAATTTCTGGCGGGAAATTATGATCTGCCGGATCATCGCGGAGACAGGGGATACGAGATATGGGACAGGGATTCGGTCATCCGTGCACATGAGCTGCAGGATTATCAGTTGCAGCAGTACACAGACCTGCAGTCGGTTCTGGCATTTGCAGCCGGCTGTACAGATTATACGGTTGTGATTGCCACGAGCGGCGAATACCTGAGAGAGGATGTTTATCTCGAGGACAAGCTGGAATCGCTGGGCATCTGTGATGCTTTCTATGAAAGCGGCGGAACATGGGTTATTGCGGACAGGGAACTGCTTCTGGAGAGAACGCAGGAAGCCTTCAACTGGTATGGGGACAAGAACGGCGCGGATCTTGTTCTGGCGGGAGATCAGAATGGCAGAATCGTCATGGTAAATCAGGAGAACTGCATCCGCGTTGAAAACGGTATTAACATTGCATTCTATGACAACGCCACAAATACGCTTATTGCGATGGGATTTGACGCATTGAACGGCTATGCCTGTGTCAGATAAGAGGAAGGAAAGAGATACAGATGAGGAAGAGAGAGAGAATTACAGCTGTCCTGTTGGGAATTTCACTGGCATTGACGGGCTGCGGGGGGACTGTCACGACGGAGGGAGCAGCGGTTGCAGATTCCGGGCAGAATGTTCAGACAGTGGAAAAGAACTGTAAGGAAGCGGTTTATATAGGAGATGCTTCCATTGAAGAATACCGGATTGTCGGCAAGAATAAAGAGTGCCGCGCTGCGGGCGCTGAGCTGCAGACGTATATTAAAAGAACCGTCGGCGTGGAGCTGCCAGTAGAAACCCATGCCGGTTTTTCGGGAAAAACAATCAATTTGGTGATTGACGGAAAGCTTGAGAAGGATAAATGTATACAGATAGCTGACGGGGAGATCACGCTGAGTGCGAAGGATGCTGACCTGCTGTATGACTGTGTATATTTGTTCGTTGACACCTATCTCGGGTGGATAAAGGCGGGCACGGAGGAGGCTCATATCAGCAACAGAAATACCACGCTCCATATTCCGGCGGACGTGGCGGAGCAGGAGGCGTGGATCGCTGAAAGGGAGCCGATCGTCACGCTCTGGAATGTGAACTGGAGCAGAGGCGCCTACATGGATAACGCGGTCAGCGTCAAGAACAATCTCATGTATTACACTGAGGATCAGCTGTATGAATATGTCAAGATGATGAAATACTGCGGATTTACGGGGATTCAGGTGACTGATATGTGTTCTGCATGGGCGGGGCTTGGCAGCTGGCAGGCAGTGCATGAGAAGCTCAGAATGATGGCGGATGCAGCCCATTCACTTGACATGAAGTTCACGTTATGGGTATGGGGAGCGGAATTTTCGGACTGCGGCTGGGTAGACAATTCCGTATCCTATGACGGGAAGGGTGGATATGCCTATGAGAATGAGGAGGTCTGTGCAACCTTTGAAAAATATTATGATATTTATGCGAATCTGGCAGATTGCTGTGACAGGGTGATCGGACATTACTACGATCCGGGTAATCTGCGTACCGCTCAGGACATTGCGTATTTTGCAAAGATGCTCCGGGACAAATTCTGGGCAGTAAACCCGGAGATTGATTTTGGAATCAGCTGCTGGGTGGATGAATACGATAAAAATGTTTTTGTTGATGTGCTGGGAAGCGATATCACCCTGTACGAACGCGGATATCGGGCTGACCCGGAGGGAGAGTACAATAAGTTCCGCGGTGAGATCAATAATCTTGGGTGCCGCATGGGAACATGGGCGTGGAATACCTGTGAAATGGAGATTGACCAGCTGGCACAGATGAATTTCAACATGGATCATTTGCGCTCGGTCTATCTTACGGCGAGAAACTATGATTCCGTTAAGAAGCCCGATTACTGGAGTGAGATGGATTCCTATCATGTGCTGAATGTCTTTTCGCTGTACTGTGCCGGGCAGATGCTGATTAATCCTGACATTGACACGGCAGCTCTGTTCAGGCAGCTCTCCGTGTCGGTAGTCGGCGAGGAATACGCGGACAGCTTCTCGGAAATTCTGGATATTATTCAGGATGCGCGAACCGGAAGCTCCTATGACACTTATTTCTGGAGCAAGGAAGACTATATTCTGAAAAGCGATGCTTATCCGGCGGAGGAGATTCTGGCGAGATGTGATGCCGTGCTTCCTATATTGCAGGAGATGATCGACAGGAATCTGGAGAGCAATACCCTGCCGCTGCCGATCAGCCTGAAGGATGTTCTGCGGCTGATGATGCCGCAGCTCCAGCAGATCCGCAGCTTTGCGGAGTTCAGGATCGGGCTGGCAGAGCTGGAGGAGGCATACAGTCAGGGAGAAGCGGTGGACACGATCGCAGAGAGACTTCAGCTTCTGTCGGAGCCGATCAAGAGTTATAACACGGTGGTCGGCGCGTGGGGACAGATTGAAGCGAGGGCACAGTACGAGATGGTTACGGATTTCTGTAACCGCACCGGCATTGAGATACAGGAGGATCCGACCTTCCGGGCGAGCAGAAAGCTCCATATCTATATGCAGCTGGTGTCTTATCAGCTGGGAAAGCAGGAACCATATTATCTGGAGGATCCCTATTATCAGCTCGGTCTCGCCTACGGACAGGAGACCTACGAGCTGGTGGACGAACTGGTGGCAGAAGGGCTGTTTATCCGGCAGGAGGACGGAAGCGTTTATCTGGCAGATTGGGATAATTATATTTATAATTTCAGTGAGTAGGGGGCATATCTGAATTTAACAGAATAAAATAAAAATCAAACATATTAAAAAAGAAAGCTAAACACTATTGACGCTATTGAAAAACTATGTTAATATAAAGATGGGTCATGCGCATGAAACTAAAAAACAAAAAGGCGAATACATATGAAGCGGATATGCAGTGTACTTTTATTAACGGTTTTTCTTTGCAACATACTGAGTTTTAGCTCGATGGCTGGTGGCATCACATGCACACATCCCAGCAGTATGACCAGATCACAGCAGGTAAGCAGTTGGAATTCGTCACACCAGATTACTGCTACAAGCAGTAACGGAACGTCTCAGAAAAAAACATGTAATGCATATAACTGGGTGGAGAGAGTGACATCCTATTGCTCCGAGTGCTGGTGTGAATTTGGATCTCAGGACATACATCATACCTCACATGATTTGTGTGGAATGCATTATTAATTCAAAAGGGCCAGGGTACCCTGCCGGGTGCCTTGGCGGAGGAAAACTATGAAAAAAGGAACACAGATTCTGGCCGCGATGACGGTAGCAATTCTGACATTTTCCGGCTGTGGGGCGGAGGGAACAACAGCAGATACAGACGCGGAGGGTCAGGGCGGAAAGCAGACCCAGAGTGGCGACGAAATGTTTCCGGTGGCAGAGAGACAGGAGACAAACCGGCTGCGCCCGGCGGATTATAACGAGCTTGAGGCTTTGAAACCGGAGAATGCGTTATATTCCATAACACCGCGCACTCTTGCCGGACAGGACGGTTTTTACGTCCTGAGAAGCTTTTACATGGATTCCGGTTATCAATGCTTTCTGGAGCGCTATGCAGCCCCGGATTTTGAAAAGACAACACTGGAATTGCCTCTGGGGGACTGGAACCTGACCGACGAAACAGTGGTCGGCTTTGACCTTTCGGAAAGCGGCATGAGCTTTCTGCTTGAGGCAGGGGAGACATCCGGAGAGTACTGGATTGTGAATACCGACCGAAGCGGTGCTCTGCAGACGGAAATACACCCGGAGGAGAAGTTCACGGATACCGAAGGAACGCCCGTGTTCCGACGCGGTGACGGTTATTATTATGTGGTTTCAGGGGATGGACAGGAATGCATTGCTCTGGATGCTGAGGGAAAGACAGCCGAAACCTACTCCGGTGGAGGTGAAGGCAGAAGCATAGGGGCTCCTGTGAAAAGCGGGAGCGGTGAAGTCATCTTTCCGGTAACGGACGAGGAAACCGGAGATACGAAGCTGATTATCTTTGACGGGGAATCGGGAACGTGGAAGGAACGCGCCGTGCTGCCGCAGGAGTCGGTGACGCTCCTCTGTGGAATGTCGGGGCAGCAGCTTTTCTATATCGCACAGGAGAAACTGAATTGCTGGAATGTGGAGGATGGCAGCAGAGAGACGCTGTTCTCCTTTGCAAACATCGGTATTTCACCGCAGACCGACAGGATCTGTCTTCTGCCGGCGGAGAATGGGGATGTCCGGCTGTATGTGGGCACTCTGAAAAAGGAGTATGTGATGACCCTCTCGGAAAATGTGGAGGAGGCGCAGATACAGCTCGCAATGCTCTGTGATGGGGACAGCGATTTCAAGAGTGGTGTTACACGGTTTAACCAGGTCTATCCGCAATATGCAGTGGACATGGAGAAGCCGGAGACGGATGCAGACAGCTACCGCAACCGGATTATGGCGGATATTGTGAATGGAGAGGGACCTGATCTGCTGTATCTCTCCTATGAGGATTTTGTTGTGCTTGCCGATATGGGGGCATTGACGGATCTGGACGAATTTGTGGATGCTGCTGTCATGGATAAGCTGCTTCCGAATGTGAAGAGCCTTGGCGAACGCGACGGGAAGCTTCTGGGAATTGCCCCCGGTATTTCGAGTGTCAGAACTCTTTTTACAAGCGGACAGACATGGGATGGGGAGAGCTGGTCACTCGGCGATATTCTCAGGCTGGCTGACGAAAAGAAGGACTTGCAGGGACTGTTTACCTATCCGATGGGGGATATGGAATTGTATAACACGTTGTACAGTCTGGTCGGAATTGATCTTGCACAGTCAAAATTTATCGACCTTGAGAGCGGGGAGAGCCGGTTCGGGGAGAACAATTTTGCAGCGGTTCTGGAGCTGGTGAAAAAGTACAGCGGAAATGGCAATGCCGGTTCAGGCGGAGTGGACGGAGCGGCGCGCGTCCGTGAGGGAAGCTATCTTGCGATGAATTATCCGTTTACTCGGGCAGATTTCTTTTTTATAATACTCTCAAACATTGACGGTGCGGGACATGCGGTCGGTTATCCTGTGGAGGAGGGAAGCGGCAATTATTTCTCGGTGGGAGGAATTCTTGCGGTAAACAGGAATGCACAGGAAAAGACAGCGATAAAAGCATTTCTGGAATATATGCTTTCGCTTGAGAATCAGGCGGAATTCAAGAATAGTCTCAGTGTGCGGAAGGATATTACGGATGTAACCGTGCAGTATAATGAATACGTTGAACAATATATGTGGGAAGGTCTGGGACTGCTGCCGGGTAAGGCAGATGGCAGCACCTATGTGGAGGAATACAAGGCATTTATGGAGAGCTGTCTGCCGGATAAAGGTGACACTGTTCTTTTTGACATTATATGGGAGGAAGCAGAGAGTTATTTTTCGGATGCCAAGAAGGCACAGGATGTTGTCGGGGCGATAGACAACCGGATACAGCTCTATCTGGATGAAAGAAAATAATCTTTGCGGAGACGGAATAAAAGTGTTTTTTCCTGTCAAACATATCTTTGTAAAAGATAGTTTCAGGAAAGGATGAGCGCGATGATTTTAAAAGAGAAGGAACGGACGGCAATCCAGGATTTGCAGACACAGGAAAAGAGCTGTGTGGAGAAGTACGGAAAATATGCGGAGCAGGCGAGAGATCCTGAATTAAAGAGCCTTTTCCAGACCTTGCAGAGCAAGGAGAGAGAGCACTATGAATCTCTGGGCAAGGTGCTGGAGGGCACGGTGCCGACCTGTAACTGCAACGATTCCGACGGAAAGAACTATGAGCCCAAGGCAACTTATTCCGGTATGACAAATTCTGAGGACAAGCAGCACGATGCGTTTCTTGCGACAGACTGTATCGGTACGGAAAAGCTGGTCTCCGGTGAGTACAACACGAATGTCTTCAATTTTGGAGAGAGCAGCCTCCGCAAGCTGCTGGCAGACATCCAGATCGAGGAGCAGAACCATGCAGAAATGCTTTATAAGTACAAGACAGTAAATGGAATGTCATAGAGTAATCAGAAATGCAAATGACGTGGCCGGGTGGTCACGTCATTTGTATGTGCGCCTAGCGGCGCACGTTTCTAACGGGTTAAAGTCCCGAATCCACCCGGTAGTGGGAAGGATATAGC
>CAKRUB010000024.1 GCA_934402375.1 uncultured Acetatifactor sp.
TTCAGAGACAGGAAGGATGAGGTGAAGAAGATGACACATCTGGATTACACATGGGAGAAAAGGGAGCAGATGATCCGAAAGGAAGAGTTTGAAGATGGTGTCGCAGAGGGCATGGAGCGTGGAATTGAGCGTGGCGTGGAGCAGGGACGTGCTCAGCTATTGGCGGAGTTGGTTTGCAGTAAGCTGAAAAAAGGGAAGACACCGGAGGAGATCGCGGATGCTCTGGAGGAACCGTTAGAAAATATACAGAAGATTTGCCGGATTGCAGAGCAGTATGCGCCGGAATATCCTGTCGAGCAAGTGTGCCGCGCATTGATGGATTAGAGAGCGAGCCGCATAGCTGCCATAGTGCGCTGCGGTGGATAACCGACCAAAGGAGACAGATAGAATGAGGAAGATGGAGTTTAAGATGGAAAGACCGGGACTTCTGGAAGCCGGACAGAAAATTACGGTGACAGAGGGACTGCTCCCCAGCAACTACTATTATACGATCGACCCGTCCCTGGCGATGTCAGCAAATATTCCGTTTCGTGATCGCCTGAAAAACAGGGAAGGACTGGTGACGGAGGTCATAGAAAACGCGCGCGGTTTCTATGTCACGGTTGAGTTTGATGAGCCGGAGGTGGGAGAGAATGCAACAGTCTAAGGATAATATTGTGCTGATAGGTATGCCGGGTGCGGGAAAGAGTACTGTGGGTGTTGTGCTTGCGAAGAATCTTGGCTACAGCTTTGTGGATTCTGACCTTGTAATCCAGCAGAAATACGGAAAACTTCTTCATGAGCTGATTTCGGAAAACGGGATAGAAGGCTTCTGGAAGATTGAAAATGATGTCAATGCGTCATTGAATCTGCATAAGAGTGTCATTGCAACCGGAGGAAGCGCAATCTACGGTGCCGGTGCAATGGAGCATCTGCGGGAGATCGGAACGGTTATCTATCTGAAGCTGCCCTATGAGGAGATTGCAGATCGTCTTGGTGATCTGAATGCAAGAGGCGTGACGCTGAAGCCCGGGCAGACATTACGGGATCTGTACGATGAAAGAGTTCCGCTCTATGAGAAATATGCCCATATTTCTATTGCCTGCAGTGGGAAGGTGCTCAGGGAAATTGTGCGTGAAATTGCGAAGATGGTCTGATTTAAAATATAAGCTGAATAGAAAGAAAACCTGACCTGAAATATGTATAAAGATCCGAATGTGGCAGAAACTATGAAAAAGATGTTTGGAGGAATATGCCATGATGGATTATGTAAATGCCTTTTGGGTAGGCGGACTGATATGCGCCCTTGTGCAGCTTCTGATGGAAAAGACGAAGATGATGCCGGGGCGTATTATGGTGCTTCTTGTTGTGACGGGGACGGTGCTCAGTGTGCTGGGATGGTATGAGCCATTTCAGGAGTATGCAGGAGCCGGAGCGAGTGTGCCGCTGCTGGGCTTTGGAAATGTGTTGATGAAGGGTGTGAAGGAAGCGGTGAAGGAGCAGGGCTTCCTCGGTCTGTTTGCGGGAGGCTTCAAGGCCGGTGCGGTCGGAACCGCTGCAGCGCTGATCTTTGGTTATCTGGCAAGCCTCGTGTTTAAGCCGAAGATGAAATAAGAGAAAAACTGTCTGACCGGAGAGGAGCTATTGAGCCTCTCTGATCAGACAGTATTGCTTTAATTTGAAATGCTTCTCAAGAACACCGAAGATTTTGAAATTGAATTGCTGGTAAAATGCCACATTCTTAGGGTTGTGGGTTTCAAGCGAAAGCATCATTTTATGCGCGTCGGCATAGCGGATTGCCTCCTCTACCAGAGTGGCGGCAATGCCGTGGTGTTGCATCTCGGGATCGACGGCGAGGTAGATGATGTGCATTCTGTTTTTCTGGTGCAGTTGGTCGGTCCAGCTGGAATTCAGGTAATCTCTGCCGAGTATGAAGTTGAAAAAGGTCTTCAGCGAATGGTCTTCTTTGATGAGATAACCGTCAGTGCGGAGGGATGCCAAAACCTCGCTGAAATAATACTTCAAGAGATTGTATGGCTCCGCCTCATCGGAGACGACGAGAACGCCGTTTAACTCCTTGCTGTCGGCGAAAATCTCACAGGTCTCATAGAATTCTGTCATGTCGCAGGAAAATAATTCGGGCATCAGCCGCTTCCGGATATCCTCATCGGGGATCAGCTCCTGATAGAGCGGGTCGAGAGAGAAGCACTTATTCAGCAGTGCCTCGAGCTTCGGAAGATCTTCTGCCTGCACATGGTAAAGCTTATCACTTGTCATAACTATCCTTTCCGGCCCCGGATAAGGGCGTTGCTTCTGAACTGCTCATTGCTTCCGTCAGAAGCTGTTTTATTTCGTCTGTGGCTTCCTTCATTTTCTTTATTTCACAGCGGTACAGCTCCGCCTGTCTCCCGTAGGCACTTTCCAGAAAAGCGATCTCATCCGAACAATCGCTGTCAGCGGACTGCTCCTTCTCCAACAGGCCTATCACAACATCGAAGAGATCCTCGTGGCCGATAATTCTGCCGTAGCCCCATTTCAAGCGCTCCTTCGGCTGATACAGGCTGTTGCCCGTAAAATGCTCATAGACCTCTCTGTCAAAGGAAAATGCATAAAAATTATTGTCGATCTGGTACAGCTTTCGCAGGGCGACAGAGATTTTTCCCTGTCTCAAGTCATTCACAGCCTCTGAGAGGAGGAGTAGATGCTCCTGCAGAATGCGGTGGGGAAAGAGAACATTGCCGTGCCAGTCGATGCGAACGAAGCTGTCCTGCTCCTTCTGGAACGCGGCAAGGAGCTTTGCCTCCGCGACCCGTGAGTGGGAGAAGAGTTCATCCGCCTCCGCAAGACGGTTCCCGTCCAGAGCCTGTGCATAGGCAGCATTCAGCTCGTTGACCTTCCTGTAGAT
The DNA here is from genome assembly GCA_934402375.1 of uncultured Acetatifactor sp. GTDB lineage: Bacteria > Bacillota > Clostridia > Lachnospirales > Lachnospiraceae > Acetatifactor. The sequence continues at coordinate 2,885 of CAKRUB010000024.1, forward strand.
GGGCGCGGCGGCTTCCGCGGCAGCTTGCAGGGCATCTGTCAGTGCAGCGCTGTCCGCCCCGAGCGCTTCGCAGCGAGGAAGGTCGAGCAGGGAGGCGGCTCTTTGCAGCACTCCTGCGAAGGACAGAGGAACGACGACGGTCTCGTCGATTGCCATCAGCAGCAGGCCGAACAGCTCGTGGTGCATCCGGTAGACATCCTCGTCGTAATAGTTGTCGTTGTCGAACTGTGAATGATAGTTGGTCTCCATGAAGCTTCCGCCGGTAAAATCATTCACCATGGAAGGAATGCCGGCGATGGCGATGGAAAAATCATCGGACCATGTCTCGATGGGCGCGGTGATCTTAGTCTCCTCCGGGTAGGCGGGAGTCAGCGTGGGCAGATCCTCCAGAAAGTGCTCCAGAAACGGAAGATATTCCCATGTGCTTCTGATCCTAGCCCTTGTTCCGTGGGCAAGGGCGGGCAGTTCAAAGTTAAGATCCGCGATCACCTTTCCGCGCCAGTCGGGATGGACGGTGAAGACCTCCTCGTAGGCGCCGGTTGACCAGTCGAACTGGGAGTCGATGACGCCCCATTCTTCGGATGCCATGGCACAGAAGGTTAGGGTATTCTCCGGCTGGTAGCCAATCTCCGACAGTGTTCTGGCAATACATAGCATCATGGAGATGGCGGTGTTATCATCCTGAAAGCCGTCGAAGTAGGAATCATAGTGCGCAGAGAGAAGGATGCGCCGCTCGGGGTGCCGCCCCGGAATCTCGCCTACGATGTTGTAGGTTGTCTGGTCGGGGGTCACGCGGGAAACCGCATCCAGACAGACGGGAAGCTCGCCCTTTGCCTGTGCGTTGAGTGCCTGCTTCAACAGGGCGGCATCTCTGCGCGAGATGGAGAAGGCGGGGGCATCGGCTGGACCGGAGATGTCCTGTGCATTTAACGCTGCCTCATCCACCTCACCGTAGCCGCCTGTCTGTACTGCGATGACAGCGGCGGCGCCCTTCAGGTGCGCCTGATAGACGGGATAGTTGATCCACCATTCATCCCGCTGATTGATATCAACCAGCACCAGCTTGCCGGTGACATCCTTTCCCACATAGTCGAATTTTGTGCCCTTCCCGACATAGACCAGGGAGAAGGGGGCAGCGCCGTCGGTTATAAAGTTTGTCTGGTAGGAGCCGAGCTGTACGGTCCGGGCAGCGCCGTCCTCTGTGCGGAAGGTCAGTATCGCCCGCTGGAACTCCCATGCGTCAACCCTGATCGCATCCTTGTAGACGATGGGAAAGCCCAGGGAACGCATTGTGTCGGCGAGCAGTTCGCCGGTTGCCAGCTCTGCGGCGGAGCCTGCTGTCCGATAGCCGAGTGCGGGGTTGGAGGCATTCTTTTCCATTTCCTTTGCCAGACGGTAGGACCAGGAGACATCCAGAGCCTTTAAGTATTCCTGTTGTTTTTTCATAGGTTATCTCCTCCTGAGTACGCGATTTCCTTTCCATCGAGGTATTTCAGCATCGCTTTATCCCAGATCCGGTCAGGTTCCTTGGAAAGAAGAAAGGTGTGGAACGAAGTGCCCGTTGTGAGCACTGCCCGCGTGCCGTCGTAACGTATCGTCAGGACGAGTGCCTTTAGCTGGGAGGGGTCAACGTCACAGTTTTCTCGTGCCAGAAGTGCCAGCGCCTTTTCCGGCATGAGATGCAGTACAAAGCGAAAGAAGAGGGGGGGACGCTTTCCCTTGATCAGATCAAAGCAGAAGCCCCTGAGTTCACTCCACGGGCGGAAGCCTTCATAGGAGGCGGGGTAAGGGGACTCGTCCTCGCGCCCCGCAAAAAAGTCTTCGTTGATATGTCCGTCTATTGTGAAGGTATTCACGGTGCTGATCACTGCCTCCTCCAACAGAAAACCGTCGAAGGCATCGGAAGTCAGCAGCTTACTCATAAAATTTTTCATGGAAGAAATTTCAATTGCGACCATTTTTACCTCATTGATGTTCTATTCTATCTGATTTTAAATTAATCTTACAGCTACCCCTACAGTATAGTACAAATTGGTTTTTGTGTACATAATGTTTTTCTTTACAGGGAACAAATATTGTGCTAACATTGACGTAGTAATGAAAACTACATGTAAAAGAACCTGAAACCTTAATGAATAATTTCGATAACTTGATATAAAATGTAATATAGTCATACCTGTGGATGTGACTCCACGGGCGGCGGAAAGGCAGGGGAAGCGTTATGAGTTATAGGATTGTGGTTGACAGCTGTTGTGAGTTGCCGGAGGAACTGGCAAAGGACGAGAGATTCCGGGTCGTACCGCTGGAGCTATCGGTGGGAGATTATCATATCATGGATGATGAAAATTTCAGTCAGGCGGACTTCCTGCAGAGGGTGGCGGAGTATCCGGAATGTCCGAAATCAGCCTGCCCATCGCCCGAAAAGTTCCTGAGCGCCTACGGGACAGAGGCAGAGCGGGTGTATGTGATCACGCTGTCCTCCCAGCTCAGCGGAAGCTATAACAGCGCGATGCTGGCGCAGCGGATCTATCTGGAGGAGCATGGGGAGAAGCACATCCATGTGTTTGACTCGGAGTCGGCAAGCTGCGGAGAAACACAGATCGCCTTGAAGATCATGGAGCTTGAGGAGCAGGGGCTGAACTTTGAGACGATAGTGGAGAAGGTGGAGGCATTCAGGAGCAGTGTGCGCACTTACTTTGTGCTGGACAATCTTGACACGCTCCGTAAGAACGGCAGACTTTCGGCGGTAAAGGCGCTGGTTGCATCGACTCTGAGCATTAAGCCGATCATGGCGGGCTGCAAGGGAATGATTCTCCAGAAGGCACAGTGTGTCGGAATGAAGAAGGCAATTGCGCGGCTGGGGGAGATCTTGGTGTCTGAGTTGAAGGATGCGAAGGAGAGATGCCTGATTATCAGCCATTGCAATGCGCCGGAGCGCGCAGAGCTGATGAAAAAGCTGATCCTTGCCAAGACGGAGATCAAGCGTGTGATCATCTTGAACACCAGAGGCATCAGCAGCATGTATGCCAACGATGGCGGCATCATCGTAACGGTATAAGATGAGCTGATAAATTGCGAAACCTTCTCTTGCGGCAGCATGAAATTTCTGGTAATATTGGAACAGAGGCAAACTGTTGCATGGAGAAGGAAGATGAATAAGCGGAGTGTTTGCGGGCAGCGTCTTTTATGCCTGTTCCTAATTCTATTCATGATTCTTGCGGGAATGCGCACTGAAGTGATTCAGGCGGATTCCTTTTCTTCGTCTTTAGTCTGCCAGACAGCAGCCATCCAGCAGGTCAGAGGCGCGAAGGATATTGTACTTTACCGCAGCACCAGCCTTCTGGAGATGGCGGAAAAATGTTCGATTACGGAGCCGGTCAGACGAACCGCCCAGAACATGAGGATCGGACAATGGTTTCTTACAGCAATTATTCTGGCGGCTTTGCTCGGACAGCAGCTGCCGGCGGACAGGTCTGTCCTTCCTAAGGGCGTCTGTGAGAATCAGTACAGACGGAGAACCCTCGAGTATATTCACCACATGGACGGCAAAAAAGCATAACTGCCATAGGAGCTTTTGAAACGCTTGTAGGAGCGTCTTTTTGGCGTGTCTGTCTTTTCGGGAGAAAGGACTTTTTGACGTGCCGGAATCCGCTGTACATAACAGGTAAAAGGAGAGAAAGACGATATGGTTGAAAAGGTTGTGTTTGCAGTGATGATGATCGTTGCTGCGGGAGCCGGTATCATGGGCTGCATTTACGAAATTGGCGGAAGAAGAAAAGCGAATGCAGAAGGTAAGAGTCCGGAGGGCGAAGCTGCTTCGGAGGAAAAGGAGACTGAAAAAAGATGAGCGTAGGAATGTGGATTATTGTTATTCTGGGTGGAGCTGCAGGATTTATCTCCACCATGTACATTGTTGCATCGATTATCGGAGTTCTGGTTTACAAGTTCTATCGTAAGTGCAGATACCATATCTCCCTCTTTAACTAAGAGGGAGTGCCGAACTGTGCCAGAAGCTTTCTGGCATAGGGCATGCATCTGTGAGAGATGTGAAAGGTCTTGCCATCGCTCATTTTGGCATTGCCCAGAAAGATTTTTTCCATGTAACGTCCGTTCAGCACGACATTTCTCGTCGGAGAGAAGAACGTAGGAAAGGGCTCCAGCTGGGAAAATAAATTCTGGGCATTGTCAAGGAGTGTGAGCATACGACCGTCCTTTAAGTGGATATGCAGCTTTCCGCCGGAGCCTACGGCATACAGGATGTCCGGCTCCGTGACATAGTAGGTCTCCTTCTCGACGCGGAGCTCGATCAGGGGAATTGCCTGCTTTGTAATCTCAAGGGCGCGGTCGAGACTGGCAGACAGCTCGTCAGCCTTGATCGGTTTGTCCAGAAAAAAGACATTGACCGGGAAGGTCATCTCCCGGTAATCAATATCAGAACAACACATCACAATGGGCGCGTTGACGCCATTTTTGATCAGCGCATTTACCACATCCGCCCCGGTAACGCCGGGGGTCTTACACATATCAATATAGAATACATCATACTGCATGGGATTCGTGAGAAGCGATTCGGAATTTCCGAAGGAGTCCACGAACAGAATGCCCTCGTCGGCGGCGCGGCGGTCGGATTCCCGTTTGACCAGACGCTCGAATTGCTTGCGGTCGGCAACATTGTCATCACACAGTGCGATATGCATAACAGCTTCCCCCTTTTAATGGATAGGCAGCAGCAGATACAGGAGGAAAGCCTGCACGAGGAAGATCGCGGGCATTCCGTATCTGAAGTACCAATGCTTTGTCTTATGGTGAAAATAATGCATTCCGAGAGTACAGCCTAAGGAACCGCCTACCAGTGCGGTCAGAAACAAAGAAGCCTCCGAGATGCGCCAGGCACCCCGGATGGCTCTTTTTTTGTCGATTCCCATGACTGCAAATCCCAGAAGGTTCACAATGACCAAATAGGCAGCAAGGATTTTATAAAGCATACGGCAACCCCATTATAACATGTTCTCGCCCTGCTCCTGCATCTTCATGGCGCGAACCTTGCAGGACAGACCAAACAGGTTGATGAAGCCCTCTGCATCGTGGTGGTCGTAGAGATCACCGGTCGTGAAGGAAGCGATGCTCTCGTTGTACAGGGAGTAGGGAGAGGTCGTTCCTGCCTTGATGATATTGCCCTTGTAGAGCTTGAACTTTACTTCGCCGGTGACATACTTCTGAGTCTCCTCGATGAATGCCTGCTCTGCCTGACGAAGAGGTGTGAACCACTTGCCTTCATATACCAGGCTTGCAAAGCGGCTTCCGATTTCCTTCTTCATGGCATAGGTGTCACGATCCAGAATAAGCTCCTCAAGCTGCTGATGCGCCTCCATAAGGATCGTTCCACCGGGTGTCTCGTACACACCGCGGGACTTCATGCCGACAACACGGTTCTCAACGATGTCGATGATGCCGATGCCGTGCTTGCCGCCGAGCTCATTCAGGGTGGTAATGATCTCGGAAACCTTCATCTTCTTGCCGTTTACAGAGGTTGGCACGCCTTTTTCAAAGGTCATTGTCACATATTCGTCCTGATCGGGAGCCTTCTCGGGAGTTGTTCCGAGTACGAGCAGATGCTCGAAGTTAGGCTCATTTGCGGGATCCTCCAGCTCCAGTCCTTCATGGCTGATGTGCCAGATGTTCCTGTCGCGGCTGTAGGAGGAATCAGCGGAGAAGGGCAGATGGATACCATGTGCCTTGCAGTATTCGATTTCGGATTCACGGGAGTCCATCGTCCACTTGTCGTTTCTCCATGCAGCAATAATTTTAATATCGGGAGCAAGAGCCTTGATGCCCAGCTCAAAACGGATCTGGTCGTTTCCTTTTCCGGTCGCGCCATGGCAGATAGCGGTTGCGCCCTCCTTGCGGGCGATCTCAACCAGCTTCTTTGCAATCAGAGGTCTTGCCATGGAAGTGCCGAGCAGATACTTGTTTTCATAGATAGCGTTTGCCTGTACGCAGGGAACGATGTAATCGTCACAGAATTCGTCGATGACGTTTTCGATGTACAGCTTGGAAGCGCCGCAGGACTTTGCACGCTCCTCAAGTCCGTCAAGCTCCTCAGCCTGTCCGCAGTCAACGCAGACACAGATAACTTCATAATCGAAGTTTTCCTTTAACCAGGGAATGATCGCGGTGGTATCGAGACCGCCGGAGTAAGCGAGAACAACCTTTTCTTTCATAAGTATAACCTCCATTAAGTTTTCAAATGTTTCATCTGAGAACACTATACAACAGAAAAAATGCAAATGCAAGTAAAAATATGAATAAATAATTTTAATTAATGCATAAAATGGCGTATAATATGCATAAAAATGAATAAAACAAGCAAAACAATGCATAAAGATACGAAAAAAGTAGTAGACATTTATGAAAAAAGTGGTATGATTACAACAGAGAGTATTTTAATGTCCCGGTCGGACGGAAAGAGGAAGAGATGATTAAGGTAGGTATTATCGGAGCGACAGGCTATGCCGGAGGCGAGCTTGTGCGCATTCTGGCGAATCATAAGGATGCAAAGATCATGTGGTTCGGTTCCAGAAGCTATATAGATAAGAAGTATTACGAGGTCTATCAGAACATGTTCCAGATCGTCGATGACATCTGTAAGGATGATAATCTGGCAGAGCTTGCGGAGCAGGTGGATGTCATCTTTACGGCAACGCCGCAGGGATTTCTGGCGGGGCTTCTCACGGAGGATATATTATCTAAGGTAAAGATTGTTGATCTGTCGGCGGACTTCCGCATCAAGGATGTCGCTGTCTATGAGAAGTGGTACGGCATCGAGCATAAGTCGCCGCAGTTTATTCCGGAAGCGGTTTACGGGCTCTGCGAGATCAATAGGGACAAGGTAACGGAGCAGACGAGGCTTGTCGCGAACCCGGGCTGCTACACGACCTGTTCCATCCTGACGGCTTATCCGCTGGTAAAGGAGGGGCTGATCGACGTGGACACGCTGATCGTGGATGCGAAGTCCGGTACCTCCGGCGCAGGCAGAGGGGCGAAGGTGGCGAATCTGTTCTGCGAGGTCAATGAAAATATGAAGGCTTACGGCGTGGCGACCCACAGACATACGCCGGAGATTGAGGAACAGCTTGGCTATGCCGCAGGCAGTGAGGTGACGATCAACTTTACGCCCCATCTGGTTCCGATGAACCGGGGCATTCTTGTGACAGAATATGCGAGCCTGAAAAAGAAAGCGGACGGAAGCCTGCCCGCATACGAAGAGATCAGGGCGGCATACGACAAATATTATGCGAAGGAGAAGTTTGTCCGCGTGCTGGAGAAGGGGCTGTGCCCGGAGACAAAATGGGTCGAGGGCAGCAACTATATCGATATTAATTTCGTGATTGATGAGCGGACCGGCCGTGTGATCATGATGGGAGCCCTCGACAACCTTGTAAAGGGAGCTGCCGGTCAGGCGGTGCAGAACATGAACCTGCTGTTCGGGCTGCCGGAGAGCGAGGGACTGGAGCTGGTTCCCTGCTTCCCGTAGGTGCGGGGCATAAGCGGTTTCAGTTACATAAAAAGTCGGAACGGAGAACAGTATGAGTGAGAAAAACTACACGATCAGAACAATGACGGCGGCGGACTACGACGGGCTGAAAAGCCTCTGGATGAGCATTCACGGCTTCGGCATCCGGAGCATCGATGACTCGAGAGAGGGCGTGGAGCGCTTCCTGAAAAGAAACCCGACGACGAGTGTGGTGGCTGTCTCGGAGGCGGGAGAGGTCGTCGGCGGTATCCTCTGTGGACATGACGGCAGACGCGGCTGTCTCTATCATGTCTGTGTGCGCGAGGATTTCCGCAGAAAGGGCATCGGAAAGGCAATGGTCGTCCACTGTATGAATGCACTGAAGGAGGAAGAGATCAACAAGGTCAGTCTGATCGCTTTCACGGTAAACGACATCGGAAATGCATTCTGGAACTGCATCGGCTGGACGAAGCGGGAGGATCTGAATTACTATGACTTCACGCTGAATGAGGCAAATATTACGGCATTTAACAAATAAAGGAAATATGCGCGGGAGCGCGGAAAGAGGAATAGGATGAAGCAGATCGAGGGCGGCGTGACCGCAGCAAAGGGATTTGAGGCAGCAGGCGTGGAGGCAGGCGTAAAATATCAGAACCGGAAGGACATGGCGATGATTTACAGCAAGGTGCCCTGTAAGGTGGCGGGAACCTTTACGACCAATATTGTAAAGGCGGCTCCGGTACAGTGGGATAAGCAGATCGTGGAGCATTCCGCGTTCGTGCAGGCGGTGGTCGTCAACTCCGGCGTGGCGAATGCGGCTACCGGCAGACAGGGTCTGGAATGCTGTAAGACAGAGGCGGAATACACGGGTAAGCTGCTCGGAATCCCGACAGACGCGGTGCTTGTGGCATCTACGGGTGTCATCGGAAACCAGCTCCCGGTCGATAAGATCACGGCGGGCATTGAGAAGCTGGCGGCGGAAAAGGCAGCGACGACAGAGGCAGGACTGGACGCGGCGAAGGCAATCATGACGACAGATACTGTTCATAAGCAGATTGCAGTGCAGTTTGAGGTCGGTGGGAAAACGGCGACCATGGGAGCGATGTGCAAGGGCTCCGGCATGATTCACCCCAACATGTGCACCATGCTCGGCTTTGTCACAACGGATGTGAATATTTCAAAGGAAATGCTGCAGAAGGCGGTGAGCGCGGCAGTTGTGGATTCCTTTAACATGATTTCCGTGGACGGCGATACATCCACCAACGATACGCTGCTGGTGCTGGCTAACGGACAGGCAGACAACGGCGAGATCGCGGCAGCCGGTGAGGACTATGATGCCTTCTGCGAGGCGCTCGGCTTTGTGACGAAATATCTTGCGAGAAAGATGGCGGGAGACGGCGAAGGAGCGACCTGTCTGTTCGAGGCAAAGGTGGTCGGAGCGGCGACGAAGGAGGACGCGCGTATTCTGGCGAGATCGGTTGTCAGCTCGTCCCTCTCCAAGGCGGCTATCTACGGACATGACGCGAATTTCGGGCGTTTTCTGTGCGCGCTGGGCTACTCCGGTGCAGTTTTTGACCCTGAAAACGTGGATCTCTATTTTGAGAGCCAGTCCGGCAAGATCCTGATTTTCAGCAAGGGAGCTGCCTGTGACTACAGCGAGGAGGAAGCGACAAAGATTCTCTCCGACCCCGAGGTGACGATTCTCGCGGACATGCACATGGGCGAGGCGGAGGCAACCGCATGGGGCTGTGATCTCAGTTATGACTATGTGAAGATCAACGCGGACTACAGAAGCTGACGGAAATGGCGAAGGCTTTGGAATAATCAGGAAGGAAAACATAAAAAAGCATGGAAAAGGATATGGAAAAGGTACTGGCAAAGGCGGAGGTGCTGATCGAGGCTTTGCCCTACATACAGAGATTTAACAGGAAGATCATCGTTGTGAAATACGGCGGCAGCGCCATGAGCAACGAGGAGCTCCAGAAGAATGTCATCAAGGACGTAACGCTTTTAAAGCTGGTAGGCTTTAAGCCGATCATCGTGCACGGAGGCGGCAAGGAGATCAGCCGCTGGGTCGGCAAGGTCGGCAAGGAGGCGAAGTTCGTCAACGGTCTGCGTGTCACGGATGCCGAGACGATGGAAATCGCCGAGATGGTTCTGAATAAGGTCAACAAAAGTCTTGTGACCATGGTGGAGGAGCTCGGCGTCAAGGCGGTCGGCATCAGCGGCAAGGACGGCGGACTGCTGCAGGTGGAGAAGAAATATTCCGACGGACAGGACATCGGCTTTGTCGGCGAGATCACGAAGGTCGATCCCAAGGTGCTGTACGATCTGCTGGAGAAGGATTTCCTGCCGATCATTGCGCCCATCGGAATGGATGATAATTTTAATACCTATAATATCAATGCGGATGACGCTGCCTGTGCGATCGCAAAGGCGGTGAGCGCGGAGAAGCTGGCATTCCTGACGGACATCGAGGGACTGTACAAGGACATCAACGACAAGTCTACGTTCATATCGAGACTGACCGCCAGCGAGGCGGAGGAACTGATTTCCGGCGGCTTCATCGGCGGCGGTATGCTGCCGAAGCTGAACAACTGTACCTCAGCCATCAAGAGCGGAGTCAGCAGAGTACATATTCTGGATGGACGTGTGCCGCACTGTCTGCTTCTGGAGATCTTTACCAAACAGGGTATCGGAACGGCAATCATTTCCGATGAGGATAACCTGGCAACGGGAACCAGACGGGATAAGTTCTGCACCGAGAACGATTAGATTGGAAGAAAGGTGTGCAAGCTATGAATATGCAGGAATATATTGAGGATGCGGAGAGCGCTTTGCTCCATACCTACAACCGTTATCAGATCGTGCTGGACAAGGGTGAGGGCGTCTGGCTCTATGACCTTGACGGAAAGAAATATCTGGACTTTGTGGCGGGAATCGCCGTTTTTGCGCTCGGCTACCACAACGAGGAGTACAACGACGCGCTTAAGGGACAGATCGACAAGCTGATACATACCTCGAACTATTATTATAATGTACCTGCGGTTGAGGCAGCAAAGAAGATCAAGAAGGTATCCGGCATGGACAGGGTATTCTTCACGAACTCGGGAGCCGAGGCGGTTGAGGGTGCGCTGAAGGCAGCGCGGAAATATGCTTATCTGAAGGATGGCAGGACAGACCATGAAATCATTGCCATGAACCATTCCTTCCACGGGCGGACCATGGGAGCGCTGGCAGTCACCGGAAACCCGAAGTACCGGGAGGCATTTGAACCCCTGATCGGCAATATCCGCTTTGCAGAGTTGAACGACATTGAGAGCGTCAGGGCACAGCTCACCGATAGAACCTGTGCGATCCTTCTTGAGACCGTACAGGGAGAGGGAGGTCTTCGTCCGGCGACAGAGGAATTTCTGAAAGAAGTGCGCGCGATCTGTGACGAGCGGGATATTCTTCTGATTCTGGATGAGATTCAGTGCGGAATGGGCAGAACCGGCTACATGTATGCATGGCAGAAGTATGGCATTAAGCCGGACATCATGACAACGGCGAAGGCGCTCGGCTGTGGTGTGCCGGTCGGTGCATTTCTCATGACAGAGAAGGTCGCACAGCACTCTCTTGCGGCGGGCGATCACGGAACGACCTACGGCGGAAATCCTCTCGCCTGTGCCGCGGTGGAAAAAGTGCTTGATTTATTCGAGAGGAACCATATAATAGAAAATGTGAGAGAGGTTGCGCCTTATCTGGAAAAGCGGCTGGATGAGCTCAAGGAAAAATATGACTGTATTGTGGAACGCCGCGGGGCGGGGCTGATGCAGGGACTCGTCTTTGACAGGCCGGTCGGTGAGATCATTAACCGGGCATTGGAAAACGGTCTGATCCTGATCAACGCCGGAGCCGATATTATCCGCTTTGTGCCTCCTCTTGTCATCACAAAGGAAAACGTAGATGAGATGATTTCTATTCTGGATGGTTGTATCGGGAGTTAAGTATGCATTTTAAAAAGAGACTGATCGCAGTGGCAGCAGTTGCAGTTTTTGCTGCCGCTGTTCTTTATGGGAGTACGAGAGACTGGAACGCCGAGCCGGAGGTTGGGCGTACTTTGTCGTGGTTTGACAGAAAAGATACGATTTATTTCTGGTATTCCGACGAGACAATGACGAATTTTGTGAACAGTGCCGCAGTGGCGTTCGGGGAGCGAGAGGATGTGCATGTTATTCCGGTGCTTGCCTCGGGAAGCGAATACCTCGAGGAACTGAATAAAGCGTCTGTCGAGAACCAACAGCTGCCGGATGTCTATATGATCAGTCATGACTCGCTGGAGAAGGCATATCTGGCGGGGCTGGCGGAGGAGATCGACGATGTGCAGGGAGTCTGCGATACGGCGCATTTTCCGGCAGCAGCGTTGTCGGCAGTGTCCTACCACGGAAAGACGGTTGCCTATCCGCTTTCCTTCGAGACGAGCGCGTTAATCTACAATGACACATATCTGCAGGAATGGGCGGCACAGATTGCACAGAAGGATCTGCTCGGCGACGGAACCGAGGACGGTGTACCTGAGGAGAACTCTGATGGGATCGCGGTGGATGAGACACAGCTTGCTGCAAAGACGGAAGAATATTATGCAAAGGCTGTTCCGCAGACCATGGATGATATTCTGAACATTGCGGACACGTTTGACGTGCCGGAGGGTGTTGAGGGCGTGCTGAAATGGGATGTGTCGGACATTTTTTACAATTATTGGTTTGTCGGCAATTATATGATTGTCGGCGGAGATGCCGGGGACGACGAGACGCAGATCAATATCGATAACCCGGAGACAATCGCCTGCCTTGAGGTGTACAAGGCGTTGAACCAGTTTTTCTTCATTGAGTCCGACACGGTCAGCTATGAGTCTGTTTTGCAGGACTTCATTGATGGAAAGACGGTGTTTACCATTGCGACCACAGATGCGGTACAGAGACTTGCACAGGCAAAGTCAGTGGGTGAGCTTGCGTTTGACTACGGTGTGGCAATGATGCCGGATGTCAGCGAAGAACTGCAGAGCCGCTCTATGTCGGTGACAAATGCTGTCGCGGTCAATGGTTATTCCCAGCATAAGGAGCTGGCGAATAGATTTGCAGCTTATCTGGTCGATGAATGTGCAGATTCCCTGTACGACAGGACGGGAAAGGCGCCTGCAAATCTTTACGCAGCTGCGGAGGCGGGATCGTTGGCGATTTTTAAAATGGAATATGCGGAAAGTGTACCGCTCCCGAAGATGATGGAGACAGGTAATTTCTGGCTGCAACTGGAAAGACTGTTCGCAAAGGTGTGGAACGGTGAGGATGTAACGGCGCAGGTACAGGAGCTGGCAGCGCAGATTACCGCCCAGACAAGCGCGGTGCAATAGATACATAAAAGAACCAATCTTAGGATACACTGTAAAAAACAGGAGAAGGAGAGTGTATTCCATGATTGGTTTTTTCATTGCACTGATTTCCGGTGTGCTGATGAGTGTGCAGGGAGTTTTTAACACACAGGTCACAAAGGCATCTTCCATCTGGGCGGCGAGCGCGTTCGTCCAGCTGTCGGCTCTGATCGTCTGCCTGGGGGCATGGCTCTTTACGGACAGAAGCAATCTCTTGCAGGTTTTTCAGGTGCAGCCGAAATATATGCTGCTCGGAGGTGCAATCGGCGCATTTATCACCTATACCGTTATCCGCAGTATGGATATGCTGGGACCGGCGAAGGCAGTCATGCTCATCGTTGTCGCGCAGCTGCTGGTGGCATATCTGATTGAACTTCTGGGATGGTTCGGTGTTGAGAAGCAGCCGTGGGACTGGAGAAAGGCAATCGGAATGGCTGTAGCGATTATCGGTATCGTAATTTTTAAGTGGAAGTAAATATTTTTGCAAAGTGGCTTGTAAAAAGAATTCGATTCCACTACAATAAAATAATCAGCATAGAGAGGCAAGCCCTGAAAGAGAGGGACTATGTTGAACAAAATAAAAACAAAGGCTGCGATATGCAGTCTTGCTTTGCTTGTTTTTCTTCCCGGCTGCGGAAGAAAACCGGACGGGCTGGAGCTGATCGGCGAAATACAGCCGGAAACTGTGGATGTAACGGAGCAATCGGCAGAGGAACCGATACCGGAGCCTGTGGCGGAGATTTTTGTACATGTCTGCGGTGCAGTGAAGGAACCGGGGGTGGTGCGGCTTCCGGAGGACAGCAGGGCGGCTGACGCGCTCACTGCGGCAGGAGGTTTCCGGGAGGATGCAGCCCAGGACGCCGTAAATCTGGCGGCGAGGCTGACGGATGGCGAGAAACTGTATTTTCCAACCGTGGAGGAAGCGGCCATGCCGGCGCCGGAGAACGATACGATCGGTCTGGTCAACATCAATACGGCTGATAAGGAAGCACTGTGCAGCCTGCCCGGCATCGGGGAGGCAAAGGCGGAGGACATTCTGCGCTACAGGGAGGAGAACGGCTTCTTTGGCAGCTGTGAAGATATTATGCTGGTGCCGGGGATCAAGACGAGCGTTTATAATAAGATCAAAGAAAAAATAACAGTAAAATAATGAGAGGGCAGTTGTGAGATGGCGGACAAGAGAGCATTGGTAGTGGATGACGAGAAATTGATCGTGAAGGGAATACGATTCAGTCTGGAGCAGGACAATATGCAGGTTGACTGTGCCTATGACGGCGAGGAAGCGCTGGAATATGCGAGAAACAACCAGTATGATATTATCCTGCTGGATGTGATGCTGCCGAAGCTCACGGGCTTTGAGGTCTGCCAGCAGATACGGGAATTCTCCAATGTGCCAATCATCATGCTCACGGCAAAGGGCGATGACATGGATAAGATTCTCGGTCTGGAGTACGGTGCGGACGACTACATCACGAAGCCCTTCAACATTCTCGAGGTAAAAGCGCGGATCAAGGCGATCATGCGCCGCACAGAGCCCCACCGTATCATGGGAGAGGCTGCTTCTGCGCCAAAGGTTGTCGAGAGCGGAGAGATGCGGCTGGACTGTGAGGGAAGAAGGGCATATATTGACGGAAAGGAGATCGGGCTTACCGCGAAAGAGTTCGAGGTGCTGGAGCTTCTGATGCTTAACCCGAACAAGGTTTACAGCCGGGAGAATCTGCTGCAGCTTGTGTGGGGGACGGATTATCCGGGAGACGTTCGCACGGTGGATGTACATATCCGCAGACTCCGCGAGAAAATTGAGCAGAACCCGAGTGAACCTAAGTATGTACACACCAAATGGGGTGTCGGCTATTACTTTTTTAACGCATAATTAAAGGAAGCGGAAGATGAAGGCATTCTTTTCTCTGCGCAGCCTGCGGGCGCGCATCTTTATCATTATACTGGTGATCGGTATTGTTCCCGGCGTGCTCATGAAATACGGCATTCTGAATAATTACGAGCAGCGCGCCGTGGAACAGCGGATTACCACGGTTCAGAACCAGCTGAAGATCGTCGGGAACCATCTGCTCAGCAACCATTATTTCAGCGATACGAAGACAAATGAAAGTGTGATTAATGCGGAACTGGAGATGATTTCCAATCTGTACGAGGGGCGGGTCATGATCGTCAATTCCGGGCTGAAGGTCGTCAAGGACACCTATGCGATCAGCGAGGGCAAGACAATGATCTCTGAGGAGGTTATCTGCTGTCTTCAAGGCGAGAGCATGTCCCATTATGACAGGGAGCATGGGTACATAGAGATGACGACGCCCATCACGGAGACGGCGACGACTGCGGAAGGGACGAGTACCATCGTAGGGGTCATGGTCACGAGTATTTCCAACGATTCCATTGTGGCGACCATGGAGGTTCTGGACCGCAAGGCAACCATACTGGAATATCTGATTGTGGTCGGTATCTTTGCGTTTGCAATTGTCCTGTCCAATGTGCTGACGAAGCCGTTCAGCAGGGTCACGGAGGCAATCAATCAGGTCAAGGCGGGCTACAGCGACGAGTCCATCTCCGTTCCCGATTATGTGGAGACCGCGCATATCGTGGATGCGTTTAACCAGATGCTGAAACGGATGAAGGCACTGGACGATTCCAGGCAGGAATTTGTGGCGAATGTCTCACATGAATTGAAGACGCCGATGACCTCTGTCAAGGTTCTTGCAGATTCCCTGCTTGCACAGGAGAATGCGCCTGCGGAGCTTTACCGCGAGTTTATGGAGGATATTGTATCCGAGATTGACAGGGAGAATCAGATCATCACGGATCTTCTGGCGCTTGTGAAGATGGACAAAAAGGTGCAGGAGTTAAACATTGTCTCGCTGAATATCAACGATCTGACGGAGCTGATATTGAAGAGACTCAGACCGATCGCCCGGAAGAAGGACGTGGAGGTCGTATTTGAGAGTATGAGGACAGTCATGGCGGAGGTCGATGAGGTCAAGATGACCCTGATCATGACGAATCTTGTCGAAAATGCTATAAAATATAATAAGGAGCATGGCTGGGTGAAGGTTGAGCTGGATGCGGATCATCAGTTTTTTACCTTCAAGGTCAGCGACTCGGGACTTGGCATTCCTGAGGATTCGCTGGCACATATTTACGAGAGGTTTTACCGTGTTGACAAGTCCCACTCAAGGGAGATTGGCGGAACAGGGCTCGGACTGGCGATTACGAAGAGTGCAGTTTTGATGCACAGAGGTTCTATCACAGTGACCAGCGTGGAGGGGGAGGGCTCCTGCTTCACGGTAAAGATTCCACTGACATATATTGCAGGGGGCGGGCAGACCGCCTGACGCAAACTCGCTATGCGCAAAGAACGCGCGCAGAAATGAGGGAATGGATGAAAAAGCTATATGGATTGCTGTTGGTGATTGTTACAGTCTGTGTACTGTCCGCCTGCGGTGAAAAGGAACAGGAAAATAAAGATGTGATTCAGGTATACGGTATCAGCACGACTGAGACGAAGGTGGAAGCGCATCCGCATGAGATGACGGCGAAGCAGCCCGGAGAGAGGTTGGATGAGCTGATTCTCTGTATGGAGACGAGTCCGGAAAAGCTGGAATATAAGGTTCCGCTTGCCATGGGCTTTCAGGTTCTGGATGTCAGCTGGGAGGACAATAAGGTGCAGCTGAATGTAGATGCGGCATATCTGAATATGCCGATGACAACCGAGGTACTGGTGCGCGCGGCAATTGTGCGGACACTGACGCAGCTGGACGGCATCAACTATGTAGGCATCACGGTCGAGGGAAACCAGCTCTTTGACAGCACGGGAAGTCCGGTCAACTGGATGAATGCTGACCAGTTCATTGACAATGACGGAAACGAGATCAACACCTACGATCAGGTCCGTGTCAAGCTTTATTTTGCAAATGAAGCGGGAACGAACCTCATCGCGGCATACAGGGAGAAATATTATTCCACCAATATTCCTTTGGAGCGGTTTGTTGTCGATGAGCTGCTTGCCGGTCCGAGCGGGAAGGTGGAGGGGCTTTATCCCACAATCAATCCGGCGACTAAGGTAGTCAGCATCATGACGAAGGACGGTATCTGTTATGTCAATTTGGACGAGAACTTTCTCACGGTGGTGAACAATGTTTCGACGGATGTTGCCGTCTATTCGATTGTCAACTCACTTGCGGAACTGAGCAATATCAATAAAGTCCAGATACTGATTAACGGAGAGGTGCCGGAAAGCTTCCAGACGACGACCTTTGAAAGAAATCTGGATATTGTCACTACGCTGGATAAGTGATTGCGTAAAGCTTCTGTAATTAATTGACTGCATAGGTCAGAATAGGCGGATAAATGAAAATACGTGTGAAGAGACCGCTCCTCGCAGTGTGCGCATTTCTGGTCGCGGTCGCATGGCTCCGGCTGATGTCCGGTGGGTATGACAGCCCGCCGGACGACAGCTTAAGTCTGCGGCAGCTGGAACAGGCGACTGCGCTACGCGTTGTCGGACAGGTCTGTAAAAAAGAAGAACAGAAAATCTGGTTACAATCAGTAAGTGTCGAAATTATTTCAAACAAAGACCAAATCGGTCAAAATCACTCAAAACAGGAAAAAACAAACATATATCCGGCGGAACAGCCAAACGTTGATCAGCCCGGACAGGATCAGAGTGCACTGGAACAACAGGGAATTTGTACGGAAAAAATGATCTGTGAGATGGCGGAAGAGAATGCGATTCCTCTGGGCGCATGGGTGATGGTATCGGGAACCTTTCAATCTTATTCAGAGCCGACAAATCCCGGGGAATTTGATGCCCTTTCCTATTACCGCTCGCTCGGTGTTGGCGGACAATTAAAAAAGGCGGTGCTCTTAGGCAGGAGCAGCGACCGGTGGACGATCCGGGAGACCATGTACAGGCTGCGGCTTCGGCTGCATGAGAGACTTTACACGGTTTTCCCGGAACGCGAGGCATCGGTAATGGCGGCGCTTTTGCTGGGGGAGAAGACAGACACCGACAAGGAATTAAAAAATCTGTATAAAAGGTGCGGAATCCTGCACATCCTGAGTATTTCCTCTTTGCATATCACAATCATCGGCATGAGCTTGTATAAGATGCTTCGCAGGACAGGACTCCCGGTTGCGCCATGCGCTGTCGCGGGCGCGGCGCTCCTGCTTATGTATGGTTTTCTGACAGGGTTCAGTGTGTCAGCATGCCGCGCTATCGGTATGTATCTGATCCGGATGTTCGGAGAAATCTGCGGCAGAACCTATGATATGTTGACGGCGGTCGGAATCCTTGCTGCGGCGATGGTTCTGTACCGGCCGTTCAATCTGGAAAATACCGGCTTTCTGCTTTCCTTTTCGGCAGTGTTGGGAATCGGTGCACTTTATCCGGCGATGGCTGGGAAACGCATTCCCGTGCGACCGCGCTATTACGGCGAATCAAGGCTGCGGCTCTGGCTGAGGAAAATGCTGCAGGCACTCAGAATGAATGCGCTGTCAAGCCTTGCGGCAACCCTTGCGACGCTGCCTGTGCAGCTCTGGTTCTTTTATGAAGTGCCGGTTCTGGCGGTCGTGATCAATCTCCTTGTTCTGCCGTTCATGAAACCAATGCTGATTGCGGGACTTTTTAGTCTGATTCCCGGCTTGGGGGCGGCTGGTATCCTCGACCGTGGGATACTCTGGTGGTATGAGACGCTTTGCGGACTTTTTGACAGCCTGCCTCTCGGCAACTGGAATCCCGGCAGACCGCAGCCGTGGCAGATGATGCTCTATTATCTGGCGCTGGGCGGCATTGTCCTGTTGGGGCGGAGAAGAGGACGCAGCGAGGGCAAGATCAGCGAGGACAAGGGCGGCGAGAGCAAGAACAGTGGATGCAGGGGCGGCGAATGCAAGGGCAGTAGGTATGCTAGGAGTGTCAGAGTGGGCGTTTGGCAGGCTGTATTGACAGTCGCAGCCGTGGCAATATTCCTTATTCATCCGGCAGATCGGAATCAGGTTATTTTTCTGGATGTCGGACAGGGCGACTGCTGCCTGATCCGCACGGAGTCGGGGCATAATTATCTGTTTGACTGCGGCAGCAGCAGTCGGAAAAAGGTCGGGGAATATGTATTGCTTCCCGTACTAAAATATTATGGAATCACAAGCTTGGACGGCGCTTTTGTCTCTCACCCGGATGTGGATCATATGAATGGCATTCAGGAGCTGTTGGAACTGGCGGAAGTAAATCATCTGACAATTAAGAAGCTGGTATTGCCGGCGGTGGAGCAGAGCGCAAGACAGGAACAGTTTGGGGAACTGGAGGGGGTGGTTGACGAAAGGAATGAGAGGCAGAAAGCAAAGCGAACCACGCAGGTCGTCTGGGTTTCGGCGGGAGATGCATGGGAGAGCGGCAGCGTCAGTTTCCTTTGTCTGCACCCGGAAAAGGAAAGCGGGACAATGAATGAGAATGCGTACTCGGAATGTTTTTATGTAGATTTCGGGGATTTTACGCTGCTGCTGACCGGAGATGTGGAAGGAAGCGGCGAGGATGCGCTTCTGGCAGAGCTGCAACGCAGAGGGATTGAGCGGCTGAATCTACTCAAGATTGCACATCATGGCAGCCGCAATTCCACGAGAGAAGAACTCCTGCAACAGCTGAACCCCGGCACGGCAGTCATCTCCTGTAGCAGCAATAACCGCTATGGGCATCCGCATGTACAGCTGCTGGAGCGGCTGGAGAGCGCGGGTGTGCAGTGGTTCTGCACTAAAGATTATGGGGCTATTACTGTGGAAATTGATAAATGGGGAGGGGTTAGGATGCGAGGGCACAGAGAGAAAAAATAATTTGCCATGCCAAGCGTTCGAGCGCAGCAAGGGTGCAGGTCCGAAAACCAGCCCGCCATGCCCAGTGACCAAGCGCAGCAAGGGTGCAAGGCAAAGAAAAGGCAGCGCACCCATCCGGGCGCACCGCCTTCTGACCTAATATTTACATGGATTCAGGAATCAGACCGCTCTCCTTCAGAAGAATTTCAAGGTCGGTTCCCTTTACCTTTCTGAGAACGATGCGGAGCATCTCCTTTTCCTTCAATGACAGCTTTACATCTGTGATCGGCTTCTTGTCGATTGCATAGTAGCAGGCGCGCAGCAGCTCGCGGACATCATACTTGCTGCCCCAGACCTCCGGCACGCCGCGGTCAACATTCAGCAGAGTGTAGACGGATTCCATACCGGTCCGCATGGAGTACTCGATCGTGAAGATCGTGTCGCGGGGAGTCTCGGCAAACTGTCCGAGGAATGCAAAGTTCACAGCGCCGTCCGGCACAACATGAGGACGATCCTCATTCTTTCTGGGCTGGAAGAATGCGTTGATATAAGGCATGAAGCAGGTTGTGGTGTTACATGCGTTCTTTGCAAGCTCGTCGATTTCATTCTGGGGAATGCCGATGTGGTAAAGCCACTCGCGGCAGACCTCCTCGCCCGTGCAGTCGCGCATTGCCTTCTTGACATAATTACCCTCGGTGTTGGTGTTGAGCGCATACAGCCAGATCAATACCATGTTCTTGTCCTGCGACTTGAACTGAGGCTGACGGTTGATCGTCCAGGAAAGATACCAGTTGTCGGTGCTGTCCTTGATGGTGACAATGCCGCCGGTTGTGACCTTTCCCTCGCGGGGATCACGCTTACAGATATTCTTGATATGCTGGATAATCTCTTCGTTGGAGGTTGCGACCGTTGCGCTCATCCAGTTTGTCGCATCAATATCGCTGCAGAAAGTGTCGGGATTGCCGAACTCGCCGTGTGTTGCCTGCTTTGCAATATTCTTCCACATATCCCATGATTCGCCGGAGCCGTTTTTCAGCTTGGAGAGGTCGGGCTTGTGGGTCTGGTCGCCGTAGCAGGAGGTGTCCGTGCAGCAGCCGTTGGTAATGAACACAAGGTCGTCCTCAATGAGGTCGATGGTCTGCTCGGAACCGTCTTTGACATACACGATCTGTTTTGCAAGCTTCTTGTCGCCCACGGTCTCGATGATGACATTCTTGACATCCATGCCGTACTCGATCTTTACATTATGCGCTTCCAGATATTTTACCAGCGGCAGGATCAGGCTCTCATACTGGTTGAACTTAGTGAAACGGAGCGCACTGAAATCCGGCAGACCGTCAATGTGGTGTACATACCGGCAGAGATAACGCTTCATTTCCAGTGCGCTTGACCAACGTTGGAAAGCGAACATTGTCTGCCAGTAGAGCCAGAAGTTGGTCTCCCAGAAGGAGTCTGGCAGCACATCCGAAATTTTCTTGTCCTCAAGAGCCTTCTCGGGTGTGATGAACAGCTGGGAAAGCGCGAGAGCGGAAGCCTTGTCGAGCCCGAATTTGCGGTCGGTATGAGCATCTTCGCCGCAGTTTACGGAAGCACGGCAGAGGGAATAGTTGGGGTCGTGCTTGTTGAGCCAGTAGTATTCATCCAGAACGGAGATGCCGGGCGTTTCCAGAGAGGGAACGTCGCGGAACATATCCCACATGACCTCGAAATGGTTATCCATCTCACGTCCGCCACGCATGAAGAAGCCCTTTGTGACATCCTTGCGACCGTCGCAGCTTCCGCCGGCAAGCTCCAGCTTTTCCAGAAGATGAATGTGCTCGCCGCTCATCTGACCATCGCGGACAAGATAGAATGCGGCGGTCAGACCAGCCAGACCAGTGCCGATGATATATGCAGATTTTTTGTCAACACCTTGAGGCTTCTCAGGATGTGCAAATGATTCATAAGTACCTGCTGAATAATACATAGTGAATACCTCCTTGATTTGCTGTGATTCTATTGTTGGTTGCTTATGACTGCATTATACCAACTGTGAAAAAAGATTCTATAAACACAAAAAGTCCCGTGATAAAGGTTTTATCACAGAACTTCCGGTGTAAATTTTTTTATCAATATGCCCCGGCTGATAAATTCGGGAGCAGGCTGGAGCGGCGGTTCAGAGCTTAAAGCGGTTGAGCGCATTGGATACGGAATTCTGAAGCACAAGGGCGAGCTTTTCCACAAGCTCCTCCGGCGCATCGGTCATGCCGTCCCTGATCCAGTCCAGCATCAGTCCTACAAAGCAGTAGGAGTAGATCTTGGCGATGAAGGCCTTGTCCTCCTCACGCACGGTCATTCCAACCGATTCCTCCTCGATGACACCCATGATCAGATTGTCCGTAAGCGGCGTCACATATTTTTCAACCTGACCGCGGTCGACGCAGCGATAGACATTCGTAATGAACGGCTTATTCTCCAGCACAGCATAAAAAATCTGCAATAAGCCCTGCTGCCAGGTGTCATGGGTCTTCTTTTCCTCCAAAGCCTTCTTGGCATCCTCAAGACATGCCCATTCCACGAGATCGTAGATGTCCTGAAAGTGGTAGTAGAAGGTCATGCGGTTGATCCCGCAGTCCTCGGTAATATCGCTGATCGTAATCTTGTTCAGCGGCTTCTTTAGTAAGAGGTTTTTCAGGGATTGTTCCAATGCCCTTTTTGTTAACTGTGACATGAAAGTCCTCCTTGTCCTGTCTGTTTTCGTGTTCCGGAGCGTAAAGCAGGTGAGTGCCGCCTGCTGATAGCTGCGGACAATCAAAGTATAACATGAAAGAAAAACGGAGAAAAGGGCTTTCTGGATGTCGTTTCGTGCATAAATATGTCGTTTCGTGCAGGAGGACTTGTACGGGGACAATTTTTTTAATATTATTATGTCAAGATGTTGAGGTCAAGAGCCCCATCTGCTGAAATTGTCCGAATTGTTTTCAGGGTTCCGGAACATTCAAACAATTCAGACAATTACAGCCTGTCGGGGCTTATGACCTCAACATCCTGTCACGGAAAGTAGAAGAGAAAGGTGCAGAGCAAAAGGATAAGAAAACTATGGCACGAGAGAATAAAATAAACACAAGGCTGGAAATCATACAGGTCGCAACACGGCTTTTTCTGGAGAGAGGATATACCAATGTCCTTGTTTCCGATATTGTCGGTGAGATCGGCATCAGCAAGGGAAATCTGACCTTTTACTTCTCGACGAAGGAGCATCTGCTTGCGGAGCTGATACGCCAGCTCTGTAACTTCCAGTGGGAACTGATGGGTAAGACGGCGGCAGAGAAGAACTCGCTTACGGCGTACCTTCTGGAGATTACTGCGATGACAGCAAGCTGCTGTGAAAACACGGTTGCACGCGAACTGTATGTTTCCGCATATACTTCGCAGCTTTCGCTGGAAATCATCAGGGAGAATGATACCAGAAAGACAAAGAGAATATTTGCGGAATACTGTCCCGACTGGACAAACGAGGACTTTATCATTGCGGAGGGCATCGCCTCAGGAATCGAGTATGCTCTGTTCACGGGGAGACAGGAGCCTGGAAGCGCGGCTGACCGGAGAATCACAGCAGGACTGAATGCGATCATGATGGTCTACCATGTGCCGGAAGAGGTGCGCAGGGAGATGATAGAGGACGTCCTGAACATGGATTATCGTCTGATGGGACGTGAGATGCTGGAGGAATTCGGGCAGTATGTGGAGGAGGTAAACCAGAAGGCGCTGGAGGAAGCGGCAATCCGCAGACTGGAGAAGCAGATGAAACGGCAGCCCGGAAAAAGGGGCAGAAAAAGACGGACAGATTAGAAAAAATGGGGCCTTGCCGTGTGTGGCAAAGTCCCCTTTCTTATATGAAAAGGAAGCTTCTTATGAACGGAAGGTGATTTCTCCGGTGGCAGGATTCATGGCATCGACGATGGCGAGGGATTCCAGACGGATGCCCTTCTCGCGGATCATGGCGCCGCCCTCCTGAAAACCCTTCTCTACAGCAATGCCGACACCCTCGAGCGTCGCGCCGGAGGCATTGATCAGGTCGATGAGTCCCATGACGGCACAGCCGTTTGCGAGGAAGTCATCAATGATGAGGACATGATCCTCCGGAGACAGAAACTTCTTTGATACAATGACATCATATACACGCTTGTGCGTAAAGGATTCCACCTTGGAGGAGAAGACGTCTCCGTCGATATTAAGGCTCTGCGCTTTCTTTGCAAAGACAACCGGAACGTGGAAGCTCTGCGCCACCACACAGGCGATGCCGATGCCGGATGCCTCGATTGTGAGAATTTTGTTGATGGGTGCGTCCGCGAATAATCTCTTGAATTCCTTTCCCATCTGATCAAACAGGTCTACGTCCATCTGGTGATTTAAAAAGCTGTCGACCTTCAGAATATTTCCCTCTTTTACCGTGCCGTCCTTCTGGATTCTTTCCTCAAGCAGTTTCATCTCAATTCCTCATTTCCGCGTGAAAGTGTTTTCACACTAATTTCCTTTGTGCAAGTTGTATTACCGATTCTTATGCTAGCACATATTCATTGAAAAAACTATAGATTTTTTTATAATCGTCAGAAAAAGGTTTGCAAATCCTGTCGGAACAATATATAATGTGTAACGTTCGGGACACGGTTTTGCGTGAATCCGGGCACAACATATCTATTAACAATTTAATATCCGCAGATGCGGGAATGGAGGAGAATTATGAGAATCAAGAAGACATTGTGTCTTATCCTCGCAATGGCAATGATGCTGATGCTCGTTGCATGTGGGGATTCATCCGCAAACGGCAGTGATGCCAAGAATGCGTCCAAGATCAAGATCGGATGCATTATGCTGGGCGATGAGACTGAGGGCTATACCGCAGCGCACATCAACGGCATTAAGGCAGCAGCAGAGGAACTCGGACTTTCCGACAGCCTTGTATGGAAGTATAAGGTAGGTGAGAGCTCCGCCTGCTACGATGCAGCAGTCGATCTGGTAGGACAGGGCTGCAATATTATTTTCTCCAACAGCTACGGCCATCAGACTTACATGGTACAGGCAGCGCAGGAGTATCCTGATGTAACTTTTGTCGCAATGACCGGTGATTTCGCCGCAATCTGTGGATTATCCAACTTTAAGAATGCATTCACAAGCGTTTACGAGTCCCGTTATGTATCCGGTGTGGTTGCCGGAATGAAGCTGCAGGAGCTTCTGGCTGACGGAACCCTCAGCACAGAGACCCAGCCCGGAAGCTTCGATGCTGACGGAAATGTAAAGATCGGCTATGTAGGCGCTTATCCTTACGCAGAGGTTGTATCCGGCTACACCGCTTTCTTCCTCGGCATTCGCAGTATTGTTCCCAACGTTGCAATGGAGGTTGAGTATACGAACTCCTGGTTTGATATTGACAAGGAGGGCGCAGCAGCAGAGTCCTTGATCGCAGACGGATGTGTGATCATCGGTCAGCACGCAGACTCCACCGGCGCTCCCGCAGCAACCCAGAAGCTTCACGACAACGGAACGATCTGCTACTCCGTAGGCTACAACATCGATATGAGAGAGACTGCACCGACCGCAGCGCTTACTTCCGCTACAAACAACTGGAAGGTATATTACAAGCACGCAATGGAGTGCATGCTGAACGGCACAGAGCTCGAGGCTGACTGGGCACAGGGCTTCGCTCAGGATGCAGTTGCCATCACAGAGCTGAGTGATTCCTGCGCGGCAGGAACCGCAGAGAAGGTTGCAGAGGTTGAAGCTGCACTGAAGAACGGAACGCTGCACGTATTCGATACCGATACCTTTACGGTTGGCGGCGAGAAGGTGACAACAGCTCCCTGCGATCTGTCCTTTATGGACTGGTCTGTTGGAAAGGCAATCTACGAGGGCGAGACCGTTGAGGCAATCAAGGACGGCTACTTCTCCGAGTCCACTTTCAGAAGTGCGCCTTACTTCCAGCTTCGTATCGACGGCATCACAGAGAACGCTAACTAAATCAAATAAAGACGTAAAAAGAGGACGTGTAATCTGTCCTCTTTTTGCGTAAACAGCGCCATAAACAGAAAGGAATCAGCCCTATGGAATGTGCGATCCAGCTCAAACATGTCACTAAGACGTTCGGAACGGTGACGGCAAACAGGGATGTCTCCATGGAGATTTATAAGGGAGAGATCCTGTCCCTGCTAGGTGAAAACGGCAGCGGTAAGACAACACTTCTGAACATGATCGCCGGTATCTATTACCCTGATGAGGGTGAAGTGCTGGTGAACGGAAAGCCGGTAGAGATCCGGTCGCCCAAGGATGCCTATGATCTCGGAATCGGAATGATCCATCAGCACTTTAAGCTGGTAGATGTCTTCACTGCAACCGAAAATATTGCATTGGGATTAGATAAGAAGGAAAAATTCGATCTGAAACAGATCAAGAAAAAGGCGCAGGATATCTGTAAGAAATATCACTTCGACATGGATTTTGACCAGAAGGTCTACACCATGAGCGTATCCCAGAAGCAGACCCTCGAGATCATCAAGGTGCTGTACAGGGGAGCGGATATTCTGATTCTGGACGAGCCCACTGCCGTTTTGACCCCACAGGAAACAGAAAAGCTCTTTGAAGTCATCCGCAATATGAAGGCGGACGGCAAATCAGTTGTCATCATTACGCACAAGCTCCACGAGGTACTGGAGATCTCCGACAGGGTGAGTATTCTCAGAAAGGGCGAGTATGTCGGCAGCGTCGATACTAAGGACGCGAACGAGAGTCTGCTGACAGAGATGATGGTCGGCAAGAAGGTTGAACTGAACATCGACAGACCGGAGCCTGAGAATCCGATCAAGAGACTCGAGGTGAGAAACCTTTCTGTCATCAACGAGGACGGAGTCAGTGTGCTGAAGGATATTTCCTTTGACGCCTACGGCGGAGAGATCTTAGGAATTGCCGGTGTCTCCGGCAACGGACAGAAGGAGCTGCTTGAGGCGATCGCCGGACTACAGCCGGTAGTGGCGGGCGGCAGTATCCTCTATTATAATTCGGAGGGTGGCGACGGACCGTCCATGGAGGTTGTCGGAAAGAATCCCAGAATCATCCGCAGCGCAGGTATTCATATGTCCTTTGTGCCGGAGGATCGTCTCGGAATGGGACTGGTCGGTTCGATGGGCATGACGGGAAACATGATGCTGAAGAGTTACGACAAGGGCAAGAGCTTCCTGACAGACAGGAAGAAACCGAAGGATCTCGCACAGTCGATCATGGAGGAACTGGAGGTTGTGACACCCGGCATCAACACCCCTGTGTCGAGGCTGTCCGGTGGTAATGTGCAGAAGGTTCTGGTCGGACGTGAAATTTCGGCGTCGCCGGTCGTGCTGATGACGGCATATGCGGTGCGCGGTCTGGACATCAATACTTCATACACGATCTACGATCTGCTGAACAAGCAGAAGAAAAAGGGCGTGGCAGTCATCTATGTCGGAGAGGATCTGGATGTTCTGCTGGAGCTCTGTGACAAGATACTAGTGCTCTGCGGCGGCAGGGTGAACGGCATTCTGGATGGCAGAAAGGCTACCAAGGAAGAGGTTGGTCTTCTGATGACGAAACTGAAAAAGGACAAGACGGAGGAAAAGGGAGGTGAGCAGAGTGAGTAATCCGCAGAAAAAGGAGCCGTTGATGCGTGTCGTGAAAAAGGACGGCGCGACAATGGGTGAAAAGATCTGGGCGCGTGCAGCGGCAATTCTGCTTGCCCTTGTGCTGGATGCATTGTTTATTTTCTTTGTGACGGGCTTAAATCCGTTTTCGGTCTATGTCGTGATGTTCAAGGGAACCTTCGGAACCACGATCCGTTTTTCGTGGGCAATGCGTGACCTTGTCTCACTGCTCTGCATCGGCGTGGCGCTTGCACCGGCATTCAAGATGAAATTCTGGAATATCGGCGCGGAGGGGCAGGTGCTGATGGGAGGACTGATGACGGCGCTCATCATGGTCTACTGGGGAAATAAGCTGCCTGCACCTGTGCTTTTCCTCGTGATGCTTCTCACGAGCGTGGTTGTCGGAGGTATCTGGGGACTGATCCCTGCATTTTTTAAGGCAAAGTGGAAGACGAACGAGACCCTGTTCACCCTGATGATGAATTATGTGGCGACGAGCTTTGTCGCCTGTGCCGTAAACATCATGCGCGGACAGGCATCCAGCCTCGGAAAGCTGAACATGGGAACACAGGAGGGCTGGTTCCCCCAACTGTTCGGACAGAGATATAATATCAATATCATTGTTGTGCTCGTGTTGACCTTTGTAATGTATTTCTATCTGAAATACACGAAGCACGGCTATGAGATCAGCGTTGTCGGCGAGTCCGAGAATACGGCGCGCTATGCCGGAATCAATGTCGCAAAGGTTATCATGCGGACGATGGCAATTTCCGGAGCCATCTGCGGACTGTGCGGCTTTCTGATCGTCTGCGGACGTGACCAGACAATCTCGACGACGACGGCGGGCGGAAATGGATTCACGGCGATCATCGTTGCATGGCTTGCCAAGTTCAATACCTTCTATATGGCATTGATCGCATTCCTGCTTGTCTTTTTACAGAAGGGTGCTGCGGAGATCGCTTCTGCCTACGGACTGAACGACTATGCGGCATCCATCATCACCGGAATCATTCTTTTCTGTATTTTGGGTAGCGAGTTCTTCATTAATTACAAGGTGATTTTCCGCTCCGGAAAGGAGGCAAAGTAGTATGAGCAATCTGATTGCATGGATTATCAGAGCGATTCCCTTCGGCACGATCATCATGTACGGTGCAATGGGAGAAATCGTTACGGAAAAATCGGGTAATCTGAATCTGGGCGTGCCCGGAATCATGTATCTTGGCGGCTTTGCCGGCTTCGCCAGCGCGTTTTACTATGAGAACAATGCGGCGTCACCGAATGCCTTTGTCTGTGTGCTGCTGTCCTTTGTATGCTGTATCGCGGCTTCCGTGTTGGGCGGTCTGATTTACAGCTTTCTCACAATCTCGCTCCGTGCGAACCAGAACGTTACCGGTCTTGCGCTGACGACCTTCGGTATGGGCGTTGCGAACTTTTTCGGCGTCTTCATCTTAAACGGTAAGAGCTACACCGCAGCGCCGCTTGCCAACAGTGCCTATGCCCATAAAATTCCGGTTCTGTCTGAGCTGGGGGTGGTAGGACAGGTGATTTTCGGTTACGGCTTTCTGGCATATGCGGCGATTCTGCTCGCGGTGCTGCTGCATATTTTCCTGAATAAGACGAGAACTGGACTGAACCTCCGAGCGGTCGGGGAGAACCCGGCAACGGCGGATGCAGCCGGAGTCAACGTCACGAAGTACAAGTACCTTGCAACCTGCATCGGTGCGGGCATCTCCGGTATTGGCGGCATGTACTATGTTCTCGATTACAATTCCGGAATCTGGGCGACGACGGGACAGATTGAGGCGCTCGGCTGGCTGGCGGTGGCGCTTGTCATCTTCACGACATGGAGACCGCTCAACGCGATCTGGGGAGCATACCTCTTCGGTGTCCTGTACTGGCTGTATCAGTTCCTGCCGAGCCTGATGGGCTTCACGGTGGCGAGCTATGTCACCGACCTGATCCAGATGGTGCCCTATGTGGTGACGATTGTTGTGCTGATTGTGACGAGCCTGCACAAGAAAAAAGAAAACCAGCCCCCGGAACATCTGGGACTGGCATACTTCAGAGAAGAACGTTAAAACCTTTATAATACGGACATGATCAGGATCTCGACGCTCATCATATCATTCATGCGTCCGGTCTTGACGGCGGATTCGGCCTCCACACACTGCTGCACTGCGCGGCGGAGTGTGGAGGTTTTAAATTTTGATGCCTGATTCAGAATCTTCTGGGCAATGAAGGGTGGCACGCCGAGTTTGGAGCCGATTGTGCGGTTGTCGTGCCCTTTCAGCTTCATTTCCTTTGCCTGAAGCAGCATATTGCACTGTCTGGCAATGAGAAAGAGGATACGCATGGGCGGCTCCTTCAGCGCGAGGAGATCGTAGTACAGCTCAAGGGCTGCCTTCTGCTTCCGGTCTGCAATTGCATTGATCATGTCGAAGATGTGATTGCTGATGCGGGTGGTGCACACCGCCTCCACATCAGCGTCCGTGACGACGTCTCTGTCCATGCAGTAGCAGACCAGCTTCTCAAGCTCCATCTGTATATTATCCATGTCAGTTCCGGTTTTGGAGATAATGAGCTGAACCGTGTTCTCGGTGATTTTTTTTCCATCTCTTCCCAATGTCCCGGCAATCCAGCGTTTTAATGTGTTTTCATCCTGAACCGTAAAGTCGGCGGCATAGCCCTTTGACTGGACGGTCTTGAAGAGCTTGCTTCTTTTGTCAACCTCGCTCTCCGTGAAGACGAAGTAGGTCGATTCGCACGGGGAGGAGAGGTATTCGGCGAGCTTTTCACCGCCGGATTTGAATAAGCCGCTGTCGGAGATGAAGATGACGCGACGCTCTGCGAGAAAGGGCAGAGTTTCCGCAAGGTCGATGATCTCGCCGACAGGGATGTCCTTGCCGCTGTAAAAATGGACGTTCATTGTATCTCCGTCAGAGCAGAGGGCAGCTTGAAGCTTCTGGCGGTACTGTCTGCGGAGATAGCGTTCCTCCCCGTAGAGCAGATAGATCTGCTTGAAATTATTTTGCTTGATGTCCTCGGCAATCTGTCTCATCGGAGACCTCCCTTTTTCGTTTTATGGCTTCAGATTTCATTATTCCCATACATCGGATGCTTGTCAATACAATTTTTGAGGGGAATCTGTAGAATGGCGCGGTATGAACGCGCCTTGTCGTCCTTTTTGACGTCAGAGGGCGAAAAGCGCGATGGCTTGGAGTTGCTGTATCAAACTTTATGGCTTTATAATGGAAAAGTACGAAATTTTGACTTTTTTGAATCCGGAGGTAAATTCATGGAGCAACTGAACCTTACTGCTGCGAAAGATAATGAGAGAATATACAAGATTTTAGGAGATCTGATGAATGGGGACAAGGAATTCCAGATCATGATCACAGTACCTTCCGCAAAGACTGACAGCAATCGTACAGTGCCTGAGCAGCCGAAGCAGAAGGAGGTCGTGAGAGATCTGGAGCAGGATGTCACGGACATGATACATGAGATAGGCGTCCCGGCACATATCAAGGGCTATCAGTATCTGAGGGATGCGATCATGATGTCGGTGGAGGATCCGGGAATGATCAGCTCGATCACAAAGATTCTCTATCCGACGATAGCGAAACGCTTTCAGACGACGCCGAGCAGGGTCGAGAGGGCGATCCGCCATGCGATCGAGGTCGCGTGGAGCCGCGGCAGAATGGAGACGCTGGACGCGCTCTTCGGCTACACCATCGACACCGGAAAGGGTAAGCCGACAAATTCAGAGTTCATTGCGCTGATCGCTGACAAGATCCGCCTGTCCTACAGAGAGTAGGAACACAAGCTTTTTTCAAAGAAATACTTTCCACTGAAAAGATACTGGTGTATAATCAATGTGTGTACCTTGAATGAAAGCGGTGGAGGGATTGTAATGAAAAAGATTCTTTTTGCGGCATCAGAGGGTGTTCCTTTTATTAAGACCGGAGGGCTGGCAGATGTAGTTGGCTCCCTTCCGAAATGCATCGACAAAAACTACTTTGATGTCAGGGTCATTATTCCGAAATATGCCTGCATGAAGCAGGAAATGAAAGACAAAATGCGCTATGTCAGCCATTTCTACATGGATTTCAACTGGAAGAACGAGTATGTCGGAATCCTTGAGGCGGAAGTAGACGGCGTACATTACTACTTTATTGATAACGAATATTATTTCAGCGGTTCCAAGGTGTACAGTGACGACCAGAGATGGGAGATTGAGAGATATGCTTATTTTTCAAAGGCGGTTCTCTCGGCGCTGCCGACCATCGGCTTCCAGCCGGATGTCATCCATTGCCACGACTGGCAGACGGGACTGATCCCTGTCTATATGAAGGAGCGCTTCCGGGGCGGAGACTTCTTCAGGAACATGAAATCGGTGATTACAATACATAACCTGAAATTTCAGGGAAGATGGGATACGAAGACGGTGCAGAGCATCACAGGACTGCCCGAGTATTATTTTACGCCGGATAAGCTGGAGGCGTACAAAGACGCAAACCTGCTGAAGGGCGGTATTGTCTACGCTGACGCGGTGACGACGGTGAGCGAGACCTATGCGGAGGAGATCAAGACGCCCTTCTATGGAGAGGGGCTTGACGGATTGCTGCGCGCCAGAAGCGGCGATCTGCGCGGTATCGTCAACGGTATCGATTACACGGACTTTAACCCGGAGACGGACAAAAATATTGTCAAGCCTTACAACGCGATCAACTTCCGCAAGGAGAAGGTCAAGAATAAGCGGGCTTTGCAGCAGGAGCTGTCTCTGCGGCAGGATGACAGGAAGATGATGATCGGTCTGGTGTCGAGGCTCACAGACCAGAAGGGTCTGGATCTGATCGCCTATGTCATGGATGAATTGTGCCATGACGATATTCAGTTTGTTGTCCTCGGAACCGGCGAGGAACGCTATGAGAATATGTTCCGGCATTTTGACTGGAAGTACGGAGACAAGGTTTCCGCGAATATTTACTATTCAGATGCGCTGTCGCACAAGATATACGCGGCATGTGACGCCTATCTGATGCCGTCCCTGTTTGAGCCGTGCGGACTGAGCCAGCTGATGGCGCTGCGCTACGGAACCATCCCGATCGTGAGGGAGACAGGTGGTCTGAAGGATACCGTGCAGCCATATAATGAATATGAGAGCACGGGAACAGGCTTCAGCTTTACAAATTACAATGCACATGAGATGCTGCAGATTGTCCGCTACGCAGAACATATTTACTACGACAAAAAGCGTGAGTGGAACAAGCTGGTCGACAGAGCGATGGCGGCGGACTTCTCATGGAATGTATCAGCCCGGAAATATCAGGAAATGTATGACTGGCTGGTTCCGTAAATGTAATTCAACGGCAGGATGAGAGAGATGGGAAAGAAAAGCGCAAAAAACAATTTCATCATGCAGGCGGGTATCCTGGCTGTTGCCGGGATCATCAGCAGGATTATAGGGCTCCTTTACAGGAGCCCTTTACATAGTGTCATCGGAGATCTCGGACTGGGCTTTTATCAGTCGGCTTATACCTTTTATACGATCGTGCTGCTGATCTCCTCCTACAGTATACCGGCGGCGGTCTCCAAGGTGATTGCGCAGAAGCTGGCGGTGAAGGAATACCGGAATGCACACAGGATCTTCCGCTGTGCGCTGGGCTATGTGCTCGTGGTCGGCGGAGCGGCAAGCCTGTTTTTGTTTTTCGGGGCAGGACTGCTCGTGGAGGAGGCTGCCGTGCCGGTGTTGCGGACATTCGCACCCACCGTTTTTATCTACGGAATGCTGGGGGTGCTGCGGGGATATTTTCAGGCGCACAAGAGCATGGCGCAGACCTCTGTCTCACAGGTGCTCGAGCAGGTGGCAAACGCGGTGGTATCGGTCGGTGCGGCGTATCTTCTGATTAAGAATACCATGGGAACGCTGGAAATGCCGGCGGAGGAGACGGAGCAGATCCTGCGGGCGACGAGGGGAGCAATCGGAAGCGCTCTGGGAACCGGAGTGGGCGTTTTGATGGCTCTGCTGTTCATGTTTGCCGTCTATAGGCTCAACAAGAGCTTTATCGACCGGAGAATCCGCTATGACAGGCATCCGGAAGTGGATTCCTACCGGGACATTCTGAAAATGATCACGATGGTGGTAACACCGTTTGTTTTAAGCACAGCCATCTATAATCTGAATGACACGATCAACAATGCTGTCTATACGAACCTTAAAGTGAGAGAGCTTGACACGGTGGGAACCTACTCCGGCTGGGGTGTTCTCTCGGGGCAGGCGCTGACAATATCGAAAATTCCGATTGCCTTTGCGTCGGCGATGGCGGCGGCAATGATCCCGACGGTGGCGCAGCTGATCGCGGCGCGGAACGTGGAGGGAGCCAAGGATAAGATCGGCGTGGCGGTGAAGACAACGATGATTATATCCATCCCATGTGCGGTGGGACTGTTCGTGCTTGCCCGCCCCGTGACCTGTCTGCTGTTCCCGGCGAACACGCAGGCATCGGAGGATCTGGCGACCGGTCTGTTGATGGCGCTGGCAATATCGATCATCTTCTACGCACTGTCTACACTGAACAGCCAGATATTGCAGGGATTAGGCAAGATGAATGTGCCGATCGTCAATGCAGCGATTGCGCTCGGGGTCCAGACCGTGGTCGTGGTTGTCTTGTTGTTCTTTACGAAGCTGGATCTGTATAGTGTAGTCATTGCAAATATTATTTATTCGGGAATCATGTGCGCGCTGAACCAGCTAGCCGTGCGAAAGGCAATCGGCTACCGGCAGGAGATTATGCGTACCTTTGTCATACCGCTTCTGGCTTCCGCGTTTATGGGAGCCGTGGCATGGGCGGTCTATGAGGGACTTCTCCTTATGACAAAATCGCCCAGAATAGCGGTCATTCCGGCAATTCTGATCGGCGCGGCGGCTTACTTTGCACTGCTGATTCTGTTCAGAGGGGTTACAGAGGAGGAACTGCGTGGCTTCCCGAAGGGACATCTGCTGGTGCGTCTGGCAAAGAAGTGCAGACTGATGAAATAAAAAGGTAAGGAACAGAAGCGATGCTGTATATCATGAGACACGGAAAAACGGACTGGAATGCCCGGCATAAGCTGCAGGGGCGGACGGATATTCCCCTGAATGAGGAGGGGCGTGCAATGGCGAGGGCTGCGAGAGAGCAGTACAGAGAGGTGCATTTCGACATCTGCTATTGTTCCCCGCTGAAAAGGGCGAAGGAGACGGCGCAGATTTTTCTTGAGGGAAGGAATGTCCCGATCCAGTATGACGACCGGCTGCAGGAGATGAGCTTCGGCATCTGTGAGGGCGTCGAAAACTCCTTTCAGATACCGGACTGTCCGATTAATACGCTCTTTTCCGACCCGGCAGCTTACAGGGCGGTAGAGGGCGGAGAAAGTCTGGAAGAGCTGTATGCGAGGACGGGAGAGTTCCTGAAGCAGGTGGTTGAGCCGGAATTGGCGGCAGGAAAGAGTGTCCTGATCGTCGGACATGGGGCAATGAATTCAAGCATCGTCTGTCAGGTAAAGAAGATCCCGCTTGCTGATTTTTGGAGCGCAGGAATTGAAAACTGTAAGCTGATGAGGCTGGATTAACGGATAAAAATGTCGTGCAGGAGACACGGTATCGGAGAATATGGATGGAGAAATGGTTTGTCGCCGCAAAGAGAGCGGATTTTAATAAGTGGGCGGAGGAGTTCGGCATCAGCCCGGTGCTGGCGCGCATTTTGAGGAACAGGGAGCTGACGGAGGAGGCGGAGATCCGGAAATTCCTATGGGGAACCTTGCAGGACTGTTATTCGCCGTGGCTCCTGAAGGACATGGACAAGGCGGTAGAGCTGATTCTGGAGGCGATGGCAGAAGGGTGTCATATCCGTGTCATCGGGGATTATGATGTGGATGGCATCTGCTCGTCCTATATTCTGACGAAGGGCTTGCAGCTCATCGGCGCAAAAGCGGACACAGCGATTCCGCATCGGATCCATGACGGCTACGGGCTGAATGAGCATCTGATCGAGGAGGCAAGAGCGGACGGCGTTGGCATGATCGTGACCTGTGACAACGGAATTGCCGCTGCACCGCAGATCGAGCTGGCGGATTCCTACGGCATCCGTGTCATTGTCACGGATCACCACGAGGTGCCGTTCCGGTTGGAGAAGAATGCGGACGGAGAGGAAGTCCGCAAGGAACTGCTCCCACCGGCACTGGCAGTCATCGATCCGAAGCAGGAGCAGTGCAGCTATCCGTTTCCGGGTATCTGTGGAGGCGTGGTGGCATATAAACTGATCGGGGCGATTCAGGAGAAGACTGGAAACGCAACGCTCGGAGAAGCGATGGACGAGCTGCTGGAATTTGCGGCGCTTGCCACGGTCTGTGACGTGATGGAGCTGAAGGACGAGAACCGTATTCTTGTCAGGGAAGGCTTAAAGAGAATGAAAAATTCGCGGAACCCGGGACTTCGGGCGCTGATGGAGGTCAACCAGATTGAACCGGCAAGGCTGAATGCCTATCATTTGGGATTTGTCATCGGTCCCTGCCTGAATGCGACGGGGCGGCTCGACACGGCGGAGCGCGGTCTGGAACTTTTACAGAGCCGGACGAAGGTGGAGGCGATGAGCGCGGCGAGGGAGCTCAAGGAGCTGAATGACAGCCGTAAGAATCTGACGCTGAAGGGTGTCGAGGAGGCGGAGAGCTATATCGCGGAGCACGGCACGGCGAAGGACAAGGTCATGATTATTTTCCTGCCCGAGGTGCACGAGAGTCTTGCGGGCATTATCGCAGGCAGAATCCGGGAGAGATATAACCATCCGGTGTTTATCCTGACGAGAGGCGAGGAAGGAGTCAAGGGCTCCGGGCGTTCCATAGAGGGCTATCATATGTATGACGCCATGACGGGGGTAAAGCAGTATTTTACGAAATTCGGCGGTCATGCGATGGCGGCGGGATTATCCATGAAGGAGGAGGACATTGAGAAGCTGCGGCGGGACATCAATGCAGCGTGTACCCTCGAAGAAGAGGATTTTGCGGTGCGGGTGCACATTGACGTGCCGATGCCGTTGGATTACGGGACGGAAGAGCTCGCGGACGAACTGGAGCTGCTGGAGCCCTTCGGTGTCGGAAATCCTAAGCCGCTGTTCGCCCAGAAGGAGCTGCTGTTCCTGTCGGGCGTGCGGATGGGGGCGAACAAGACCTGTGCGAGATATACGGTGAGAACACCGGACGGCGCGACCAGACAGCTCGTCTATTTCGGCGATCTGGAGCGCTTCGGAGCGTTTCTGGATGAGAAGTACGGCGCCGGAAGCGGCGAGGCGCTCTATGCGGGCGGTGTGCAGTTTAAGCTGTCTGTCGTCTACCAGCTGGGAAAGAATACCTACAGGGGGCAGACCCAGCTGCAATACATTATGCAGAATTATTGTTAGAAGACTTATTCCGAAACGAGTCTGATTCCGGAAATGTCGCTGTCAATCGCCATAGAGTAATTCGTATAGTAGACGACAAAGCCGGGCTTGGCTCCGGCGGGCTTTTTCACATGCTTTTTCTGGATATAATCGATCTCGACCTTTTCCTGTTCTCTGCCCTTGGAGTAATAGGCGGCGAGTCTTGCCGCTTCCTCGAAGGTGCGGTCGGGCAGTTCACCGGAATTTCCGGCTTTCACGACAACGTGTGAGCCGGGAATTTTTTTTGCGTGGAACCACCAGTCGTTACCTGTGGCGAATTTGAAGGTCAGCTCATCGTTCTGGTAATTGTTTTTCCCGACATACATATCAAAGCCGTCACTGCTGATATAGTGGAAGGGCTTGCTGGTAAAGCGTTGTTTTTTCGCATTGCCCTTATGGCGGAGGTAGCCGCTCTGGACTAGCTCGTCCCTGATCTCAGCGAGATCCTCTTCGTGGAGCGCGATGTCGAGGGAGGCGGAGACGGACTCCAGATGGTCGATCTCGGACTTAACCTCCTCGGTCAACTGTGACAGCGCCTCGTAGGTGCGCTTCAGCTTGTTGTATTTGTCGAAGTATTTTTTTGCGTTTTCCGTGGCGGTGAGCGTCGGATCGAGAGGGATCGTCACATTTTCATTGGTGTAGTAATTCAGGGCTTCCAGGCTCTTTGCACCGGGGGCGGCGCTGTAGCCGTAAGTATTTAACAGTTCACCGTAAATGCGGTAGGTATCCCGCTTTTCCGTGTCCTTCATCTGACGGAGCTGGAGGTCGTACTTCTTGACATTGCGCTCCAGAGCTGTCTGCACGATTCTGCGTAGATCGGAGGATTTCTGGCGGATGCGGGTCAGGGTGTTCTTTTCGGCATAGTAAGCCTCGAGAAGCTCTGACATGGAGGCGTAGGTTACGGTGTGATCGTCGGAAACGCCGGCATGGTTGTACATCGTCAGCGGCAGTGCACAAAATTCCACGGGCTTCCCGGCTGTGTAGGCGATATTGGGGGTAAAATGCTCCTCTCGGATTGCTGTGACCATGTGGGTCAATGCTGCGTACAGCTTCTGGTAATCGGTTTCCGCGAGTGCGGCTGTCGGCTGCTCCCCGTCGATCTGTGCCTCATAGCAAAGCTCCTGCGCGAGAATGGGAGAGATGCCGGTGAAGCTCCCGTACAGCGCCTTGAAGGCTGGCTGGGGCTTGCCGGCAAGCCTTTGCCGGAAGGTGGTGTAGTCTGTGCTCAGGGCGTCCAGCTTGTCCTGTGTCTGCGCGACAAAATAAGGTTTGCCGGGGAGAACCTCGCGGACGGAGCTGACAGCGGCGGAGACGCGCTTGATGCTGTCGATGATCGTGTCGTCATCGTTGCAGAAAATAATGTTGCTGTGTTTGCCCATGATCTCGACCACAAGAGTTTTATGACGGAGATCGCCCATCTCGTCAAGATGCTCGATCTGGATATGGACGATACGCTCCAGACCCGGCTGCGTAATGTCCGTGATGCGCCCATTCTGTAAATGCTTGCGCAGCAGCATACAGAAGTTCGGGGCGGTCATGGGGCTTACCTTTCCTGTTTCCGTCAGGTAAATCAACGGCAGGGAGGCATCGGCGGAAATGACGAGGCGCTTCTGGCCTGTCGGCTGCTTGACCGTCAGGAGAAGCTCGTCGCTCTCCGGCTGGGCAATCTTGTAGAGCCGCCCGCCGATCAGTTCTTTTTTCAATTCACTTACTACGTTTGCTATTGTAACACCATCAAATGCCATGGTTGAATCCTCGCTTTTCTGATACTTTATAGGTGTTTGCGAAACTCATGTTTTCGCAGGTGACGTTGCACAAAATGCACAGACCACCGCAGGCACGCTTTCGCTACCTTCCGCTCGCAGCGGTGCATAAGTCTCCACAGTACGGAGACTAAGCACCGGCGGCTCCAGAGTGCACTGCTTGCGGTCATGTGCATCCTGCGCAACTGTTATCTGAAGGGTGTGAGTTTCGCAATTACCTATGATACTTTAATGCCTGTGATCCAGTATAGCAGATGCGCCCACAAAATGCCAGCCCCACCGATGAACTGAATTGCCGCAGGCGCTTTTATGAATGCTCAGGGCTGAACTGTTACAAATTCCTACCTGAAAGAGGAAAGTGCAGTTCAGGTAGGAAAAATAGTGAGAGGATAGGGAAAGTTTCCTAGCTGGAGGAGGAAAGTGTATCCTGGGTAGGAAATATACAGAAGCATTAGGGAAAATTTCCTATCTGGAAGGAAAAATGGAGTTCGGGTAGGAAATGAGGGCAGAAGATCGGATAAAAACTTGCGCTGATCCAGATTGGATTGCTCATAGTGGCAGCAATAGGACTCGCGCTTGAGATAAGTCATAAAGACAAAAAATAACCGCCCCTCTAGCCAAGTCGCGGTTATTTTTTAATAACTAAGATTCGCAAGGGGTACAACCCAGTACCACCTCTTAAGACAAATGTATCACAAAAACAAGGAAATTGCAACAGATTACTTGATTCCTCAAGCGAAAAGTGGTAATGTAGCAATAAAGGAACGACCGCTCACAAGGTGGTTGAACGTTGAATGAGTGTATAGATAATCCACCCTCCCTACTGTCAAGTTTCAAGGGTGGTTTTCTATGTATTGTAACC
This sequence comes from uncultured Acetatifactor sp., assembly GCA_934402375.1. GTDB lineage: Bacteria > Bacillota > Clostridia > Lachnospirales > Lachnospiraceae > Acetatifactor. Next base: position 42,338 of record CAKRUB010000024.1, read on the forward strand.
AAGCTAAAGCGAAATAAAATGTGCGAAGCGCAGATTGGAGTGCTGATGATAAAGAGCATGACCGGCTTTGGCCGATGCGAAGTCACAGAGAACAACCGGAAATTCACGGTGGAGATGAAGGCGGTCAACCACCGCTATCTTGATATGAATATTAAGATGCCGAAGACCTTGAATTTCTTTGAGTCAGCAATTCGGAGCGAACTAAAGAATTACGTTTCCAGAGGAAAGGTGGACATCTTCATAACCTATGAGGATCTTTCGGAGCACACCTCAAAGGTCTGCTACCATAAGGAGATCGCCGAGGAATACCTGACCTATCTCAGCCAGATGGCCGAGGACTTCGGGCTGGACAATGATATTCGAGTCTCCACCCTGTCAAAGTACCCGGAGGTCTTTACCATGGATGAAGCGGGTGTAGACGAGGAGGAGCTCTGGAAGGAGCTGCAGAAGGCAGTGGACGGCGCGGCGGAAAGGTTTGTGGAGAGCCGTATCACAGAGGGCGAGCATCTGAAGGATGATCTGGTGGAGAAGCTTGACGGTATGCTGTCACTTGTCGATTTCATTGCGCAGCGTTCGCCGCAGATTGTGGCGGAATACCGGAAGAGGCTGGAAGAGAGAATGCGGGAGCTTCTGGGCGACAATACCGTAGACGAGAACAGATTGCTGACAGAGGTTGCTGTTTTTGCTGACAAGGTATGTGTGGATGAGGAAATTGTCAGACTCCGCAGTCATATAGAGACGACGAAGAAAGCATTGCTGGAGGGCGGTTCCATCGGGCGTAAGCTTGATTTCATTGCGCAGGAGATGAACCGGGAGGCAAATACAACACTGTCCAAGTCAAACGATCTGGAAATCTCAAACTGCGCCATCGAACTGAAGACCGAGATCGAAAAGGTCCGCGAGCAGATACAGAATATTGAGTAGCGCGGCGGAAGCAGAAAGGCGGAGACATGGCTAATTTGATCCATATTGGCTTTGGAAACATTGTAAATACGGATAAGATCGTTGCCATCGTCAGTCCGGAATCTGCACCGATGAAGCGCCTTGTGCAGAGCGCGAAGGAAAAAGGCATGGCGATTGATGCCACGCAGGGCAGAAAGACCAAGTCGGTCTTGGTCATGGAAAACAGCCAGATTGTTTTATCCGCGCTTTTGCCGGAGACAATCTCCGGTCGTGTGAAAACAGGTCAGGACGAAACGGATGCCGTGAGTGAAGAAGCGGAGAAGACTGAGATAGAGAGATAACCGCAAAGCGTGGAAATTTAGGAGAAGGTATGGAACAGAGAGGAATTCTGATGGTTTTGTCCGGTTTTTCGGGAGCCGGTAAGGGAACGCTTGTGAAAGCGCTCCTAAAGAAGTATAATGACTATGCACTTTCCATTTCAATGACGACGAGAGCGCCCAGAGAGGGCGAGCGCGACGGTGTGGAATATTTTTTCTCCACAAGGGAAAAGTTTGAGGAGACGATCGTTGAGAACGGACTGATCGAATATGCACTGTACTGCGGCAATTATTACGGAACGCCGCGTGCTTATGTCGAGGAGCAGATGGCTGCCGGCAAGAATGTGATTCTGGAGATTGAAATCCAAGGGGCATTGAAAATTAAGGAGAAGTTCCTGGAGAGTCTGCTGATTTTTGTGACGCCGCCGAGCGCGGATGAGCTGAAGCGGAGGCTGGAGGGAAGAGGGACAGAGAGCGCTGAGGTGATTGCGCAGCGCCTTGCCCGTGCAACAGAGGAATCAGAAGGCATAGAAGCCTATGATTATATAGTGGTTAATGATGATCTGGACACCTGTGTGGACGAGGTTCACCGGTTGGTGGAGGCGGCGCGCAGAGCGCCTGTCAGATGTCAGGAATTTATAAAAGAAATCAGAGAGGAACTGAAAGAGTTCTCGAAAGGAGCAAATTAATCATGTTACATCCGTCTTATTCCGATTTAATGAAAGTCGTAAACAGCGAGGTTGAACCCGGCGAAGCACCGGTAGTAAACAGTCGTTACTCTATTGTTATGGCGACGTCAAAGCGTGCAAGACAGATCATTGCAGGCGAGGAGCCGCTGGTAAACGGCAAGGATAAGAAGCCGCTGTCAATCGCTGTTGAGGAACTGAACGAGGGTCTGATTAAGATTCTCGGCGACGAAGAATAAAGAAAGTGGAAGTAGCTGGTATTTTGCCAGCTACTTTAGGTATAGGGAAAATTTTTATGAAGATTATGTTTGTATCGCTGGGTTGTGATAAGAACCTTGTCGACACAGAGATGATGCTGGGAATGCTGCAGCAGAAGGGCTTCACCTTCACGGATGATGAGGCGGAGGCGGATGTTGTCGTGGTCAATACCTGCTGCTTCATCGGAGACGCCAAGGAGGAGAGCATCAACACGCTGCTTGAAATGGCGGAGCTGAGGAAGAACGGCAGTATCCGGGCATTGCTCGCAACGGGATGTCTCGCACAGCGCTACCGCGAGGAGATACAGAAGGAGATCCCGGAGGTGGATGCAATTCTGGGAACCATGGCGATCGAGGAGATTGCGGAGGCGGTTGAACAGGTATTGCAGGGAGAAGGACACAACCATTTCAGGGAGTTGAACAGCGCACCGGCATCCTACAGGGACAGAGTGCTGACGACGGGCGGACATTTCGCCTACCTTAAAATAGCAGAGGGCTGCAACAAGAGATGCACCTATTGTATCATTCCGAAGGTCAGAGGAGATTATCGCAGTATTCCCATGGAGGAGCTGACGGCGCAGGCGGAAGTACTGGCGGAGAAGGGCGTACGCGAGCTGATTCTTGTCGCGCAGGAGACGACGCTGTACGGTGTCGATCTCTACGGGAAAAAGAGCCTTCCTGAGCTGCTGCACAGACTGGCAGCCATCAGCGGCATCTACTGGATCAGAATACTCTACTGTTATCCGGAGGAAATCACGGATGAACTGATCGAGACGATTGCAACGGAGCCGAAGGTCTGTCATTATCTGGACATTCCCATCCAGCATGCTTCGGATGAGGTGTTAAAGCGCATGGGCAGGCGGACGAACCAGCAGGAGCTGAGACAGTGGATCGGCAGACTGCGGGAGCGTATCCCCGACATCTGCCTGAGAACGACGCTTATCAGCGGTTTTCCTGGGGAGACGCAGGAGGATTTTGAGGAGCTGTACCGCTTTGTGAATGAGATGGAATTCGACCGGCTCGGTGTTTTCCCCTATTCGCAGGAGGAGGATACAAAGGCGGCGGAAATGCCCGATCAGGTGCCGGAGGAGGTCAAGTGCTTCCGCAGGGATGAACTGATGGAACTGCAACAGGCGATCGCTTTTGAAAAGGCGGAGCAGATGGTCGGCAGGGTTCTCGATGTCATGGTGGAGGGCAAGGTTGCGGACGAGGATGTCTATGTCACGCGAACCTATCGCGACGCGCCCAACGTTGACGGCTACCTCTTCCTGAATACCTCCGCAACCCTGATGACAGGCGATTTTGTGAGGGTTCTGGTGACAGACAGCAACGAATATGATCTGATAGGAGAGATATATCATGAGTAAGATGAATTTACCGAACAAGCTGACGATCTTCAGAGTCATCCTGATTCTGCCCTTTGTGCTCCTGCTTTTGGGCGGACATCATGAGTGGGGATGGTTCCGGGCGATTTTCGGGGGCATTCTGGAATATGTGGATTATATTGCCCTTGCCATTTTTATCATCGCAAGTCTCACCGATCTTGTCGACGGCAAGATTGCCAGAAAATATAACATGGTGACGAACTTCGGAAAGTTTATGGACCCGCTGGCGGATAAGCTGCTGGTGAGTGCGGCAATGATTGCCCTCGTGGAGATGGGGCGCATTCCGGCATGGGTCGTAATCATCATTATCAGCAGAGAGTTTATTATCAGCGGCTTCCGTCTCATCGCTTCCGACAACCATGTTGTCATTGCGGCGAGCTACTGGGGAAAATTCAAGACGACCTTCCAGATGGTCATGGTCTGTCTGATGATTGCCAACCTCGGGGCGAAATATGAATGGATGCAGATTCTGACGGACTGCATCATGTGGATTGCACTTGCGCTGACAGTGATTTCCCTGATTGATTATCTCGTGAAGAACAAGGATGTCATGAAGGATCAGAAGTAGACTGCACGACAGGCGAAACAGACCTGTAAAGTACGAAAAGTGAGGACCGAAAGCGTATGACAGTAGAATTGATTTGTGTTGGAACGGAACTGTTGCTTGGAAATATTGTCAACACTAACGCGGCGTATCTCGCCGAGCAGTGTGCCGGTTTAGGACTTTCCTGCTACTTTCAGACAGTGGTGGGGGATAATGCAGAGCGGCTGGAAATGGTGCTGGGGATGGCGATGCAGCGGTCGGATATTGTGGTTCTTTCCGGGGGACTCGGGCCTACGGAGGACGATCTGACGAAGGAGACGGCGGCAAAGGTTTGCGGTAGGAAGCTGGTACTGCATGAGGCGTCAAAGACAGCGATCGAAGCCTATTTCCGCAAGAAGGGCGTCAAGCCCACGGACAATAACTGGAAGCAGGCTATGCTCCCGGAGAACAGCATTGTTCTGGAGAATAAGAACGGTACGGCGCCCGGTGTTATAATTGAGACGGACAATACCAGACTGATACTGCTTCCGGGACCGCCCGGAGAGTTAAAGCCGATGTTTGAGGAGAGTGTTGCTCCCTATCTTGCCGGACTGAACGCGAAGGTGATCTGCTCCAGAACGGTCAAGATCTGTGGCGTCGGCGAGAGTAAGGCAGAGACGATGGTGAAGGATCTGATCGACGGACAGACGAATCCGACCATTGCAACCTACGCGAAGACGGGCGAGGTACATATCAGGGTCACGGCACAGGCAGAGGACAAGAAGGCGGCGACGAAGCTGATCAAGCCTTATGTGAAGGAATTGAAAACCCGCTTCGGCAATGCTGTCTATACGACAGAGGAGGATATGACACTGGAGAAGGCGGTCGTGGAGCTCCTGCAGGCGAATGAGCTCACGCTGACCTGTGCGGAATCCTGCACGGGAGGTCTGCTTTCCGGCAGGATTATTAATGTCCCTGGTGTCTCCGAGACCTACAAGAGCGGATATATTACCTACTCTAACAAGGCAAAGCGCAGACTGCTCGGTGTGAAGAAGACAACGCTGCAGAAGCATGGTGCTGTCAGCGAAAATGTGGCGGAAGAGATGGTAAAAGGAGCGGCGGCTGCCGCAAAAGCGGATGTCGCGGTCGCTGTGACCGGCATCGCCGGACCCGACGGAGGGACGGAGGAAAAGCCTGTCGGACTGGTCTATATCGCCTGTGGTGTCAAAGGGAAAGTCACCGTGAAAAAGTACCAGTTCTCCGGCAACCGTGCCAAGGTGCGCGAGTCGGCAGTCTCGGCTGCGCTTGCCCTTTTGAGAGAGTGTGTGCTGGAATATTTCAGCAAGGTGACATTCGGAAAGAAGGACTGAAAAAAGAATTATCAAAGGGCATTCCTGCATGTCAGGGGTGCTTTTTTTGCGTATCCGCATGACGAAGTCCTTGCAGACAGGACAATAATGTGTTATACTCTATCCGTCTGATACTTCGTGAGATTCTGATACCTCATTTTACACGACATGCATTCTGCATGATGTGTTCCGGCATTTCGCCACAAGTTTCAGCAAAAAAGGAAAAGAGACGGGGGTGACTGCCATTGAGGGAGTTTTAATGGACATAAAAACTGTTATCTTAAAGTTGTGATTGACAAATACGAACAAATGTTTTATTCTTAGTTCAATGACAGAACATTTGTTCCTGATAAAAGGAGAACCCAGATGGAAAAAGATGAAAAGCTGAAAGCATTGGATGCGGCGATAAGCCAGATTGAGAAGCAGTACGGGAAGGGCGCGGTCATGAAGCTCGGTGATCCTTCGGCGCAGATGAATGTTGAGACGATCCCTACGGGCGCGCTGAGTCTGGATATTGCGCTCGGGCTGGGAGGAATCCCCAAGGGAAGAATTGTGGAGATCTACGGGCCGGAATCCAGTGGTAAGACGACGGTTACGCTTCATATGATTGCGGAAGTCCAGAAGAGAGGCGGAATTGCCGGATTTATTGACGCGGAGCATGCGCTTGACCCGGTCTATGCAAAGAACATAGGCGTTGATATTGATAATCTTTACATTTCGCAGCCGGATAACGGAGAACAGGCTCTGGAAATTACAGAGACCATGGTGCGCTCCGGGGCTGTGGACATTGTTGTGGTAGACTCCGTAGCGGCACTGGTTCCCAAGGCGGAGATAGACGGCGATATGGGAGACAGCCATGTCGGACTTCAGGCGCGTCTGATGTCACAGGCACTGCGTAAGCTGACCGCTGTAATCAGTAAGTCGAACTGTACGGTGGTGTTTATCAACCAGCTGCGTGAAAAGGTCGGAGTGATGTTCGGCAATCCTGAGACGACGACGGGAGGCCGTGCCCTGAAATTCTATGCGTCCGTGCGACTGGATGTGCGCCGTGTCGAGGCATTAAAGCAGGGCGGAGAGGTAATTGGTAACCGTACCCGCGTGAAGGTCGTAAAGAATAAGATAGCGCCGCCTTTCAAGGAGGCAGAATTTGATATTATGTTCGGTGAAGGTATCTCCATGGTAGGTGATATTCTTGATCTTGCAGCAGACCTCAATATCATTGTGAAATCCGGTGCATGGTATGCCTATGATGGAAATAAGATCGGTCAGGGACGTGAGAATGCAAAGCAATATCTCAAGGAGCATGTGGATGTCTGTGAGGAGATTTCCAGGAAGGTGCGGGAGCATTACGGCTTTGACGGTGCCGGAAAGAATGACGGTGCTGTGACAGCTGACAATGCTGCCGAGACAGAAAAGACTGCAAAGAATAAAAAGGCAGATGTTACAGAGTAAGGGGAAGACATGAAAGTAACAGGTGTTGAGGAGCTGTCAAAATCCCGGAGTAAGGTGTTTATCGACGGGGAACTGGCATTCGTTCTGTACAGAGGAGAGCTGCGCAGCTACGGAATCAGAGAGGGCGCAGAACTGGAACAGGCGGACTATGATGCAATCACGGGAGAAGTGCTGCCCAAGCGTGCAAAGCTGCGTGCCATGAACCTGCTCACCAAAAGGGAATATACGGAGCAGCAGCTGCGCAGGAAGCTGACAGACGGATTATATCCGCCGGAGGTGATCGAAGAAGCGCTTGTCTATGTGGC
>CAKRUB010000025.1 GCA_934402375.1 uncultured Acetatifactor sp.
GTGGGGAGCGACTTTATGATTTTTGACAATTTCTATAACTTCACTATTTCAACCCACGCTCCCGCGTGGGGAGCGACAAATGTAAGGATTTGTTAGACATATCTTTTCAAGATTTCAACCCACGCTCCCGCGTGGGGAGCGACGAGCACAAAGCCGTCGCCGCGTAAAAATTTAACAATTTCAACCCACGCTCCCGCGTGGGGAGCGACAAGTATCTTAACAGCTTCGTTTAAGGTAAGCTCTATTTCAACCCACGCTCCCGCGTGGGGAGCGACCAAATCCAGATGGCAAAACTTTAGGAATTGATATTTCAACCCACGCTCCCGCGTGGGGAGCGACATCTATTTGCAAGCACACCGCCTAGACCACGCTATTTCAACCCACGCTCCCGCGTGGGGAGCGACCTTTTGACAGTACTCACAGGCACACAATTTTATTTATTTCAACCCACGCTCCCGCGTGGGGAGCGACAAAAGCTGCATATCATTGCTAGTAAAACCACGGATTTCAACCCACGCTCCCGCGTGGGGAGCGACTCGTGGTAACGATTTGAAGATCGTGATTCAGAAATTTCAACCCACGCTCCCGCGTGGGGAGCGACCGGGCAGCAATGGCATACCGTAGGCTTCCCGCTGATTTCAACCCACGCTCCCGCGTGGGGAGCGACGGCATCATCTGCATTATATTTTATTTTATCAAGATATTTCAACCCACGCTCCCGCGTGGGGAGCGACATGCAAAACGCTTTTTGCAGACGGGAGTTAAGATATTTCAACCCACGCTCCCGCGTGGGGAGCGACGTTTACTCCGTGAAATACGCTAAACGCCATCTTATTTCAACCCACGCTCCCGCGTGGGGAGCGACGTAAGAATCCACTTTCTTTCAGTTTCATCCCATTATTTCAACCCACGCTCCCGCGTGGGGAGCGACGACCACTGCATCCACATGTTTAACTGCTTAACGAATTTCAACCCACGCTCCCGCGTGGGGAGCGACCCTGCCGATTATCGTCAACAATGCCCGCTACGAGATTTCAACCCACGCTCCCGCGTGGGGAGCGACCAGGATTGCTCTGCTGCGGTTGTGACTTTGACACAATTTCAACCCACGCTCCCGCGTGGGGAGCGACCCATGTTCAAATCTCCTCTCTAATCAAAATCGGTATTTCAACCCACGCTCCCGCGTGGGGAGCGACTTTGTAGCCCGCAACAGGAGGACTAAACAGGCAAATTTCAACCCACGCTCCCGCGTGGGGAGCGACTTGATTGTCTGTTCGTCTGATTCAAAACCATACGGATTTCAACCCACGCTCCCGCGTGGGGAGCGACTGCGAAAACAGACAACAAATCACCCATTTTCGCTCCAAACATAAGCACAATCTCCAAAACATTTCGTTCTGTCAATCGGTTATTCACTTTTACAAATTCTAATGCATGGAAATACAAATATTCCATGTGCGAATCCGGCACGGTTTTGATGTCCACTTGCCATTCGCAAGTCTAGCATATGAGGATTCCTGTCATATCGACTCCACGGTTTTTTCCTACATGCTCCACACGGTTTTGGTACTTCTCACCCAGAACATAATATCTGACGCTGTCCTGCTCAATGTCGATAATATCCGCAATCTGCTTCTTAACCATTGCCAGCTGCGTGCTATCCACGATGCACTCAAACACAGAATTCTGCACCCGCTGTCCGTAGTTTGTACAAACCTTTGCCACTTTGTTTAAACGGCGGACACCCTGTGCAGTCTGTGTGTTCACATCATAAGTAATTAATACAAGCATTCTGTCACCTCTTAAAATAAGGAGGATAGGCATTCAAATCACCACGAAGATACCGGGCTAACAGCATAGCCTGCACATACGGCAAAAGTCCGACCGATACTTTTTCTTTTAAGAACGGATGCATAATCTGTTCCCGCTTCGTCTCCTGCCAAGCCTGAATAAATGTCTTTCGCGCGTCATCCTTCATAATGACTGCCCCATTCTCCATCACTTCAAAGTCCTTTGTGCCTACCTGTCTCTTATTGATCAAGGTCAGGACAAACCGATCTGCCACCGGGCTGCGGAGTTCCTCCATAAGATCCAGTGCCAGCGACTTTCTGCCGGGTCTGTCCCGATGCATGAAGCCGACATAAGGGTCCATCCCAACTGAATATGCCGCTCCGGCACACTCATTTGCCAGAAGAGAATAGGCAAAGGATAACAATGCGTTTACTCGGTCGAGCGGAGGACGGCGGCTTCGTCCATCAAATCGAAAATCCCCCTTGTTTTGCAAAATCAACTCGTCAAACACCCGGAAGTAACAGGTCGCCGCCTCTCCTTCAAAGCCTCTCAGCTGCTCCATATCATTACATTCTCTGACTGCATCTATCATGTTCTGCAACAGTTCCGACGCATGCTCTACCTGCTCTGCATCCATTTGCATTGCATGATCCCGAATCGCCCTGTTTAACACATACCTCTCGTTATATATCTTTCCCAAAATCATATTTCTGGAAATAGCAAGGCATTCCTCCGGCACATCGGAGAGGCGGTACTGTTTCTTCCGCAACAACACATTTCCGTTTTCCTGCCCGACAAATCGTCCGCAGTAGTTATCACCCTGAAAGAAAGCGAGTGAAACATTGCTTTGATTACATTTTCTGATCAATGCCGGACTTGCCCCGACATAATTGAAAGCAACAATGGCCTCCAGATTATGAATCGGAAGCCTCATTGCAATTTCATCGTCCCTTTTGACAATCACATTTTCCCCATCCAGCCCCAGATAGACCTCTTCGGATGTGACATATAATGTATTCAGCAGTTTTTTCACTTTTATCCCCATTTCCGCGCATGATTTCTGCTTTCATCCCTCACGACAGCGCAGTGTCTGTTATCACGCTGTCAACATAACTTTGCGCATCACCGCTTTTACTCAGTTCAGGCATACAGATATTTTGCAGTGAGCATTGGCTGCAATGCTTTTCCCTTTTTGCCCTCGGCGTGTAACCACGCTCGTAATATTGATGCATTTCGGCAAAGCTTTTCCTGACCTTGTCTCTGAGTTCTTCCGAGATTACAACCGGTTTTCTGTGCTTTGTCTCTCCATAATACAAATATCCTGTCTCTACCCGTGTCAAAAGCATTTCCTCAAGACACATTGCCTGCGCCGCCAGCTGTAGTTCATCTGCGTCATGCTCCTTAGGTGCTCCGCGCTTATACTCTACCGGTATCGGCAGATAGATTCCCTCTCTGCCATGCAGGGGAACACCCCGGGAATCAGCATGAAATTCCACTATGTCACACTCGCCGCTGATTCCCAGCGTTCTGGAAAAGACCCGCATCGCCCGGACAGTCAGAACATCTCCTCTTTTTTGCTTCAGAAGCGGATTGTGTGCATTCTCATGCATCACCGCTCCCTCAAACGTCCTCACATTTTCTTCCCACTGCTGCTCAATATGGATCAGCGCCCATTGCCGTCTGCAAAAGGCGAAGTGCTGAATACCTGACAGCATCAGGAAATCCTCTTCTGCGTATTCCATTTCCCCTACTCCTTACAGATACAGGTAACTCCCTCCGGCAATGTATCCTCTATTTCTATAATATAATCCTTGAAGCTTCTGGGCACATCCACCTCCTCTTTCTTCTGCACTTTAACTCCCTCAAAGAGCTTATACGAAGGAGCACAGCCAAGTTCGCTGTCATGCTTGAAGATAATCAGCTTGCGGACCGCCATCTTTCCTCTTGCCGCGGAGTGATCATTCTCAAACATATTCAGAATCGCCTCCCAAAGCAGCTCCAGATCGTCCTCCGAGAAACCGGTCACCTTTCTTGCCAGATTAGCCGACACATATCCTTCGGCACGATATAATCCGTAGGGGACAATATACTTTCTTCCCATTTCCGTGCCCTTCTTCATCGCGTCCTCCTCGGTAGTGATCGCCACTCTTGTGATGGTAACTTCCTGCCCTATGATAGGGTCTACGGAACGTGCAAAACTAAGCTGCACAGGTCCGCGCACCTGACCGCAATTCAGATTATCTTTTACGAAAGTCGTCATCACCGCTCCAAAGGTTCTGATGTCAAAGAAATTGCCGCACATGAAATCGCGCACTTTCTTATCCAGCTCGGGATCATCCTTCTTCATTGCCTTGATTTTTGCCGGATCGATGCCAAGGGAATCATAAGCCTCTCTGTCGCTGCAGTTCAACGGCACATTCTCCTTCACATAAATGCGGTATCCCTTTGTATCTTCCTTGACAGTCTCCACATAATTGCGGATCTTTCTTTTCAGGCAGACATCCGTCACCAGTCCCAAGCTGCTCTCCGGGTCAATTCTCGGCATATTTCCTGCATCCGGATCACCGTTCGGGTTTCCGTTCTCCACGTCGAATAAAATTACAAAATCATATCTGTTACGAATTACCTCTCCCATCTTACTTTTCCTCCTTTTTCTGATAGCGCTTCTGTGTCTGATGGTAATAGCCAAGCTGGAACGAACCCTGCTCCGGCAAAGTCAGTCTTGCGGGAAATTCCTCCCCCAATGCCTCCAGAATCTCCTGCGTTCTCCGATTAAATGTGATCCTGCTGCCCTCATCTTTCAGTTTTCTCAGATGCTTCTGTGCCAGATTGATCAGCAGCGGAAAGATATGTGCCGGTGTCGCTGCCGCCGAGTTAAAATATTTGTCCTTAATCGTTGCATTGATTCCCGGATTTGCCTCCTGCTGAATATGCTCCAGCACGGCAAACAGCCTTCCCAGATTGTATGGTACACTTTTACTCTTTTCATTCAGTCCCACTTCTAATACCCCCTCTTCTTCTGAGCATTGTTTATTTTTATTTCTTAAATAGTACGCCTTGATAATTGCAGCTCGTCCTCTCGTCACATTATGATCGGCGCGGATACGCAGTGTGACCCCATTGAGCAGCGTTGCCGGATAGCGTCCTCCCGTCAGAATTGCCTTTAATGTATCTGCCGCCATCTGCGGCGAAGGTGTCTTGTCCTTCGACTTCTGGTTGACCGTCTCCTGCAGTAATGACCATAGGGAGAGGTTTTCTCTTGGGTCTTTTACCGGTCGTATGATTTCCAGCCGCCGGTAATGCTCTCCGATATGCCGCAACATATTGCCAAAGGAATCCTGCCAGAAAAATCTTACCGACAGTCTCGCCGCGTTGGGCGCCACCCCTAGAATATAGAAATGCCGATCATTGTCGAGCAATTCTCCCTTCCATTCTACTGGTTTTCCGGAGACCGCCGCCTTCAGGATCGCTGTCAGATCACTCTCGGTGATACTGTCTTCCTCCTGTAATCCAAACAGGGCACAGATGCTCACCTCCTGATAAGCCGGTTCGCCGCCGTCTGCCCAGCAGACCACTGTTGTGTCTCCTATGGTACGCACATGTTCCCTATCGTTCAGCAAATGATTCAACGCTGCGCCATAGGCATTGGCTGCATACTCGCTCACCGGTGCATTTTTTCCCTGTTCCTTTCCATAAGAGCAGAATGCCGGTGCATTGAAGGAGACCAGAGAGGTTCCCATTGACTGGGCTCCGTACACGCCCTTGATGCTGGGATGCAGAGTTGCAACCCTTCCTCTCTTCCCGGTTACCATGCAGATTTCATCCGGGGCATCACCCGTGCCGTCAAAATACCGCTGCCAGCAGCTTCTGACATCCGCATCCTCCGTGACGGGCTTTCCCTCATAAAAAAACAGGATATTTGCCCCCGCCATCAGTTCCTTCCGGTTTTGTTCTATGTACTCTGCACTTCCCGCATTTTCCGGCTTCCACTCCTGCACAAAGCGTTTCACCGCCGTTGCCGGAGCAGATGACGCATCCTCCAATATTTTCAAATGTAATTCTCGGAACGTCTCAAAGCACAGACGAGTTCTGTCCGGCTTTCCCTTATCGTCAATTCCAAAGGCATAAGTGGAATTATCACAGAGAAAATTTGCCTTAATGTCTGCCGATCTCTTGGCAGTCTGCGGCACTTCCATCGAACAGGGAGCATAGACAGTCTTTTTCTTACCCTCTTTAGCGACTTTCAGCGGGATAAGGTCAATAACTCTCCCCTCCGCATCCAGATTCAGTGCGAAAGAGACCTTGCCGCTCTCCCAGCCCGGAGTCGGAATATCTCCTGTTGCCAGCAGATCCTCATAGTGCTTCACTAAAGCCTGTAGGATCACATAATCACCTCACAATCCCTTAAATCCAGCACACCGTCTGTCAGCTGCGCCCGGAAAAATCTTGGTCGGATATTCTCTTTCTCACTGTAATCGAGATCGTAGAGCATATAGCCGAGATCTTTCGTCAACGGGACGGTCTCAATGGAACCGCCCTCCCATTCCTTGAAATACGCCGGAAACTCTCTGGTTCCAAAACAGGGCTGGTGATAGCATTGTCCTTTTCTAAGCCTGCGTTTCATGATGTCCTGAAACTTTCCCGCATTATCTCCCTCATGGGCGTCTGCGCCTATTTCAAAGTGCGCCTCTATCACATAATGCACATCCTGCAGAATCAGTGATGTTCTCTGGTTGCGTTCACTCGAGGTGTCCTGATAAAGCTCCCCATTTCCGCCCGTCATTACAGACCGCACATTGCTTGCCGACACCTTGGACTTTATTTCATTTCGCTTGATGCTCGTCATTCGGATGCCGCATTCTTCCGGCTGCTGTCGTGTCAGCCGGATCGGTTTCATGACATAGATTTTGTCAATGATCCATTTTAAGCCGGGATGCCAATACACGGCTTCCAGAAGTCCCCGCGCCGCTGACGGTGTTATCATGTCATAGCTGACTCGTTCCGTCTTCATTTCGGGTCTGGAAAAGCATGCATAGTCTCCCCATACTTCTACCTTGATTGCCAAGTTTTCTCTCTCCTTTCCAAATATTTAGATGGTTGCAAAACTCCTCCTATTCACAAGTGACGTTGCACAAAATGCATAGACCACCGCAGGCACGCTTGCGCTACCTTCCGCTCGCAACGGACGCATAAGTCTCCACAGTACGGAGACTAAGCGCCGGCGGCTCCAGAGTGCACTGCTTGTGGTCATGTGCATTCTGTACAACTGTTACTTATAAATTTTAAATTGCGCAATTTCCTATACATCTCTGCCCAATTTCTATTGTTCATTATGTATAGTGTAAAGTTGTTCTTACTGACACTATAATATATCCATCAATCAAAAATGTCAACAAAAATTTATCATCCTAATTTTTATAATTATAGCCCCACGCCACGCTCTGAAGCCGCTCTTGATTATCCTTGATTTTTCGTACCACATCATATAAACTCATATATGTCACTTTCGGGTGTGGATTGAAAAATTATATAGCAGTGTAACATGTTTCCGGGCGACAGGCTTCTGTCGCCCGAACGTGTATTACGCCATATATCCGAAGCCCGTCTCCACCTCCATCTGTAATCCGGTATCCTCGTTATATTGGTTCATATCCCTGAGTACAAATACATTTTTGCTGATCTCCTCCAGACAACCGCACTCCCAAAGCGCCCTGAAATGCTGCTCATAAACGTTGACTGCATATTGCCCCAGTCTGCGGAAGGTATTTCTGTCGGCAGTCCCCTCTGCTACCTGTTCCAACAGATCTTTGGTCCCGTCCAATGGTATATATACCGTGCGCATGGAATTCTCTATGAGTTTAAAGCGCTCTGCCACCGTCTTAAGCGGGAGCAGGCTGCTCTTTCCGTCCAATGCTTTCATAATGCCCTTCTGATCCAGATTCTCCTCCCCAAGCAGACTGCGGAGATAGCTGAAATAAAAAGCGATTGCTTCCGGTGAATTTACTTTTTCATATCTGCGCCATGTCTCCCGCATCGCTGCCACACTCTGCGCCTGAAATCTGTTCTCCTCTCCCTCCAGGCGGAACGAATACACCATGCTTTCTCCGGCAGTCCGCTTTCCGTTCCGGTTACATCTGCCTGCTGCCTGAATCAGTGAATCCAGTCCCGCCTCCTGACGGTAAACCTGATAAAAGTCCAGATCCACGCCTGCCTCGATCAATGACGTTGCAATCACTATGCATTCTTCCCCACCCGAGAGTCTTTCCTTGATTTCCGCAATTTTCCTCTTTCGTGTCACAGGACATAAAAGTGTCGTCAGGCAGTACACACCCTCTCCCCGCAAATCCTGATACAGCTTCTGCGCAGTTCTTCTCGTATTGACAACACAGAGCACCTGCCTCTGTCCCCGGAGCAGTCCCTCAAGCTCCGCCATCGACAGCGCGCCCCTGTTTTCCAGCGTCACACGCTCAAATTGCGCAAATAAGTCCATCGTATGACCACAGATTTCCTGCATTTCCGTCTGCGGAAGATATTTCTGGAACATTTCTCCGAGCGCCGGCTGCGTTGCCGTACAAAGGACTACCGTCGAACGATAGTTCTTCACAAGCTCCGCCATCGCCGCCACGCAGGGCTTCAGATAAGGAATCGGCAGGGTCTGCGCCTCGTCAAAAATGATAACGCTGTTGGCAAGATTATGGAGCTTTCTACAGACAGAGCTCCTATTTCCATACAGGGATTCAAAGAACTGCACGGCAGTCGTTACGATGACCGGCGCATCCCAGTTTTCCGTGGCAAGCGCCTTTCGCCGCTGGACTTCCCCATCCTCTCCCTCTGTCAGGTCGTACAACACCCCGGAGTGATGTTCTACCACATTTTCATTCCCGAGAATAGCTTTAAACACCTCTGCATTCTGGTCAATTATGGACGTATAGGGAATGACATAAATGATCCGTTTCATCCCATGATTGCAGATGTGGCTGAGCGCAAATCCCATGGACGCCGTCGTCTTTCCTCCTCCGGTCGGCACCGTTAAGGTATAGAGTCCCCTCGGAAGCTCCTTTCCCTTCTCCATGCATTCCTGCAAAATATCTGTCCGCGAAATGCAGAGCTTGTCTGCATCGCTGATCTCAGCCCCTTCGCTCTGCGCCTTTCTAAGGTTCTCCGCTTTTCTGATCCACTCGGCAATATGATTCCGGAACCTTTCTGCCAGTTCTTCCTTTGTACAATAACCGCCCCTCTGTATGTTCCGGCACATAAAGCCTTCCGTATCCAGATAATCCGCATCCACCAGACAGGAATAGAGCATTCTCGTAAAGAATCCAATACCGAATACATCCGAAAAGGCGGGAACTACCTTCTCCTCCTTCAGAGAAAGCTCCGGGTACACTTCCGTCTTCCAACGGCTGTAGTCAGGTATATTGCTCTTCATTCGTCCGAAGAAGGTTCCCTCCTCAGCCACCTTTGGACTTCCGACATCCATCAGTCCGCTGTGATGGGCGGCAATTGCCATCGCGGCGGGAAGATTTTCCTTACTGATATTGAATGCCTCTTTCGCTCCCGCCGTCGAATGATCCACCTTTGGATGATGCTCCGGGTCATACATTCTCTTCTGGGAATTCTCAGAACTCTTGCCGATGTCGTGCAGCAAACCACAGAATTCCCCCGCCTCTCCACAGCCAAATTCCGCGGCAAAGTCCCTCGCATACCTTGCAGTGCCCAAAAGATGCGAAGCCAAAGTTTGAATCTCACCATCCTCGTTCCGGTGCGCAATCAATACCCTATCATTTGTCATTCTTTCATCTGCCATTTCTCTCCACCTATTTCCTTTTTTCTTAATCCCTGTTCTCGATCCAGCTTCTATTCTCTTGGATCTTAGCATCTTTTATGTCCTATAAAACGGATTCAAAAAGGGAGCAGCACTTCTTTTACGAAATACTGCTCCCATCTTCATTTCTTTTCCTTATCACCAGTCGGAATCCCAGTCGTCCCAGCTGTCATTCCAACTGTCGTCATTGCCCCAGTCGTTATCCCAGCTGTCGTCCCAGTCGTTTCCGTTATCCCAGCTCGTGTCATTGTCAGTGCTGTAGCTGTACGGGGAATCTGCAAAGTCGTCATAGTCCTCCCCGTCGTCATAACCGTAGGAGTCAAAATAATCGCTGTAGCTATTATCCATCCACGAGGAGTGCGGCGCTTCGATCCAGCTGTCGCCCGACCATTCATACCAGTCGTCTCCATAATAATAGTAGGAACCGTTATAATCGTAATAGCCTCTGTCCGGAGTATTCGTATCCTGGAAAAAGGCAAATAGCATTGTGCCGAGCGCCGGTACAATGCACATTAAACAGAACGTCCAGAAAAGGATTTTCCCGACTGAGAATTTGTTCTTAGGGGATTTTCCCCCTGTGTTCGGCGTGTTGCTTCTCTGCGGCGCGGAAGGTGTGCCCGGATGCGCCTTCTGCTCTGTGACCCGCTCCTTCATCTTCATATAAAGCTCGTTGACCGCATACGCCTCGTCTGTTCCCTCATAGCGTACAGCGCGGCTTCCGTCCGACTTGTTCTTATATACAATAAATTTCCCTGTCTTCTCGTCCTTGTAGATACCGAACGCTTTGGCACCGCGATAATCCTCACCGATAAACGTGCGCATCTCACTGAGCGGAAGCTTCTTCTCCACTGCCCACGCCTTCAGCTCCTCAATCGTCTTCGGCACATCATTCGACTGTCTCGTGTAATGCTGGTTCACACCGCCGCAATTCGGACATGTCTGGTCATAATCATTAATCCACTGGTCACACCAATCACATTTTATCTTCACGTTTTCCCTCTTTCTCCATTTCCGCGTTTTTCCAGATAATTTTATCACAACATTTATTTAACGTCTATCCATATCTTTATTTTCTGACACACAGATAACGCTTCCGCACCGGTAATTTAAAAAAGCCGCCAAAATACACCCAAACGTTATTGTTTGTATTTTAGCGACTTTTTGAATACTGTTTTTACTTTTTCATGATTGCTGGTTAAAGGAACCGATCAGCTGTCTGTACTGTTCTCCCAGTCTCGCAATCGTCGGGGGAAGCTGTGCCTTCTCGTCGTCCGACATCTGTACAATTCTGGGCAGGCTCAACAGGTTACGGCAGCTCTCCATGCACACCTTTTTTGCCGCCTCCGCGTGCTCGCCGTAATAGTCCGCGTCTGCCGAAACATTGACATAGTTGGCGCCGTAGCTGTTCAGCAGGCACTGCAAAATATAGTTTACACATTTTTCCCGCTTTCCCTCAAATACCTTCGCGTTCTCAAGAATGGAGATCATTTTCCGTACATAGTCCTGCCCCTGCGGAGCCTCTATGTATTTCTGGAAATTGGCGAACATTTTGTCATGCACCTGTTCAATTCCGCCTCCGCTGACATAGGCTCCCATGCCGCAGGCTACTCTGGAGAACTTTGAACTCATCGCCTCAAAATCTACGCCTGCATCCTGCATATTACGGAACATCTGCACATAGTCCTTCGGAATATCAAGGAAAAACTGGCCGCGGAGCTTTTTATCTCTCTTTGCGGCTTCCTTGGAGCTCTCCCGGATCTGGAATGCCTGCAGAGCGCTTGATTCCCCGTTTTTTTCAAATTCATAGTCCGATAACGCAACCAGTCCTTTGACCTGAAACTTTTCTCCGGCACGCAGCTCCTCATGGATTTCATCATGGAACAGCGATCTGAGGCTCTCGTACTCTGCCTCCGACCCGATCGCTTTGTCGAGCGCCGGCTCCGGCATACTATTCTGAACCGCCTCATTGAAGGTCAATATCCCCTGCTGCCTTTCCTCCATCAGCGCTTCCTGCCGTAATTCCTCCTCCCTCTGTTCCAACTCGCGGAGCTGACTTTTCAATACGTCCCGCATTACCGGCTCTCCGTTTATCATTGCATCAAGGAAACCCTTTTCATTCGTATATTGTGCATTAGACCCCGCAATTGTGAGCCCCTTGGATGCCAGCATACAGATCCACAAATTGGAGAAGCTCCCACAGATGTCCGCCACACGGTATTTCAACAGCTTCCGCTCCACCGCCGGCAGATTTTCAAAAAAGGGCGCATTGATCGGATCCCTCTCTACATTCTCAAAGTAGGTCATCCTTGTGACAATATCATACAGCTCTATCGCATGTCTTTCCATGTATGCCTCCGTCAGCATATCCGGACTGAGTCTGATATTGAGCAGTTCATTCTTCATCCGCTCCAGATGCGGCAGCCGTCGCTGCAGATCGCCGGAACAGTAGTCCTCCAGAAAGGCATCGTCCTTTCGCTTCCGCTCCGCCTCCTGCTCGTTCAGCGGATTTCCCTCCGCATTGGTCTTATAGCCTGTGATAAAGGCATCAAGGACTTTTCCGTCAACTTTTACATCCCTGCGCTCCGCCTCGGCTCTGAGCTCGGTCATTCTCGCCTGCTCTACTTCCCTCTCCACGGTAAATCCGTCCAGCTGCCGCTTAATAGCGGCAGAAACATGATCCGCATGGTCGCCGTACTGCTCCTTAAGCCTTTGATCTTCTTTTTTCTGTCTCCGCCTCTGCTTAAAGGACTGACCTCCCGGCACGGGCTGCTGCATCGGCTCCGCCCTCCTCTGCAGTACCTGAGGAATCGTCGGGATCGGCACAGCCTCACGCCGCATAGGCAGAACCTCCGTGATCTCCTGCTGCCGGACTTCCTGTACAACAGCGGGCTGTTCCGCCTGTACGGGTGCCGCTGCCGCTGCTGCATCCTCCCCGGCATTCCGCGTCGTGGTCGTGGTATGCATCTGCTCCCCTGTCTTTGTCCTGTTCAATGTTTTATTCGTGTCACACATAGCCTCCCCTGTCCTTTCCTATCTTGCATGCAGATAATAAGTATACGAAACCGCCCTTGCATTCGGAAATACCTTATGAATCAGATTTCTTGACGTCTCATTGATTGCCTGCATATAAAATTCCGTATCCTCAGGATATTTCTTCCGGCAGAGTGTCATTGCCGTAAAGATCATCTCCGCAAGCGCTATGGGACTTTTTTCATAAGAACAAAGCGCACACAGAGTCAGTCTCCCCCCAAGGGAATGATCAAAGAGCAGATAAGCTGTAATCCTGTTTTCGCGTTCATAGACAACACTGATCTGCCTGTCGATGGAAGCTGCGAAAAAGCCCCCCTCCGGGACAGGGACATCGCTGTCGTATGCCCTTTTGCTGAGTTCCCTGACAATGCGCTCCTGACATTCCTCCAGACGGCGCACATGTACAGAGCTTCTCTCTCTGTTATATTCAGACCTTAAGGCTTCGCCCAGAGAAATCTCATAGATTTCTCCCTGTGGCTGCTCCTCCCGCTGAAAGAACCAGAACTCAAGAAATTCCACCAGCGCATCCGTCTCTGCATCTGCCCCTGTGAAGGAGACCTCAATTCCGATCCCCGCTTCCCTGCATGTCTCCACAAGTTCACCGATCAGCAGATTCCCATAGCCACATCTCCTGTACTCCGGGGACACAAACAGCGAAATCAGCCGGAAGCAGCCTCCCATCACATATCCCACAAGCGCACCGCACGCGGTTTTCGTCCGCTCCTCTGTCACGCCGACCGCATAGACAGGCGCGCCCTCCTTTATCAGCTCCGCCGCCGTCCGCGTCATCAACGGCTCAAACCATTCCAGATTTTCCGGTGTAATTGCTCCTTGCATTGCCTTCTCCCCCTCCTTCTACATCTCAAAATATGCCGTGCGCATCGGTATGCGTCTGCACTTTCCCAACAGCTTCTCCATCAGGCGCCATGAGGAATCCGTGAGAACCGGAATCTCAATCTCCGTCCCCTCCCCATATCGTTCCACAGCCTTCTGCACGCAGGTCTGTAGCATTTTAACACCCTCGCCTGCCGGTCCCGGCTTAATGAAGAACTGGGAAAGGCAGATCCGTCTTCCATGCTCCGTAAAGAAGGCACATGCCGCCATCTCCCTTCTTGCATCAAAGACTGCGTAGCTGATCTCCTGACAGGCATTCTCCAGCTCCGCCTCCGCCATATACGCTACCCCTGCTTCAGAAAGGGTCTGAAAGATTTTCTTCTTTTCCAGTGCAGAAAGCTCCGGTACGGAGACCATGCGGTAATCCGCCGGCAGACTCGCACGGAAGCCGTTCAACGGGGCGTTGCACAGCTCCTTCACAGTCGTCAGGAAGGCTCCTGCCAGCTCCTCTTCCTCGAACACAAAGCCCGCCTGCTCCAGAAACTCTGTCACTCCCTCGGCATCCTTCTCCCCGACGTATCTGCAATAATGCACCATTCCGTCCGTCGCCTCAAAGACATTCTCCATCATTTCCAGAAACAGCGTCCCAGCGATGCCCTTTCTCCGGTATTCGGGAACAACATAGAGGCTGAGCAAGTCGAGCATCCCCTCCTGTTCATCCCCCATGAGCTTCATACAGATCGCTCCACAGGCAATATTCTCTTCCACCGCAATCATACCTATCGCAGAGCCTGCCGCCAGCTCTGCCACCGCCTCCTGCGTGAACAGGGGTGAAAACTTCGCGATCTGCGGAGCCTCCACGCGATAAAGCTCCAGCTCAGGCAATTTATCCATTTCGTTCTGCGTCATCTTATCTCCATTCTGCGCATTTCATCCACGCGTTCCATTTCTACGGCATTCCGAGGCGGTTTCTCAGCTGCCCGAGTCCTTCCGCAGAGAGCTTCTGTCCGGCGAGAATCCTCATCACCTCGACACCCTCTCCGCCAGCGCGGCCACCGTCTGCGCTGTCCCATTCCTTCATCTTTTTTTCCAACGCATTCATCCAGTTCTGAATCTCCTTTGGCGTCAGCTTGGTCAGATCACACTGCCTTCCGCCGTAATCCGCACCTATCTCATCCACTCTCTGACCCCCAAGGCTGGAAGCAGCTTCCGCCGTCGCGCGCCAGTTATGCTTATGTCCCATCTGGTTCATGACACCGTTGGAATCGGACTCCAGTCCAAACAGGATCGCGCCGTAGGAATCGTCTGTACTCTCCTTATACATGGAATAGAAATGTCCGCAGGAACCGTTGTTTCTTATCATCTTCCCACTGATTCCGGCATTTCCAATACCGCCAATTGCACAGTTCATGCCCCTCTGTCCGATGAAGTTTCCGGTTCGGACCTTGTCTTCCTTTGTCGGTCCGGTGCTGCCGATCTTCCGCCGTTTCAGGGAGTGTGTGGAAGCAGCTCTGTGCATATCCATCGCCGCGGCGTTATTTTCGGAGTGGAAGATACTGTCCCACATCCCCTTCTCCGCCTGACCGTTCCTCTCTACCGGCATGGTAAGCACAACTCTCCGGCAGTGGCTCAGCGCCACAGCCACCGGTGCATTCCAGTTCGAGGAATTTCCCTGCTTGTCATAGACCTTGAAATCAGACAGCTGCATCAGCAGAAGTCTCTTGGCGATCTCAATCTGCTGTGCATTGGCAGCGTTGACCTCCTTTTCCGCCACGCCTGCCGCCTCCGCCTCCGGGACGCCGCAATTCGCTACGAGACGCTGTCTGTAATCGTTTACGTCCGCCTTATGGGTCAGAGTTTCCACCATAAGCTCCGTGGACATTGCCTCATCCAGTCTGCGATAGTTCTCCTTCTCTACATCGGGCACATCCGGTGTATGCCTTGCCAGCGAAAGTCCCAGACGCAGCGCCGGATTCATCAGCGCCCGGACACCGCCCTCACGTTTCAGGCGCTGGACAAGCGCATTAACATTATAGTTCTCCCTTGTCGCCAGCTCAGGATACTTTTGCCGGAACTCCTGAAGTTCCTTGCTCGCCACGACATTTTTCAGCGTCGGCTGCACATTCTCGAAGTTGGAGTAATCCTTGTTTGCAAGCTGCCGCATTGTCTCAGAGTTCGTGATCTCGGACTGCCTGTATTTCGATCCTTCCCATGACTTTCTCATGTTTGCATTCGTGAACATCTTATTCTGTGACAATTCCTGCATATCCGCTGCACTGAGCAGGGTATGCTTCTTTCCCAGCGCATTAAATTTCTCCTTCTGCTGCTTTCTCTCCTTGCGGCCAAGCTTCTCCTGATCCAGCTGCGCTGCCCCCGGAACCTGTACGCTGTCCGGCGGAGTGGACAGACTATTCAGAAATTTGGCATAGGGATTCCTCGTCTGACTCAGCTGTTGATCCAGCATCGCTGCCGTCTGCTGTACATAGGAGGTTGTGGTGGTTGTAGTGACAGTCGCAGTGGCTTCCTTTGTCTTATTCTTATTTAACTCTGTATGTCCAATCATCCGCTCTCCCCTCCCTTAGACCGTTCTCACATAGCAGCGGGAAATCCGCACTGCCTCCGGCATCAGCTCCCTGATCAGCTTCTGCGTCGTGGGATTTACCGCCTGTGCAGCAATCCCCGTCTCAGCGGGATATTTTTTCTTTGCCACACTGAAAGCGCTCTGCACAAGCATCAGAAAAAGCACCGGCGAACCGGAGCCGTTCCATGCCCCCGTAATCACCAGCCCGGCTCCCTTCTGCTTCTCACACAGGAAAAAGCCGTCGGGTATGCGCTCCTTAAAATGAAGGAAAGAAATGTCCTGATCCAGCTTCTCCCCGGTAAAAATACTGTCGCCAAAGGGGGCATCCAGCTCCCTGATCTGTTTCTGCGCTTTGTTTTTCTCGACAGGTCCAAGCTCGCGGAGCGGTGTCCCTGCAGTCTTTGCCACTTTCGTCAGCACGGGAACCTCGCCCAGCTTTCCGATCGTCGTCGCATAGATCGCGCCGTACCGCTCCTCCTCCGCAAAGCCGTATGCGGACAGAAAGAGCTCCAGTTCAAAATGCTCCTTCTCCGTGGCAATAAAGTCGAACACGGCCTCCCCGGCAACATCATCCGCGATCATCAGCAGCTGCTCCATCAAAAGTGTGCCGCCGCCCTGCCGCCGGTATTCCGGTGCCACATAAAAGGAAATCACGCTAAGCGAACCGCCGTCCAGCTCCGCTGCCAGTGCACCAACCGCTGTCTGACCCTTCGCCAGTCCGAGAATCAGCGGCTCCTCCCCGTCCTTCCATGCCTGATATGCCCTTGGCAGAAGCAGAGACTTTAACTGCTCCACCTGCCCGTCTGCCGCACAATATACACTCATGCCATTCTCATTCTGCATATTCTGTCCCTCTCTTTATCTCATTTCCCGATTTCCAGCCCATTGTCCCACTTACGCTCACTTATCCTGATTTCCAACTCTTTTTGTCTCGCCTGCACTCACTTATCCTGATTTCCAACCCATTACCATACTCACACTTTTCACCCTACAGTTGCACAAGATGTACCTGACCACAAGCAGCGCACTCTGGAGCCGCCGGCACTTAGCTGGCGTACTGTGACAGCTTATGTGCCGCTGCGTGCGGAAGGTAGCGCAAGCGTGCCTGCGGTGGTCTGTACATCTTGTACAACGTCACTCGCGGAAAACGTCACTCACGGGAAAAATTTCCTACCACCTTCCGAAGCCCTGCCGCCCCAATGGATCACTGCTATTCTGGTAGCGCTGTCTCACTGACTGCGCATAGTACGGCATCTGGGATGATTTCAGCGCCGGTCCCTCGTGCACACCGTCTTCAGCCTGTCTGGCATCATCCATCTGTTTGGTCAGCGAACTTATCTGAAACTCCACCATGTCTGGATCTGATCCGCCCGCGACATGTGACTGCACATACATATTAATAGCGGTAATTGCCCTGAAATAGTAGATTGCAAGTGCCTTGTAATCCGCATCTGCCGGATTATTATCGTCAAACAGCTGAATCCCTGTCTTGTTGTCATCTATCAGATTCACCATATCCTGAATGGGTCTTGCTTCCATACCAAAATCGTGGATATTAATTTTCCTCAGCACATCCTCGGGGTGAAGCTGCGTCAGCATTTTTCCGTACTTTGCTTCTATATTCTTGAGATATTGATACATGGTACTCTTATATTCTCTCAGCCCCTCCTCCGTAATTCTGTCCTTCTCTTCTGACCCCTCTTCGCCCTCCTCACCGGTTGCCATCTTCCGCATCATGCTCTTTGCCTGCTCCTCGCTCTTACCGGTGATAGCCGCCAGCACCTGCATATTGCCTCCCATCCGGTTGAGCGTCAGTCCCGTAATCGCCCCCCCTCGAGTCTGTACAAAATGCGCCAACGGCTTAAGCCGTCCTGCTGCCACATCCTCATCAAGCGCATTATCCACACCATATGTTGTGTCGAGTTGTCTGGTATACTGCTTCTGCTCCTGTCCGATCAGATAATTATAATAGGTTTTCAGGCTTTGTGTTCCGTCATAGTGCTCATGTGCCTTCCACTGCGCGTCCTCAACCGCCTCAAGACGCCGCTGTGCCCAGCCTGCCGTCGCGTTGTCGATCTGCGCCTGCAGTGCCTGATCCCTGCCGCCCAGCTTCTGTTGGAATTCCTTGATAACCTTCTTTACATTCGCGTTTTCCGGCTGTTTGCCTTTTGCAATCGCCTTCATGCCTTCCCTCAATGCGTTCAGCCGGTTCGTGATAATCGTCTGCTTTAAGAGAATCTTATCTGCCTCGGAAGCAAAGAACTTGATAAACGCCTCCTCGGCGACTGTCCCAAAGGCTCCTGTCGGATCGATGCTGGTACGAATATCATCGATCGCCCTTGACCGTCTCGTATATTCGCTTCCCGCATCGGTCACGCGGAAAAATTCCTGCTCCATCAGGTCAAGCAGAGGCTTATTCGCCTCATAGTTCTCCGCATTGTCCACAAAGAGCTGCCTGATGTCACTTACCGTATTCGGAATATAGCCGACTAAGAATCCCGTCAGCCCGGTTCCCTTCAGCTCCTGATCCTGCTCAATGCCCTCTTTTTTCTCCCGCTGCTGTTCCTCCAGCGTCTCCTCTTCCTTCGTAAGCTCCGCCATATAGCTGGATGCCATGATTGCGCGGGTCTGCTCATTCCGGTATTCGATCTTTTCCTTGAAGCTATGGACAGCCTGCAGCTCCTCCGGTCTTGCCGCAAGCTCTGCGTCCTCCTTCAGGAACTGTCCGTTGTCCATATCGACGCCACAGCATCTGCACTGGAATCGGAGCACCTTTTCATACAAATCCGCCATATCCAGAATACGCACCTTAATCAGCTGTTTTTCCATGCTGCTCAGCCCGTCAAAGTAAGGCTTGTTGATCGGATCGTCGTAGGCTTCCTTGAACGCCTTGAAGCGCATAACCTTCAGATACACCGGACCGCCCGACTGCGCCAGAAGCTCCGGGGTAAAATAATCCGCGTCAACGTTCTCCCCCATCAGGTCATCCGTCATCCAGCGAAGATACTTTTTCCGCTTCTGATAATCGTCCGAACGGTAATCCTCTACCAGATTGTCAGACATCCCGGAAAAGTACTTCATGACAGCATAATCCGGTCTGTCCTGCACCTCCCTGTGTGGCACCATATTCTCCTCGAGATCCACGATTTGCTTTTCGATACCCCTCTGTATCTGGTAGCTTGCGCCGTCCACTCTCTCCTGCAAAAGCTCCGTCTTTGTTCCCTCTGCCTCCGAACGCCTTTTGATAGCATTCTTCGCATTGCAGCCCATCTGTCTGTCCTGACGGTTACGACACTTTGCCTTCTTCGCGGGCGTAACCTCCTGCACCGGCTCTCCCGCAGCCGTCTCAAAGACACGCACCTGATCGAAGTCATAAACTGCCAAAGCCTTCCGGAAGGAGCTGTTCTGCTGCTCCTTCTGTCTGATCAGCCTCTCCGCCGTCTCCATGCGCTGCTGCTTTACGCTCAGCTCCGACTCGTCATCCCACTTATTCAGTCTGGTAAACTCCGACTTGATCGCCAGTTTCTTCCTCTGTTGAAAATCCATACTCCAGCTCCTCCTTTTCAGGTCTTCTGCCATCATGCTACAATACTTCTACCTCAAACACATACTGTCCCTTGGTGTCCATGCTTACCGCCGTAATACGGTAGCTTCCGCCGGAATCCAGTGTCAGTTCATCCTGCCCTCTCGGTCTGCCGCCATTTCCCGATGTATACATAGCATCCGAAAACAGCGCTCTGGTTCCCTTCTTGAGATGCATATTCATCACATGGGAGCCTGTGATGTCCGTTACGTTCCACTCCTCTCTCCCTGCCTGTCTCAGGAGCTGCTTTTTCTCGGCAGAGCCTTCCGCCATGCCCTCTGCCTCCTGTTTCAGTCTCTTTGAAACTGCTTTATGGTTGAGCCCGTTCGCCCATCTCTTTGCAAAGAAACGGTTTGTCGAGGTACTGACGAATGCCGGATCACGGAAAACAATCCCTTCAAATACCTTATAGCCCTCTCCGTCGCTCAAGGCATCATGATTTATCCTGCCGTTGATAATATATCTGCTTCTCTCCTCCGGCGTAATATCCGGCGAGGTATTCAGCAGAAAGAGCAGCATACCGTCATCCACACCGCGGTAGGTCGTAATATCGGTCGGCAGAGGATGCTTTCGCATCGCCGCCTTGATATGGGAGATGTTGGTCTGTAAGACATCTGATATATCCTCCCCTGAGCGAAGGCGCCTGTTGATGTCGCCGGAATCTGTAGTATAGGCATCCATAGCCGCCTTCTCCTCCGGCGTCAGCGTCTCCATATCCCGCCTCGACATCTTCAGATAGGCTTCTCTATGTACACCATTTCCATGCTGTCCCATCTGTCCTTCGTAAGAATCCTGCTTCTTCTTAAATTCCGTCATACTCTCGATGGACTGCGCATCCTGATTCTGTATGCCCTCCGGGTTCAGAACCTTACAGATGATCTCAATTCCGCGGTAATACCCCGCCACTTTTGTACTGTTCGGTGCAACTCCGATGATCGTATTCGGCTGATCGCCGGTTTCGCGCTTTCTTGCGCCAATAATCATATAGCTGGTATTCCGTGGAAAGATAAATTCTCCCTCTCTGAAATTGGTCGTTGCCATCAAAGGCATCCCCTCATCGCACAACAACGTCAGCATGACCGGCATCGATCCAAACTGCAAATCCACCTGGTGTCCCACACACATAAATCCGGCATCTGTGATGACCTTTCCCGCCATCGCATTAATCTCCTGCACTACTCCCTTACCATAATTTGTTTCCTCTGTAGGATTTCTCAACCCGAGCGCATACTCCAGATATGGTGCACCCAGCAGACGATAAAATCTCGCCTTGTGTGACAGCCGGTTCACCTTCGTAGCCTCATTCAACATGCCAATCGTTGCATGACTCTCATAATCGACACCCCGAAATTTTTGGCTCCTCAAATATTCATTTATTTTACTGGAATTTGATGTCTGGATGTAGCCGTATTGATATCCCTTATTGCCCGCCAGACCATAGAGTGTCTCATATCCCTTACCCTGATTATACGGGTTTTCTTCTGCCATCCTCTTTGCTTCACTGTTTGTAATCACAGGATAATCGCTGAACTGATCCGCATTTACCGCCGCCTCCACGGCAGAAAGGTCTGCATCCTCTCCATACTCCTGTACGTCTGTAAACGACTGTCCGCTCCTCCACTCGCTGGATTCCCTGCTTGTGGCGCCTGTCTGCTCCAAAACCCTGCCAGCTTCCCTCGATAACTCTGTCAGAACATTGCTACTCTCATTCCCCTCGCACAGGCTTCTGATCCGCTGCAAAATATCCGGCACAAGATTTTCCGAACTCGGGTCGGTATCCATACGGCTTAAGATTCTCTGATAGTATTCCAGCAGAATTGCAAGCACACTGCTGTCCCGCGCATCGACGCGCGCTTCTCTGGCAATCCTGTTCTTAAAATCCGCTGCACTTATATTCAGCCGGTATCTTTCCGCATTTGCCGCCGGCGTCGCCTCACTTTCATTGAGTGAAAAATTTGCTGCATCGTTCTGAATCAGCTGTGGAAGCGTTTCACCGGCAAGGAGCTGGCGGATCGTAATGCCCTCTCCCTTAAACTGACTGCCCAAGTCAAAGTACCGCATCTGAATCATCAATACTTCTTTCTCGGCAGTGGCATAGACCTCCTTCACAATCTCTGCACGCTGTCTTCCGGAGATTGTAAAACGGTATTTTGAAAAATCAATGTACTCCTTACATGCAGCACATAGATCAGCATATGCCACTATCAGGTTTTCATATACTTCGGGATGCTCCTGCGAAACCCTTTCCTCCATCAGAGCATCAATTTGTCTGATTCCATTCAACACTGCGGTAAAGCGCGCAGAATTTCTTCCCAATTTACGAGTTGCCCGGAGTCTGTGAAAATTCGTGACATTTCCGCCGACACCGTTTTGCTTGCCGAAGACAGACTGCTCATAATCCTTCGCAATCGCCCTTGCATCCTCAAGAGTGCTGAATTTTACATTTGTCTGATAGTCCTGTCTCATACCGCACCTCCCGGCTCCCGCTTTCCGCATGGTCTGTGCTCAATGACGATGGATGCCGGTTTTATGTCATACACGGCGCAGTTCAGATTTCCGAAGTTAAAGACACAGCCCTCACAGTCCGGTGAATCGCTTGTATACCGCCCACGCTCTCCATCGTCCGAGGGCTCTTCCCCCTCGCGCTCATATGCAGGACATTCTCCCCGTCCCGCGAGCACATCCGCAGGCTTGAACTGGAACCTCTCACATCTCCCGACCTTCTGCCCCCGGAACCGGCAGTCCCTGCACTGCAGCATCTCATTCGTCACCATGACCGGAGTATTGCCCGCACTGTAACCGAACTCCTGATTCCATTCCTCTCTCTGTTCCATCTCCCTGTCCTGCTTCCTGTCCTGCTCTCTGCCCTGCTTCTGTTCCTGCTCTCTACTCTGCTCCCTGTCCTGACCCATACCTATACTCCTGCCCATTCTCTTTCTATCCCTTATCTACTCAGTTTGCTTCCTGTGCCTTACATTCCTTATCTGTTTGCGCTTTCTCCCTATCCTGCCCCGTTGCCCCTGCCAGCTGCACGCGCGGTACAGACCGCAAGCAGTGCACTCTGGAGCCGCCGGCGCTTAGTTCCCGTACTATGGGAACTTATGCGTCCGCTGCGTGCGGAAGGTAGCGAGAGCGTGCCTGCGGTGGTCTGTTCCTCGTGTGCAGCGTCACTCGCATCCCCTGCCGTAATCTACTCCGCGTGTGCAGCGTCACTCGCATCCCCTACACCAGCCTCGTAAAGCACGCCTGCAAACTCCCATCCTTATACCCCTGACAATCCCTCTCCATCATCAGCTTCAGCCCCGTATAAATACACTCCAGCGTCACCGGACTCTGCAGGATCGCCGCCGTAAACATCGCCTGCTGCGCGACATACTTGATACTGCTGCCCGTAAATTCATGCTCCCTTGCCAGCTGATCAAAATCCACATCCGCCGCAATCTCGACCCCATCCGGAAACGCCAGCCGCCAGAGCCGGCTTCTCGTCTCAGCATCCGGCGCCGGAAGATTTATGGAATAAGTAATCCTCCTCCGGAATGCCTCATCAAAGAAATTACTGTGGTTCGTGGCAAGCACCATAATCCCCTCATACTGCTCCATCAGCTGTAGCAGAAAGGACACCTCGTTGTTCGCATATTTGTCCGTGGACTTCGACACCTCCGTCCTCTTTGCGAAAAGCGAATCCGCCTCGTCAAAGAACAGGATCGCATTGGTATTCTTTGCCGTCTCAAACAGCTCCCCCAGCTTTTTCTCCGTCTCACCGATATATTTATCCATGATCTTCGAGGAATCCACCCGGAACAGCGTCAGTCCGACTTCCCTTGCAATCACCTGCGCCGTCATGGTCTTTCCGGTTCCGGGCGGCCCGTACAGCAGAATGCTGATACCGCGCCCATAGGGCATTTTCTTTCCGAAGCCCATTCCCTCCATGACAAGATACCTGTTCCGAATCGCCGAGATGGCAAACTCCAAAATCCTCGTCTGCTGCCCCGGCAGCTGTAAATCCTCCATCGTAAATCCGGTGACAAGAGGCGCCGCCAGACCCCTTAATTTCCTTCCGGCATCCTCCATCAGCTCACTGACAATCACTTCCCTTGCCTCGTCGTAGGTCACCGCCGCCTCGTTCTTTCCGAAGCGGGCTCTGAGCATCCTCACCATCCGCTCAATTTCACCCGCCGACAGCCTGTAAAGATTTGCCAGCTCCGACCCGTGACCGCAGAGCTCCCTGCACTGATACCTTCCGGCAAAATACTCCCAGAAGTGCATCTGCTCTTCCCTCGTGGCTCCCGGAAGCTCAGCCTCCATCGGCCAGACCCCCGCCGGGTAGCTTATCCGCTGCGGTGCCTCCGTCATCACGCACACCACCGGAATGTATTCTGTCAAAAGCCTCAGAAAATACCCCAGTATCTCCGGCTCCAGCTTCTCTGGAAGCTGCCGCAGTCCCACATACTTTTCCCGTAATACACAATAAGAGATAATCTCCCTGAAATCCCTCCGCGCACTCCTTCTCTCCAACAGAAACCCGAGGGACACAGCAACAAATTCCGTCTGGTCGCCGAGCTTTTTCAGAAGGAAGCTCTTTCCCGCTCCCTCCACGCCGGACAGCTGCAAAACCCCTCTGCCTCTTTCGCTGCGGATTCTCTCAAGATAGTCCCTGCACTGCCCGCACAGCGCCTCATGCTGGAGCAGCGGCTCCTCAACCGGCTTAAGGCACACCGCTATGCCGTTCAGCCCATGGATGCCGCAGTCCTGCTCCAGCAGGAAATCCAGTGCCGTCTTTTTAAGCCTCACCGGTCGCTGCAGCATCCGCTCCGCCTGTTCTTCCTCCCAATCCTGAAAGAGAAGCACATTCAACCTGTGATTAGGATTCAACAGCGCATATTCCGCCTCTGTATTCTCCCTGGTAAGTCTCTGAAACAACAGGAAGACATCCTCCAGCGTCAATTCCTCCTCAGAGAAACCCTCCTCTTTCAGTTCTGCCGCAAAGTCTGCGTCGAGCTGCCTGATCAGGGCAACCCAGATCAGAAATTCTTCAAACCGGTTCAAGGACAGCGTCTTCCTCATGCTGACATAAGGAAGCTCCCAGCCGCGCTTCGCCGTCTCTGCACAGCGGCTTTCCCAATAGCGGAACAATTCCTCTATAGCCTGACCGTCACCGCTCTCCTCAGGCGCCTGCTCCAGCCAGTAGATCAGTATCCTCCGTATCTGCCCAAGCAGCTCCTCCGTCGAGGCAAAAGCACGATTCTGTTGTTGTTTGTCCAGATAGAGTTCTATATTAGACCTGCTCATCCCTTATGCCTCTCTCATCCTCCCAGCTCCATGCCGAATACCTCTTCCGCGTAGGGCTCAAAATCCGATCTCGTGAAGACCTTTCCGGTCTTGACATACTCGTAGCGGATTGCCTGAAGATAATGCTTCATGCGCACTTCCTTTCCGTCGCCGTCCGCCGCCGCCAGAAACGCCGCGTTGAGAATACAGTTCTTGATATTACCACCCGCGAACTCAAATTTCTCTGCAAGAAAGCGGATGTCCACGTCCTCTGCAAGCGGGGTGTCCTTCGGGATCGTCGTCCGCCACAGCATCTCTCTGGTGTCCGCATTCGGGAACTGGAATTCCACAATGTATTTCATACGCCGGAAGAACGCAGGGTCAATGTTATGCTTGTAGTTGGTCGCCAGAACGGAAACTCCGTCATATGCCTCGACCTCCTGCAAAAGCAGCGCAGTCTTATTATTGTTGGACGCCTGATTACTTCCGCCATCGTCGGAACGCTTCGCAAACAGCGTATCACATTCATCGAAAAAGAGTACGACATTACACTTCTTCGCCTCTCGGAAAATCATGGAGATGGATTTCTCCGTCTCACCCACATACTTATCGATGACCTTTGAGAGGTCAACGCGGTAAAGCTCAAGATTGAGTTCATGTGCGATTACCTGCGCACACATGGATTTACCGGTACCGGGCGCTCCGAACAGCAGCACGGACAAGCCGCGGCCATAGGGATATTTCTTTGTATAATGCCAGTTGTCGTAGACCTGCTTTCGGAAATTCATCTGGTCGATCGCATGCTCCAGCGTCTCCCTCTGATCCCGGTTCATGACAATATCTTCAAAGCCGAAATTCGCCTTTACCTTGGTCGCCTTCTGCGTCAGCTCCGAGCTCATCTGGTTATTACAGCCCTGGAAAAGCGTCGCACGCGGAATCAGAATGTCCTTGTTCATCGTCGCAAGACTTCTCGCGTTCGCCAGCGCCGCCTTGATCTTGCCCGGTGTAAACAGGAACTTCGTCGCCATCTCCAGCAGATCAATGTCATCGCCCAGTGCGTAATCCTTCGCAAACAACCGCCAGCATTCCTCTCTCTCCTGTGTCGTGGGCGTCGGAATTTCCAGCTCTGTGAACTCCTCCTTCGTGATGTCGCGCATCGGCATCTTTTCCTTGCTCAGCGCATAGACTAACAGCCCCTTGCTCACCAGCTTTGCGAAGGCGAGATCCATGTAGCCCAGAAACTTATCCTTCTCCTCCTCGTGGAAGGTAAGCTCATCAAGACAGCAGCAGGAATTGGTCAGAATGCACTCCCTCGTAACCGCCCACAATGCCTTCTCGACAAAGGCGAAATCGTAGACAAAGAGCTTTTTGCAGTTGACGGAGATTGCCCCCATCCCATTCTTTTTGCAGAACTGCTTGATGAAAAATTTCCGTCCGCTCCCCTCGTCCCCGAAAAAGGAGAAGATTCGCACACCCTCACGGTAGGAGATCTCCATGGCATCAAGCTGCCCTTGATTCGCCATGATGGGATCAAGCTCCTTATCGTCCGTGAGCATCTTGAAAAAACGAATGTAGTTCTCATCCAGCTGCATCGGATGCTTACCGAACAGAAAATCAATGATCCTCTTATCGGGTGTAACGACTGTAGAGAACGGCATACTTCCGTTTACCCTGAGATCGAGGATCGGCTGCAGCTGCTCCAGTCCGACCGACATATCTCCATAAGCGCCTGTGATGGAAAACTGATTTCCGTAGTACAGTCTCGCAGCGGATTCGATTGTCGGTGCGGGCAGACTGCCGTTCTCGTTAATGACCTGAAACACTCCCGCATAGTCCGTCTGTGTGGATGCGAGAATACCGCAGGCAAAGCAGAAGGTGGTAAAATGCTCAAATTCCATCTTTTTACAGAGGGCGTAGAACGGAAGCGCTGTCCCTGCCTCCAGCGTCTTCTCGGCGCGCGCCTCGATAAACGCCATCATCTCCTCGCAGTCAGGCTCCCTGACGCTATGGTTCTCTCCCGACGCGGCAGTTCCCATCTCTGCGGCATAATCCCCCAGCAGAGCCATCAGCTCGTCACCCAGCTCCGCAACCGGTTCCTGTCCGTTCTCCTCATCCTCACTGTCCTCAGCGGTCTCCGTGGAAAAAATATGTATCTTCTCCTGACACATGGTATGGGCAATCTCCAGATCTGGGTAGAGTACATTTTTGTATCCACCCTGCCCTGACGCAAACAGCCCCTTCATCTCCTCAAGGTACTGATCCATCCGGCTGTTGACACAGGCAAACAGATAGTCCATATACTCCGGATATCCGCTGAACGGCTCCCCCTCCAGTTCGCTGTTAAACTTGTCATAGATATTCACGCTGTCTCCTCCTTGCCTGCCGTCTGCTTCACTGCCTCTCCTCTACCCGGAACACTGCCGTCCGGTCAAAGATGCTTTTCTCCGTGTTAATCCCCTCAAAGGTCTTTCCCTGAAAAACTCCCTGCTCTTCATTCAGGGAAGTCTCTCTCTTACGGCTCAGATAGGTAAGTGTCTCTTCTTCCTCCACCGTCCGGTTTCCGCTCCTGTTCTTCCTTATCTGCTGCTGGGCAAGCCTATCATTCAGTCTCATAAACCTCCTCATTTCTGCGCACGCTTTTTGCGCATAGCGAGTTTGTGTCAAGTGCACGCAGACACAAACTCGTGATTGAAAAATCTTATTTTTCAATCTTCTCTCCTTATCCGAAAAGCCATGCGGTCAGTCTCTGTATTCCGCAGGAAAATCTTCCTCCGAAATCTCCTCCAGCTCAATATACCGGTTGTTGACATAGCCGCTCTTTTTCCCGGTA
Source organism: uncultured Acetatifactor sp. (assembly GCA_934402375.1). Lineage (GTDB taxonomy): Bacteria > Bacillota > Clostridia > Lachnospirales > Lachnospiraceae > Acetatifactor. The sequence goes on from CAKRUB010000025.1 coordinate 27,743, forward strand.
GTTACCAGAGACCATTCGTCGCCGTATTCCAGAACATATCCCGTCTGCTCCGGCATCAGTCTGCCCAGAATCTTTCCATTCATGTCCGGAACCTTTCTGAGATTCAGCGAAGAAATATCCCCTCGCACGGTAAATGCATAGTAGACGCTTCCCTGCTGCTCTGTCCCTTGCTGCTCTGTCCCTTGCTGCTCTGTCCCTTGCTGCTCTGTTTCTGTCTCCGGCTGCACAGACTCTGCCTCCTGCTCAGGCTCTTCCTCCGGTTTTTCTTCCTTTGCTTCTAACGACGGTTCTTCCGGCTTTTCTGTCGTCTGCGGCTGCGATTCCCTGTCCTGATTCACATAGACGGGCGCCGGTCCGTTTTCCTGTCCGTCACGGTACTGCCTGACGACACAGGCGGCAACACCGCTGACAAGAAAGAATACCATCACCGCAATGATAAGTCCCTTTTCCTTTTTCATCTGTCACACTCCCCATGCTTCAAATCTGTCAGAATCTCCGTTGCTTTAGTCGGTCGGCAGCTGCACATAGATTCCCATGCCCTTTCCGACGTTGCTCTTCGCATAGATCGTGCCGCCGTAGTATTCCACGATTGCCTTCGCCTGTGTCAGACCGAGCCCGTTTCCGCTGATCCGGTTGGAGCCCTGATAATTAAGTTCAAAGATATGCGCCGTTTCCTTTTCCGAAAGTCCATTTCCGTTATCCTTGAGTACAATGAAAATATCGTCTCCGAGGTTTGAGATCGTGATGACAAGAATGCCCGCCCGATTCATGTATTTAATGGAATTGTCGATAATGTTGCGGAACATGATCCGCAGCCTTGAGGCATCCGCCCTGACAAGGATCTTTTCGTCGGGTGCCGAAATGCGGATATCAAGATGCACCTTCTCCGCAAAGGGCTTCAGCTCCTGCACCGTATCTCTGGCGATCTGGATGATGTCGATCGTCTCATTCTGCTGCGCTCCCTCTCCGGCAGGCGGCAGAAAATTCGAGAGAAGCTCCTTTTCCCGCTCCTTAGACTGGCTTCTGCCTTCCTCTGCCTTCGAGAGTGCCTCGCTCAGTTCCTCCTGTCTGGCAAGCAGCTTCTGCTGCCCGACAATCGCCTCTTCCTTCGCGGTAGTCGCCTCTTCCATGGCCTTCGCGTAGCGCGCCTTTTCAGCGGTGAGCTCACGGATTCTTCCGTCAAGCTCCTTGCTCTTGTCTTCTGCATCCTTGAGCTGTCTGCGGGTCTTTTCCAGCGTCTCCGGGTCTGCCGCATCCGCCAGAAGTGCAAACGCCAGCATCAGCACCGCGTACAGAATGACCGTGATCATCATGAACATGCTGTTATCGGACAAAAATCCATAGAGTATACATGCATAGCAGATGACCGCTACCAGTAAAATGATTTTTTTCTTCGTTGACATATCTGCTCCCTTCTTACTCCGCAAGACGCTTTTCGATGGACAGTACATTCCATCCGTCCCGATACTCATATTCCATCTTATCCATCGTATTCTTGATCAGAAAAATTCCCAGTCCGCCGATCTCCCGTTCCTCGGCAGGCAGTGTAATATCGGGATCTTTATGCTCCAGTGGGTTGTATGGTATGCCTCGATCCCGGAAAGTCATGTGAAACCGCTCCGGGTTCTGCAGAACCTTCATCGTGAGGACTGCCTCCCCCGGTGCGCCGCCGTAGGCATAATGTGCTATATTGACAAACAGTTCCTCCGCCGCCATAACGATCTGCATCTGTGTCTTCTCATCACAGGAGGTCTGTTCCAGCATCAGTTCTACCTGCTCCAGCACCGTCCCCATATTCTCATCACATGCGGACAGCTTTAACTCTTTTTCCACGACATTCCTTTCCTTTCTGCCCATCGGTATTCAAAGGCAAACATCCAATTACTTCCCGCTGCAATCAGGAAAGCTCTATTCTGCGGCAGGCAAGCCCCTCCGCCGCCTCCATGTCATGCGTCACCGCAATGACAGTCGTTCCCTGTCTGTGAACCAGCTCCAGAAATTTCATAATCTCCCTCGAGGACTCCGGGTCAAGGTTTCCCGTCGGCTCGTCTGCCAGAAGATACCTCGGATAATTCATCATTGCTCTGGCCAGACAAACCTTCTGCTGCTGTCCGCCTGACATCTCGCCCGGATAGCGCTTATACAGCTCTGTAATTCCGAACAGCGAGAACAGTGAACAGATCATCTGGTCAGTATCCCTGCTTCTTCCCCCTGCCACCAGCCGTGCCAGCTTCACATTCTCATAGGCGTTCCTGTCGGGGATCAGACGGTAATCCTGAAACACGACTCCGAGCTTCCGGCGATAGGCGGGGAGCTGTCTTCTCTTCAGCAGCGCCAGATCCTGCCCATCGACGAGCACCTGCCCTGCCAAGGGCATGATCTCCCGCAGCAGCAGTCTGACAAAGGTGCTCTTCCCTACACCGCTCTCTCCTGTCACCAGAACGAATTCCCCGTCCTCTATGGTCTCATTCAGACGTGTAAACACCAGCTCCTCTTCCGGCTGGTATCCGGCAGAGACATCCACAAATCGGATCATCGCTGCTCACCGCTACTCAATCTGCAATATGTCGCTGAACCCTGACATCTCGAGCACACTCATGACCGCTTCGCAGACATGAACCATCACCATGCTTCCACCCTTCGACATGGCTGTCTTCTGTCCAATCAGCAGGGCTCTTAAGCCCGCGCTGGATACATAGCTTACCTCCTCAAAATCCAGAACCACCTTGCTTCCCTTCTGGAACGCCGTCAGGATTGCCTGCTGCAGCTGCGGGCTTGTGGTGGTGTCTACTCTCCCCTCAATCTTAATCTGAATCGTGCTGTCATTTCTTGTCTCTGTAAGCTTCATTTTCTGTCTGCTCCTTTACTGTAATGTCACAATGCCATCCATATATTGTGCCTCTGTATCCAACTGTCCCGCATCCTCACGGATCATGCGGGCATTCATATCCAGATAGGTATGATAATCCATATTGCCGGCTTCCTTCAGATATACGATATGTATCCGGCTGCGAATCGGTCTGTACTGGTTGATCAGCAGCATCAGCCGGGATTTCAGTGCCTCCGTCACATGTCTGTTGATCAGAATCGTGACATCATACGGGCTGTCGCCGTACAGGTTCTTAAACTGTTCCTGCTCCGTCTCCTCCACATACGCCTTCATGACGTTACTCTCCAGCACAACAACTGGCTCCCCGAGAACAATCTCCGCGATCCTCTCTATCGCCCATTTACTGCCCCGCATACAGTTCAGCCTGTATGCCTCCTTGATCAGCGTCCGGAGCCATGGTTCATCCTTACATTCATCCCCCATCTCGATTCCCATCCATCTGCCGTACACCGGCAGCATTTCCTGCGGGCAGGTGTCAAGGTCAAGCAGCCTGTCCACATGGCTGATATTGTCCTGAAAATCCTGATAAATGCTGGAAAAAACCGAAAGATAGCGATGGAAAAAGCTGTCTCTCTCCCTGTAAATCTCCGGGAAAGTATCCATAAAATTGTCACCCTGCTGCTCCACTCTGATGCCGGAAACCGTGTTGGCTCCCTCTCCTATGATCTTGATCATCAGATAGAGATACCTTCCACTCTGCTCATAGAGCAGAATGTCTCTCGTATTCACACAGCGCTTTGCGCCGATTTCCTGAAAGAACTGCACCTTCAGGCCGTCCGGCTCCTCCGGATCTGTCAGAAAGGTGTTGATCGCCGTCTCCTTCCCATTCCGGTAAAAGCTGTCCTGATTCATTGCCTTGACATAGACAAGACAGACGGCCTCTTCCTCCAGCTGTATCTCAAAGTGCAGCCTTCCCCATGTCATATCCTCCATGGCGGCATCGATCCCCTGAAGGAAAAGATAGTGCTCCGGCTCCGTCGGCACAGCCATGAGCGTATCTTCGCCCTCGAGCGAAAAGCCCTTGCACAGACCTCTTTTGATACGGTTCTTCTTAATTGAATAAGTAACTGCTGCCATATCGCTTTCCTTCCCTATTTCTCATAGTTCCTGATCTCAAGCTGGATGTCTCCCGCATAGCACAGGCAATCCGCGTTCGGATAAATATCGTTGTCCCTGATCTTCGCGGCTCCCGGATACTGGGGATAGAGCGCAAGATCATATATATATTCCACACACTCCAGATTTTCCACCGCCCGGAACACCTCGTCGAACTTCAGCACCTCACCGAAGCCGCGCTCCGACTCCAGATAATCCAGCTGTTCCTGGATCGTCCTTTCGATCAGTCCCTGCTCCCTCTCGTAATGTCTCTTGACATAGATGACACCCTTCACATTGATCGGCAGATAGACAGGCTGGACGATCTCAACCCTTGTTGTCAACAGCCGCTTCTTCTCCAGAAGCTGCTCCAGACTCTTCCGGTAGGTATCAGAGAGCTTCGGGAAACGTTCATCCGTTCCGGGCTTTACCGCGATCTGAACCTCGTTTCTCTCCTCCCGCAGCACCGCCCTGACCTTATGGATGCATAGTCCGGGCGCACTCTTCACGATTGTCTCGTAGTCCGCAGCCGTCACTGCGATATACGGCTTATTCATATCAGCCAGAAAGCGCTCTCTCACATCCGCGATGCTCTCCCGGAAACAGCCGCCTGTGCCGGGTCCGGCATTGACGAACACAAGCCCCTGCAAACTCTTTCCTGTGCGGAACCGGTTGCCCTCCCGGATATTTCCCTCCTGTCCTCTGGTGACGCTGCAAGAGCCCATATAGAGTGTCGCGCCGATAAACGCACCGGCATCCTCAATGACAATCTTGCCTTCGTTCTCCAGAAGGTAATAGGTGAGGGAATCCTCCTCGTAGTGGTTCGGTCTCACAAAATCAAAAATATCCTCGCCGTTTTCATCCGTCCGCTTTGCGATGATACAGAAGGATTCCGCCACGATGTTCTTCGCAGGAAGCTCCAGCTCCTGTGCATCATAGCCCTGTACGGTTCCGAGGTAGAACCTGCGCATCATTTCCTCCGAGTAGACCATGATCTTCACGGCATTTTTCAGCTTATCCGGCGCAAATCCAAACCGCCGTCTGTCAAAGCAGAAGGTATTTACACCATACTGCTCATGCTCCATCGTATAGAAGCGCCCTCTGGCTCCCTCTTCAGGAACCGGCTCGTATCTGCGGTAGAAGGATCCCTTTTCCTCCTTACAGAATACCTGCAGATACCCCTCCTCCATCAATTCGCTGTTCAGCGTGATCTTCAAATATTTCTGGAAGGTATAGCATACGGATTTCGTCTCCTTCTGCCATGCCTCGAACAGAAAGCCCGCCACTGCCAGCAGCTTCGGACTGACATCATAGTCTGCCTTGACAACCCTCGCACGGATGGCATAGCCCGACTTCGGAAGCTCCCCGCAGACCGCCGCCGCTGTGTTCGGCATCCGCATTCTGACCTCTCCGCTCACAAGGAAGCAGGAGGTATAGTCCGCAACATTCATGGGTTCATATCCGTTTTCGGTATAGCACTCCCACACAAGATTCGCAAACGTGTTATTCCCCTTCTCCTCATAGGGATTCCGGTTGAAACGGTTCGCGAGCGTCATGTAGAAAATCATTTCCTCTCCCGGCTCCGGCAAACGATCCGCTGTGAAGTAGACACAGTCCCCCTCGCCGGGCTTCTCCCCGAAGATCATTGCCGTCTTGGGAATATCATCATCAATCAGATAGCTGTAATCCTGAAAGCTGCCGTCATGCTGTCCGTAAACTCCGGTCAGGGAATAGCCCGAAAGTCGGATGCGCCTGTTCGTCTCAAAGGTAAGGTCTCCCAGATAAAACGGCTGGTTTGCCGGAAGCTCCACTGGCTCCTCCTCGCCCTTCGCCGCCATCAGTACCCTCGCGCATCTTCCCTTTCTCTCGGTAAATCCAAGCATTTTCAGGAGCTTCTGCCTGATCTGCGGTGTCACCTGCCGGATGGATTCCTGCTGCAACGCTTCAAATGCTGTCAGATTCTCCAGTATCGTCATGCCGGGATCGGATGGATTGAAGTTTGTCCATTCGGTCGTATAGAGAGGAATCTGCATAATTGCTTCACTTATGAGTTCCTGATAAGTTTTATCGTTCAGATTTTTATTGACAAGCAATTTTTCCTTCTCCTTCCCTTACTCCGACAGCATGATATGGATTCTGTGTTCTCCGCTTCTCGTCACCATAAATGGGGTAACTTCAATGTCGTCGATGTCCATCTCGTGCGGGCCGGTCACATCCGTGTAGGTAGCCGTCACCGCGATTCTCCTCACCGCCGCCTTCGCCTTCATCGAATTCAGCTTCATCCGAATCTGGGATTTCTTCGGAAGCACTCCGATGTCCCAGCCGGATTCCATTCCATTCTTCACGGCATCCAGATATTCCTCCAGACATTTCTTCATCCGGTTCTGTATCTCAAAGCCGTCATCCATATCCCTGATCTCCGCCCATACGTCCACGGAGACAGAGACAAAGACTGGCTCTGTCAGACATAATTCCTCCGGAGCGATCATCAGCTCACAGCTCTGCAGCAGGTGCTTCTTGAGATTCGCCGCCGCGTTGTGGAAGGAATAGGAGCCTGACTTGTAATCCTTCAGCAACAGCACAAACGTTACCTTGCTGTCCGCCCTCTCCCCGTTGCGATCGATTCCCGTCACACAGCTGATCTTTTCGATATTATCCGAAAAGGACAATATCTCCCGCTCATAATCCTTCACTGAAACAAGCCGTCTTCTGGAGCTTAAGATATTTGCTCCCCTTTTCAGCGCGCTGTCGATGCTCTCGATATTGCTGCCTCCGAAAGCGCATTTCGGATTGTAGATCGTATCTATGAACATCAGGTTTTCCAGAGATTCGTTGATGCTTCCCGCCTCCACATTTCCCTGCTGTCCGTTACAGCAGCGGATTACCATGCGGAATGCCGCATCGTTTAAAACTCTCGGAATTTCGGAGTGGATTCCGTCACCGAACAGGATTCTCTGGTTCAGTCTGTCAAGTATGTACTCTCTCTCCAGCCGCCCATTTCCGAACTGCTCCGTCTCCTTCCATTTTACATAGAAGGAGGAGATATTGCCGATCATGTCGCGCTCGATGCGCACCCTGTCCGGCATCTCCCTGTTCAGTCTGTTCATATTCTCCTCGGTGTGTCTGTTCGTCTCGTTCACCCAGAGCTCCACATCCAGAATGTTTGGCACTCCCAGGTCAAACACCATATTTGCGGCAACTTCATCGATATAATACTCTTCCTCCTGTCTGGTCTCAATGTTGTAGACCTCGACAGCATTCAGCCGGATATCCAGCACCTTCGGCGGATTGCCGTCTGATGTCTGCTTCTCTGTCCTGCTGAGCCTGATCCAGTATGCCGTTTTCCCCTCGATTGTCGCCATCGCCATATCGGAGGGCGGCATGAACATGACAATTCCCGAGCGGGACATATTCGCCGTATGATCCAGCACGCGCATCTGCCGGAATCCGTGAATCGTACTGTACTCAAACCGGCACTCCGTGGCATCATACCGCGCACCGTCCTCCAGCTGGAACAGCATGCTGACCGGACCATCCTCCATCGGTTTTCCAAAGCCCAGATACAGATAGTCCTCCGTGTACTCGCCCCTCTGGAAAAGCAGGAAGCGCTTTCCCTCCATCATCTTCACCGAGAGCTCCAGTTCCCTTGTGCCGGCGATTGCCCGCACTCTTTCAGGCTGCACAAAACGATCCCCGTAGGTGTAGGCAATCGTCATGTTGCTGATCTGCGGATAATGATGTACACAGGGACGCATATAGCAGTTATCCGATTTTAACAGCTGAATGCGCAGACATCTTCCCTTGTCACCGCCGACGGACATCTCCTGCCAGTCCGACGGACAGACAAACTCCAGCGTACACTTCGTTGCCTCCGCTGTTCCGAAAAGCGATCTATATTCCTGATTGCACGGCAGCTTCTTCCAGCCGATGCCGTTAAAATACTCTATGGAAATTTCCTCCGCATAGCAATCCGCAATATTATTCTCCGCTGTTGTTCTCGGTTTGCGCTTGATGATCTTCAGTTCTTCCTCCTCCGCCACCGCCATGAGGGAAACCCTGTGCTCCGGATAAGCCACATCAAAGCTGAGCGTCACCATCGCTCCGGGCTTTCCGAAATAACGGTCATGCCCGATATAGCACTCGCTGAACAGGGAGAGTGTATCGCCGAACGGCGCGAAGGTCTCCGGTTCGAAATCCGTGGTTCCGTTATTCACAAACTCCGGCGCCTGTGCCTCCCCGGAGGACGCGAGCCGGATGCCTGTGACCTCGATGTTTTCCTTCACCGGTTCCTCGGCAATGATCGCCAGCATACCGTAGTCTTTGCCGTCCAGCTGTACCTTAACGCTCTCCTCCGGCTCCCGGAAGGCAAGCGTCCTGCCATCCACTAAAAGCTCAAGATCCTCCACTTTCTTAAGCCCCTGCTCCGTGACATACTGAAAGGTGAAAGCACCAGCGAGGAGCTTCCCTGTAAACTCCTCATTTCCTGTTATTCTCACATAGATTGTGTTTCCCGCCGCATCAAAAACCGTCGGATGGTAGAGCATCACCGCATTCTGCTCCATTCCCTTCCCCTGATCCCCAAACAGGAAAAACGGTGTCAGCCTTTCCGTCTGCTCCGTCTCCTCCTGTTCCTCGTCAGGCTCCGGCTCCGGCAGAATCTGCGGGCACCGGAAGCTGCCCAGCAGCGGCAGTATTTTTCCTGTCTCCTTCTCCGTCATAAAGCAGGACTGCAGCCGTGAATTCGTCACATACAGATTGTGTGCCGTCTCAAAGATCTGTGTCTGCTCGCCATCCGCCAGCAGCTTTGTCCCCTTTGCGACGCCCGTGCCCGGAATGGTATCCTGAATCAGTCCCATCAGCACCACAGCGCAGGACGGCTTCGCGGGTAAAAGAGACAGGTCAAGCATATTGACAAACTCTGTATGGTAGATGTCCAGCACCTGGTTAAACCGGTCAATATTCTCCTTCATCTGTCCCGCGAACAGAATGGCAAGCGTCGAACCAATATCCGGGTTCTCCCTGTCAAAATTCCATTCCGGCACATAGGAGGCAGCAAGCTCCGCTATTCTGTTTTCAATATCCGTTGCTGTTCTCTTATCAATCTTCATATTGCTCCTCTGTATCACCCTGTTCCGGTGCAAATTCCTCCTGTCCGGCATCCTCGTCCCCTGTGTTCAGATAGAAGGGAAAGACAAAATTATCTCTCGTATTGCTGCCTATCACATAGTAATCCACCTTGATCACAAGGCAGCCGTCCTTGATATTCGGGTCTGCCGAAACCTCCACGTCACTGACGCGCGGCTCCTGTCTCTGTATCTCCCGCCGGATGTTTCCGCACATGATGTTGATGTTTGTCAGGTTGACATCCATAAAAGTATATGCCATCAGTTCGCTGCCGAATTCCGGCCGCAGGAACCGCTCCGACTTCTGTGTCATCAGTATCAGGTAGACCGACTCCCTGACACTCTCCAGATCCGAAACCGTCACAAATCTTCCGGTGGCGGAATTGATCTGCGGCGGAAATTTCATCCCCTTGCCTAAAAAGTCATTGTTCTCCATCGCTGCTCCCCCCTGCTTATCCGATGCTGATCGGCGTTCCGCTGATCTTCACCGCTGCACTGCTCTCCAGATTCATGGAGGATGTTGACTTCACGCTGACGGTCGAGCCCTCCAGCGTCGCTCCTCCCGTGGAGGTGTATTTCATATTTCCGTTTACCTTGACATTCAGCTTTGTCGTCTCAAGCTCCGTCGTGCCGTTATTGCCGTTCATCGTCAGCGTGATATTATCCCCGACCTTGATCGTGAGCTTTTTCTCCGCAAAAATCTCCATCTTTCCGGAATCGCCTGTCTGAATCTGTATCTTATTCTTGCCATCCTTATCCGAGATCAGCATCAGCCCCTTCTCGTTGTCCAGCTCAATCCGGTGGGTGGATTTCGGGGTCTCGATCTTTATCTTGTCCTTATCCCCTTCCCCCTCCTTATTGTCCTCGAACAGGATGGTGTTTCCATGGCGGGTCATGATCTTTTTATACTGGTTATCCTCATCCACCGTCTTCTTTAGAAACTGGTCGTTTTCTCTCGGAATGCAGCCTATGACATAAGGCTTTTCAATATTTCCCTGCTCAAAGCAGACAAGGACATGGTCTCCGACCTCCGGCAGGAAATAATGTCCCCACTTGGAACCGCTCGAGGGCATCGCCACTCTCGCCCACTTCAGCTCGTTCGCCTCCTTGTCGCGGGTAAAGATGGAGACGCAGACACGCCCCGGCATATCCTTGTCGTAATTTTTGACGACCTGCCCTACGACGATGCCGAAGATCCTGTTATCCCCTGTCTCTGTCTTCAATACCTGCTTTTCCGCTATCTCATCTATCACATCAAAAAGTGCCACGCTTCTTCCTCCATCCTTTTCCGGTATGTGGGCTTACTCCTCAAATCCGCACGCCTTGCCGATAATTCTTGTCACATACCCCTGCTCCGTAAAGCAATGCCGCACGGTCTGCAGGTAATAGGTATTCGACAGGTTATCGCCGAAGCCCGCCACTCTGATAAAGCGCCCGGGCACAAGCTCCGGTATTCCGATCACATCCGCCTCCAGCGTTCCGAAGCGGTAGGTCATATCCTCCATCAGATAGTCGAGACGGTTGTCGGCATCCATCTTCGACGAGGTCGTGGGATCGACATACACCTTCTTCGATTTCGCCAGCAGCGCCTTTGCATGATTTCCGTGGGAAATCTTGTTGCCGTTCTTCTTGTAGGAGGAGATTACCTTCCCCTTTCCGACATCCAGACAGCGCACCTCGATTCCGGCAGTCAGTCCGGTGATGTCATAGCCCATGTTGATTCCTCTGATTCCGGTCTCCGGCGTCAGCTCCATCAGTATCTCGGAATTACTCTTCGCCTTGCGGAATACAACCTCTCCCCCGTGGATAAAGAAATCAAAGTTAAACTTCTTTGCCGCCTTTACCACAAATTCATAATCGCTCTCGCCGACCATCTCCACAGTCTTGTCGCTCGCCTTGCTCTCCCCCGCTGCGCCTGTCGCCGGCTTATCCGGCGTATCCTCCACGGAGACACCTGTGATGATCTTCTTCTGGAGAAGGTTGTTATAGGCCGGCTTCCGGAAAATTTCCTTCACCGCGTCCGAGTAATACTGCGCCTTCAGCTGCTGCGAATGGTTATTCGCCATCATGATGCCCTTTGCATCCATCACCGTGACCTCCACGCCGGGAATCCCGCCGTTTGCCGAGAAGTCAAAATTGACCCTCGCAATGAAACCGCAGAACACCTCGCGCACTGTGAAATCATAGCCGAGACAGATTGTGACCTGTGAGCCGAGCCTGATATAGGGCTGCAGCTCCTCTGTCTTAAAGGTACAGGTCAGACTGTCGTAGCAGTCGTGAATCCAGAAGGTCGCCATACCCGCCTCATAGCCCGCGCTCATCTCGATCTCCACATCGGAGATACTGAAGCTGTTCTTATCCTCCGACAGGTTCTTTCCTCCGACCAGCACGACCGTCTTCGGACTGGTAAATTTATTATATTCAGTTAAGAGATCTTTGTACTCAAAGCTTGCCATTCTCTTTCCCCTGCATCGATTTCAGCAGCTGCTGTCCTATAGATTCAGAATATTGCCTACATACTGTGTCTTATTTCTATAGCTCACATTGCCGCCGCCAAACGCTTCCTCGTAATGCTTTTTCCAGATGCCCATATTGGTCGGCCCGACCTCCTCGTCCACCAGAATCATGGAGAGCTCAACCTCCCCCCTGATCGGCTGTCCCGTCAGATTGAACATTGTATATCTCGTATTCAGACTGTTCACGACACCCTCATACTGCATCGAGCCCCAGCAGAAGGTGATAAAACGTGTGCGCTCCTGCCGCAGCATCCCGATAAAGCCCTCAATGATAGGCTGCACCGAATATTCCTCGCCTGTGACAGCTTCCTTGACCAGAGATGTCACCCCGGTCACCGCACCGGTCGGTGATGCTGCGAACTTATCCGCCATAAAGGCATCCTTTACCGATACCTGATCGAAGATCAGCGTGACATTCATCATCAGCCTGACCTTTGCCGGCTCATAGGAAATTCCTATATTTTTCTGCTGCTTCTTTTCACTGGATGCGGTTCCGTAATCGGTCTTCTGGTACATACCTCCGCCGTACCCGCTCAAGGTAAGCTGACTCGGGTTAAACTGTACCGTGTAGGTCTTTACGCCCGACTGCATCCGGTCAGAGACTGCCTTCACCGCTTTTATTGTGGCTCCCACCGCCGCCTGTGCCACCTTTCCGAGCTGGGAGGCTCCGACGCCTTCAAGTCCGCTCTTACTCGCAATGCGCCCCAGAGCACCGGCCGTTCCCTTTGCCGGAACACTCTCCTTGATCTGAAGCTTCTTTTCCTCTACCATATTGTAGGTGCTGATGTGAATCTGCGCCTTTTCTATATTTCCTAATGTATGATTTACTGCATCCATAGCTGCCCCTTTTCCGCTGTCAAAGCCTTTACAGGTTCAGATTGAGAACATTGTTGTTCGTGAGCTTTGAAAAGGTACTCTTACCGTTTGCCTTTCCCTTTTTGAAAAGATTCTCATATGCCTTCTCCCAGTAAGCCGGCTCATAAAACTCTGCCTGTTCTCCCTGTCTGATGGAAAGGTTTACTACGCCCCGGATCGGATTTCCCGATTTATTGAACATAGTGTAGCGTGCCTGTACTGCCGTAAGTTCTCCACGGAAGCACATCTTTGCCCAGTAGAATACGACCTGTCTCGTCACATCCATCGTCAGCAGGGAAAGGATCCCTTCGATCTGATGCTGGACGGAGTGCTCCTTCTCCGCAAAGTATTTAACTGCCTGTGTGGCAGCGCCCACCGGCGAATTCACATTGTTGACCATAAAGGCATCATAGATGTTGACCTCGTCAAAGATCAGCTGGACATTCATGGTCGTGGAGGTGGGCACTACGTTCTGGACAATCATGTTATTCGACATATTTCCCATATTGCCGCCACTGTATTCCAGCTGTGACCCCGCTGTCGTCTGCATATGGATGCTGGAGGGATTGTATTGTACCTCCATGGCAAGATACGCCTTATCCTGTCCCATCAGGCTGTTCCTTGCCTCCGATGACAGTGTGCCGGACAGTGCACCCGCTGTCGCCTCCATGAGTGACTTCTGCAATTCATTTGCCTTTTTGAGGGTGGCGGTCATATTGTCCTTCTTCTTGCGAAGCTTCTCCTCGTCGCTGTCCTGCGAAGTAATCTGCTCGAGGGTCTTGATATTTCTGACGCAAAGCACTGCCTTCGGCACATTGCCCGACAGACTGTTCACAAGATTTTCTGCTATAGAGTTCATTCCTGTCCCGCCTCCTTTCTTCCGCGATGTCTAACTAGATTCCCCTGCGCCGCCGCTCATTCTGCAGGCGCTTCTCCAGCCTGTTGTACACCTGATCCGTGATGTCACCAATCCTTCCCTGCACGCCGCGGCTGATCATCTCTGTGAGATTTTCCGTCTGCTGGGTGATCTCATGTGTAGTCTGGTTCGTCACGCGGCGCTCCACAGTTCTGGAATTCTGTGTGACCTCCTCCATCACCCTTGTCTGGTTCTGGAGTACACGGTTCTGGTTCATCAGCTGTTCCATGATCTCTTCAGTAATTTCATTTTCCGTCTGCTGCTTGTGCACCAGTGCGATCCGGTTCCGGCGCTCCTCCTCGGTCACTGCACTCTGCACGGGCTCCCTGCGGGAGTTCTCCTCCCACCGCTCAACCACCGTCTCAGAAATATCCCGGAGCGTCTTGTCCGTGCGGCTGTGAAGCAGCTCCTGCTCGCGCAGCTGCCGTTCCACGAGTCCCCGGTCTCCTGCCGGTTCCGCCGCCCTGCCCTGCGGAGCGGTTCTTCCGCCATCACCTGTCGCCCCTTCATCGTAGTACAGCTCTGCGGGCGGTCTTTCCAGCCAGCTCTGTTCAAAGGTCTCCGACCGGCTGCTCACCTGTCTGTCGGTGTGAGTGTTCCGCTGCTCACGCTCACGCAGCAGCCGCTCCACGAGCTCCCGGTTCCCCGCCGTTTCCGCAGGTCTGCCTTCCGGGGCGGCTTCCGCTTCCTCTCCGCCTGTCTCTTCCTGATAGTGCAGCTCTGCGGACGGTCTCTCCACCCAGTTTTGCTCGAAGGTCTCCGACCGGCTGCTCATCTGTCTGTCAGTGTAGGTGTTGAGCAGCTCCTGCTCACGCAGCTGCCTCTCCACAAGCTCCCGGGTTCCTGCATTTTCCGTTGGTCTGCTCTCCGGGGCGGCTTCCGCCTCCCCGCCGCCCGGCTCTTCCTGATAATGCAGCTCCATCGGCGGTCTTTCCAACCAGTTCTGCTCAATGGTCTCCGACCGGCTGTTTATCTGTCTGTCGGTGTGTATGTCTGTCTGTGTCTGTTCGCGTGACTCTCTCTCGACGAGTTCAATATCCCGCATCAGCCTTCCGATATCGCGGTTTGTCGCAGCCTCCGCCTGCCGGTATCTCTCCGGGGTTTGCAGATACTGTTCCAGCACCTCGTAGATGCGCTGCGTCTCCTCCGGCAAAAGTGCCAGTTCCTGTTGTCTGAGACGCGTCGCCTGCTCCTGTTGCTCGTGTCCTTCTTCTTTTAGCTGCTGTAGCATTTCCTGCGGGCGCTCCAGTGCCAGAAGTCCTTCCCGCCGCATCCTTTGCAGATCAGGTGCCTTCCCTGGCTTCTCCTGTAAGCTCTTAAGCTGCTCGAGCTTCTGATAATATTTATTGCGGTTTTCTACATTGTGACGATGAAATTCCTCGAGCTGTTCCAGCGTCACCTCCTGCTGCTCCTGACGGACATTAACCATCGTCTCTTCAGTGCTGTTTTGCTCCTGATGCAGGAAAAACTGCTCAACCGGTTCTTCTTTTCCTTTGGTTTCTTTCTCCGGAAGATACACATGCTCCAGCTGCTGTACCTTCTCAGCCGCTTCTTCCTGCGCCTGTGTCTGTGCCCAACGGCTATCCTTCAGGCTTTCGACCTGCTCTGCCTTCTGAAGATATTTCTGATAATACTCTGCATTGGAAACATCAATGTTATTTTGCTGCAGTGTCGTCGTATCCGAATTTGTCTGGCTGAGATTGACCTCTGTATTTTCGACGGAGTTCTGTTCCCTGTTCAGATACAGTTCCTCATGTGAAAACTCCGACCGGTAATTTCTCTCTTCTGTGGTATCGCCCGCCTGTCTTAAGCTGAGCTGGTCACCCTCTCTGTAGCTTCTGTTGTCTACGAGTGTCTGAAGGGATTCTTCCTGATGCTGCTGAAGGTTTTCCATTCTTATTGTTGTCTGTGCCGGTGCAATCCGCTCCCGCCCATCCGCAGCCTCCCGGATTGTCATAATGCGGTCTAGCAGCGCCAGCTCCTGCCTGTAGTTCTTGTTCAGATTGACAAGATAATCCCCCGCCCGGTCACTGCGGTAATACTGCTCTACAAAATTTCTGTGCAGCCGGTTCATCGTGTTCTCCGCCGAACGGTAAAAAGCGTTCGACACAGTGTACCACATATCCCCTCTCCGCTCTATGTTCTCGTGCCGGTTCTGATATATATTATCTGCCAGCTGCAACAGCACCGCCGCTGCAATCTGGTTCGTAATTTTCTCCTCTGTAATCTCCTCCGTAAAGGGAAGAATTTCTTCGTAATAATTCTCATGCCGGTACTCTAAGGGCAGGTTCTCTCCCCTTGCCTCATTTTCCAGCGTATTCAGCAGAATATTTCTGGTAATCCGGTAATACTCGGCGGAACGCAGTTCGGCTCCGCTGATATACTCCGCCGAAGCCGACTGATTATGGTTAAAATTTGAGACAATCTGGTAGATGCTTCCTGTCTGCAGACGGTTCATGATGTCCTGATGCAGATGCAGGATGTTCCCCTCCTGCCGGTATTCGCTGTTTTCTGTCTTTTCTTCTCTGCTCTCCTTAAAGCTCTGGATCAGTTCCTGAAGCTGCTCCATGTGGTTCCAGTAATGATCGATCAGCTCCGTCGTGTTTTCCGTCTCTTCCTTGAGCTGCGTGACCTGACGCATGAACTGCTGCACATTCTTAACGCCCAGCTTCTGCAGCATATCTGTTATGTAGACACGATCCTGATAGGTCATATGCAGCCCGGAGTCTACCGTGATGCGGTTGAGCAGCTGGTTCAGTATCTCCAGCTTATTCTCCTGATTCTGATTGATGTTTGTCTGGTTAATGATCGTGGAGACACTGCCCTCCGCAAAGAAAACCTCCGGCGGCTCCGTCACCAGATGGAGCAGATCTTCCCCTGTGACTGTCGCTGACATCATCTCATAATTTCCGGTAATTCTATGGACAAAGCTTTCATAGGAGGGAACAATACCGGCTCTGCACTTTAATTCTATGGGGGCTTTTACTGTCAGCATCGCGCTCTCTCCTTTCTCTGTCCGTCAGTTCTTATTTTCCGGAAGCCCTTTTCTCCCGGCTTACCAGATAATCCGCCACCGTCCTTGCACTGCGCCTGGATGTCGTCACCTTACTCTGTTCCGGATCCCATAGGCGGCGGTTCTCTAACAACTCTTCTTTCCTCTTCTCGTTCTCAGGATGACGCGCTGACATCTCTCCCTTGCCGGAATAGGTCTTATTATCAAACGCCCACCGGCGTTCCCTGCCGCCCTTCTGTCCTTCTTCCCCGGTTTCTATCCCTAAAAACTCCTCAGGATGGCGCGCGCTGTTCTGAGATTCCGTTGTCTTTTTCCCATCCGGGTTCCAGATGCGCCGTTCCTTCAACAGTTCTTCTTTTCTCTTCTCATTTTCCGGGTGACGGGCAGATCCTTCTCCCGTGCCGGAATAGTTCTTCTTGTCGAACTGCCAGTACCGCGAGGAATGAGTCAGACGCTTTTTCTCCGCCTCTCTCTTCTCCTCATCCGTTTTCGGCTTGTACTCCCATGCCTTTTCTGCGTTTGCCCCGATGCCGACATCGACGTTCACCATCTCCCGGTAGGCAATAGTTGTCGTCTCCACAAGCAGTCCGCTTCTCTCCGCATTCAGTTCTCCGTACTCCTTGCCGATCACGGTACAGCCTGTAAAGACATAGGTTCTCGTCGGATAGGGATAACCGTTCCAGTGATAACGGTTTACCAGAAGAACCAACGGCAGAACCAGCTCTGTTCCGTTTGCAAGATAATCCACCAACAGACCGTCTACACCCACATATCTCTCTACCTGAAAGGTAAAGGGCTTTGAGATCGGCTTGCGTTTCATATGGACATAGTCGTTGAGTCCGCCCTCCTGAATATACTCATATTCGTTTTCCTTCTGAAAAACATGAACGGACTTACACGGCAGGTCAAAAACCCCTTCCACGCGCAATATGAAATTAAAATTTGTCGCCGGATTCAGACCAAAATTCTGATAAACCTTATTTCCTGTCTTTGCCATACGCAACCTCTTATTATCTGTCTGGTTTCATGTCAAGGATACTTTTTTCTTTCTTGTTTTTTGCGGAGGGAGTCAAGCTCTTATTGATCTCCGAGATTTCACTGCACCACTTTCGCCTGCTGTTGTGATCCATGTTCAGGACTTCGCTGCTGCTCCAATGGAAATAGTACGAGATAAATGACATCTCCCGGTAGAGCTCTTCCTTGGGATACAGCTTTATCCCTCCTCGGTAAAATTTAAGGGCACCTGGAATACCTTCCCACAGTCAGGACAGACAACCTCCATTGTCGGAGGCTCAATATCATTGATCCTCTGGTACATATCCTGCAGAAATGCAAGATCTGCGGTGAACAGCTTCTCAATAATGTTGGCGGAGACCATCTGAACACCCTCAAGCTCCGTCACAACCTTGCCGAGGATCACAATCGTCAGATAGGACGGATTGCTCAGTACACGGGGATCTCTGGTCGCACTGATCTCATCGCCTGCCGTCGCCAGACGCATTTTTCCTTTGCGGTGCAGTTCTCCTGCAGAATCCATATAGCCCTTGGGCAATGTAAATTCATAAACTGTTTCCATGTTTTTCCCCCATGTTATTTCCATGTTATCTTCCGTTCACTCACGCCCCATGCGGGCAGCATGGGGCGTAAGTCCGGTTACTGTTTTGCTACTTGGATTTTAGTTCGGAATGATGAGCTCTTCATAGGCAAGCTCTACACTCTCGATTGCCACATCACTGGTCTTTGCATCCAGATCCGGCGCATTGTACTTTGTAACCCATGCGTTGGTCAGAATCCATACTCTCGTGCCAGTTACCTGTGTGCTCACCGTCTGAGGTGCGCCTGTGTTAATGTCGATCAGCTCGATCTGTACATTGTTTCTGGGCATCTCACCTCTGGTCTCACTTACACACTCCTGAATCCATGTCTTAAATGCACTGTCCAGAGTGTAGCCCATCTTCAGGGTGACATTGCCATGCTTTACAAGTCCGGGAATCTTTACCGGTGCAAGGCTGTTTGCATTGCCCTGACGGAATTCAATGACATCGACGGATGCTTCCACGCCTGTCACTTCGCTGAAGGCTGCGGTTCCGGCAATACCGTCCACAGTCACGAGGAAGTTCATTTTAGTCAATGGATAAGAAAGTCCGTTTCCGTTATCGTATGTGTTCGCCATAATCTATCTCTCCTTTATATTAACTTTCTTCACCTTCACCGCCTGCTTCCGCTGTATGCTGCGTCACACGGAACACAACAAACTCTGCCGGACGGCTGGGTGCAATACCAATATTGCAGATCAGTCTTCCATTCATAATGTCATCTCTGGTCATCGTGGAAGAACCTATCTCCACAAAATATCCCTCTGAAGGTGAAGCGCCTGCCAGCATACCGTTTCTCCACATGCTGTCAAGGAAGGATGCGATTGTCATCCGCACTCTCTGCCACAGAGCCGCGTCATTAGGCTCAAATACAACCCAGCTGGTATTTGCCTTGATGCTCTCCTCCACATAAATGAAGAGACGTCTTACGTTGACGTAACGGAATGCGCTGTTGCTGCTTGCCGTTCTTGCTCCCCATACGCGGATTCCCTGTCCGGGAAGGGCACGGATCAGGTTGACGCCTTCGGGATTCAGAATGTCCTGCTCTCCCTTTGTGTAATTTACCTTAAGACCGGTACAGAATACTGTCTCATTCGCAGGTGCCTTATGTACGCCTCTGTTTGTATCTGTTCTGGAGTAAACGCCCATCACTGCTCCTGAAGGCGGAACAAAATCCGGTTTGGAGGAAGCACGATCGAATACCTGAATCCAAGGATGATACATCGCTGCGTAGGTTGAGTCGATGATGTTTCTGTACTCGATCAGGTCTGTTGTCTTATACATTTCCTTCGGCATGTCAAGAACCGCAAATCTGCTCTTGAGGTTCTCGCAGTGTGCTACCAGTGCAACGATTACCTCAGGCATGGTAATTCCGGGAACTGCCATCATGCTGACTACGTTGTTCTCTACGAAGGACTGGATACCGCTGCGCTTGCCAGGGCCGTTGTCCTGTCCGATAAAGGTTCCTGCATTTACCTTGGAGATAGAACCGTCTGTACCGCCCTCCAATGTGAAGAAGCCGTTCTGGGTGCCCTCGCCGAGAATTGCTTCAACGGGATTGCCGATCTCTGTCATCGGTTCTACGGAAGCGCTGACAAGCTCGCTGAGTGCAAGTCTGGAACCGATATAGTTGCTGGATGCCGTGTTCAGGCTCAGCTCTGTATAATTCTCCACCTCGTCATTGTAGCGTACACTCAGATCGAAGGTTACAAGATACAGCACTGTCTTCGGGATAATCGCTCCATCCACAACATTTCCCTCAAATTTGTTTTCAAAGCTGATGGTCTTATCGTAGATCGATGCAATACGGTTATACTCTCCGTTGCATTCCACGATGTCTCCCTCACGGAAGCCCTCAACAGACTTTGCCACATAGCCCTCGCCGGACTCAGCAATCAGCTGGAGCTTACGCTTTGCAACGGTCATCAGGGAGATCTGGATTCTGTTGCCCCACTTACCGGCATTTGCAGCCTCCACTGTAAGGATTCCCTTCTTGTTCGATGCAGCCTGCGCATCCTCGGGAACAACACGGGAAACGTAGCATCTGGTTCCGCCGTTTACAAAGAACTGCTCAACGCTGCTTGCCAGATAACGGTACTCTCCGTGTGTGAACTCGCTTAAAAATCCTCCGAACTGCTTGATAAAGCTCTTGAAATTTGTTACTAAAGAAGGTGCGCCGGCGGTAGGTCCTTTTTCAGCAAGACCAACAAAGCCTGCTGTGCTGGTTCCAACGCCTTCAATGCTTCGAGGTGAATTATCATACTCCTCTATATACACACCTGGTGAAAAATATTCTGCCATGAATTTTC
>CAKRUB010000026.1 GCA_934402375.1 uncultured Acetatifactor sp.
TGGCGAGATAGCTCAGTTGGCTAGAGCATGCGGTTCATACCCGCAGTGTCGAGGGTTCGAATCCCCCTCTCGCTATTCCAAGATGCCGATAAATACGGCATCTTTTTTCTTTGTGTTGCATTTCGTGTTGCATATATTATAAAAGTGATTCAAAATGACTATTCGCTTTGGCAGACATTTCCTTCTGTTTGTCGCTCATAGCATGGCGATAGACTGACTTCAGGACATTGTCGGAGCACCATCCACCATCAGCCATAATATATGCATCCGGGATTCCTAACGCGTGTCGGATGGAAGCAGAGTAGTGCCGCAGATCGTGAAAGCGGAAATGCGGGATATTGTGCCGGGTCAAAACCCTTTGAAACATGATGGTGATTGAATGCGGATTCAGGGTTGTGATATGCCCGACCTCTGTTATTCGATCGATAACAAAAGCGGGAGCTTCTATATATCGATCCGAAGTTGTGGTTTTTGGTGCCTTAAGATGCCACTGTTTATCTGCTCCGAGAACCAGTGAATGATGAATATGAATCGTATTCCCGCTTATGTCTGTCATAGATAGCCCGCAGATCTCACCTCTGCGCATCAGGCAGAACGCCCCCAATAAAACCGGTATCTCCAGCTCTGTGTCTTTCACGGCGGACACCAGAGCCTTAATATCCGCATCGGTAGGAATATACAGATCAGGCTGTACCCTCTGCGGCATAGTGGTTTTTAGGTTTAGATTGCCGCCCAGCACGGCGGAAATCAGCCCGTGGTAATTCCGTACTGTTTTAGGCGATTTCGTCTTTGCGAGTACATTGATTACTGTCTGGATGTCCTCCTGCTCCATGTCAGAAATCTTCTTGTTATAAAAATCACTAAAATCCTTTTCCAGCATCCGCTGGATGTTTTTGTAACCTTTGATCGTGGAAGGGGAGAGCACCGCTTCTTTGCTCGTGATGTAGCCGTCCAGTTCGTCGCAAAATAATCGTTCGGACTTTTTCTTTTTCTTCTGTTCCACCTCAAGCAGATATTGAGATGCGAGGTATTCAGCCTCCTTCTTCGTGTCAGCCGTAAAGGACTTGTACTGCCGCTTACCGTTTGCGTCCTTGCCGACAAAGATAAGGCATCTGTATGCGCCCGAGGGTAGTTTCTTCGCTGTTGCCACTGTTCATTCCTCCTTTTCGTGTAAAATGGCTTATTTTCGGGCATAAAAATGCCCGGTGACTTGATTTTTTAGTCCCGGGATGATACTATCTATATGGTTGTACAGTAGTATCCTTCGGGGCTATTGTCTGTCAGCTCTGGTGCGTCAACATCGGGGCTGATTTTTTTGTAACTATATATTGGTACTATTTGTCACCACAAAGGAATTGACATTTTGGATGCTTTGTGGTTATAATATGCGTGTTAGCAAAACAAACAGTAGATAACTGATAAGCTAACCAATAAGACGAGAACATGGAACAGAAATGTTCTTATAGTATTTAAGAGATAAGCTGATGGTGTTTCTGGTGAGTACCAGGAAATGTCTGTCAGCTTTTTCTCTGCCTATTTAACAGCAGGAAGAGGGTGCTCTAACAAAGTCAGTTGGTTTTCTTAGCGGTTGTCGGAGTGAACCGTTTATCGCAGGTACGCAGTCCATCTATATGTTCAAACAGATCTGGTTTAATAGCTGCCCCCAACGGATCTAGTATAAAATCAATACCTTCCCGACGTGCAAGTTTTGCGGCAGATACAAAGTCGCTGTCCCCGGAGATTAAGATAATCTGATCAACTTGATGCTTATACGCCATAGATGCAATATCCAAGCCAATTTTCATATCAACACCTTTTTGATCTATTTCAATGCAAAAATCAGACTCTTGCAGATCCGAAAAAGAAATGGATCCTCGGCAGAGTTTCTTAACAACATCAGGACGAATGGTGTAGTGAGCCTGCTCTTCGGCGAGTTTCCCTAACCGGATGGCAAATTTTCTTTTTTTCTTCAGCTCGGTAAGGAATTCATTCATCCAAATGTATAGTTCCGTTTTGGATAAATCCACCTGCTTCTGAAGAAAGGGATGAAAAAGTCTTTTCGAAGCAGGAGGACAGTCATAGTAAAATATACGATACAGATCATTATTATGTTCTCCATGTGAGTTCAAGTGACGTTTGCAATAATTTGCCAATTCAATAGCACGATCCTTGGCAGGTATGTCACCTATAACAATTTGAGCCCGCCTGCGGTAGAATCCACCATCTACAAGTATAGCAGTTTTCATATATTATCCTCCGTATAAAATAAAAAGCTTCAGGGTTCGGTCATTCTCATATGCTGAGAGACGTACAACCTGAAGCATTATTAACGTGTAACTTTTTGTTACACACTTATATTATATGTTCAGGATTGATTTGTCAATACATATTACAGAAAATGTGTATAAATCTGTGGATAACCATGTGTAAAACTATGCGAATATCGTAGGTAGTTGCACCGGTGCAACTCCGTTATTCCATGTCCGAAGAATTAGAAGTTGAAATTTCATTACCGGTATCCGCATTCACAAATGTAACAGATACATTGTCTACGGTTGTACCATCAAAAATTCCATACATACCGCCATACATATAAAAAGCAAGTACGGATAAAGATTCAGCCATATCCAGCTCCGTGGACTTAGTAGTGACAGTAAAAGAAGTAAAATTGTCATTTGCTTCGATGGCTGTAAAATTTGGATAATCCTCGGAACCGACCATAGCATTAAGTGCGTCAGTGATAGTGGATCGCATTTCCGACATCATTTCTTCGTGCTGCTTTTTAGTCATGACATACGTTGCGCTGCCATCATCATTAAGGGTGATAGATTTGTAACCATACTCTTTCGCAGTGTTATCAAGTTCTTCCTGAGTAGTTTCGCCCACATATGATGCAGGAATTGTCATTTCTACATCAAAAAGTCCCTCATCAATAGTTATATCTCCCAGATCTTCCAGTTGCGACAAATCACTGGTAGAGGTTTCCTCTTGAGTGGTTTCGATCGTCGCAGTTTGCGCGGAACTTTCTGATGATACAGCATTAGATCCGCAAGCAGTGAGCAACATTGTTGTCGCTAATAACACAGTAACAATTTTCCTTTTCATAACCAAAATCTCCTTTGTGCAGTTGTATTTTATATCAATTCGGCGCTATAGATAATAGCCCGAGAATGATACCTTGAAGTAGTCCCAATATAGGAAATAATATCATAACTGCGTGGCTTTTGAATAGCGTGATTTTGGAAAAAAATAAAAAGTTATACAAATTCTATAACTGCAATAGATGGTTCAAACACGACCATAAAATTATCTACCTTGGCAAATGAACCATATTGATTTTTATAGCAAGTAATCGCTTCTTTCAAAAACTCCTCGGTTACGTCGAGATATTCAGCTGTTTCGTGGTAATTTTGGCATCCGGCATTGTATGCCTTAATGATACCCTGTAGTCCAATTAATTTATTGTACGCCCAGAGCCGTGCGCGATGCTCTTGCTTTCGGTTACAGACCGAGGACTGATCGAGAATATCACCGGAGGTAGTATGGTAATGCCCCAACTCCTCCGCGAGAATACAAGTCCTTTTGGCGTTAGAACGCACGGCGCGATTGATACCTATTACATCATTATTGATCAGACCATCAGCTTTCGATTGGAACTTTGCGTTTTCAATTACATAAACATTTTCTTTCTCGGCTTCCGCCAAGAGATTTTCATAAGTCAATTTCATCACCCTCTATACAATATCTCATTTTGAGTACATTATTCTGGTCTCTTAAGTGTATTCATATCGGATTTCATTTTCTCCTGCTCTTCAGGATCGTCCTCATAATCGTTATGAGCTGCCTTAACTGTCTGGGTAAAGCTAATAATGTTGGTGGAACGTTCCCATTCTTCATTCAAGGTAAAGTCAATCATTTTTTTCCCATGAGAATCAAGTTCACGGTACTTTTTTATATGTTCAATCTCAGACGGTTTTATAGCGAAATCGCTTCCTTGTACGCCAAGCCCATAAGCTTCACCAAGCAATTCCGCGGCGTCTAAACCATAAATATCACATAAAGCACAGAAAGTATCAATATCGGGCTCTGATACACCATTTTCATAGTTGCTTAGGGTGTTTCCCTTAACGCCTATTTTAGTAGCAACATCACTTTGCTTTAACCCCTTGTTTATGCGTCCTTCTTTTAATTGTGAAATGAGGTATTCGTTCATTATATCCACCCCTCTATATTTGATTTATCTTCATTATACACAAGCATTTTGAAAAAGTAAATTAAAATTTCAAAAAAACCGAAAAAAGATATTGACATCACAAGAATCTTGATATATGATACAAATATCAAGAAAATCGAAGAAAGGAGATGAATGTAAATTTGCTTGGACTTGATATTTCAGGAATCAAAAAATACATAGATGATTCCGGGTTAAAGCAAAAATCGGTTGCAGAGAAAGCGGGACTAGACGAAGTGAAATTTTGCCTTATCTTGCAGGGGAAAAGAAAACTAGAAGCTTCGGAGTACGCGAATCTTTGTAAGGCTATAGGAGTTTCCATGAATAAATTTCTTAAGCCTCGTATGCCGGACAAAACAAAAGGCTGCTAGTGTGTCGTCACTAACAGCTCTTGCCTAAATTTTTTGACCCTATGTACTTTGCAGGTTTTCACGACACTGTACGACACCAATGTTTCTTGAAGTACTCCACCACTTACGCAGTTTTAGTTCAGCGAATCTGACAAACAGATTGTAGTGCTAGCCCATTAGTTGGTGGATTTAGAGGAGTATCTGGTACGGTGAAGCATTTTTACGAGTGCCGTCTCATGCGATTTACCTCTTCCCTGAGTAAGTAACGCCGTACTGATTACTACATTTGCTTCCGGTTTTAAGTGCTTTGGACAACCACTATTGCAGCCTCTAATTAAAGGAACGGGGCAGAGACAAAAGTTTGGTCAATAGGACCAGCTCCTTTCTTGCCCGATTTGGGTAAGAATATATTAACATTATCGTAATAAAAATTCAAGTAATCAAAACAAAAAAATAAGTGGAGAGTATCAACCCCAAAAATCGACAGTGTGCAGGCGGTAGCTAAGGTGCTGAAAGTCAAGGTAGACAAGCTATTGGAATGAAAGGAGATGAGTAGATGGGAACTTTTGAAGAGATTCTTGCGGGAATCCCGCAGGAGATCAAAACGCTGGAAGTTGATACCGAAAAGAAGATATTCAAATTAAATGGTGTCGATTTCGGAGATGACTGTGATTATTTTGAAATATCGTGTACTGGCGGAGAGGGGTTTAAAATTCGCCTGGAACTTTCAAAGCGCATCATCTGCGCCAACTACGGCTTTGACAATGCGCTGAAAGAACTCCCTACCGTGCGAACTACGGAATAAGCTAAATGGAGGGAGATGAGTAAAGACGGAGCATTTAAATCAGCCAGTATTTGCTGAAACGGAGACGGAAAAGGTAGATGCCGTATTGTATCAGGCAATGTTCGATGAAGTGATACGGCTTCGGAAAACTGTAAGCCGCAGAGAACGTAGTGAGATTAGAAATTTTATTACGGAAGCATATCGATTATTTGCTGAAAAAAGCAGCAGGAAGGGGGAAAGAGATGGAAGTAACCGTGCGCCAGTACATCAATTCTCCGAAAGTGACAGTGTCTTTCGAAGTGTCCAGTGACGATTGGTGTTTAATTCAACAGTCAGAGAGTTGGAAGCGCATTCAAAATTTCCTTGAGGTATCTGAAAGTAAAGGAAGCCGGATGTGCCTTAGTAAGGTAGATGAACTAATCGATACGCTGGCGGAGCACATTCGGGAGAATGTCAAGAGCGGAACGTATGTGGAGAATGAGCTCGCGGAGCAGACAAAGGCTCTCGCGGAGTTGGTGTCTGCGAGAGGCAAAACGCTTTAACGTTGACTACTGTCGGTATTTCCTTCTACTGTCGGTATTTCCTTCAATAGTTTCAATAACGGTATTGAAGAAAGCAGTTACTTCATTTGCAGCTTCGGTCGCATTTGATTTGAGAACGAAGTTGCAATGATGAGATTGGAGTAGGAAGGAGGGAAAAGAGATGGAGAATCTTTCAAATGTAAAAACCTGCGAATTGGTTGAGGAACTGAAACAGCGTGAAGGTGTAGAAACGATTTTGGCAGGATCTTATGAATCGCAAAAGGTTTTAGTAGAAGGTCCTGCCGTAGTTCTGGTGGTTACGGATTAACCGATTCTGGTATCACCGTATCTGCCCTTGATAAAAGGAGGATGTGTATGCCTGGGACAATTAATATTCTGGGGATCGTGTATCAGATCGAAGAGGTGGAAGTAGTTAATAAAACAGAACCTCGGAAGGGAGAAATTGATTTTCTCGCTGGTGTAATCAGAATTGATAAGAACATGCCAAAGGAATTGAAGGAACAAACTCTGATGCATGAAATACTGCATGCAGTATGTGATCTGCTTGGGTACGAGAAGCTCTGCTTTGATGAAAAAAAGGTGCAGGGACTTGCGACAGCCCTGCACCAGATTTTCAAGTCACAGACTATTTTTTCTTCTTAGAAGGTGTCTGTGATAAAGCACTTCCTGCCGCTGTCTTGGATGCCTTGCTGGTTCTACCGTCACGAAGAACTTTTGAAGCAGCAGAAGCGGCACGAGAAGAAGTCTGCTTTGTGTTAGTTGCCATGCTGAGCCCTCCCTTCTTGTGTACTTGGTCATATCAATGCCCTGTACATGTATTATAAGAGCGAAGGTGGAAAAACACAATAACATATCACAAACAGAAAAAGGAGGATGTGTATGCCGAGGGTAAAACAGTCGCCAATGGAAGAGCTGCGAACCAGAGTGCTGGCCAGATGGGACTACGCGGCATCGGTAGCAAAAGTAAGCCGGGAACAGCTTATTAAAGTCATGGGGACGAGTAAGGGAACCTATTACCGGCGGCGGAACGAGATTGAGAGCATGACGCTTAGAGAAGTATGGGCGATCGAAAAAGCTACCGGGTGCGAATTATCAGTTCCCTTCCAGAGGAAGGCGGAATAACCGGAAGGAGGATAAGCCGATGCTCCATCAGATTTTTTACATAATGGGCATCATTCTGTTGATTACAGGGACTGCACTTATGGATAGCAGTCATGTAATAGTTCCGGTAATCGTCATTATTGCCGGATTTGCATTTCTGGTTCTTGGAGCCAGAGAGGAAGGAAATCTTAAGAAAGGAGGGCGAAGAGAGTGAGGGTAATTGTGTGTGACAGATGCGGCGCAGAAATAACCGGTAACCCTGTCAAGATTTATTTCCAGACGGTTGATCGGATTACCGGGGAAGAGGAGCTGGACTGCGAGGAGCTGGACTGCATTGATTTGTGCGGCGCCTGTGCTGACCGTATCGCTGAGGGAATCAGGAAGAGCTGTAAGTTGCCTGTGAAATCCGCGAATCAGAGTTGCGACGTCGCAAGTCCCCCCCCATCCCGGACCGGCGTGAACCGGATCGATACCGGCAAGGTAATGGCATTGAGAACAGCGGGATGGAACGTGAAGATGATCGCGGAGGAGATGGGATGTTCGGAAGCAACCGTTTACAACGTACTGAAAAAGAAGAAAGCCCCTGAACCTGACACGCAGGAGGGGCAATCTACAACCAATTCAATTTTAGCAGAAAGGTAGTGAAAAATCAATGGGAATGAATTCTATAGAGGAAGACGTTAAGAAATGTCAGAGCTGTACGGACAAGATCATGGAGGTTCTGAATCCGTTAAGCGCCAGGGATCTTCCGGTTATTGCGATCAGCCTGAAAAGTATACATAAGACCATCGTCGGGAATATGTTGCCGGAGCAGAAGGTGCTGTACGCACTGATGCAGGAGGCCATCAGTTGCACGAGCTTAACAACTACCATAAAGGAGGAAAGATTATGATTATCAACATGACATTTGACAGCTATGAGGAAGTGGTCGACTTTGCGAAGAAGATCGCTGCAGGGCAGACCGTGCCGGAAGCGGCGAAGGAGATTAAGACCATGCCTGTCAAGAAGAGCCAGCCTGTGAAGGAAGACAAAAAGCCGGCCGAAGCTCCTGCGAAAGAGGAAGCGGTCGAGGAGACTGAGGCTGCAGCTCCTGCGAAAGAGGACAAGCATTATACGCTTGAAGATGTAAGGGCTGCGCTGGGGACGCTTCAGAAGGCTGGAAAGAAGGAACAGGTACGGGAGATCCTTCAGAGCTTCGGGGCTGCCAAACTTCCGGAGGTTGATCCTTCGGATTATCCCGCGCTGATGCAGAAAGCAGGTGAGCTGAGTGCCTGACATACATGCAGTCTTAAGCGCATCAGCGGCGCACCGCTGGATGAACTGTCCGGGATCCATCAGTCTCTGTCAAGGTATCCCGGACAAGGGAAGCAGTTATGCCGAGGAGGGTACACTTGCACACTCTCTGGCAGAACTGATTATTAACTATAACCTCAGCCGCATGACTAAGGCTGAATTTAAGAAGGCAATGAAGGACATTGAAAGCAATTCCTTCTATTGCCAGGAGATGCAGGACTACATCAAGGATTACACAGAACGCATCTGGGAACTGATGAATGAGGCGAAGGCGGTATGCAAGGATGCGGAGCTGCTGACAGAACAGCGGCTTGACTTTTCCGCATGGGTGCCCGGAGGGTTTGGCACCGGAGATGTAGTGATCGTGTATGACAAGGTGATACATATCTGTGATCTGAAGTACGGAAAGGGCGTAGGAGTATCGGCGGAACAGAATCCGCAGCTGATGCTTTACGGACTTGGTGCATTAAGCACCTATGACATGCTGTATGACATCGAAACGATAAAGCTGACCATCATCCAGCCGAGACTGGACAGTATCTCTTCCTATGAAATATCCGCAGAGGAGCTTCAGCAGTGGGGAGACACGGTTGTAAAGCCTGCAGCAGCAGCCGCGCTGGCAGATAATGCAGAGTGTACCGCCGGTGACTGGTGCCGGTTCTGCAAGGCGAAAGCTGTCTGCAGGGCGAGAAAAGATGCCATGACAGAACTGGCGAAGCTGGAATTTAAAGATGCAAGGCTCCTTGATGATTCTGAGATTGGAGAGGTGCTGCGCATGGCGGATCTGCTGACTGCGTGGGCGGGAGACGTAAAGGAGTACGCGCAGGAAGAGGCGGAGAAGGGTAAGAAATGGGACGGCTGGAAGCTGGTGGAGGGCAGAAGCAATCGTAAATATTCGGATGAGGCAAAGGTCGCGGAGGCTCTGAAAAATGCCGGGTATGATGAAGCGCTGCTTTATGAGAAGAAGCTTTACGGTATCACCGCGATGGAAAAGATCATCGGCAAAAAGCCACTGGCAGAATTTTGCGGGGCACTTATCATCAAGCCACCGGGAAAACCGGTGCTTGTACCGGAATCGGACAAACGTCCGGAGATCAACAGTGCAGATTCAGCAGTAAAAGATTTTGAATAACAGGAGGATAGGAAGAACATGGGTAACGAGAATGCACAGAGCACAAAGGTCATTACAGGGAAGGTCAGATTTTCCTATGTAAACATTTTTAAGAGCAGGAGCTTCCAGACGGGACAGGATGAGAAGTTTTCCATATGCCTGCTGATCCCGAAGAAGGATAAGGAGACGATCAAAAAGATCAAGGCAGCAATCGAGGCAGCCAAAAAGCAGGGCATTGCAGACAAGTGGGGAGGAAAGCTCCCCAGCAATCTTAAGCTGCCGCTGCGGGATGGCGACGAAGAAAGAGCCGAGGAGGCAGAAGAGTATGTAGGGATGTACTTTTTAAATGCCAACAGCGCCCAGAAGCCGGGAATCATCGATATGTATAAGAACGAGATTCTTGATCCTACAGAAGTTTATTCCGGCTGCTGGGGAAGGGCATCCATTAACTTCTTCCCGTTTAATTCCAACGGGAACAAGGGCATCGGAGTAGGACTCAATAACATCCAGAAGCTCAGTGACGATGAGCCGCTGGGAGCTGCAAGGGCATCCGCCGAGGACGATTTCGCAGATGACTTTGAAGATGACGACGATCTGCTTGGTTAATGATTATGAAGATGATGGGTGTTGATATCGAAACCTATTCGGACCGGGACATAGGAGATACAGGGGCTTACGCATACGCGGAAAGCCCCGTGTTTTCCATATTGCTGATCGGCTATATGTTTGATGATGAAGAGGAGCCGACAGTCATTGACCTCGGCGGAATCAAAAGTGTGGAGGAAGCCACGGATTATATTGAGCTGATGTACCCGGAATTTCTGGAGGCACTTCGGGATCCCGGGGTAGTAAAGACAGCATATAACGCAAACTTTGAAAGAACCTGTCTTGCCCATTACTGGGGGGAGATGAATCCTGACCAGTGGCTCTGCACTATGGTGCTGGCATCCACACTGGGGCTTCCAAGAAGTCTGGAGGAAGCCGGTAAAGCTCTGGGACTTGCCGAAGACCAGCAGAAGCTTGCCGCCGGAAAAGCGCTGATTCAGTATTTCTGCAAGCCCTGCAAACCGACCAAATCCAACGGGGGCAGGACAAGGAACCTTCCGTCTGATGCGCCGGAAAAGTGGGCGCTGTTTAAGAAATACAACGGTCAGGATGTTGTCGCGGAGCGTTCCATTCTGAACAGACTCTTGAAGTACAGACCCACGGAGTTTGAACAGAAGCTGTGGAGCTGGGATCAGAGGATGAATGACAGGGGAGTGCTGCTTGATATTCCGTTTGTAAAGGGAATTCTGGAGTATGACCGGAAGAACCGGGAGCGGCTCCTTGCCGAGGCGCAGGAGCTCACAGGGCTGTCTAATCCAAACAGTCTTCCACAGTTAAAAAGGTGGCTGAATGACAATGGGCTGCCCATGCAGTCCGTCACGAAAGAAACACTGGACGCGGCGCTCGCCCTGCAGTACTTACCGGACAATGTCAGACGGATGCTGATCATCCGGAAGAATCTGGGTAAGACCAGCACAGCAAAGTATCAGGCAATGGTTGCGGCGGCATGTGACGACTGCAGGCTTCGGGGAATATTGCAGTTCTATGGAGCCAACAGGACAGGCAGATGGGCGGGGCGCATCGTACAGGTACATAATCTTCCGCAGAATAAAATCCCTGACATTGATTATGCGAGGGAGCTTGCCGGTGAAGGCAGATATGAGGATATGGAGATTCTTTTCGGAGATCTTCCGTTTGTGTTTTCGCAGCTGATCCGGACGGCATTTATTGCGCCGGAGGGTATGACCTTTGTTGTATCCGACTTTTCTGCCATCGAGGCGAGGGTGATCGCATGGCTGGCAGGCGAAGAATGGAGACTTAATGTTTTCAGGCGGGGAGAAGACATATACTGCGCATCTGCTTCCCAGATGTTCCATCTGCCGGTAGAAAAGCATGGCATCAACGGACACTTGCGGCAGAAAGGCAAGGTCGCGGAGCTTGCCCTCGGCTATCAGGGAGGCTTCGGGGCGATAAAACGGATGGATACCGCGGGAAGTATTCCTGATGATGAAATCCCTATCATTATTCAGAACTGGCGAGAGGCAAGCCCTAGAATATGTAAGCTCTGGTACACCATGGAAGCAGCGGTGAAGACCTGCATCAAGGAAAGACGGCCTATAAAGATTCAGCATGGCATTGTGTTCAGCTATGAAGAGGGGATTCTTTTCATTAAGCTGCCGTCCGGAAGACGGATAGCCTACTGGGACGCGAAGCTGCAGGTCATGGGAGACGGAAAGGAACACATTACTTATGCCGGCGTGGATCAGGACACGAAGCGTTGGGGCAGACAGGAGACCTATGGCGGCAAACTGGTGGAGAACGTGGTACAGGCAGTCGCAAGGGACTGCCTTGCGGTAAACATCATGAGGGTACAGGCGAAGGGCTATAACATTGTGATGCACATCCATGATGAAATGGTCGTTGAGGTACCGGAGGATGATGCCGCAAATGCCTTCCAGCGGATCAGTGACTGCATGGGTACTGCTGTACCATGGGCGCCTGAACTGCCTTTAAGAGGCGACGGATATATTACCAGACACTATAAGAAGGACTAGAAAGGGGGGGGGACATTTTGAACAGCCCTCAGGAAAACAAAATCCCCATAAAGTATGACGGAAGGGTACAGATCAGCACGGGCAGGAGCCGCTTTGAGAAAAAGTGGAAGAATAAGACGATGCCATGGTCTGTACTCGTGGCGAAGCTCCATAACCCGGTGGTCACACCCGAAACCTACGCAGAATATAAGAAGATGTCTAAGAGCGATCAGGATAATATCAAGGACGTCGGCGGGTATGTGGGTGGTTCGCTAATAGATGGCAGGAGGAGCGCCGGGACGGTGGCGGGGCGTCAGATCATAACACTGGATCTGGATTTCGCTCCGGCGGATTATTTTGACGATCTGGAGCTTTTGAGCAACTATGCCGCATGCACCTATTCGACGCACAAGCATTCTGACAGTACGCCGCGGTACCGTCTGCTGATTCCGCTGGACCGGGTAGTCACGCCCGAAGAGTATGAGGCGATAGCACGCAAGATCGCGGAAGATATCGGTATCGAATATTTCGACGATACAACATACCAGCCGAGCAGACTGATGTACTGGCCGAGCGTGAGCAGCGATGGGGAATATGTCTGCCGCTATATTGATGAGCCGTTCCTGAAGGCGGATGAGGTGCTGGCGAGGTATCCGGACTGGAAAGATACGTCTTACTGGCCGGAATCGGACAGGGCGTGCGGCGTCAGGAAGAAGCTCGCGGAGAAACAGGGAGACCCTACGGAAAAGAAAGGGATCATAGGGGCTTTCTGCCGGACGTATACCGTGCCGGAGGCGATAGCGAGATTCCTGCCGGGGACATATGTGAAATGCGCTGCCGACGACAGATACACCTATACCGGCGGTAGCACGGCGGCGGGGCTCGTGATCTACGAAAACGGTCTGTTCGCCTACAGTAATCACGGTACAGATCCGGCAGGCGGTAAACTCTGCAATGCCTTTGATCTGGTGAGGATTCACCTCTTCGGGGACAGGGACGAGGACGCTCCCGGGGGTACTGACACGACGAAGCTGCCCAGCTATAAGGCAATGCTGGATATGGCGGTAGCGGACAAAGATACAAAAGCGCAGCTCTCCATGGAAAAGATCAGTCAGGCGAAGGATGAGTTTGACAGTGAGGAGACACTTGAGAACCTGCAGTACGATCAGAACGGGAACATTATCAATACCCTGAAAAACATCATTATACTGATGAAGCGTGATGAAGGGCTCAGGGGCATCTATAAGAATGAAATGAGTGGTTTTATAGAACTGGACAGTCCGGCTCCATGGTCGGGCAGGACGGGCGCGTGGCGGGACGTGGACGACGTGCAGATGCGGGCATACATGGAGAGTTATGGAAAGTTCAGCAAGCTGAACATTATTGACGCCGTGGCAAAGCTCGCGGATGACAGAAAGCGGCATCCTGTCAGAAATTACCTTAACAACCTGCCGGAGTGGGATGGCAAGCAGCGTGTGGATACCCTTCTGGTTGACTACCTCGGTGCGGAAGACTGTGAATATGTCCGGCAGGCAACCAGAAAGACCCTGTGCGGCGCGGTGTACAGGGTGATGAATCCTGGATGCAAGCATGATACTGTATTGGTTCTGAACGGACCTACAGGGATCGGAAAGAGTACATTAATAGGAAAACTCGCAGGAGAGTGGTTCAATGACAGTCTGAGCCTGTTAGACACAAAGGATAAAGCAGCGGCAGAAAAACTGCAGGGGTACTGGATACTCGAGATCCCGGAGCTTTCAGGAATGAGGAAGACCGACGTGGAGACATTGAAGGGCTTTATTTCGAGGCAGGATGATGTTTTCCGTGCTTCTTACGGTCATCATGTGGAGTCCCATAAGCGGCAGTGTATTTTTATAGGAACGACCAACGCGGAAGAGGAAGGGTATCTCCGGGATCTGACAGGCAACCGCCGGTTCTGGGATATAAGGGTTCACGGTGGGTCTCTGCTGAAACCGTGGAACCTGAATCAGGATACGGTTGATCAGATATGGGCAGAAGTAAAGACATATGTAAGAGCCGGCGAAAGTGTTGTGCTGCAGGGAGCCGCTATATCCATGGCGGAGGAAAAGCAGAAGGCTGCGCTGGAATCCGATCCCAGAGAGGGCATGGTGCAGGAGTACCTTGATACCTTGCTGCCAAAGAACTGGTATAAGTGGAATCTGCCGAGGCGCAGAGGTTTCATTCAAGGCACCGATTTTGAGGACGAGGAAGGCACGGTACAGCGCACGGAAGTGTGCTATGCGGAGATATGGTATGAATGCTTCGGACGTGAGCAGGGAGCGATGGTGTCAAAGGACAGCTATGCGATTGCTTCTATATTAAACAAGATCCCTGACTGGGAAAAGTCGGGTAAGATGAAGAGAATTCCCGGCTACGGCATGCAGAGGTATTACGTCAGAAAAGGTGTAACAGGATAAGCTGTAACATCTGACAAAATCTTGTTTCAAAAAATCTTGTTACAAAAAATTGATTTTGTACATCGGTAACGGGTAACACAAACAGAAACAAGATAAAAATAAAGCTGTTACTCAAGAAACACTGTAAATTCAAGGTTTGATGCTATATGTAACAAAGTAACAACTAAAATCTATATAAGTAAAAATAATGAAATATAAGAAAATGCGCGTGTATGTACAGGCGCGCGCGCGTAAAACGCGCGTATAGGGATTTTTCGTTACTTGTTGTTACTGGAGGAAATTCATGAAAGAGAGCGAAATTGAACGGTGGCTTGTCAACCAGATTAAAGATTTGGGCGGCATAGCGGATAAGTTTGTAAGTCCGGGTAACCCGGGGGTGCCTGACCGAATCATTGTGATGCCGAACGGCAGAATCATCTTTGCGGAACTGAAAACCGAAATCGGCAGACTATCCGGCATTCAGAAATGGCAGCGGCAGCGCTATCAAAATCTGGGTGTGGATTACCGGGTAGTCAAGGGCATGAAGGCGGCCAGGGAACTGGTAAAGGAGCTGAAAGAACAGGAGGTGATGCCGGATGAAGTACATCCCACACGGATACCAGAGAACCGCATATGAGCGGATACTTGAAACCAGAAAAATCGGTCTGCTGATGGAGATGGGCTTGGGTTAGCAAAACCGTAGTTACTCTTAGCGCTATCAATACCCTGATGTATGAATGGTTTGAGATAGCGAGGGTACTGGTCATAGCCCCTAAAAGAGTCGCGGAGGATACCTGGAGCAGGGAATCTGAAAAGTGGGATCACCTTAACCATCTGACGATCTCTAAGATTCTCGGAGACGAAAAGCACCGGCTGGAAGGGATGACGGCAGAGGCAGACATCTATGTGATCAACCGGGAGAATGTGAAGTGGCTTGTCGATAAATGCCGGGAGAAAAAGCACTGGCCATACGACATGGTGGTCATCGACGAGCTCTCAAGCTTTAAATCTAATCAATCCCAACGTTTTAAGGCACTCCGGACAGTGATGCCGTTAGTCAAGAGAGTTGTGGGTCTTACCGGAACACCTACTCCGAACGGATACATGGATTTGTGGTCCGAGATTTATCTACTGGACGGAGGTCAGAGGCTTGGAAAGACGATCGGCGGGTATCGGGAAAGATATTTTAATCCGGGCATGCGTAATGGATATACCGTCTTTAACTGGATTCTGAAAGACGGAGCTGACAGCGCCATACAGAAAAAGATTGAAGACATCTGCGTGAGCATGAAAGCCGCCGACTATCTGTCTATGCCGGAACGCATCGACAACCGTGTCGAAGTTATGATGTCGCAGGCGGAGCTGAAGGTTTACAGGCAGCTGGAGAAAGAAAAGATACTGGAGCTTTCGGAGGATAATGTGGTAGTGGCTCCTACAGCGGCAGCCATAGCGAACAAGCTCCTGCAGCTGGCAAACGGATGTGTCTATGACAACAGCGGACAGATTGTCAGAATCCATGAAAGAAAGCTGGATGCCCTTGAGGAGATACTTGACTGTAATCAGGAACCGGTGCTTGTGTTTTATAATTTCAAGCATGATCTGGAGGCATTGCAGGAAAGGTTTAAGGAGCTGCATCCGAGGATACTGGATAACAGCCGGGACATCGAGGAGTGGAACGATGGCAGGATCAGGCTGCTTCTGGCACATCCGGCAAGCGTGGGACACGGACTGAACATACAGGCGGGGGGACATATCATTGTGTGGTATGGGCTGACATGGAGCCTTGAGCTGTACCAGCAGGCGAATGCGAGACTGTACCGGCAGGGGCAGAGGCATGCGGTGATCATCCACCACCTGATTACCAGAGGCAGTATTGACGAGGATGTGATGAAGGTACTTGCGGGTAAAGGGGATATGCAGGCGGCGCTTATGGAGGCGATAAACGAAAGGAGGAAGCAGAGTGGCGGGAATAACATTTACGATTAATGAATTGACATTAAATGACCTGACTACTGAGATCAAAAGAGTCATGAGAAGGTCAGCTAAGGATGCAGTGCAGCTGGGCTATATGCTTCGGCGTGTGCTGGAGGAGCGCCTGTATGTTGACGAATACAACGATTTTGATACTTATCTCGAGAAAGAGCTGCAGATGGATTATACCATGGCGAGCAGATTCATCGGGATCAATAAAAAGTATTCCCTGTTGGGCAACAGTATGGATATTGCGGAGAAGTACGAACAGTATTCGCAGGGGCTCCTGATCGAAATGCTTAATATGACACCGGAGCAGGAAATGAAGATTACACCGGATATGACCGTCAAGCAGGCGAGAGAGGTTAAAAAGCAGACCAGAATGCCTAAAGCAGAGCCGGAAGTCATCCTTGACGGAGAATTTCGGGAGATCCAAAAGCCGGAAGAAGTTGCGACGTCGCAACCGGATCAGAACTTATCCCGTCTGAAAAAGCTGCTGGACGGGAAGAACCGGGAGCTTGAGGAGTGCATGAAGGTTACACAGTCCGAACCGCTTCCAGAAGAATATCTCTACGAGAGGAGGACCATTGTCGGAGCTCTGGCAAATATGGTGTGTGAGCTTGAGGAGTTACAGGAAGCCCCAGAGCCTGAGCCGCAGCCTGAGCTGCCGATCCTTAAGAACAACGACCAGCGGAGTGCGTGGCTGGCAAAATATAAGGACTGGGGGCTGTGGTACCGGGATGAGCACATCGATGTCAATTATTACAAGTATGATTTCGCGGATGGCAGCCGTCTTGTAGTCGCGGAGTATCCGCAAAGGAATCAGTATTGGAGCAATACCCGGAACGATGAAAAATACTATCACCTGTTGGAGAAAGGCAAAAAGACATACAAGGGCGAAACTTACGATGAAAGCTACCGGCATCAGACGGATTCGGAAACTTATCTTGTGGAGTTTCTGAAAAATCTGCAAAAGAAAAAATCCGGCAAATAATGCAAAGCCCGCCTGATGATCCGGGTGATCGGATACCAGGCGAATCGAGCTTTACGTTCTGACCGAACTATGGAACAAGGTATATAACTTAGGATTTAAAGCACCAGCCGCCAAGTGTTCTACGGGATAATCAAATGGTTGAACCTAGACACTGGCGGTACAAACAAAATTGTTTGCACTCCTCCCGGAACTGGTGCCGAGGACATTATACATCAGGCAGGGAGCGGGTGCAACAGGGAGGAGGGTGTGTTGGAGAAAAAGGTTATTGAAATATGTCAGGAAGTGGATGCATTTATAGCAAAGTATCTGGCAGAATCAATCTTACATAAAGTGTCGTATGATACGCTTGAAAAAAAGTATGGGATATTGCCAGTCAGCCGAAACAGTTTCTACCGAAAGCGTAGAATTGCAGTGAAAAAAATAAAGCAGAAATAGGAGGGAGAGCGCGGAAGTGTTCTCCCTTTTGCAATTGAAAATTGGTACAAATTTTTTGTTGACCTGTTGTATGATGATACTAGAGGTACATGGAGGGAGATGGTTGGTTGGCAGCAAAGAAGAATCCGTTAGCTGATAAAGCATATGAAATGTATAAGGGCGGCATGAAGCTGGTAGACATTGCTGACCAGCTTGGAAATTCCCCTGCTACAATTCGCACATGGAAAAATAGATATAAGTGGGATCGCAACGAAAGTGAAACGTTTCAAAAAAAGAGTGAAACGAAACGTGCTGTTCCAAAAGAAAAAAATAGAAGTGCAATCGCTGCTGATGATGGCACAAAAGAAACATTGCTGAATGACGATCTCACACCGGAACAGCAGATGTTCTGTATATATTATAGCAGGACATTCAATGCGGCGCAGAGCTACCAGAAAGCGTATGGGTGCAGCTATGAAACAGCGATGGTAAATGGATGTTTGTTACTAAGAAAGCCAAAGGTTCGGGCAGAAATAGAACGACTGAAAGAAATCAAGCGTCAGCAGATAGTTGCTGGCACTGATGATATTGTGGAATTGCAGATGCGCATTGCTTTTGCAGATATTGGCAATTATATGTCATTCGGACAGAAAGAGATTGAGGATCCAGAGACAGGAATGAAATATATGGTCAGTACTGTTGATCTGAAGGAATCGAAAGATACAGATACACAACTGCTCAAAGAGGTTAAGCGCGGGAAAGATGGCGTATCTGTAAAATTAAAGGATGCGCAGAAAGCCATAGACTGGCTGACAAAATTCTTTGAAATGAATCCAGATGATAAGCACCGCAAAGAATTTGATAAGCGCAAACTTGATCTGGAGCTTCTTAAACTGGAAATGCAGACCAAAGAGGGTTCAGATGATATGCCAGAGAAGGACAACTTCTTGGATGCTCTAAACGCATCGGCGCGGGAAGTGTGGCCGGATGATTGATTGGACTGACTTTGACCGCCGTGTGTTAAAGGTAAAAGAGAATATCATGCGGAACGCGGTTCGCATGGTGCAAAAGTATAAAAAGAACGGGTTTGAGTTTCAACCGTTCTCCCAGAAGCAGAAAAAGGTTCTGACATGGTGGTGTGAAGATTCGCCGGTAAAGGATAAGGACGGCATCATAGCGGATGGAGCAATCCGTAGTGGTAAGACATTGAGTATGTCGTTAAGTTTTGTGTTGTGGGCTATGAGTACATTCAACCAGCAGAACCTTGGCATGGCAGGAAAGACAATCGGCTCCTTCCGTCGAAACGTGTTGTTCTGGCTGAAGCTGATGCTCCGGAGCCGTGGCTATAAGGTAAGCGACCATAGATCTGACAACATGGTGGAGATCAGCAAGGGTGAAACGGTCAATTTCTTTTACATATTCGGCGGTAAGGATGAGAGATCCCAGGATCTGATTCAGGGTATCACACTGGCAGGCATGTTCTTCGATGAAGTGGCACTGATGCCGGAATCGTTTGTGAATCAGGCAACCGGACGATGCTCGGTAGATGGCTCAAAATTTTGGTTTAACTGCAACCCGGACAGCCCCAGCCATTGGTTTAAGGAAAATTGGATTGATAAATCAACCGGTTATCTGGGGAAGAAAAAAGTTGAGGAGATAAGGCAAAAGGCAGCCGAGGAAAACAAGCCGGACGGATTAAAAGAGATTATCTATCTGCACTTTACGATGGATGATAACCTTTCTCTTTCGGAAAAGATTAAGGCGCGATACCGGGCGATGTATAGCGGCGTGTTTTACGACCGCTTTATCCTTGGATTGTGGGTGATTGCCGAGGGATTGGTCTATGGAATGTTCGATAAGGATAAGAACATCTTCCACGGTGAATATACTTACAGCTCGCAGTTGTCCTATTATCTGTCTATCGATTATGGAACTATGAACCCATTCGCAGTAGGCTTGATGGAGCTGCAGAACAGTGGAAGGGTGCGGATGCTCCGGGAGGGGCACTATTCCGGCAGGGAAAAAGGTGTAACCATTGACAATGAGGCGTACTACAAAATGATTCAAGAGGTCGCCGGGGATTTCCCCATCACGTCTATTGTGATAGACCCGTCCGCGGCGGCCATGAAGGCAACGATCAGAAAGTATGGAGAGTTTACCTGTACTGATGGCAATAATGATGTGCTGAACGGAATCCAAGAGGTAACAAAGTATTTGAATCTCGGCATGCTGCAGATACATGAGAGCTGCACTGAGACGCGGAAAGAGTTTGGGGCATACGCGTGGGATGAAAAGGCAGTGGGAGAGGACAGAGTGATCAAAGAGTATGATCACCACATGGATTTAATCAGGTATTTTATTTACACAGTAGCGCGCAGATATAACAGAGGATTGATTTAATGAGGGAGGTTATCATGACATTATCGAAGCTATCAGGGAAGTGTAAGGCTTGCCCGGAAGTTGATTCATGCAATCATAAGAGAATGGAATTGTGTGCTTTGGCTGAATTGCCACCTAAGATGTGTGCAGATGCTGGGCAAACTGCTTCCATAAGTGCTGTGGCTCCAATTCTCCGTGAGAGGATTGATAGCCCATTGAGCCCATTTGCCTATAGAGACGAACTTGAAAAGGCATTGCATGAAGCACATTTTGGAAACAGATTTATGATGTTTGGAGCGTGAGATATGGGAATTATAGCAGCAATTAAAGGATGGTGGGAGAGAATGTTTTTTAAAGCAGATGCGAAAAGGATATTTGATACAGACATTTTACTGTCGGATAAGATGGATACAGCAATCAGAACGTGGAACCAGATTTATGCGGGACACCCGGAGTGGGTAGAAGTTGATAGTCATATAAAGACTATCAACTTCGCCAAGTCGGTATCATCAGAGACAGCAAGACTTGCATGCTTGGATTTGTCCATTAAGGTATCTGGATCAGCGAGAGCCGCATACCTGCAGTCGGTTATTGATAATATGTTTACCAAAATCCGCGAGTATGTAGAAAAGGGATGCGTAAACGGCACGGTTATCCTGAAGCCAAACGGGGACGGAATTGACTGTTTTGATCCGCAGCGGTTCCTCCCGACAGAGATTGATGGGAACGGCAATATACGCGCGGGGATATTTTTTGATTTCTATGAGCAGTCCAAGAAGTTCTATAAGCGGTTGGAGTACCACAGGTTTGTGAATGAAGTTTATCTGATCAGCAATAGATGCTTTATATCAAACAGTTCTACTTCGTTGGGTGTGGCGATCGATATAGAAAAAACACCGTGGAAGGATCTGGTACCGGATGCGGGAGTTGAGAATCTGGCAAAGCCGTTGTTCGCCGTATTCAAAACGCCAATGGCAAATAATATTGATCCAGATTCTCCGCTCGGGATGAGCATCTTTGCGGAAGCACTGGAAGAGCTGAAGGACTTAGATATTGCATACAGCAGGAATGCCGGAGAAATCTTTGACAGTGAGCGCATTGTACTGGCAGATGATCGTCTGATGTTTCAGGGATCTATAAAGGATTCAGATGGCAATGTTATTCGCAAGTATCTTAAAAAGCCACGATATGTCAAAAATGTGCTGTCGGAATCTCCCGAGAATTTCTATCAGGAGATCAACCCGAACTTAAATACAGATACCCGGATCAAGGGCATTGATAATATTTTGTCTATTCTTGCATATAAGTGCGGATATTCAAACGGATATTTCTCTTTTGATTCCATGACTGGCATCCAGACGGCAACCGGAGTGGAGGCATCACAGCAGCGCACGATCCAGCTTATCAAGGATGTGAGAGACAAGCTGCAAATGACAATGGATGATCTTATCTATGCTATTGACAAGTATGCAGACCTGTATGATATGTCTCCTGTCGGAGTCTATGAGGTAGAGTATGGGTTCGGAGATATTTGCTACAACTATGAAGAGGATAAGAAAACATGGTGGGGATATGTGCAGGCAGGAAAAGTTCCAGCATGGATGTATTTTGTTAAATTTGAGAATATGTCTGAGGATGAAGCGAGGGCAATGCAGACAGAAATGGATGCAGCAGAAGAAAAGAAATTGAATAAGGGTTTGTTTGGGGAGGAATAAGCATGGTAATTGGCTTTACACAGAAACAGCCGAAAAGGCATCTACCATTGCCGGAATAGCTGCTAAGGAGGGGAACAATGAGTATACCACAGAATTATTTCCGAACAATATTTTCAAAGCTAAAAATTAACCAGACGCATGGTGGGGTAGCATACAGCATTAACCTTGAAAGATTTGGAAAACGTCTTGACATTGCACAGGATGCGCTTGACGCTCAGGTGTGGGCAACCATGAAACAATATATGCCATTTGATAATGGCAACCTTATTCGCCAAACAGAAGAGCTTAACCAGAGCACGCGAGGGGAAGTGTATTTATATGACCCTAATCTGGACTATGGGCATTATGTGTATGAAGGTGCATTGTATGTTGATCCTGCCTACAATGTAGGGGCATTCTATGCGCCGGGATATGGGTACTGGAGCAGACCGGGAGTGCCGAAGGTGAAATCAGAACGGGAACTTGAATATCAGACGACGCATAACCCGTTGGCTACCGCGCATTGGGGAGAAGTAGCGTACAGGAACCACAAAAGAGAGTGGGTAGACACAGCCAAAAGAGCATTTAGGGGGTAGATATGCTTGACGCGGATTATCTGGAACAGGTGATAAAAGACATGGAAAAAGCCGTCGGACAGATGAACGATTATCTGATCGAAAAGATTGCGAAGAGGATTGATGCGTTGTTCCGTCTTAACGGCGAAGTGAAGCTGATCCAGTCGTCCATCTATGACGTGCGCAAAGCGGAGCAGGCGGGAATGCTGCTGGAGGATATTACAGTTGAGGTGCAGAAGAGATTGCCGCACATAGAGGCAGAGGTTAAAGCTGCTTTCCTAGATGCCGCGGATAAGATCAGTGTTGATACGGCGGAGAGAACGAGAGAGGTTATAGAGGTAGAGCACGAGATTGGCAATCTGGCAGACATATCATTGTATGAAGTGACACCTTTTGAGGCGGTTGGTCTGCCCCGGAATGCGGAGAACCTCAATCTTACCCCGAAGGAAATCAGGCTTCTGGAGTCAGCCTATAGGCAGAGCAGGCATGATGTAAAGAATTTCACGCGGACAATGCCAAATCATGGGCAGGATCTGTATATCCGGCTATGTGACGAGGCATATATGAAAGTAAGACACGGTGTGAGCCTTGATGCTGCTATATGTGAAGCCATAGAGGGCGCGGCAAAGCAGGGCATCTCAACAGTGTCATATGGCGGCAGGACAGAGCGGGCAGAGGTTGCGATTGCCAGAGCTGTCAGAACAGGCGTTAATCGTGCAAGCGGCGATATTGTCCTTTGCCGGTGCGCTGAAATGGGAGTGAACCATGTTCTTGTGTCTCAGCATCTCGGAGCCAGAGTGACCGGTACAAATGACTTCCGGGACCATTCGCAGTGGCAAGGAAAGGTGTATAAATTGGACTGGAATAAGCCGGCGCTTGCAAAGTATCAACCGACAGCAGAGGAGGAAAAAGAAAACGACCGGCGCTTCTCCTTCCTGTCAAAAATTAAGAATTTTCTAAAGCGTACTTTTGAGAAGGAATATCCAGA
Organism: uncultured Acetatifactor sp.; assembly: GCA_934402375.1. GTDB lineage: Bacteria > Bacillota > Clostridia > Lachnospirales > Lachnospiraceae > Acetatifactor. The sequence goes on from CAKRUB010000026.1 coordinate 23,424, forward strand.
CTTTATTGAGAACTGCGGATATGGGGAAATGCTGGGAATATGTGGGATAAACTGCCGCCATACATTCACACAGTTTTACCCGAAGATCAATAAGAACACACAAAAGCCCTATGACAGTGAGGAAAATAGGAAGAAATATGAGACCGAACAGCGGCAGCGGGCAATGGAGAGAGCCATCCGTAAGACCAGGACTAAAATCAAGGCAACGGAAGCCGTTACACAGACACCCGAGGTGGAAAATGAATTGCAAAGGCTGCGGAAACTCCTTGACAAGCAGCTGGACGCATATGACAAATACTGTTCGGACAATCATCTGTCAAAACAGAATTACCGGATCAGGGTAGCCGGGGGCAGACAGGTACAGCCAGCAAAGACGAACGGCAGAGCGGCTGCATGTAAGAATGAGCAGTATAAGGCGTATGAGGCAGACCTTGGTAAGAATATGGTTAGTGAATCAGAATTTGCGAGGATAATGTCAGATCAGGCGGAAAAGAAGTTGTTTGCTCATTATTCGGATGCTATAAAAAGAGGGGATGTGTCTCCGTTAGCGGACTATGGTTTGTATCGCAGAACGGCGATGGAGCTGCAAGATAAATGTGTTGGACTTGTTACGTCGAATGGTGTAAAATTAGAAAAAAGATCTCTGCATTGTATCGATAGAGTTATTGGATCGGTTGAGCAACGGAGAAGTGGAATTACGGTGGATGATGTTGTTAATACGCTTACATCTCCAGATGCCGAGGTTCGTCCGGTAAGGTATTCAAAGACGGCGGCAAGTCAGAAATTTATCTATAAGAATGCGGAAGTAACAATCAATCCGATTACAAAAACTCTGATCCAAGTAAATCCACATCATAGGGAGAAATGATAGATATGTTTATCGAGGAAAAAGATGTTCAAGTATTGGAGAGGCATATTCCCAGTATACGAGAGTTGATGCATAGTCAAAATGCAATAGATATTCTTGAAATGATAGATAATATTATTGTTGATGATATTCTGGAACATGATGATGAACCAAGCGAGGTCGGAAAGCGATTACAGCTAATATACGACAGAATAGAAAGCAGCTTATGATTGACTTGTGGAAATATGAATATGGAGAAAAAGTAAAGATCGTAGATATTGACAATAATGTTTTCGTCGGGATGCCACAGGAAGTCACGGATGCAGAAGAGCGTTCGGATGAAGAACGGCAGGAAATAGGTATCACGGTTGAGTGTGGCGGGGCATTGATTGAACTTTTCCAGAGTGAGAAAAAATCAATCGAGAAACTGTAAAAAGAGGGAGCGGTATGCTCCCTCTTCCTATAAAACACTGGATTTTGCTCAAGCTGTTGCAGCCCGTCTTTTCTTCTTTGTTCGCTCTGCGCGCTTCCCCTGCATCACTCCATACTGGAAGATCAGGGTCGCCCCATATATGTCAGGATGTTTCTGAAAAATGTGGCTCGTTATGTGCCATTCCTTGTCTTCTGGATCATTGGCTTTGAATGCTCTATGCATCTCTATGTCCGCTTCTCTTTTCTCGATAAGCTTATCCATCACATTCAATTCCTCCGAAAGCCGTTCCGTACACTCCTCTTTGAATGCTTTACGCTGTTCCTCGGTAGCTGCCATGTAGCTCTGCGCCAGTTCAAGATTAAACTGGTAGTTCTTGTGATCTCTGTTCAGCACCAGATTACCCGCTTCATCAGAAAAGAGTGTTAAGGCTCCTATTTTCGCTCCCTTTTCCCATGATCCTAAAAATGCAGCGACATACTCCGCCGTCAAGTCCTCAAGCCCACACGCCACAATACCTAATTCCTTATCAATCACCTCGTACATATCACGCTACCTCCATGCTGATCTGTGCATTGCAATGCTCTATCTGCTCCTGCAATACAATGGGCAGCTCGTATTCCATGATAATAGATACCGCAATTTCACACTGGCTGCGTTTGATTGCCTTGTAGGTGCTGACGCCAAACTGGCGCTTTAACCCTCGGTGAATGTCCCGATAAACTTTTCCGCGTAAAGATACATCTTTATAAGCATTGCTCTCTTTGCCACCCAAGACGTCCACACCGCGCCTATGTACTGCCGTAGTGATTCTGTCGCATTCAACTGCCAGAAGCGGCATATCCCGCTTGAAGTCGTCAAGTTCCTGCCGAACACTTTCAATTTCTTCTTTAAGTTCTGTGTGCCCCTGCGCCAGAAGGGCTATCTTGCCGTCTGTCGTCTGTGGAAGCTGAGCTCGTCCATATGCTCCTGTCTTACGGATGGATGGAAGGACTTCAGAAGTAACCCACTTCTTGAATTTCTTCGCACTCTCTAACTTGCTAGCAAATATAAGAGAGTACAAACCGCTTTCATTAATAACCGTTGTTTCCTGCGTTCCTGAGGTACTGCCCACCGGGCAACCCCTCTTATCTTCCCTATCAACATTCTTTCGCACGCCAGAATATGTGTCTACATATCCAAGTGCCCGGCACACATCTTTGCCAACAAACCACGGTTCTCCCTCAATCATCACCGTACGTATCTCTCCAAATTCAGGATTGTTAAATATTTTTATTTCATTCTGCATTTTGTACTATATTCTCCTTTTTCTTGAAATTTCACAAAGGAGATGATATAGTTATATTTATCAAATCCTTTGTGATTTGTGTTATTTATAGAAGTTGCGAACTTTGGTCGGGGAGCAACTTCTATTTTTTTAATTCATCATAGACCTTCTTTATTCCTAGTCTTACAATTTCGCTACGTTTTTTTCCAGTAATTTTACAACAATAGTCTAGCATATCCTCTTCTTCCTCGGATGTTCTTATCTCAAAACGCCCTTTCTTAGGATTATCTGTTGGTCTACCTTTCGGACTCATTATATCACCCCTTTCTTTTGCCCGTACATTTATATTACAATATGTACGGACAAAAGTCAAGCATCTTTTATTTTATCCTTGCGTATGAAATCCAGACACACACACTATAATATTTATAAACACCACCGTAAAGCCAATCTTTTATGCACAATTCTCCTATTTCAACCAAATTGTGCATATTATCTATATCAGCAGTTATGCCAATGTTCCTTATTCTTAAATTCCTTTATCTTTAGGGCTATTTCATCCAAAACGAGGGTCTTGTTCCATATGTCTATTAATAGCGAGCTTTTCAAAGGGAATTGTCAGATATTTGTGTTTTGTGCAATTTGCTATTTTTAAGATAACGTATAATCAGCTCTCGCTGATAACTATCATTTCCCTGCGTTCCTGATGTACTGCATATAAGCGCGTAAAAAGAGGGAGCGTTATGTTCCTTCTTTTATTTTGGCACAAATCTTTTTTATTCCTGTGTTACAATGTATTTGACAAATGAATAGCACCGGATAAAATTGGTACAAATTTTATCCCGATCTGTGATATGATTGTTTTGACAGGGGGCAGGTCATGGTCAGAATAGAGATAGATGAAAAGCGCTTGATGAAGCTTTCCCACATTGAGATCAGGGTGAGAAAGGGGAAAATAGCTGTCGTAGAGGTTCCAAAGGGGAAGACGACGGAGGAAATTGAAATAAAATAGTGTCATTATTGCCACTGGGCAATGATAGGGATTCGCTGGAGTCGGTCACTTAGAGAAATCTAAGTGGCTGGCTTTTTTTGTTTTAATCAGGATTAGCACAAAAGGAAGTGCAGACCTGAAGAGGGAAGATGGAGGTTCAAGCCCTTCGTCCTGAATTGCCAGCTATGGATTAAATAGCAACTCAATCGCGCCGGACTGACCGGAGTAAAAACTTAGAAAGAAAGAGGACGAAACATGGTAAAAGTTGTAACGGAACTTGAAAAGCTTGGTTTGGAACTGACAGAGGAGCAGAAAGAATCTATCAAGAAGAGTATTGGAGAGGAAGTGTATTCCAAGGGTGAGCTTGATAAGAAAGTAAAAAAGGCAGAGGAAGAACGCGACCAGTACAAGACCCGCGCAGAGACCGCAGAAGAGACGATGAAGGGATTTGACGGCAAGGATCTTGAAACCATCACAAAGGAACGGGATGAGTGGAAAGAGAAGGCTGAGACGGCAAAGAAAGATTATGATGCCAAGATTGCAGAGCGCGAGAAGAATGATCTGTTAAAGGAAGCCTGTGAGAGCATCAAGTTTTCTTCTGAATCTGCAAGAAAGGCTATTATGGCTGATATTGCTGCTTCTGTGTCGGTTAAGGATGGCAAGCTGATCGGATTCAATGATTTGCTGGAAGATGCCAAAAAGAGAGATGCGAGTGCCTTTGTGAATGAAGAGCAGCAGCACCTTGAGCAGAACAAAGCACGATTTACAACCCAGCAGAAAAACAATACTGGGGAAACATTGACAAAAGACCAGATCATGGCTATGAAAGATCCGGCAGAGCGCCAGAGAGCCATTAGAGAAAATATTGGTCTGTTTCAGAAGGGAGAATGATTATGGCAGTAGAAACAAATTTGATTACAAAAACAGTGTTGTCAGATGCGCAGATCCGGGAACTGGATTTTGCTGAAAGATTCAAGTATTCCGTGACGAAGCTGATTGAAGCGCTTGGAATTACAAGGAAGATTCCGAAGGAAGCCGGTACGGTATTAAAGACCTATAAGGCAGAGGGAATACTGGAGAATGGAATTGTTGCAGAGGGTGAGACCATTCCGTTGTCTAAGTACAAGATCAAGGCGGTTGACTACAAGGAGATCACACTTAAGAAGTGGAGAAAAGCCACCACAGCAGAATCCATTACCACATATGGATTTAATCAGGCTGTAAATATGACCACAGAAGAGATGCTCCATGATGTCCAGCGTGGCATCCGCTCTAATTTCTTTACATTCCTTGCAACGGGTACCCAGAAGACTTCAGGAGTAAATCTGAAAAAAGTGCTTGCTACCAATATGGGCAAGTTATTGAGCCTGTTTGATACAGATGATGTGGCAGCTGTGCACTTCGTCAATCCGGTAACTGTATATGACTATCTGGGAGACAAGGAGATCACGACACAGACAGCGTTCGGAATGACCTATGTGCAGAATTTCCTTGGCTACGGCACTCTGTTCATGAACTCATCCATGCCGGAGGGCGCGGTGTATTCTACAGTGTCTGATAACGTGGTTCTGTACTATATCGCAGTAAACGGTGCGGATCTTGGAGAAGCGTTCAGCTTTACATCTGATGATACCGGATACATTGGCATCCACGAAGTGGCAGACTACGACAACCTTACATGCAAGGACACGGTTGTGTCAGGCATTGAGTTGTTCGCAGAAAAACTGGATGGCGTGGTCGTTGGTACTGTAGATCCTGATGCAGCGGAGGATCATGATTACACCGAGGCAGAACTTAATGCACTGACTGTTGAGCAGATCAAAGGTCTGGCAGCATATAAGGGCTATTCGATTACAAAATCTGTGAAAGCAGAGATTATCGAAGAGTTTTTAGCTGCACAGAGCGCGTAGGAATAGGAGGGATTCCGAGATGGGATATACCACATATGGCTTTTACAAAGAAAAATACTATGGGGATTCTATCGAGGAGTCCCTTTTCCCTAAGTGGGAAGACCGCGCATCTGACAAGCTGAACCAACTGACCTATGGAAACATCAATGATGCAGCCAAGGAAGAAGTTGACGAGCGCATCCAGAAAGCCACCTGTGCACTGGCGGACTTGCTCTACCAGATTGATTTTAAGACCAATCATTCCAACGATGAAAAGGGTGGTAATGTGAAGTCGATGTCTTCCGGCGGGCGGTCTATCAGCTTCGGGAGCAATGAGACACTTATTGATAAGGTGCTGGGGGATAAGACAGCGCAGAATCGGCTTTGCCGTGATGTGGTGTGCGAGTACCTGTCCGGTACCGGGTTACTGTATGCGGGGTATGAATGATGGGATTCTTTGATAATAAGACCGTTACCCTTTTCAACCGCTCATTCAACGCGGAAACCGAGGAAGAAACATATTACCCGACATTGCTCGATGGAGTTGACCTTGTGGAAACCAAGGGCGCGAACGTCTCCAAGAGTGGCATGGACAGTGCGGATGCAGTGAAGCTCTACATAGATTTTGCCAATATGGCGAAGCAGTACCTTCCCCCGAAAGCATGGGATGCGCTGCCGGAAGAGGAAAAGCAGGATTATATTACATTCCATTCCGCGGAGGATTTCTTTGTTAAGGGAGACCGCTCAGATGTGGAGCTGCCGGAAGAATATGCGTATGAGTGGATGTACGAGAACTTCGATGATGTTTATAAGGTCACGACCGTAGACAAGTATGAGGATATTTTACCTCACTTTGAGGTTGGAGGTGTATAAGTGGACGAAAAAGAAAAACTTACTATCCGGGATGCGGAGAACGCAGGAAAAGGGCTTCTCGCCTTGGTGATGGCATATCCAGGTTATCCCCGGGGATTTAAGGCGGACAATGCCACCATCAAATGGAACTCCATCAATGCGGATCGGTCTATCGGATTATTCCCCATGCCGGGCGCAGTGTATCTGGAAAAGTATGTGAGCGGCAGTTATGTGGCGCAGCTGCCGTTTCAGGTGATTTACAAGTGCTCGCCGACCACCAACAAGGCAAGTCTGGAGGCGCAGGATATGCTGAATGATCTGGCGGCATGGATGGAAGAGAGTGGGATCGAATTTAAGGACCCACATCTGACACTGGAATCCATTGCAAGGACATCCCCGGTGTTCGGCGGTGGTCAGAATGAAAAGTCGGTAATGTACGCTGTGAATATGCAGCTGAAATATTTTTACAAGAAATAGGAGGAAGAAACATGGCACAGGATAGAACAAATATGGTATCTCTGCTTGACATCGGCTCTCTCATGGGCGGGAAGACCCCTAAGATTGTAGCGATGGGAGATGGCTATAAGGAGATTACCGAGGATTGGGGACCCAATACGGAGTCTGTTCAGTACGTCAATATGAAAAGCGCCAGCAACGCTGTGAAGGGATATGCACTTTCCATGTCGCCCGAGAGAGTTTACCTGTCTGATGAGATGCAGACGGCAATCGACACAATGTTTAAGACATTTCCGACAGGCGAGAAGTGCGAGACATATTATTACCGGTTCTACAAGACGGATCTGACGGATGGTGTGGGCGATTGCATCCGTGTTCCGGTTACCGTATGCCCGTCAAGTACCGGCGGTGCGGGCGGTGACACATTAACCTCGTCTGTACAGATCAATGGTAATGGTGACGTCGAGCTCGGAACGATTACGGTCGACAGCACGGACGGTACATATTCTTGGGCTGCAAAAACGGAGTAGGTGTTAATCAAAAATTAACATAATGGGGCGGGTACTTCTCTCTCCTGCCCCATTTGAGAGAGGATGGTAATTTTTATGGAAGAACTGGTATTAGACAGCGGTCTGAAAAAGATTGCAATCAAAAACGAAGACGGCGAGCTGGTTACAGTCCTGCGCGTCAATGTGGCGGATGCGGGTACAGCAGAGCGATTCGGCAGGATCATCAATAACCTGCAGGAAATCTCCGCGAACTGCGAGAAGGAAGCTGCTGCATGGAAAGAGGAGCATGGTCAGGAAGGGACAGGAACCGGGGAGATTGAGAAAGCGTTACAGATCAACGAGATCCGTGTGAAGTATTTGAAGCAGATCGTTGAGGAAATCGATGGTCTGTTTGGCGAGAACACGGTCGGTAGCGTTTACGGCGATATTACGCCGGATGAAGTTGCGCTGATTGACTTTGTGGAACAGGTAATCCCGGTCATGAACAAACTCTTCGGAAAACGCTATGAGATGACCAGAAAGCGGTACAATTCCGGCAGAAAAGGAGCGCGGGCATGATTAACGTCATGCTCGATCCTCTGCCCGATGAATGGAACGGATACAAGGTCAATACATCGTTCCGTATCGGAATCCAGGTATATCTTGTGCAGTATGACAAGGAGCTGAATGAGTATGAGAAGAGTGACGCGCTGATCTGGCTGCTGTTCGATGACCGGGAGCATCCGGTAGGCTATGAGCTGCAGGAATGTGTGGAATGGTTTCTGAATGGATGGTTCCATGATAAGCCCGGCTCTTCGGAGGACAAGCGCAGGCTGATTGATTACGATGTCGACCAGTGGCGCATCTACGCAGACTTCCGGCAGATATACGGGGTAGACCTCTCTCTGGCTGATATGCACTGGTGGATGTTTTGCGGTCTGTTGTGGAATATGCCGGAAAAGCAGTCCTCATTTATGCAGGTCATCGAGATACGCCGGAAGAAGATCACCGCAAAGATGGACAAAGAAGAAAGGAACGCTATTCAGGAGGCGCAGAAGATTTATGCGCTGGAACAGACGGAAGTGAAGAAGGAATACACAGAAGACGAAAAGGCAAAGATCGATGAATTTGACGCCATGATGGAACGAATCAGGGCGAAGAAGAAAGCAGAACAGGAAGCTCTGGCAGTGTTTAGAAAGTGAGGCTTTAGATGGCTGGCGGGTACGATGGAGAAATCAGGATAAAGACAAAAATTGATAATGGAGATGCATCCAGTCAGCTGTTACAGTTGGAAGCTAAGTTTCAGAAGACAGCTAGGGAAGCCGCGCGGCTTGAAGACGAAATGCGCAAGCTGGAACAGCAGAAAGTCCCGACGGAGGAGTATAAAGACATATCAGATGCGTTACATCGTTCCAGCGTGGAATTTGATAAACTTCTACAGCGCCAAGACGAAATGGTTGCCAATGGAAAAACTTCTGGCGCAGCTTGGGATATGCTGGATAAGAAAATCGAGGAGGTCGGGGCAGACATCCGGGCGGCACAAGAATATCAGCGCAGAATGGTTCAGGAGGGAACTGCCTATAAGGAACCAAAGGCAACAGCAGAGTATCAAAGGTTATCAGATAAACTAGGTGATGCCAATAACCAAATGAACGTCCTTAGGCGGAAGATGGAAGAGGTCGCCGCCAAGGAAGCTAAAGTCGGTTCTGGTGCGAAGCAGATTGAAAAGGTCGGAAAGGCAGCAAAAAAGTCCGCTGGTCTGATGTCTACATTCCTGTCGAGACTGAAGGGAATAACGCTTTCGCTGCTCGTTTTCAACTGGATATCTAAAGGCTTTAATGCTATGGTCGCAGCTTTTAAGGACGGCATACAGAACATGGCGAAGTATTCCGCGGATTTTAATTCTAAGATGTCGGAAATGAAATCTGCGACGGCTACACTCAAGGCAGCGTTGGGGGCATTGGCGGCGCCCATCGTATCTATGGTGACACCGGCGCTGTCCCGGCTGTGTGACTGGCTGACGAAAGCAATCAATGCCATGAATCAGTTTATTGCGCTGCTCAGTGGGCAGAGCACATGGACCAGAGCCAAACAGCAACAGGTTGATTATGCCAAGTCACTGGAAAAGACCTCCGGCGCTGCCAAGAAAGCCGCCGGAGCACTCGCATCCTTTGATGACTTGAACGTACTGAGCAAGAGTGATTCTGGCGGCGGTGGAGCATCATCCGACTTGTACGAGGAAGTACCTACCGGTGACGCATTATCAAAAAAGATGCAGCCTTTCTTCGACTTCCTCAAGAAGATGAGATCAGAAGTCATTCAGGGGTGGGATGATGCGTGGGAACGTTTGGATGTTGAAGCTCATCTGGCCAACATCAAGACAAGCTGCACATCCATTAAGAACTCGCTGATTGGCATCTTTACAAGCCCGGAGGTGAGCGGCGCGGCGTCTGGTTGTGCATCCACCATAGCCTACAGCATCGGGCAGACAGCTGCATCCATCGGGAGCGTAGGCGCTACGATCGGGGAGAATCTTCTGGGCGGCTTATCCATCTATCTGGAAAGCAACGGTGGCAGAATCAAGGACTTCCTGATTAGGATGTTTGATATTGGAGCTGATGTGGCGCAGCTTGCGGGAGAAGCGGCGGATGCATTTGCGTATGTATTTGAAGCCTTCGGCAGCGAGGACGGGCAGCAGATCACGGCAAATCTGATTCGTATTTTCACGGATGTTGTTGAATCAGTAACGCTTTTATTTGCACAGTTTAGGGACGACTTACTGCATCTGTTGATTGACCCGTTTGTGAATAACAGCGAAGGAATCAGGACAGCCCTTGAAGGGATTCTTGAGGTCGTGGAGAATGTCACCGGAACGATTTCGGAGACGGTGCAGCATTTTACAGATGGCGTGGTGACACTGTATGACGAGCATATCCATCCGCTGATGCAGAGCTTGACGGACGGTCTGGACGAGCTTTCAGAGAAGTTTCTGGAGTTCTGGAATACATATGTGCAGCCGGTACTTGAAAGTCTTGCAACCAAGTTCCATGAAGTCATGGAGCAGCACGTTCAGCCGATGATAGACCAGTTCCTTAGTCTGATCGGAAGCATTGTGGATGCATTAAAAGCATTGTGGGAGGGTGTAATAGTTCCCTTTATCGGTTGGATAATTGAGACCATACTTCCGGTACTAATCCCTATTTTTCAGCACCTTATGGAAGGGGCTATGTCGTTATTTGGATGCTTTGCGGACATTGTTTCGGGGATTATCAGAGTATTTAAGGGGATCATAGATTTTCTGGTAGGCGTATTTACTGGAGACTGGGATAGGGCATGGAATGGTGTTTCGGATATTTTTTCCGGGGTGTTGAGAATTATAACAGGATTTGTACAGGAAAAGTTTACGTTGATACGAACCATCATACAGACTGTGTTAGATGCGATAAGTGGTATTGTACGTACTGCGATATATACCATTCGCGACACGGTAAAAACTGTGGTTAATTTTATTTTTAATATCATTATCAGCTTTTTAAATTCCATAAACAGCAAGTGGACGTACATATTTACCGGACTAAAGAATATTACAGTTAATATTTTCAACGGCATTTGGGAGACAATCAGGAGAATTATAAATTCTATTCTTGGCGGAGTAGAAGGAATGGCGAATGGCGTAGTAAATGGCATTAATACCTGTATTGATGCACTGAATGGGTTGCACTTTGATGTACCGAACTGGGTGCCGGGACTGGGCGGAAAATCCTTTGGTTTCAGCCTCGGACATTTAAGTGGTGTTTCCATTCCCCGCCTTGCCAACGGCGGCATCACAACCGGCAGGACGCTCGCGGAAATCGGAGAAGCTGGAAGAGAAGCGGTGCTGCCGCTTGAGAATAATACAGGCTGGATGGATGAACTTGCTGCCAAGATAGCGGAGAGACTGCCGGAAACAGGCGGGTCAGTAGATGCCTCGCTGGTCTTGGATGGAGAAACGTGCGGCAGACTTTTTTTACCGCATCTGAGAAACGAAGAAGTGCGGTTAGGAATTGCAGAAGGATAGGGAGGGATGGAATATGGCGCAGAAATACACGCAGGGTCTGATCATAGACGGAACTACATATAACATCCCTCTTGTGTCTATCAAAAGAACGTTGGACTTTTTGGAGAATTATGCAGTAAGAACAGAAGACGGGGACATCAAGATTGAGACAATCGGGCTGTACAAAAATTATACAATATCCATCGGCACGATAGATGATCCCGGAACATATGACGCGCTGATAGAACATATCACGGACTGCGAAAACCGCTTTCACAGCGTATCTCTGCCGGATGCAAGCAAACAATTTGATTTTTATGGATATTTTTCTTCTATTAAAGATGAGGTTGAGAAGGTATTGGATAACGGAGCGCAGTATAAAGGATTATCTTGGAAAATGACATCCAAGAAGCCCTACAAGGTCAGAGAGGTGACATGATGACATATTGCAGAGCGGAGATGAAGTTCATAGATGTGACTGCATTGTCAGATGCAACGCCCTCTACAAATGACAACCAGTCCATCGGCAATATCGAACTGTTTGAGGCAGAATACCTTCAAAAGGATTACGGCACCACGGAGCTGAATCAGTTTGTGTTATCCGGGGAGAAGAGTATCTTGCCGGAAGAGCCAGAGGACATTGCCTTTTGGAGTGAGGATCAGTCAAAGAGCGATTGTACCTTTGAAGATAATCCGAAGCTGAAAATACAGTTTACCGCGCAGCACTCGTCCGCGGGAATTACTCTGTATTTTGTGGATGATTATCCGGCAGAGCTGGTGATCACATGGTACACAGTGTCCGGGGTCAAGCTGATCAGCAAGACTTTTTACCCGGATAACCTGATATATGTGTGCAGCAACCCGGTGCAGAACTATGGCAGGATTGAGATCGAGTTCGTTCGGACAGCATACCCGGAGCGCTATGTTAAGCTCCAGTATATCCTCTACGGTAAATACATTGTATGGGATCAGGACATGGTGCAGTCCGGGAAGGTGCAGGAGGACATCGACGTCACTTCTGCTACACTTCCGATCAATAAAGCAGATTTGTCTATAGTGGACGTAAATAACGACTTTGACATCGGCAATGAGGACGGTGCATGGAAGTCCATCCAGAAGACGCAGGAAGTAAACCTCGCGGAGTTCCGGGATGGAGAGTGGATTCCCATTGGTGCATTCTATGTGGATGATTTTTCGTTTTCCAATAACATTGCGACATTTAAGCTCATCGACGGTGTGGGGTTGATGGATAAGTATATTTTTTATGATGGACAAATCTATCAGAATGTGAAAGCGGGGGACATCTTGCGGTCGGTATTCGCCGCGGCGGGAATTATGCAATACAGCATCGCGGATGAGGTGGAGGAGGTCATGCTGACCGGCTATCTGGGAGTCCAAACCTGTCGCAAGGCATTGCAGCGGATATGTTTTGCCTGTGGGGCTGTGGCAGATGACAGCCGGAGCGACACCATTAAGGTATATAAACCGGATCGGTATGTATCGTCTACGGTAGGACTTGACAGGAAATTTAACGGACATACCAAAGTAGCGCTCGATAAATATGTCTCGGGAGTGTCGATTGAGTGTAAGAGATATGCGCTGGAAGAAAAGACTTCGGATATTTATAAGGGGAGTCTACAGGCAGGTGAGACCAGAATCACCTTCTCGGAACCGTATCAGCCGGAGAGCATTACTGCCACGGTGGGAACAATCCAGACGGTAAAGACCAATTACCTGGTAATCCATATGGAGACAGCAGGGGAGTGCGTGATCTCCGGGCGGAAATATGCCAACGCAGCGTTTGCGTATCAGAAGAATGTTCCGATGCTGGAAGCCGGAGAGACGGAGAATCTGAAGAAATTTACGGACTGCACGCTGTACAATGCTGACCGGCTGCCAGATGTGGCGGATAGCCTATTGAGCTATTATGCACTGCGGCAGAAGGTAGACATGAAGTATCTGGAGCAACAGGAGCAGGTGGGAAACTGGATTAATATTGAAGCTCTGAATGGCCGATCGTCTACGACTCTGGTAGAGAGTCAGAGTGTGGATTTGACCGGGGGATATATTGCTACGGCAAAGTGCCGCGGGTACAGTACAGTGGTGACAGATTTGGCGTATACCAGCGAGTTTTATGTAGGGGAGAGGGGGTTGATCTGATGGAGACAAAGCCGGTGATCTATGGCGTGAAACTGTCAAGCCAGAAGGTCAACACAAAGACAAAGGTGACGGTAACGGTAGTAGTGGAGGACATATCGGTAACAGATTTGCAATATGCCCGCCAGAACAATTATGACCTGATCGCGGGGCAGGAGATAGGAGTAATTTAATGGCAATATCAAAGGTACGAGTAAAAATTAATGGGGTGTGGACGAATCTCACTCTGAGTAATGGCAAGTGGACAGGGTCTATCACGGCACCGTCTACCACATCGTATACGCAGCCGGATAAGTATTATCCGGTTACGGTCGAGGTGACTAATGACGCGGGCACAGTAGTAACCAAGGACGCTACGGATGCCACGCTGGGAGCTGCCTTGAGGCTGGTCGTCAAAGAAACCATGAAGCCGGTGATTGCGCTCGTGTCCCCGTCTAATGGTGCATATGTGACCAATAACAAGCAGGCTATTGTGTTTAAGGTCACGGATGAGGCAGCGGGCAGCGGAGTTAATCTGTCAACGGTCAAATTTAAACTGGATAATACGACATACACTGCTACAAGTACGGGGATGGCTTATACCGGCATTACCAATGGGTATCAATTTACATTTACGCCGCAGGCAACCATTACCGACGGAAAACACAATATTACCATCAACGCATCAGATAATGATGGCAATGCAGCTACAGCAGTGACAGCATCATTTACGGTGGATACGGTGCCGCCCACGCTTACGGTATCATCGCCGACTACGGGAGCCATTACAAATAAATCCGCCGCAACGGTGTCCGGGAAAACCAATGATGCAACATCCAGTCCGGTATCGGTGACCATTACATTAAATGGTGCAAGTGTAGGCAGCGTCACAGTGGGAACAGACGGATCTTTTTCCAAGGCGATCACGTTGGCGGAGGGGCAGAATACCATTGTGGTGACCGCCAAAGACGGTGCGGGAAAGACCAGCAGTGTAACAATCAAGGTAAAGCTGGATACCACAGTGCCAATATTGAACAGCGTCACGCTCGCTCCTAATCCCACAAATGTCAGCACCAGCGTAGCTATTACAGTGGAGGTGAGCTGATGGCCACGGGTACAATCAGTCTGGAGCTGCCTACTGACATTGTGTACGTCGCCGGAGTGGTAAACGGTATTGATACGGTGTTTATCCAGGACGAAGTCGATCCTGTGAAATGGAGGGCTACGGTGGATGTGGCGGAGGACAACCTCTACCACATCTATCTGGAGATGTACGATGAGGCGGGCAATAAAAGCACATACGATGGTACGGTTGAATATGTCCTGCCGTGGTTTGTGTATGACCGGACGCAGGAGGATGTGGATCGTGTGCTGGAGCTGCAGCGGAGAGGATGGAACAATCTTTCCGCGGAGGAGAGGGCGGAGTGGCTGGGAGGCAGGATGAAGGGTGCGCTGAATCTGTCTGATCTGAAACGGATTGAGAATGACTGCTACGTCATTGCGCAGCTCCTGAACATTGAGATTACCACGCGCAAGGATGATCTTCCGCGGTATCCGAACGCTTCATACTTTACCTCGATGCTTGCGAATGTGGAGACAATCAGATCCGTTGGGTATAGATACGTGGAGACCCCGTCGGTGCCGGTGCAGCCGATCAACAGCTATCAAAAACTCAACGATATTGAGCGGATTCTGCATGATGTGTATGAGGTATTTACCGCAAATTATGTTTATTACGCCGGTGAGGAAATCTATGCCGGTGACACGATAGGACTACTTTTATAAGGAGGATAAAGATATGGGATGGATTAAGAAAGTATGGAAGGATCGAATGGCAGAGTACCCGACACGGAGACGGCTGACTAAGACAGATGGAACAAATGAGATCGTTACCGTATCCAGGGAAGAGGGACAGATATCTCAGGAAGGTGATGCGTTTTCCGCCGCCAACATGAACGATCTGGAAACAAGAATCAATGAGGGTTTTACTGATGTAAATAGCAATTTAAAAAAGGTAGCATATCCATATACCAACTACACAGACGTTACATTGCGTGGATATGTTTCAAAGCTTCAAAACGATCCAGAAGGTAAAAAAGGATATGTTATTTTTATACCGACATATCAATCGCCGTATAGTAAATATGGAGTCAAGACTATAAAAAGCTTAGTGATCCAAGGGGTAGCTATCATACGCCAAAATGCGACTAATCAGACAGGGTATACCGTCTCAAATGCAGTGCAAGACTATCAGTGTATCAGGTTATCAGTGCTTACAGATAATGATATATCTGGTTATTTGTGTGATTGCACTTTTGACTTCTACGAAAATTGAGCATAAGAGCCGCCGTCTTTACTGTAGGAGAATGCGGCTCCTGCTATAAAAAAAAGAAAGAGAGGTCTATAATTATGGACAAGGTAAAAGTAACTGTTATTACGGCTATGTCCGCACTGATGAGCTGTCTGGGCATACTGGCCGTGCCTGTGTTGTTGTTGGTCGGATGTAACATCATTGATTATGCGACCGGGCTGTGTGCTGTCAAGTATCGTAACGATAACATCAGCAGCTACAAGAGCATCCGGGGCATTATCAAAAAGATCTGTATGTGGCTGCTTGTGGTAGTCGGGGTATTTATGGATATCCTAATCCAGTATGCCGTGAGTACTGCGGGGATTGATCTGGCTGTGCCGTTTGTCGTAGCAACGATTGTCGCAGTGTGGCTCGTCGTAAATGAGATTATCAGCATCCTCGAAAACATGATTGACATCGGAGTAAAGATGCCGCCTTTCCTGCTCCCCATTGTGAAATACATAAAGAAACAGGTCGAGGATAAGGCGGCGTTCGATGGCACAGAAGATAAGGAGGAAGCGGACAATGATTAAGCCGGTAGATTACAAGCAGACAGATCCCAGATGGGGCAGCAATACATACGCGGCAGATGGCGAGACATCCACCATCAAGTCCGCGGGCTGCGGACCGACAGCACTCGCGGACGTACTGACGGCGCTGGTAAGCCCCTACATCGATCCGCTCACCACGGCGAGCTGGGCGCGGCAGCACGGATACAAGGCATATAAGTCAGGGACAAGCTATAGCTTTTTTGTACCCTGCGCGGCGGCGTATGGTGTAAAGGTGCGGCGGCTGAACACATCCAACGTTTACGGTCGCACAAAGGCGGCAGTCCACGCGCAGGCACTCGCGGAGCTGCAAAAGGGTAATTGGATCATTGCCTGCATGGGCAAGGGTAATTGGACTAAATCCGGACATTATGTGGTTGCCTATGGCTATGCGAGCGGCATGGTATATATCAATGATCCGGCATCCACCAAGGCGGTGCGGGCTTGCAACACATGGGAGCTGTTTGTGAGTCAGGTTAAGTATTATTGGGCGGTCGAGGTGCCGGAGCAGATCAAGCAGTCCGGCATCGTCAAGGCGGGAGATTACCGACATGAGGACTTTGTGAGAGAGGTGCAGATGTGTCTCCGCGCCGGGATCGACGGCAAGGCGGGCAGGCAGACCTTAAGCAAGACCGTCACAATCAGCCGGAGCAAAAACAGCAAACACAATGTTGTCCTGCCCATCCAAAAGCTGCTTAAGCAGTGCGGTTATTACGCCGGGGAGTTGGATAAGTCTGCGGGCAAGCTCTTTGATGCAGCAGTCAGGACATACCAGACGAGAGTGGTCAAGTTGCAGCGACCGGACGGTGAGATCACTGCAAAGGGCAGATCGTGGCGGGCAATGCTGGGGATGTGACACACATATATAATTAAGAAAAGAAAAAATGAGGGTGCGTGTTGCATCCTCATTTTTTCTTGCAGCGTTTTCCTTGCCATAGCGGAGAAATTCGTGTTGCATTTCGTGTTGCATAGTGTTCTAAAATGTTGGAAAACAGAACCAATGTTCGGACTGAATTACAATTTATGAAACTCGAAAAGCCTTGTATTTACTGCGTTTCTTCGGAAAACGGCTGTTTATGGGCATTGTCTCATAGATGCCCCGATAGGGTTCGAATCCCCCTCTCGCTATTGGTTAAAAGGGGTCGGAAATGCTGATAAATACAGCGTTTCCGGTCTTTTTTGTTCTCTCAAAATATTAAACAATTTGTTTACTTTTGTTTACTCTCAATGGCAGTGTGCTTATGTGAATAATCGAGGCACTCGTTCTTACACTTGCATGAAATGTGTAATACGAGTGCCCTTCGTTTATTTCAGTTTGCGGTTTCCTTTCTATTATAAGAAGCGGTACTTTGCCATGGTATGGCAATAGATAACGTGCCAGAGGGACACTCTTCGCGGCGAGATACTGGGGGCAAAAGCCTCATCTGGCTGTAATTGTCTGAATTGTTTTCAGGGTTCCGAAACCAAGTAGTGCTAAGTGTTGACCAAACAACTAAGTGCATTCACAAAAATCCTTAACTCGCTACGCTCAAACAGGCGGATTTTTGCTCATAACGCTTTTTTGTCACCACTAAGCACAACTAAAGGTTTCTACACATTCAAACAATTCAGACAATTACAGCCTATCGGAGCTTTTGACCCCAGTATCGCGGCGAAAGCAGCGTCCCTCTGGCTAAATGTAACTTTGCAAATTGAAAGTACATAATTTGATGTGGAAATGTGTGTTGAAATTGTTGAGCACATATCTGGAGAAAAAAGTTAGAAAAGATAAATTATTAAAAAAATCTAAAATTATCAAATATAAAATAAAATCTAAAAATAACACAAGTTATTCTTTCATAATAACTTTGAACGTTCAAAATAGTAAAATTGAAGGAAGAGACATGAACATTGTAGAACAAATATTAATTAATATTATGTGTGGATTAATTGTAAATTACATATTTAGGTTGATTGACAACAAATAACAAAAGATAAAAACTCTGGTCAGAGTAAGACATATCGTTTTTTTACAAAATGAAAAATTATATGTATATATTATCAGATAATTTATTTCGAAAGATTTATCAGCAAAATATTGATCGGAGAAAATAGTAGATAGAAGGAGAACTAGATGAAATTAATTAGGAATGAAAAAGCTACCCCCTATACCATGAATAGCAATCTTTTTTGCAGCGAATGTGCAAATAGTGGTAAGATTGAGGAACCAATAGAGGAGGATAGGGAAAAATGAATGATGAAAAGTTGGAGCCTTGAACTATAGTTTTTTCCACTCCTTTATGTTATACTTTAAAATAAGACATCTGAGATGTGGCAGGTTACGGTAAAGGAGACGGAAGATATGAGGTGTGAGTTGCTGTCACCCGGAGAATTGGCGGACTGGGCGATCTGCATCCCGCAGGAGCTGTTTGTGGAGCTGATGAACCGGAGGGAAGGGCTGCATGCGCTTGGCGTCCGGTTTCTGGATGAAGCGCAGGGAGCGCTTGTGTGGGAAGAAGACGAGCAGGGCGTTGTACTGGAGAGCATATATGTCAGACCGCAGGCAAGGCGTCTCGGGCTTGGAAAAGCGTTGATACAGCGTTTCTTGCAGGAGACTTGGCGCGAGGGAAGAGAAATTCGCATTTCTTATGTGGAAGAGGGAGAGCGGCGTCTGCTGACTCCTTTTCTGGAGAACAGCGGTTTCTTCATCGACACGGCAGCATTTCCGGCAGGGGCGGTCACGCTTCGGCGTTTGAACGGGGAACTGCTGCCACAGCTCGGGACGAACAGAAGCGGCATCCGTCCGCTGCACCAGCTTTCGGCAAGAGAACGGGGCGTATGTGAGAAATGGTTAAAGGAGCAGCTGGCGCTGCCGATGCAGCCGTACCTTTCCGCAGAACCGGCGAGCTTCGCAGCAATAAGGGGTGGCGAGGTGCAGGGAGCGGTACTTCTGCGGAGAGAGGAGAAAGGAATTGCGCTGGATTATTGCTGGATCATGCAGAGCAATCCCATAGTACTTGCAAAGCTGCTGGCTTGTGCCATAGAACATCTGGATGAATTATATGCGCCGGAGACGATGGTGCGGATGACACTTTCCACGACGCAGGCGCAGGCGTTGTTTGAACGGCTTTTTGGTCAGACAGAAGAGACGACTTGTTTTTGCAGTGGAATTTATGGAAATGACAGAGAACAAGGGGGACAATAATGGACGGGAAGGGTATGATGGAGAATCAGCTGCAGAAGGAGCGGGAACACAAGCTTCAGATCAACACGCAGGAGCAGCAGACGATAGAGACAACGGCGTTTGATGAGCGTTTTTTGCAGCTGACGCAGGAGAGCTATGCGAACCAGACGACAGAGCCGGATTCGCTCGCATTATATAGGGAAAAGACTGCGGAAATGAAGGATACTGCCGAGCTTGGAGGGACATCCGGCAAGGGAAAAAAGAGCATTGATGCCGAGAAGAAGGAGAAGATCCGCAGAAGCAAGGCATTGACAGGCAAAGCGACTGCCTATACAGAAGAAATTCA